>JAMPEM010000040.1 GCA_023665145.1 Bacteroides sp.
AGTCCCCGTACAGCGCAACTACCGCACCAACATCTACGGTGCCCTCCTTACCGACGCTTATAACTACAATGTGGTTATCAATCCTTCATACGAGGATTTAATGTACAATCATGAGATTGTAGCTGTAGCTTCTCCTGAAGAGTTTGAAGATGCAGTAAAGAACCACGATGGTGCATATATCCCTAAAGGTGTAAGTCTTGACGTTACAGAGTTGATGCCCAAGGGTGCAGATGATGTATCATTTGAAATTACAAAACCGACAACTATCGTAGTGGAAGGTGAGCTGAAATGCGAGAATGCCGGCCAGATGCAAGTAAAATCAGACCTTGTAATTCTTGGTGGCGACAAATCTGCTAAAAATGTAAAGAGAAGAACTCGCGGTGCTACTGAAATCAACAGTGCAGAGATAAACGGTGGTCCTCGCGGTCTCTTTAATGTAGTGGACGGAGGTTCATTCTATGCAGAAAATGTCACTTTCAATACTCCCAATGCATATCGCGGTTGCGACGTATGGCACGATGGAGGTGGTGATGTTACGTTTATCAACTGTACATTTAATTCACAGATGGGTTGTGTAATCTTCCAACCCAAAGATGAATCTGCCGTATTGACAATTAAGAATTGTGTGGTAAACAACACATCCCGTAATAGTGTGGTGAATCCTTTGACCGGACAAACTGCATGGGCATACGCAATACGTGTATATGGTGGTACTGCCAATATCTCTGATAATGAAATGACCGGTATTCAAGGTCTAATATCAGCAGCCGGAGGTATTACCAACGTTTATTCAGGCACATACACTATCCACAACAGCGAAGGAAAACAAGACGGATTCTATTCAGTCTATGCATGTACAGATGGTTCTTGCAACATTTATGGAGGTGATTTCTTCAGCCCGAGATATGCTGTTTACAATGGAAATAACGACACAACAAACATCTTTGGACACCTTTACCTCTATGGTGGCAACTATAGCCAGAAACCGGCTTATGACCAATCTATCTATGCTAATCTTGCACTTCCCGAAGGTTATGAGTGGCAGAGTGTGGAAAATAGCCAATATCCCTGGACAGTTGTAAAAACTGCAAAATAACAGTGATGAATCCTTACACCAGACGAACATAAGTCTGCTGTAAAAAAAGTAATCCCGGGCACAAATTTCAAATATTTGTGTCCGGGTGAGTTTTAGGTGAGTTTTATAGATTGATGAAGAATTTCTACGGATTATAGTCCGGAGAGGGTCAGTCGAACAATGAACGGAGAATATCGAGAGAGGAGAGTGAATCGAGTCCCGGAAAATGCAGCGAGTAGTAATGTAGCAATCCTCCGAGAATCTCTCTTCTGGAATTGCGGTTGAGTCGTAATCGTGTGCAGTTTTCATAGTTGAGACGGTCGAGAATCACGGGAAGTTTGATAGCTTCTCCATTCAGATAATCACGATGCGCCGGAGGGTTATGAGTATATTCGCCGGCACGCATATCGAAATATTCGTCATGTCCCGGGTGATATAAATACCCTGTCACGTCAGGGGATATGCCAAGCGGGACAGTGAGTCGTGCAAGCATGGCGATGTGGAAATTGGCACATTTAGAGCCCGGGATTTGGTCGAATTGTGTTAAGCTTTTGACGATAAAATTCCACATGGCATCGTCAGCCGGATAATCGCGAAGGAGTTGGGAGAGAAATTCTGTCAGAAAGAAAGTGAGGGCACTTTTTCGAGGGTCGGAATAAATAGTGGGGAATTGTCGCACGACATTAAATTGGCCGGGGCGTTGCAAATCAACGTTCGATTTGAAATTAAATGTAGTTTCGACAATAGAAAGAGGCATCAGCCGGGCGCGAGTCAGTCTTCCTTTAGGAGTGGCGGCTGAAGATACGATGAAAGGGACTCGCCCTCGTTGGCGGGTGTAGAGGGTTACCACTTCGAATCTGTCGTTGTGGCGAACACGTCCCAATGTCAGTCCTGTGAGTGTTTCAATCATTGTTAATGCAAAGATAGTAAACATTATTAAAAGTACAGGCGTTATAGATAAACAAACATACATACAACATACTATAAATTATAAAAAACACACGTATATGGGAACTACGAAAAGCATTAAAGGGACAAAAACGGAGGTGAACCTTGCGGCAGCTTATGTGGCTGAATCTACAGCATATACACGTTACACCTTCTACAGCCAGCAGGCAAAGAAAGAGTCATATTTCCAATTCTCAAACATTCTTGCAGAGACTGCTGATAATGAGCTTCATCATGCCAAGATTTTCTTGAAATATCTTTCAGACAGTGTAGTGGCTCCACCGGCAGGAATCGATCCGGGCATCATAGGAGCTACAGTAGACAATCTTAAGATAGCTGCTCAGGAGGAGCTTATTGAAGGAGTGCAGCAATACACAGATGCAGCCAAGGTGGCAGACGAAGAGGGATTTCCCGAAATCGCATCCCGTTTCAGGGCAATCGCATCGATTGAGAATCATCATAGAGAGCGTTTCTTGACAATGATTGACAGAATCGAGAAAGGGACTGTATGGAAACGCGATGAGCCGATTAAATGGCAGTGCTTGGTATGTGGATATATATATGAGGGAACAACTCCTCCGGACAAGTGTCCGGCATGTTATCATCCGTATCAGCATTTCCAGCCGGAAGCAGACAATTATTAATTAAATTGCCGCAAATTGCGGTCTTATAGAAAACTTCGAGTGGGAGATAAACACTTATGGCAGGTGCTTGTCTCCTGCTTTTATATTGGCTTCTCTTCTCATACCGGCTTAAACCTTGTGGGGAAATCTGTGTTATTAAATTAGAGGTCGGCGATTTGAGCTGAAATTACAAAAATAAGAAATTATGAAAGACGGAAAATATAGTATTGACAGCGTAATGGATGAAATAGAGCCCAAAGGCGCTGAATTAAAAAAAGAATTGAAAGAAATTAAAGCCGGCGAAGAGGCCATAGCCAAAGCCGCTGAAAAAGCAGATAAGGAGGCTGCGGAAGAATGTGACGTTCCGGAAGCACCGGTGCTTGACAGTGTCAAGCCCGATCATAAAGCCGGTTTTGTGAATATTGTGGGGAATCCGAATGTGGGTAAATCGACATTGATGAACGACCTTGTAGGAGAGAAGATATCAATTATCACATCGAAAGCACAGACTACCCGACACCGTATCATGGGAATTGTGAATACTCCGGATTATCAGATAGTCTATTCCGATACACCGGGTGTACTCAAACCGGCATATAAATTGCAGGAATCGATGCTGGAATTTTCGGAGGGAGCACTCACTGACGCTGATGTGCTTCTATATGTGACAGATGTAGTGGAAGACCCGGAGAAAAATGCTGATTTTTTGGCTCGTGTCGCCAAGGAGAAGGTTCCGGTGCTTCTGGTAATCAATAAGGTGGATTTGCTTAAGGGGAATGATGAGCTTGCCACAATAATCGAGTCATGGAAGAAACGTCTGCCCAACGCTGAGATTTTCCCTACGAGTGCCAAGGAACATTTTAATGTGGATAATCTAAAGCACAGAATAGTAGACCTGCTTCCCAAGTCGTTGCCATTTTTTGGGAAGGATGCATTGACAGATAAGCCGGCAAGATTCTTTGTCACTGAGATAATCAGAGAGAAATTGCTCCTTAATTATGAACGTGAAATCCCCTACAGTGCTGAAGTGATTGTAGAGAAATTTGACGAGAAGGAGGAATCGATACATATTATGGCAGTCATTTATGTGGAACGTGACACACAAAAAGGTATCATAATAGGTAAAGGTGGTGATAAGATAAAGAGGGTCGGAATCCAGGCTCGTCAGGATATTGAGAAATTCTTTGACAAGAGAGTATATCTGGAATTGTTTGTCAAAGTGGAGAAAGATTGGCGCAACAGGGAAAACAAGCTGAGAGCGTTTGGATACTTGGATTAAACCTTTAATGAATAAAAAAGTCAAGAAAAGAGGAGCCGGGTCGCACGGAACGACAATCCGGCTCGCACTTATGAAATAATAGCAAGATGAGTAGATTAGTAGCAATAGTAGGGCGGCCCAATGTCGGAAAGTCGACATTGTTCAACCGTTTGACGCAGACACGCCGAGCCATAGTGGATGACACGGCGGGCACTACACGCGACCGTCAATATGGGACGGTGGACTGGTGTGGACAGGAATTCTCAATTGTAGATACCGGTGGCTGGGTGGTAAACTCAGAGGATATCTTTGAAGGCGAGATTAACAAGCAAGTAGAAATAGCCATCGAGGAAGCAGATGTGATTCTCTTCGTGGTGGATGCATCCAATGGCATTACAGACCTTGATGATCATGTAGCGGCAATATTACGCCGAAGTAAAAAACCGGTAATTTTGGTGGCCAATAAGGAAGATATCGGAGATGCAAGATATAATGTCCCGGAATTTTATAAACTCGGACTTGGTACTCCTATTGAGGTATCGTCAGCCAATGGATCGGGTACCGGAGAATTGCTTGATGAGATTGTAGCTGATATGCCGGAACCTACGGAGGATGACAAGCCGGAAGATAATATAGCAAAGATAGCGATTGTGGGTAGACCTAATGCCGGAAAGTCATCGCTTATCAATGCCTTCATAGGAGAGGAACGCCATATAGTAACGGATATCGCCGGCACGACTCGCGACAGCATCTATCACAGATATAACAAGTTTGGCTTCGATTTCTATCTTGTGGACACGGCCGGCATCAGAAAGAAGCAGAAAGTTAATGAAGATATAGAATATTATTCGGTGATACGCTCCATAAGAGCTATCGAGGCTTCAGATGTATGTATCCTGATGATAGACGCAACCAGAGGGATAGAGAGTCAGGATGCCAATATTTTCGGACTTATACAGCGAAATCGTAAGGGGTTGGTGGTATGTGTCAATAAATGGGATATTGTGGAGGATCGGTCGCTTGAGGCTCAGAAGAGATTTGAGGATGCGATTCGCAAGAAATTGGCACCGTTTGTAGATTTCCCGATTTTATTCACATCCGCACTTACCAAACAGCGTATCCACAAGGTGCTTGAGACAGCCACACATGTGTATGAGAATCGCAAACGACAGATACCCACATCTCAGCTTAACAGCTATATGTTGGAGGTAGTAGCGGAGACTCCACCACCATCAAATAAGGGCAAGTTTGTCAAAATAAAATATGTGACGATGCTTAAGGATGCAGTTATCCCTACGTTTGTCTTCTTCTGCAATCTTCCTCAATGGGTAAAAGAACCCTACAGACGATTCCTGGAGAATAAAATACGTGCAAAATGGGATTTCCATGGCACACCGATAGCCATCTTTATGCGCGATAAATCGTAGATGCGGTAAATCCTCATGTACGACTTCTAAAGCGGTACGGCCGGCAATAAGCTCCGTACCGTTTTTTCTGCAATAATTTTTGATTTAAGGGGAAATTTTCGTACTTTTGTGATGTGGAGAAGGTGTACCAATATCTATGGAAAAATCGAATGCTCGGAATGTGCAATCTGCGTCTTACTGACGGCAGACCGATAGAGGTGCTCCATCCCGGAGAACATAATCATGATTCCGGTCCGGATTTTTTCAATGCAAAGATAAGGATAGCCGGAGATATCTGGGCGGGTAATGTTGAGATTCATACCAGGGCTTCCGATTGGTACCGTCATGGACATCATAAAGATTCTGCCTATGGCACAGTGGTGCTTCATGTGGTAGGAGTGGATGATGCCCGAATATATCGCTCTGACGGGTCGGAAATTCCTCAAACAGTGATTATGCTTCCTCAAGGATTTATGAGCGTGTATGAGTCTCTATCGAGCCCTCAGGCCGATATCCGGTGTCGTTCATGGCTTTCCACATTGCCAAGGCTTATTGTTACCGACTGGCTTGAAACGCTTGCGGTGCAAAGGATGCAGCAGAAAGCGCGGCGGGTGGTGGATATTTATGATTTGACCGGAGGGGATTGGGAGCAGACCTGTTTTGTGATTCTCTCAAGGTCGTTAGGATTCGGCCTTAATAATGATCCGTTTGAGATAATGGCAAGGAGTGTTCCTTTGAAATATCTTTGTCACCATTCCAATTCGGTATTGCAGCTTGAGTCTATTCTTTTCGGACAGGCCGGATTGCTTGATTCATCGTCGCATATTTTTGATGAATATTATCAGAAGATGTGTAGGGAATATGTTTTTCTTGCCCGGAAATATAATCTTCGTCCGAGCAGATTGAATTGGAAATTTGCACGGACACGTCCCCAAAATTTTCCTCACAGACGAGTGGCGATGTTGGCATCGTGTGCTTTGGGCGGATTCTCACTTTTCCGAAAAATAATCGATACGGAAGGGAATGTGGATAAATTGCGGGAATTATTTAATTTTCGCATAGAAGGTTATTGGAGAGACCATTTCTCTTTTGATACGGAAGCTGTCAATGCACCGTGTACACTATCAAAGTCGTCAATTGATATCCTTTTGATAAATGTGGCTGCTCCTTTGCTATATGCGTACGGGGCGAAGCGGGATAATTACAGCCTTGAGCAGTCTGCTATGGGTATTCTTGAGGAATTGAGGCCGGAACAGAACAGGATAGTGCGTACATGGGCTTCTCTGGGACTCATTCCGGATAATGCATTACGTTCACAAGCACTTCTGCATCTTCGTAAGGAATACTGTGATGCTTCGAAGTGCTTGTATTGCAGGTTTGGGAAGCGGTTTGTGCAGGGAGCCGCTATTGATGCTTTTTGATTGTCAATCGCGGCGAAAAATGTCGCGCGTATAAACTTTCTCTTCTACGTCGTCCAGACAGCTGTCATAACGGTTTGCCACAATGGCCTGCGAAAGTTCTTTGAATCTATCAAGGTCATTGACTACGAGGCTACCGAAGAAAGTGGTGCCGTCTTCGAGAGTAGGTTCATAAATGATTACTTGAGCTCCCTTGGCTTTGATACGTTTCATCACACCTTGAATGGAGCTTTGGCGGAAATTGTCGGAATTGGATTTCATGGTGAGGCGATAGACTCCGATTGTGCATGGTATTTCCCCTGAACGGTATTGGGCGTTCTCTCCGTACCATCCGGCTTTCTGGAGAATTTGGTCAGCGATAAAATCTTTGCGGGTTCGGTTGGATTCCACGATGGCAGACATCATATTCTGGGGCACTTCAGCATAGTTGGCAAGAAGTTGTTTTGTGTCTTTGGGAAGGCAATACCCTCCATAGCCGAATGAGGGGTTGTTATAATGTGTTCCGATGCGTGGATCAAGACCGACTCCTTCAATGATGGCTTGAGAATCCAACCCTTTTACTTCGGCATAAGTGTCAAGTTCATTGAAATAACTTACACGAAGTGCCAAATAAGTGTTTGCGAAAAGTTTAACGGCCTCGGCCTCTTTCATACCCATATATAAAGTGGGGATATCTTCTTTAATTGCACCCTGTTGCAATAGGGAAGCAAATGTATGTGCGGCCTCATTCATTTTATCGACATCGGTGACAGCGAGGATTGCTGCGTTTTCTTCAGCAAATTGCGGCAGGTCGATAATCTTGGGAACACCGGCAATGATTCTCGACGGGAAAAGATTGTCGTAAAGTGCCTTGCTTTCGCGAAGGAATTCGGGGAAGAAAAGGAGATTGAATCGGTTTACGCCGTTTTCGGCATATCTGAGGTAGAGATTACGGCAATATCCTACCGGGATTGTGGATTTTATGACCATCACGGCATCAGGATTTACACTCAAAACGAGGTCTATGACATCTTCGATGCAGTGAGTATCAAAGAAATTTTTAATCGGGTCATAATTGGTAGGGGCAGCGATTACTACAAAATCGGCATCCTTGTAAGCTGCGGCACCATCCAGAATGGCAGTGAGATCGAGTTCTTTTTCAGCAAGATATTTTTCGATATATTCGTCTTGGATTGGAGAGATGTGATTGTTGATTTTTTCAACCTTTTGAGGAATCACATCAACGGCTGTGACATGATTATGCTGAGCGAGTAAGGTGGCAATGCTAAGGCCTACATAACCTGTGCCGGCTACAGCGATATTGTATTTTTTCATAATTTCAGGACAGTATATTGTTTTTAACAACCTCTAAATGTTATAATAATTCTTAAACCAGTCTACGGTTCGGTTGATTCCGGTCTGTAGTGGTGTGTTTGGCTTGAATCCGGTGGCTTTCCCAAGAGCGGATGAGTCAGCGTATGTCTGATACACATCACCGGGTTGCATTGGGAGGAAATCCTTTTGGGCTTCTCTGCCAATAGCTTTTTCTATGCAGGCAATATAATCCATTAGCTTGGTGGGGTGTTGATTTCCGATGTTGTAAACCCTGTATGGTGCCGGAGAGGAAGCCGGGTCGGGATTAGTTTCATCCCAGTCTTTATTTCCGGAGGGGATAATGTCAAGGATGCGAACGACACCTTCCACAATATCATCGATATAGGTAAAATCGCGAAGCATATCGCCATTGTTGAATACCTTGATGGGACGATTGTTCAGGATGGCGTCAATGAAGAGGAATGGAGACATATCGGGACGCCCCCATGGACCATAGACTGTAAAGAATCTCAGGCCGGTAGTGGGCAGTCCATAGAGCTTTGAATATGCGTGTGCCATCAACTCATTGCTCTTTTTGGTGGCGGCATAAAGACTTACGGGGTGAGCAATGCCGTCATGCTCTGAGAAGGGAACTTTTCCATTGAGTCCGTATACACTTGATGAAGAGGCGTAAACGAGGTGTTTCACCTTATTGTGACGGCAACCCTCCAGGATATTGATAAACCCGTCTATATTGCTTTGGATATAAGCGTCGGGATTAGTGATGGAGTATCGCACTCCGGCTTGAGCACCGAGATTAATTACTGCATCGAAATTGCCGTTGGCGAAAAGCATTTGCATGGCTTGTTTGTCTTCCAGATTCATTCTGACGAACTCAAATCCGGGTTCAGAATCACTTTTAGCAAACTTATACCAGGCGACGTCTTCTTTAGAGATTCCGAGGACTGCAAGACGGCCATATTTCAATTCAGGGTCATAGTAATCGTTGATATTGTCAAGACCGACAACGACATCACCCCTATCCAACAATCTTTTGCAGACAGCACTTCCAATGAATCCTGCTGCACCGGTGACAAGTACTTTCATTTTACGACATGCTTTGTTATGAATCGAGTCGGAAACCTATAATAGTTGAATTTCAAATATTCTCGATTCAACTGCAAATTTACAAAAAAAACACGGATAAAGAGGTTGTTTAATAATAAAATTCAAGTTTCTCAAGTTGCCCGGCAACTTGGAAACTTGAGGTTTATGGTTTATAGTTTCTTGTAGAGAGCTACACTCATTTCTCATTTACAGAAATTTCCTCAAAAATCATGCCCAAATCCATTAACATTTATTTTTAACAACCTCTAAAATTTCCATTCGGCACCGGCCATGACGGTAGCGCGAGGCATTGGGAAACCGTAATTAATCTGATATTTTGTCGCTGTAAGGTTTTCTCCCTTAGCGAAGATTGTCAGGGGAGTTGAGAACGGCAATGTGTAGGCCATCCTTGCATTGAGAAGCGCATAATTCTCAGTTGTTTGCTCTGTCTTTACACCCCATACACTTAAGATATCTACAGAAAACTGCCAGTTGCCCGGAGTATAATATATTTCACCGAACAGTTTGTTTTCAGGTGCTGCCATTATATGTGTATTTGTGTGGAGATATGAATAGTTGGCGGTAAATGCCCAGTCACGATTGAGATTGTATGTTGCATCGAGTTCCACTCCCTTGTTGATGAATTTTCCGGTGTTCATATTCTTCTGCACACCTTCTGTCATGATGGTTTGAATCAGATTGTCTCCGTTGATATAATAAAGAGCGAGGCCTATGTTAAGACGCTTGTCGAGAAGCCAATGACGAATCTCAACTTCGAAGTTATTCATACGTTCCGGCTGCAATTCAGCATTGCGTGGACCATACATATATAGTTCGCGGATATTGGGTGAACGGAACCCTTTGCCATAACAGAATTTGATTCGGTTGGAGTTTAGCGGGCGGAAGATAAAACCGGCTTGTGGCACCCATTCGTTGCCGAATTGTGATGAATGTTCCAAACGGATACCGGCATTAAGGCTTAAGCAGTCGTTCCATAATCCTTGTTGCATCATGACATATCCGGCTATCTCATTTACATGCTTTTTTATGATGAGAGATTCTTTTCCGTCAGATTTTTGGGAATTCCATGCCTGACCGCCCCAATGCTTAAAATCGACACCTGCACTCAGATTATTGCCGACCCAGGGTTTTACTGTCTGATAAGCCGTGATTCCCATATTGTAGTCCTTGGAGTTGAAAAGATAATCGCGAGGCTGACCGTTTTTCAGTCCATCGTCAATCTTATGCTTTCCCCAATTATAGTAAGCCTGGATACCACCGGAAGATATATTGTAATGATTTTTGACAAATACAGATGTGGTGGTACGGAACATCTTGGTCCACATTTCCAACGGATGTGACAAATCCGCCGGACCGGGATTGTCAGCTTTTGTTTCTGTGAACATCACATTTGCTCCGGCTGCCCAGTGCTTAGAAAAGTCATATCCTAATGAAACATATTGATTTGCCAGCCAATAATCCATGTCCTTCCGATTGCCGTCGGATGATTCATAGCTTGCCGCTGCAAAAGCGTTCCACCTCCGGTGCTTATATCCGGTTTTGACACCATATTTCTGAGTGCCGTAACTGCCTCCCATGGCTCGTATGGATCCGGAGAAACCGTCATGTGTTGCACGTCGGGTGATAAGATTGATCGAGCCGCCCATCGCTCCGGAACCATAAAGTAATGATGACGGGCCACTGACCACTTCCACCCGTTGAACGTCATTCGTTACGTATGTGTCCGGCAAAGAATGTCCAAACACACCGGCCCACTGTGGCTGGCCATCTATAAGGAACAACACCTTGTTGCCACCTCCTACACCTCGGATATTGACAGAACCGGCTGCTCCGTTGCTTACTCCGTATCCGGTAAGTCCTCTTTCGGTCACGTACATTCCCGGTATATGATTTTGAAGTATCGGTAGGATATTTGTTTCAGTGCTGTTGTCGATAACAGCCGGACCTATCACCTTTACATCAAGGGGAAGAAGAGGGACGGGAGCTTTAGCTGCTGTTTCCGTAATCACCACTTCATCAAGAACCCGTGTAGTGTCACCATTCTCAACATTGGCAGCGTTCAAAGCCAATGATGCACAGAAAAAGAGTAAGATTAACCCTGTATTTTTCATTTTTCGCAAGAATCGATATATTACATTCCTCTAAAAACAATGTGCACTATATATCTATATGGGGGATAGCATCATTTAGAAGTCATCGTCAAACATATCCGAATCCAATTCATCGTCGAAGTCTTGCTGATCGTAATCATTGTTACTATAACCGCTATAACTGCTATTATAGTCATCGTCGTGACAATAATTGTCGGTAAAGCGGTGATCCTCCCTTTGTCGATGCACTCCAAAGGATTCTTTGTTGTGGTGTCCGAAAAGAAAATCGAATACAAACATATCGCGTATGAAACTCCAGAAGCCCATTGTATATTAGTATTTATAATTAATCGTTATTGTACCTCAAATTTTTTTGTGTGCGTAAGCAACATCTTTATCAAATAGGGGCGCATTTTATATTGATTGAGATTATCTATATGCTATACAATTTTCCAATTAGAGATTGGTTGGAAAATTTCAATATCTTTGACCATCTTATAGGTTAACCTCTGCAAATTCGTCCATCGTGCAGTTCGCTACGCCCATTCCTCATTTACAGAAATATTCTCAAATTGGATTCAAAATCGTTAACATTAATTTTTTTAACACCCATTGAATGCAAAATTACGAAAATTTCGGCATTTTTACAAGAGTCTCCATAACTGCAAAATTACAAGAAATGTTTTGACATTTCAGTTTTTTACGTCCATAAATCGGTGGCAGACAGACTTGTTGAGATTTCATGTTATGACTTCAGAGAAGTGCGATGGTGGGTGCTTTGCAGTCGATCCGCGATACATTTCAAAGGAAAGACAATGCCGTCAGCGGCATTGGCCGGAGTCTCTCTTACCGCTGACCGCATTGTTAGAAGATGAGAGCGGTCGGTACTCCGAGTGGCTGATAGCCTGATCCGGGTTGTTTAGACGGCTATGCCATTTCAGGATGCCGGACATTCAGTATCTCCAAAGACTGCTATCCAAGCAGCTTTTTTATTTGAGCGTCTGTTGCCACCGGAACTGCCTTTTTGAGATGAGAAAAGATTCTTTCGTAACTTTCTTGCGGTGTGCGATCTGTTGTTATGCTTCCATACAGATTCCCGGGAGTGGAATATTTGGCTACACCCCATCCATATCGATTGCCACGTTTGTCGATGTTATAGATGAAATCGGAAATTACTACACGTCCCTCCATCA
>JAMPEM010000041.1 GCA_023665145.1 Bacteroides sp.
ATTTAACTATTTTATGAACGAATCATTTTAAGTTTTATTATTAAACAACCTCTTATTTAATCAGCTGACGTATCACATACTGCGCCAAATAGATTCCAAAGATAGCCGGGATAGCAGCCACTGTGCCGTATGATGTACGCTTGTTTTGCTCATTGACTTCTACTAATGAGAAGCTCCTTGGAGGCTCCACACTTGCCACGACCTTAAGCGGACGATGCAATTTCATTTTTTTCAGACGTTGACGCACCGCCCTTGCCAAACCATCTTCACGTGTCTCCCATAAATCGGCATATACCACTGCTGTGGGATCGATTCTTCCACCCGCACCCATCGATGATATAATGGGTATCTTATTCAAAAGACAGTGAGATATCAACGCCACCTTAGGCGCTACGGTATCAATGGCGTCTATAACATAATCATAATGAGGCTCAAGAAGTTCTCCGATATTCTCCGGTGTCACAAACTCTTGAACGGCATTTATGTGAGCCAAGGGATTGATATTGTGGAAACGCTCGGCAAAAAGTATCACTTTTGACTGTCCTACAGTAGAATGTCCGGCTATCAGCTGACGGTTGATGTTTGATACCGCTACATTATCTGCATCTACAAGGGTGAGTGCTCCCACACCGGTGCGGCACAGCATTTCTGCTGCGTATCCTCCCACACCACCTACACCCACTACAAGCACCCTTGCTTTCCTCAGCTTTACAATACTCTCCGCACCAAGCAGATGCTCTGTACGAATTTTCCATTCGTTGGCCATTCCCATTTTCTCCGACCCCTATTTATATCAATTCAGCTTTAAATCCGGCCTTTTCTACGGCTGATATGATTTTGGCTGCCAATTCAGTATCATTATCTGAGTCTTTGTAGGTCATTGTCTTGTCAGGACTCTGAAGATCAAAATCCCAGCTCTGCGCCGGAGCTATCTCTGCAAGTGCACTACGTATGGCACTTGCGCATCCCTGACATTTAGCATTTGTCTTGAATTTCATATCTTGATTTTTTTATTTTTCCAAGTCTTAATGAATTAGTAACTACACATACCGAACTTACAGCCATTGCAGCAGATGCAAATATAGGTGTCAGCAAAATTCCATACGCAGGGTATAAGACACCGGCGGCTATCGGAATCCCCACTATATTATAAATAAAAGCCCAAAAGAGATTCTCTCTTATTATCCTCACTGTTCTGCGTGCAAGCTGAAAAGCTTCCGGGAGAAGACTTATCTTTCCGCCCGTCACCGTAAGTTGCGCCACATCTATCGCTATATCCGAACCTGTTCCCATCGCAATCGACACATCCGCTGTAGCAAGAGCTTGCGAATCATTTATTCCGTCACCTACCATTGCCACACGTTTCCCCTCTTTTTGAAATTTTTTTATTATTCTTTCCTTATCCTGAGGCAACAACCCGGCATACACTTCGGATATTCCCACCTTGTCACCGAGATGTTTTGCTGTAGCATCATTATCACCTGTCAGAAGCACTACATCCATTTTTTCTTTCTGAAGGTTTCCAACTGTCCGAGCTGAATCTTTTCGCAATATATCGGAGATTTTTATTATAAGAAGAACCTTCCGGTTCAGTCCGGCATAAAGCACTATGCCACCCTCCTTTAGCCATTTTTCCGCTTGAAGCCTGAATGAGTCATTCCGTGAAGCATCCATCTTCTTAATGAGCTTGTCGTTGCCAAGCCAAACCATACCTCTTGACGACTCTCCGCTTACTCCCATCCCGGCATAATATTCAAAACTTGTGATTCCACCCGATACAGCTTCAGCCCCTTTAGCTTCACCCCACGATATAACAGCTTGCCCTAACGGGTGCTCACTCTTGCGCTCCAATTCACACATGAGTGCCAATATCCCGCTATCCATATTTCCGTATGTATCCACCACTTCCGTCTTACCCTCTGTCAAAGTTCCCGTTTTATCCATAGCAACAACATCCACACGGGCCATTTCTTCCAATGACGCCGCATCTCTGACGAGCAATCCTGAAGACGCACCTCGCCCTATGGCAACCATTATTGCGGTAGGTGTCGCAAGCCCTAAGGCGCAAGGACATGCTATTACAAGCACCGAAACAGCTGTTAATACAGCCAAGGGAGCGCCATACCCGGCAATCATCCATGCCACAAAGGTAAATGTGGAAATACACATCACCACGGGGACAAAAATCCCTGACACCTTATCCACAACCCTTTGTATCGGAGCTTTGCTCCCCTGTGCCTCCCTCACTCGGCGTATAATCTCGGCCAAACGGGTGTTTTGTCCCACTTCCTCTGCAAGAATTTCAATTGACCCAAGTCCATTGACAGTCCCGGCCACAACATTATCCCCGGATGTTTTTTCCGTAGCCAACGGTTCGCCCGTCATCATACTTTCATCCACCGCTGTTATTCCTGTTATCACTTTGCCGTCTACAGGAATTCTTTCGCCGGGACGCACCATCAACTTGTCTCCCCTTTTAATTTTTCCTATCTCAACTTCGGATGTTTTCCCATCTGCATCAATTCGCAGAGCAGTCGTAGGTTGCATCCCGATAAGGGCCCGCAAAGCACTTCCGGTGTTGTGTCTGGCTTTGGTCTCCATCAACTTACCGGTCAAGACAAAAGCTATTATCATAGCTGAGGCTTCATAATACAATTCTCCGTTAAGCATATTGCCTTCCCAATATTCCGCAAAGAAAGTATTGAAAAGAGAAAAGAGAAAACTTACCAGTGTGCTGATAGCCACCAATGAATCCATATTAGGTGACTTTCTATATAAATGACGAAACCCCGAGAGATAAAACCCATATCCGCATCCTGCCATAACGGCAATTGTCATCACCATCATAACTATGTCAATGCCATAAAAATGAATGTGTGACATACATAGCGCCATAAGCGGTATGGTAAGTATCCATGCCATTATTGTGCGCCATTTCATATTATGGTAAATTCGGGCCTCACGTTTGTTTTGTTGCTCAACTCCTTGCGAGACACTTTCTGCCACTATCATTTCATATCCGGCCTGACGTACCCGGTCCGCAATCAACTCCGGTGTGGTGACATCATTCTTCCAAATAATATGTACAGATGATGAAGCAAAATTAACAGAAGTTGTGACCACACCATCTGTCTCGGCAACAGTCTTTTCCACTGTCCCGGCACAAACGGCACACATCATACCCACTACAGGGAAATCATCTTCTGACAAACCTCTCTTCTTTCCCATTCAGTTTTATAAAATCATCACAATTTCATCTATTCATATTGACTGCTCAGAATTCGCCATTCTTTGGGGTACAGGTTGTTGGAACGATTGCCGATATGTTTCATCCAGCCAAGGCGAACACCACGATATTTTACAATCACAAAACCTTTAGGTGTGTCATCGGGCAATGTCAATGTATCCCGGCGAAGATATTTGATAGCCCGCTCATATTCAAGCTCCACTTCCGGGAAAACATCCTTACGGAGTACATGGTTCAGGGCGAGCGCTTGAGCCGGAATCAAATCCATCCCTTTAAGCTCCCCTACTTCTACTCCCGCGCTTAAAATTGACACCCCCGATTTGCGTAACAAAGCAGCCATTGCGGCAGATGAATCCGACATCGCCTCCAGCTTATTGCCGTTCTTGTAAATCCGTTGGCCCTCAATCACCCATCCGGACGCAACGCTCTTTTCCTGACGCGGCAACAATACTCTCGGCGTCCTGAATATCTCCTCATCCATCGGCTTGCGGAGAAGAGCAACAAACAATCCCTCACCTTCACTGATGTGCGGCATAAACCGTAACGCCTCTATTCCCTCAATTCTCAATTGAGCGATATTCCAATCCTGCGGAATGTCTATCGCATGATTTTCCAATCCATATTTTTCCATGAAGAATTTTACATTCCCCTCATTCTCAATGGTATTGAAAGTGCAAGTAGAATATATCAACCATCCACCCGGTTTCAAGGACTGAATAATTTCATCTACAATCTTACGCTGAAGTGAACAGCATTGCTCCACCAATCCCTCACTCCATTGCTTTCTTGCTTCAGAATCCTTTCGCATCATACCTTCGCCCGAACAAGGCACATCGGCAATTATTATGTCAAATTTTGCGCCGCTTTGAGCTATCCGGACACTTTTAGCCGAAGTAACAATCACATCTTCTCTTCCCCATTTTGTGATATTCTCTTTAAGAATCTTGGCTCGTGAGGGGACAACCTCATTGGCCACCACTACCACATCTTCGGGCAATGCACTCAGAGCTGCTGTGGTTTTACCTCCCGGAGCCGCACAAAGATCCAGCACTGCTTCAGCATCATCTGCCAAGAGACTTACGATATATCGGTGTATCATAGATGACGGATCTTGCACATAAAAAGCACCTCCATGCAATTCCGGCATAAACGTAAATTTCGGACGTTCTTTAAGACGATACCCACCTTGACACCAAGCAACCGCCTCGGCATCAGGCATCACATCTGCCACATTAAAATTCTTGAGTGGATTGACACGAAACCCTATTACAGGGTGTGTCTGCAAAGCATTTACGAGAGAGTGTGCTTGCTCCACACCCAAATCAGACTCAATCCTATTGACAAACCCTTCGGGCAACCTTTCCTCCATCACAGCATGCTATCTTGTAAGCACATAATTGAGCACTGTCTGGCCTACCGCCTTAAGAGTCCCTGCATCTATATTTTCCATCGTATCCGAAACAGTATGCCACGAAGCATTAAATCCCGTGCCGGGAACAAATTCTATTATATCAATTGACGGAATACCTGCATCCTGAAATCTCAAATGGTCATCATTGACAGCGCCACCGGGTTTATCGACGAATCTACTTCCAAATCCGGATGCTTCTGCAATTCCCCAGACAGCACTTAGAAGCTGTCCGGCATTTTTCTGAGAAAAATACTCTCGATAGAATTTAGCATCGCGACCTCCCACCATATCAAGAAGAATCACTTCCGACGGTAAATAATCAGGCTTAAAGGGATGCTCCACAAAATATTTTGAACCAAGCGCCCACGTTTCTTCGTCATCATTGCCATAATCTTCGGCATCAACGAAAAGGATATCCACTCCACACGAGGGATTGTTTTTTGACAACTGCCGTGCAATTTCAAGCAATACTCCGACACCGCTGGCTCCATCGTTTGCCCCATCTACCGGCTTATCATAATTTTCCGGATTCGGGTCTTGATCAGCCCAGGGACGGCAATCATAATGCGCAACAAGGAGAACTCGCTCCTCTGCATTCGGATTATATTGTCCTATGATGTTGGTGGAACGAAGCGTCACCCCGTCATGGGCTCTTATATCCATCTTTTGTTCCGCCACTTCAGCTCCATGTCGTTTAAGCTCGGATGCGAGCCATTCTCTTGCCATATCATGCGCCATCGAATTAGGCACACGAGGTCCGAAATCCACCTGTTTCTTCACATAATTATAAGCTGAATCTGCATCAAAAGCCACTGCCGGGAGTGAAATTTCAACGTTTTCACCCTCTTTTTGCTCCGAACCTGCAGCCTTGCAACCCGTCAGAGCCAAAAATATCAAAAGAAATGTTGTCAACTTTTGCATAGTGCAAAATTAAGTATTATTTTTGCGATTGCAAAATTTAGAAATAAAATAAGTGATTTACGCAAGAGACAAGGGGAGAATGTGCAATAATCTCCTTCAATACGGACATGTTTACGCTTTGGGACGTGAACATGGTCGTCGCACCATCTCCATGCGTTTTGCATATAAATACCCCTTCTTTAAAATTTCCACAATGCCCGGACATAATTTTTTTCGCTATTCTATAGCGAAATATGGTGCCAAGTTCGGGTTTATCCCCATAGTGAGTTTTAACACTCCCGGAGAAGACTGCCAACAGCGTATTCCGGAGATTCTATCACATCGCAATGTCATTGTGGAAGGATGGGAAGTGAGATTCTATGATCTGTTCCTCAAATACCTCGACGAGATAAAGCAGATGTTTGCCTTTACATCCGCCATCGAAGCAAGGGTGGAGAAACTCCTCAAAAGCAGCGAAGGGAACATACGCATCGGGCTACATATACGTCGAGGCGACTATGCCCGTTGGCAATCGGGTAAATATTACTATTACGACAGGCAATATATCGAAGTGGCTCAAAAGATTGTCAATTTGTTTGACGACCGCCGGATAACGGTGATTGTAAGCGGCAATGACCCGGAGCTGCACAAAGAAGCTTACCGTAATGGGATAAAAGGTGCAACAGTGGAATTTGCCAACGGCAACGCCGGAGAAGATTTGTGCCTTCTTTCCAAATGTAACGTACTGGCCGGTCCTCCAAGCACTTTCTCTTTGGTGGCTTCAATGTATAACGACATCCCCTTATATTGGATAAAAGACCCCAATGCCGAGATACACGAAGAGGATTTCGGCCGTTTTGCGGATTTATTCCGCCAAATCATCTGACATTGATAAAAATAAAAAAAGCATAAAAAGAAGAAAATGGGAAAAGTATTGATTATCGGCGCAGGTGGCGTCGGCTCAGTGGTGGCACATAAGTGTGCTCAATATCCGGAAGTGTTTTCTCAGATAGTCATCGCATCACGCACAAAATCGAAATGCGATGCTCTGGCAGCACGTATCGGAGCCGGAAATATTACTACCGACCGGGTGGATGCCGACAATGTGGAGGAGCTCGTCGAGCTTTTCAACCGCCACAAACCGGATATCTGCATCAATGTGGCACTCCCCTATCAGGATCTGACAATAATGGAAGCCTGTCTGCAGGCCGGTGTCAATTATCTTGATACGGCCAACTATGAACCCAAGGATGAAGCCCACTTTGAATATTCATGGCAATGGGCATATCGCGAACGTTTCGAAAAAGCCGGACTGACGGCTATTCTCGGATGCGGATTTGACCCGGGTGTATCTGCTGTATTTGTTGCATATGCTGCAAAACACCATTTCTCTGAAATGCAATATCTCGACATAGTGGACTGCAACGCCGGAAATCATGGCAAAGCATTCGCTACTAATTTCAATCCCGAAATCAACATCCGCGAGATTACTCAAAAGGGTAAATATTGGGAAAACGGCAAATGGGTAGAAACAGAAAACCTTGAAATCCACCGTCCCCTTAATTATCCCAATATCGGCGAACGCGAATCTTATCTCCTTTATCATGAGGAACTTGAATCTCTCGTTCAGAATTTTCCCACAATTCGTCGAGCACGTTTCTGGATGACCTTCGGTCAAGAATATCTCACTCACCTGCGTGTGATTCAAGATATAGGTATGGCACGCATTGACCCCGTAATGTATGAAGGGCGTGAGATTATCCCCATCCAATTCCTCAAGGCTGTCCTTCCCGACCCGGGTTCTTTGGGAGAAAACTATACCGGTGAAACTTCAATCGGTTGCCGCATCAAGGGACTCGACAAAGAGGGTAAAGAATCCACTTACTATATCTACAACAACTGCTCCCACCAGGCTGCGTTTAAGGAAACCGGTGCCCAGGCTGTCAGCTATACAACCGGTGTTCCGGCAATGGTCGGTGCCATGATGTTCCTTACCGGGAAATGGGTTATGCCCGGTGTGCATAACGTTGAGGAATTTGATCCGGATCCATTTTTGGCACAAGTAGCCGAAAGCGGTCTCCCCTGGGAAGTTATCGTAGATGGTGATATTGAATTGTAAATTTATATCCAACAACCTTAACTTATGAAATTCACATCAGCCTATCTGCTGACTGCCACAGCTCTGCTTGCAGCCGGTGCCGGATTCTCTTTCGCTTCGGCACCGACTGTGGAGAGCAACCCGCAGCATGTCACCACCGTCCGCACTCAGGAAGGAATCGTGCAAATCACACCCGTTTCTGAAAATATATTCCGGGTCAGTACATTCTCTGACGTCAACAAGACATCCTTTAATCTTCCTTATTCTCAGGCGGCCGTCTTGTCACCGGACGGTTCATCAATCAAAGTAACCACCACACCTTCCGAGGTGATTCTCGCTTCGCCAACTACAACGGTGAACGTGAACCGCACCACCGGACGTGTAAAATTCTATGACGCGGAAGGCGCTCTGCTTCTCTCTGAGGCGGAAGGCGTTGACAACTCAAGCAATTTAAAAACAATCTCATTCAAAGGAGGTGCGGACGAACATTTTTTCGGTGCCGGTGAAAGAGCCCACTCCTTTAAGCTCAATGGTGACACGCTGATTAATTATAACCGCCCCACTTACGGATACGGTGAAGGAGACCCTCGCATCTCGCAAATGAATATCACCGTGCCCTACATTGTATCTGACCTCGGCTACGGAATCCTTTTCGATGATTACAACAAATCAAAACTTATCATCGGAGACACTATTCTATATGAGTCGCAAACTCCCAAACCGCTTTCATATTATTTCATCAACGGTGAAGAAGGAAATATAGCAAGTACTACTCGCAATTACAGTCAGCTGACCGGACTTCAACCGCTCCCGCCATTCTGGGCATTGGGTTATATCACATCCAAATACGGGTATCGCTCACAAGATGAAACCCTCGGTGTCATCGACACACTCAAACAGAAAGGGTATCCGGTGGATGGTATAATTCTTGATTTGTATTGGTATGGAGTGGAAACAGATATGGGTCGTCTGGATTGGAAGAAAGAGAATTGGCCCAATCCGGAAGAAATGCTCGCCAAACTTAAGGAACAGGGAGTACATTTAGTTCCTATTCATCAACCTTACTATAACCTCAAAGGAGCAATAAATAATTACAACGAACTTGACTCTCTGGGGTATCTGACAAAGGATGCCGAAGGTAACAACAACAACGTACAAACATGGGTAGGTGAAGCCGGTATGCTCGACATCACAAACCCTGATGCTGCAAAATGGTTATGGAACAGGCTCAAACCCATCACTTCTCAAGGATTATCCGGATGGTGGGGCGACCTCGGTGAGCCGGAAGTACATCCCGAATCAATAGTCCATTTCAATAAGGAGACCGCCAATGAATATCATAACCGATATGGCAACGATTGGAGCAAACTTGTATATGAAGGGTTGAGATCAGATTTCCCTGAAATGCGCCCGATGCTCCTAATGCGCGGTGGTACAGCCGGTTTGCAACGCTACAGCGTATTCCCATGGAGCGGTGATGTTTCTCGTTCATGGGCCGGCCTTCGCCCTCAAGTCAATATCATGCTCAATTCCGGTCTCTCCGGGCTTGGATATATGAGCTCAGACTTAGGTGGCTTTGCTGTTGACCCCAAAGCGCCGTCCGATCCGGAACTATATGTGCGTTGGGTGCAAATGGGTGCCTTTACGCCCACTTTCAGAACTCATGCGCAGCAACTCGCCGAACCATATCATTATCCCAAATATGAAAAAATACTGCTTGATATTGTCAAGGGACGTTATAAATGGCTTCCTTACAACTATACCCTCGCTTATCAAAACGCATCCGACGGACTTCCCTTAGTAAGGCCACTAAACTTCCGGGGTGAAAACAGCGATGCCAAATATGCTGATATCCACGATGAATACCTCTGGGGTGACAATGTCCTTGTAGCTCCTGTCATGACTAAAGGCGCTACATCAAGAAAGGTTATTTTCCCTGCCGGACAATGGATTTCTTGGAATCATCCACTGCAAAAATATAACGGAGGAACAACGGCTACTGTCAAAGCTCCATTGAACGAACTCCCGCTCTTTGTCAGAGCCGGTGCTTTTATTCCGCAATATGACGAGCCTATCAACAATGTATCGGAGTATAATCCTCAATTCCTGACCATCAAATACTTTCCGGCCAAGGAATGGAGCAATTTCACCCTTTTTGATGATAACAGAATCTCTCCTACATCTCTTGAAGACGGACAGTACCAACTTACTACTTTCAGCGGATCAAAACAAGGAAACGAGATTTATATCGCTATGGAGAGTGAAGGAAGTTATGAAGGGATGCCGGAATTCCGAATGTTGACATTTGAGGTAGTGGGGATGGACAGAAAACCTAAATCCGTGACATCTGACCACGGCACCCCGATGCCTGAGTGTGTTTCTCTCAAAGCGATTCGACAAAGCGGATGGTGGTATGACACCAAAAATCGCACACTCTATCTTCGCCTCCCCTATTCTTACGAACGACAAATGCTTACAATTAAGTAATTCAGAGTTCGGAGAATACATCCAACGACCGAATATTGACAAAGAGGCTGCGCCAAATGAACTGCACCCCAAAAGTTAGACAAAAAACTTTTGGGGTGCTTTTTATGAA
>JAMPEM010000042.1 GCA_023665145.1 Bacteroides sp.
CAATTATTCTTCAAATACTCATCTATGGCTTTGGCTGCCTTGCGACCGGCACCCATGGCGAGAATCACTGTTGCAGCTCCGGTGACTGCATCACCACCGGCAAACACTCCCTTCCTGCTGGTGCGACCTTCTTCATCCGCTACAATACAGCCGCGACGATTCGTGTCCAAACCATCCGTCGTAGACTTGATAAGAGGATTGGGACTTGTACCAAGCGCCATGATAACCACATCCGCTTCTATGAAATGTTCACTACCGGGTTTCTCCACCGGACGACAACGTCCACTCTCATCCGGCTCGCCAAGCTCCATCTCGATACATTCAATCCCTTTCACCCAACCTTTCTCATCACCTATGATTCGTGTCGGATTGTTAAGTAAATGGAAGATTACACCCTCCTCCTTGGCATGGTGCACCTCCTCTACACGGGCCGGAAGCTCCTTCTCGCTGCGGCGATACACAATGACAGATTCCGCACCAAGACGTTTGGCCGTTCTGACTGCATCCATCGCGACATTACCGCCTCCCACCACTACGACTTTCTTACCTGCATAGATAGGTGTATCATACTCCTCATCATATGCATGCATAAGATTGGCACGGGTCAGAAACTCATTCGCTGAGAAGACACCATTGAGATTCTCGCCCTCGATACCCATAAATCTGGGAAGTCCGGCTCCGGAGCCTACGAATACTGCATCGAATCCCTCTCTGTCAAGCAAATCATCCACAGTCATGGTGCGACCCACTATCACGTCGGTCTCTATCTCCACACCCAAATTCTTTACTGCCTCTACCTCTTTGGCCACAATCTTCTCCTTGGGAAGACGGAATTCAGGTATACCATACACAAGCACACCCCCCACTTTGTGAAGTGCCTCGAAAATCTTGACTTCATATCCAAGTTTGGCAAGGTCAGATGCACAAGCCAATCCGGACGGACCGGAACCGACCACAGCCACTCTCTTGCCATTGGAATTAATCTCCGGCTTCGGAAGCTCATCGCGATGCTCTATGGCCCAGTCTCCCACAAAACGTTCCAGCTTTCCGATTGCCACCGGCTCTCCCTTGATGCCCAATACACAAGAACCCTCGCACTGCGACTCCTGAGGACATACCCTGCCGCACACACTCGGCAATGTGCTGTCTACACCTATGACTGAAGCGGCCTTTACCATATCCCCTTCGTTGACCGCCTTGATGAAGCCCGGTATATTGACATGCACCGGACAGGAATTCACACAGCGGGGT
The DNA here is from genome assembly GCA_023665145.1 of Bacteroides sp. Classification (GTDB taxonomy): domain Bacteria; phylum Bacteroidota; class Bacteroidia; order Bacteroidales; family Muribaculaceae; genus Lepagella. Next base: position 1,252 of record JAMPEM010000042.1, read on the forward strand.
TTGGGACATGTCAGGCAGCGGCCTGACTCCAAGGCTGCTTCTTCGGCATTATAGCCGTAACATACTTCTTCGAAATTTGTGGCGCGGCGTGCCGGTTCCTGTTCACGCACTGCCACGCGGGGTATCCTGTTAGCCATTCTGACATTCACATTTATGAGTTTCACCTTTTGTTTTCTTGTGGTCGCGATACATATTCTGTCTTCTCATCGCCTCATCAAAATCCACTGCATGTCCGTCAAACTCCGGACCATCCACACATGTGAATTTTGTCTCGCCACCCACACTCACACGACAGGCACCGCACATACCTGTGCCATCCACCATCAGGGCATTGAGCGACACTACGGTCGGTATTCCCATCTCTTTAGTGGCGAGTGCGGCAAATTTCATCATAATCATCGGACCGATTATGACACAACGATCATACTTCTTACCCTGATTCTCCACAAGGTCGCGCATCAATGCAGGAACCATGCCGTGAAATCCTTCACTACCATCATCTGTGCAAAGGTAGACATTCCCCACCTTCTTCATCTCATCGACATATGTGAAGATGCTCTTAGTCTTGGCGCCTATCACCACATCGGCCTCAACACCATGCTCCTTAAGCCATTTCACCTGAGGATATACAGGAGCTGTACCCACACCTCCGGCCACAAAGAGGATTTTCTGCTTGCGAAGCTCATCCTCATCAAGCTCCAAAAGGTCAGTCGGACGTCCCAACGGTCCGGCAAAATCCGCAAATTCGTCACCGGCCTCCATATCGATTATCTTTTGTGAAGAAAGCCCCACAGCTTGTGTCACTATGGTGATTGTACCTTTCTCACGGTCATAATCACATATTGTCAACGGTATGCGCTCTCCGTGTTCATCGGTACGCACTATGATAAACTGCCCCGGCTGTGCTGATGAAGCCACTCTCGGAGCTTCTATCACCATCTCAGCTATCTTCGGAGCAAGTTCTCTCTTGCTTATTATCTTATACATCAGGTTAGTTTGAGTTTTTTTATTTTCCTTTATATGTGCCGCTCAATTATGACATGTGTACTTTATATTTGATAAAATATGCGGCAGCCTGTATAGCCACCGCAAAATTACTAATTTTATATGATATGTCAAAATAATAAGCAACTCTAACGTTACGGAATCGTGTTGGTTCGTTCGTATGCATACGTTACGGTTGTACCATTAGTGGTAAACCATCGCATATACAGCACATTATTACCCGTCAACCAATAGCTCATCGTTACCGGACTGCTATATTCATATTGTATATTAATCTGATAATCCGAATATGAACCGTATGGCGCCTCACACCAATATCCCATTCGTTCGGAATAAAGCTCGCCATTGTCCCAATATGTGTAAAGACCTTTGCCGTTGCCGTAAAATTCCATATAGTTGGCTGCAGTACCGGTCACCGGACGACCATCGGCCGAAATAAGTCTCCACGCACCTGTTATTCTACTGTCGAAGAACGTATTATCCCAGTCATACGGTGGTGGACCGGGCGACCAGACATCGTCGCCGCACGAGGTCAGCATAAATGCGGGCGCCAGCATCAGCATCAACACCATTATCTGTAAAAACCTTTTCATAAGATATATCATTTTCTATTTTAAACCTCTTCAGCCGCCAAAATGTTCTGAGAGAAACCCTGTTATCCGACAGCCTCTAAAGCACGTCGTCTCATCCTGCCAAACGGAGTGTCCATACCAAACCGCTCACCTCTTTCCATCACCTTGACCTCCCCAAGCCTTATAAGATGTCCGGTCAGCTCGATGCGGAAGGTGGCAGCCAAAACCGGTGTAATACTCGGTGCCATGCTGACAAAAGGAATCTCCGCCACTCCATGATACGGATGCGTCATGCTACATTCTGTCAGACTGACATTTTCAGCTGAACTCCCCTGCGGTGATTCCGGATTGCAAGCTTCCACTCTGACATTCAACTTTTGTTCACTGTCACCGTCTATTTCAGCTCGCAAGACGGAAAATCCCTGTGTGGGGAGCGGCACCTTGTTGGTACGCCATACGATAGCAAGATTACTCGTCATATTCCCCTCAAGGGCATACAATTCCCAATTCCCGTCTTTCTCTTCACTAAGAATTGGCATCATCCCCTGCACAAGGATATTTTCTATCTTTACCTTACGCATCGAGCCGGGGATACCGACATCCCCTACCTCCCATAGATTCAGAGCCAAGGCCGGCCGTGTCTTATCCCTCGGAAGAAGCCAAAGCTCCTGGTGTGCCTCATACCACATCAATCTGTCAAACTCCGTCAGCCCCCGCACCAGATGCACGACACTTCCATTGCGTATCTCGGCAACAGTACCCGAGGCTATTACATAGACGCTTTGCGAGGCTTTGGCAAACCCCTCCTCATTTTCGGGTATGAGCGATGAAATTCCACGGAGATTGGTGTAACGGCCATTCATGTCGTGGGTCAGCATCAAAATACCATTGTCCGTGCTCAGATAGACAAAATGCCGTGTATATGACCCTTTCACATTGGGCTGTCCCACAATCGCTTTGACAACTCCTCCCACATTGGACGATTCTGACATCACCACCAAGGGATTTCCCTTAATGCTCGTCACTATCCTCTCCGGAAAGCTCTCATATACTTTCTCATCACCCTCGGGCATTGATTCTGTCGTATATCTCGATATGGCATCAAGTTTTATGACTCTTCCATAGGGATGTGCATAACAGGCTGCATCCTCGTCGGCCATACTTTCAAGCTCAAATTCGGCTATGCAGGGTATGCGGGATTCGTTCTCATACCAGAGAGTCATCTTCTCGGCTCTGCCATCTCCATACCACAACAGCGGCTCCAGCTCCGTGCCATGCAGCACGCCATCCTTTATGATATGACGCAATTTACCATTTACTCTAATATCCACCATCACCCGGCATGGTAACGACGCTGTTCCTGCGGAATGTGGAATAATCACCTCCGGCAATTCCTCCTCCACATTGCCCAGATGAAGGAATCCGTCATGACTTGACATCACTTTGGCACGTCGCGGCATCAGTTTGCGAACACTCTGCACCACATCCATATATTTCTTCGCTGCCACACGGTCAAGCACTACTCCGTCGGCTTTATTTCCAAACGGAATGACGTATGCTTTCCTCATCGGTGCAGCCGCAAGTTCTGCCGCGCATCTGCTCGTGTCATATCGCGACAGTCTGACGGCAAGCACCTCACCCTCGGGCAATTCACGATAAAACGCCTCAGCTCCCGAACCGCTCACCTCTTCAGTCTGATCTGAAATCCACACCTCCAACTGTCTTATCAACCCGCTCCAATGTTCCACCTCTTCGGCCGTAAAATTCTCCGTCGTGATACGCAATTTATACATAGGCAACGACACGGAAGCCTCCTCTGTAGTCTCATATCCGTTTTCACCACGTGTCAAAGGGAAATTAACATCTGAATTCTCCACCGGCACCTCTTTGACACCGATTATTCGCGGCGCACTCAGATAAATCAGGCTTCCATCCCACATCCTCGCTCCGAGTCTGACGGCAACTGCACCTGTCCAGCATCGAGCCGAAGCTGCCGATTGTAATGCTTTGCGATATCCCTCTCTGGCACTCGCCTCAAGATCCTTTACCAATTTTTTGCGTACGCCTTGACGAAATGACTGCACCGAAGGATTGATTGCCACACTTTCGCATTGAGCTGTTGCCGAGGGCTGGTGCACCTGCTCTACCTTGAATTCCGGCAATGAAGGGAGTGTGCCAAGATATTCGTATCCGCCGCTCCCGTTGTCATATTTTATTTGAGACAGGGAATTGTCATCATGTCGCACAGTGGTGAATGTAGCTACTCTTGCTCCCTGCACTATCGTTTTTTTACATAATCCTACTGTGTTTTGCACCAACTTGACATCGTTGTGCTTATCAATGGAAAATGCATGGCGTATCACTCCACCATAACTCTGTGTCAGAACGTTATAGAGCCTTCCTCTTTCTTCAGTAACTACGGGTCGATACCCCGAGGTGCAGAGATATTGAGGTTTATGCACCGGCACCACTTTCACCGGATTGGTTCTGACATTTTCCGCATATTCAATAATGCCGAGCGATTCCGGTACCGCTCCGGAAGCATCCTCGCTTTGACGGCAAGATTCCGGTGGCTGTTCTCTATTGACCACCATGACCGAGGGAAGGATTTTGAGTCCGGTCCTCCAGGAATATTCATTGTTTTTATTTGTCTTCATAATTTTGTTTTTTATTAATTAAGAGGTGATTTCTGCGGGCTACAAATTCTTCAAAGGAGGCAAGCAAATCATAGATGCTCACAGAGGCTTGTTCCAATTCACGAGTCATCATTTCAGCACCTTTTGCAGTAGAGGCCGCACCCCGGCTTGAGGCATTGGTTCCCGTTATCTCATTAAACATCCTCATCTGGGTTTCAAGCAGTTCACCGGCACCGGCCAATGATCCGGAATTGTTAAGTTGATAGGGCATAATATTTTTCGATGTGCGGCGAAATGGTATTATACCTCCGGGTTGTGACCAAATTTTTCTGACATCCTGCCATGACATTCCTCTTGGCAGCTGGTCGGCCGGAAAGAGTACCACACCTTTGGCCGAAGCTCTCAGCACATCTTCAAGAAGCATTACAAGATTATTGACCGATTTCTGTTGGTCGATAACATCCTCTACCAGAGAGTGAACTTCACCGTCCACCATCGGATAGAGTGATACGACAAAGGGATGTCGGTCAGCATAACAATCGGCAAGCACAGTTCCATCCACTGCGAGCCACACACAATGCCATGTCTGTCTCAAATCAAGCATCCAACGAATCTGCTCTTTGTGCATTTTCCTCCTTTTGGCGTTGAAATCATATAGTCGGGTCATGGTCTGCTCTGTCCATTCAGCCTCGGAATATTCACCTCTGAGTGGGTCATGAAGTCTGACAAAGGGGATATGTTCAAGTTTCCATGTCTCTATCACTCTCCAAGTCCCGTTAGTATCGGGATTGAAGAAATCCGTCTTGGCTGCAGCACAAGGTATGCTTGGCACTGCGCCATACCAGCTATCGTTGCCACAGTCACAAAGATGGGCGGCGAGTTTTTCAAAATCGGCCGGTGACTGTGGAACGAAACGACTCACGACCTCGGAGGGGTGCATATCATGTAACATTCCTATGAATGTACAATCGGATGCATCCGCTTGAGAGAATCTGTGAAAGAATACTCTTTCGGGCGAAACATTGAGGATTTCACCCTGTTCCGGGTCAATTCTTTGCACCGCCATTCCGGAAATGAGGAATTCCTCAAATGTGCGGGCATCATTTTGGCGGCAATCATCGGAATCGTTCTTGTCGAACCTCCATCTCCCCACTATGCTTTTCACCAGCGGTCGAATGAGATTGTTGCACACCGGCATTCTGCCTTGGTCGAGCCAGGACGCCTCTTCAGTGATTTTTCTGCCGTCGCTGAGCCTCTTCACATCACCCCATTGCCTTCCGAAGGTGAAATTTTTGCACCGAGTTCTCTTTTCGCGGAAAGCGTGAAGTGATGTCCAGGCATCACGGGCTGTATCCAATAGTTGTTTCATAATTTTGTCATTGAGGTATCAGGGAAGAAGAGATTCGTCAAGTATATAAGATCCGGAAGGAGGAGTTATCACAGCCACAAGACGTTCTATGCGTGGATGTTCCACCGGGCCCGGTTTTGGTTTATATTGCGGCACATAATAGGAAAGCCAGTCAGGACCTCGGTTAAGTCCGTGCACCTCTATGGTGCCGTCTTCAAGTCTGTAGGCATGAGGTGTGAATGGTGTGGAGCACAATGCTTGCCGAGCCTCATCCTCTGCCTTTTTGGGCGTCATCTTCTCAAGGGTATAGACGGAAAATTGCCAATTCTCCATCTTGATGTTGATTGGTCTGACACATCTGGAAGGTAAGGTGAGTTGTGCACTGTTTTTTGTCAGATATATCGACTCTGTTTCTTCACTGACATCTTCGGTGGGCAGTAGAAGGGGGCTTGCCGTAAGCAGCAAATCGGCATACCAATGCCTGAGGTCAGAGACGATTACCTCGCGAAGTCTTGAATTGTCGCTGAGTCCGGTCACACCGGGTGAGGGTGCAAGTCCTTCCCGAAGAAGCCAGCGTTGCACCATCATATCTTCGGTATATTCTTTAATCATTGTCAATTACGTACTAAGATGTTATTTAGAATAAGAGGTTAAGCTGCGGGTTTTTGAGAAACCCGCAGCAACTTTTACCACTCAGACACCTGTTATTCTGGCATGAGCCTCAGGATAGCGCAGGGTCAGACAACTGGCCTCTGTGAGCACCATAGCCTCTGTATTTCTTTGTCCGCTACCACGCAAATCCAGTGTCTCTGCATTGAACGGGATAAAGACATGTTTCTGAATATATTCCGGGTCAACGACAATACCGCTGTTCACCATATTCATATTGTCAAAGACGTCACTGAAAATCACGTACAGACGACCGAATTTGGAGCAGAGTTCGGAGAAATCGATACCCCACATTGTTACTTGGTCACGGGCTGTGATAACACGTTGGGCATCAAGCTTGTTAAGCGCTGAAATCAGTCCGCTGCCGGCTATGAGAATCTTTCTGCGGCTTCCGCTGTTTTCAGTGAACACCTTGCGCAACATATCCACAAGAGCTTTGGCATCAAATTCATCCAATTTGATTTCTATGTCTTTACCGGCCTGATTCCATATACCCTCGGTAAGAAGTACGGATTCACCTTTAGCCGGGTCATAGATTTTCATCTTGTTGCCGAAAAGGAATTGTTTCTCCATACCCATTCTCATATCATAGATAGCGGCTTCCTGTTGGTCGGTGAAATTCCATCCGATATCTTTATGACTCATCTTCATGATGACGCTTTGCTCAATCTGCATCTTGAAGATTTGGCAATAGTTGGTATTCTTTTTGGGAAGGACGGAGAATTGCGGTGATTGGACATCGAGCTGAGTCGCGGCGCGTCCCATTCTTACAATATCTTCATATTCTCCGGGAATTTCGGATGTGGTCATCACGGTGAAAACATTGTCATTCTTCTCGGAGATGTAACCGGTACAGAACACATTTTTTGATGTTTTCCATGAGAAGGATTCCGACTGCTCCAGGATGCCCGGATTCTCAATCTGCATCGTGAATGTGGTGACGCCATCTTCAGTACCCTTGCTTTCTATAGATGTAGTGATGGTCGTTTCGGGACGAGTGTCCACAGAGTAATAATCCACCTCCATAGAGTCGACTTTACGTATATGTCCCAGACGGGATATCTGGTCAAGAGGTGTGGCCATCGGTCGAATCTTGACGATTTCGGAATCAATGGCATTGGATAAGAGTCCCGGTGCACCTTTCTGAGCCATATCAGTGGTTAATACACCGTTACTTACAATTGTCGCACCGGATTTACCGGTTACTAAATTTGTTTGTTGCATAATTTTGTTTTGTTATTAATTCAAGTTTCTCAAGTTGCCGGGCAACTTGGAAACTTGTGATTTATGGTTTACGAAACGCCTTCGAGTTAAAATTGATATAAATTCTTCGATAATTCTCTAACTTGCTAACCTCAAACTCTTAACTTTTCGCAAGTTAAAGTTTGCGAAAGTTGAGTTAATTTATTTTGCTTGAATCGAGAGTGTTTGCATCACATCTATAGTCTATTCCCATACGGATTTGCGGCGATGAATAGTATCTGAAAAGGATAACGGTTTGGGTTGCTGCTTCCCGATATTGTTCCACCCCTCCTCTATGACATCATTTCTCCCTTTCAGATAGGCTTTTTCAAGGGGGGCGGCAAACGCTTCCAGCTCCGAACGCAGCTGACCGACAAATTTTTCTGACACATCTTCCAACATCGAATTGACCATACATTTATATGCCTCTAAATCCATGACCTCAATCGAGCCGTCGGGTGTGGCACGCGCCACAATCTCACTGTTGACACTATTCTGCCTCTCGACATTTTCATTTTCTTGCCCAATAGCTTTTTCAGCCGGTTCAGGGATTTTTTCTTCGATTTGATTCTCCATTTGTTGAATGTTTTGATTTGTTTTCAAATATTTTCTAATTACATTTGCAAAATTAGTATAATATTTTTCTAATTCCAAATAATTCTTCAAATATTTTCAAATTACTATCAAAACAAATTCTGTATCAGATTGTTACTCAGACACGATTTTTTGAAACAAATGGGGAAAATTCGTGTTATTTCATTACACCCCCCCCTTGATTCAGGGAGGAAGAATCTAATAAGGGATATGAAAACTCTAAAGATAGAAACGGCAATTAAGTCGGTGCAATACGATGAGCTGGATGCTCGGGACAAGGTATTGGTAGATGCGGCAAAGGAGGCTACCAAGAGATCATTGGCACATTATTCACACTTTAATGTCGGAGCTGCTATTTTGATGGAAAACGGAGAGATGGTGACCGGCTCGAATCAAGAGAATGCAGCATATCCGTCGGGGACGTGCGCTGAGCGGACAGCATGTTTTTATGCATCGTCGAAATATCCGGGAGTAGGTATGAAGAAATTGGCGATAGCGGCATGGACACCGCTTCATCATCCTGAAGGGATAAAGTTTGAGGATTGTTTTCAGGCTCATCCCATTTCGCCTTGCGGTGCATGTCGACAGGCATTGCTTGAATATGAGCATCTGTACGGCCCGATAGAGGTACTTCTTTACGGCAAGGATGAAATTTACATACTCCCGTCTATATCCTCGCTTCTTCCGCTCACATTCACCAAATTTTAAGACGTCATTT
>JAMPEM010000043.1 GCA_023665145.1 Bacteroides sp.
GTTCAGATGGGAGAAAAGCGCCGAAAAGACTTCAAAAAACACCAAGTTGGTAATCATTATCACCATACAAAATTTACCAATTTATTTTTTAATCATCACTTAATGCATCTTTCCCTTATAAATATCTTTGCGACTTATTTAGGGAAAGACTCACCCTGTTCACATCACTAATCATGCTTTCTTCTTTGCAGATGCATGACGTCGTGCTGTCTGAATACACTCCCTGCGAGATATAACTACTGACAATCCCTTATAATTTATCTCCTCGCGGAAAAGATTCATCATATCATCATGATTCTTCGGAAGTGAATCTATCGTACGCACATGCTCCGGATGCGCACCAAGACCAAGACATATCTCCTCGAGCTTTCCGGTGCCTTGAGAATCCTGTCCACCTGTCATTCCTGTTGTCAGATTGTCTGATATAATCACAAGCATCGGAGTATTCTCATTGATTGCATCCAGCAAACCGGTCATACCGCTATGTGTAAAAGTAGAGTCACCTATGATGGCTACAGACGGATGCTGCCCTGCATCAGATGCTCCTTTAGCCATAGTAATGGAAGCGCCCATATCTACACATGTATCTATCGCATTAAACGGAGATAGATATCCAAGTGTGTAACATCCTATATCACCAAATACTTTGGGTGATTCATACTCTTTCAGCACATCATTGAGAGCATGATAAACATCACGATGTCCACACCCTTGACACAATGCCGGCGGACGCGGCACCGTCACTTTGGATTCGCTCTTTATCTCCCTGGCTGCAAGCTCACTCACTTCAGGTGCAAGCTCTGACATACCGGTCTTCACACTGTCCGGAGTCAACTCTCCGGTGCGAGGAAATTGTCCGGTGTATTTACCATATACTCTCACACCTCTATCAAGCAACCCTCGCATCTTGCTCTCAATAAATGGTTGCCCCTCTTCTATCACTACAATTGCCTCACACTCATCTGCAAGTTTCGCTATAAGTTTTTTCGGCAACGGATATTGTGACACTTTCACAACAGGGAACGGCGACTCTCCCGGGAAAATTTCCTTATAATAATTATAGGCCAATCCCGATACAATCACGCCAAACCTCTTGTCCTTACCATCAGTATATGAATTAAACGGAGATTTTTCCGACTCCTCTGCAAGCTTGCAATAATCCTCTATCAGACTCACATAACGTTTCTTGCTGTTAGCCGGCATAAGAACCCACTGACGCTCATTCTCCGCCTTTGGATAATGGAGCTCATTCTGCACTCTTGCCTCCTCTTTTGTATCTACCACAGCACGAGAATGTGAAAGTCTGGTCACCATGCGAGCCAACACCGGTATGTTATACTTCTCTGACAAATCAAAAGCGTATGAAGCCATGTCATAACATTCCTGTTGTGAAGACGGCTCCAATACCGGGATAAATGCAAAATCTCCATAGAAACGAGAATCCTGTTCATTCTGAGATGAATGCATAGACGGGTCATCGGCAGCTATCACTATCACACCGCCATTCGCTCCCGTCATACCTGAATTAACAAAAGCATCTGCGGCCACATTCATTCCAACATGTTTCATTGATACTATCGCGCGCTTACCGCAAAATGACATTCCCAGAGCCTCCTCCATAGCCGTCTTCTCATTCGACGACCATCTTGAATGGATATTCCGCTCCTTTGCAAGAGGTGCTCCTTGTATATATTCCAGAATTTCTGTGGAAGGTGTTCCCGGGTATGCATATGCTCCCGATAGGCCGGCATGCAATGCCCCGAGCGCCAGGGCTTCATCGCCCAATAACAGATGTTTCTTACTCATTTTTTCCTGGTTTAGATTTTATGGCGCAAAGATACAAAAAATAATCCAAATTTACAATATATTATTCTAACTACCAATTGTATTCTCTAGGCTTTCACTTTAGAGCCTGACTCACAATCAAGACGGCAGACCTCCCGGCCTGCCGTCTATTATCTTACAGTTTGAATTCTATTCCGTCATTTACCACTGGCATAATTATCTTTCCCTTGCTGAAGGAATCGCTTATAGCCCGGAACATCTTCTTTATACACAAACGGTGCTGCCAAGGGCTTTCCGGTATTGTCAAGAAGAACATGGAAAGGTTGTGCATTCGCACCGAATTTAGAACGCTGCAAATACGACCACTTATCTCCTACCGTACGCAAAGTACGCATCGTGCCATCTTTCTCTTTTACCTGCATAGGTGCCGGAAGTTCCTGCTTCTCATCCACCATCAATGTTATCAATACATAATCATTGTCAATGGTAGCTTTTACCTCAGGATCTGTCCATACAGCTGCCTCCATCTTGCGACAATTGACACATCCATATCCGGAGAAATCAAGAAGCACCGGCTTATTAAGCTTCTTAGCAAGCTTCATACCCTCTTCATAATCATCCACCTGGGCTGCAACTTCTCCTTCAAAAAGTGAGAAATCCTGAGTGGAAATCGGAGGTGAGAACGCTGAGATTGACTTGAGCGGTGCTCCCCACAATCCGGGAAGCATATATACCGCAAACGCAAATGATATACAGGCAAGCATAAATCTTGCCACTCCGGTCTTCTCAACCTCATCATCATGCGGGAATCTAAGCTTTCCAAGTAAATATACACCAAGCAATGCAAATATTACTATCCACAATGACACAAACACTTCACGGTCAAGTATTCGCCAACCATAGGCCAAATCTGCTACTGACAGGAATTTCAATGCCAATGCCAACTCTAAGAATCCGAGAACCACCTTGACTGTATTCATCCATCCGCCCGATTTAGGCATAGATTTTAGCATTGTCGGGAACATTGCGAAGAGTGTGAACGGCAATGCCAAAGCAAGGGCAAAACCGAACATTCCGATTGCGGGTGATATGAAGTTGGATGTCGCTGCAGCCTCCACAAGAAGTGTTCCGATGATAGGTCCGGTACATGAGAACGACACAAGAACAAGGGTAAATGCCATGAAGAAGATGGATAACATTCCGGTAGTGGAATCTACCTTGGAATCCATCTTATTGGTCCATGATGAAGGAAGTGTCAATTCAAATCCTCCCATGAACGATATAGCAAACACTACCAACAACAAGAAGAAAATGATATTAAATAATGCAGATGTTGCCAATTCATTCAATGCCGAAGCTCCGAATATCGCTGTCACGGCAAGTCCGAGTGCCACATAGATTACTATAATTGAAGCACCATAAATAGCAGCGGTTCCTACCGATTTACTTCTGCTCTTATTCTGCTTGAGGAAGAACGATACAGTCATCGGAATCATAGGCCATACACATGGAGTCACCAATGCCACAAGTCCTCCAAGGAAACCTGCAAGAAATATATACAATAATGAACGATCCTGCTGCTCGGGATTATCTTCAAATACTTTAAATTCAGCCTCCACATTCTCCCACCATGACTTGTCTGCTTGCACGTCTGAAAGGTTAGCTTCAGGAAGCAATGTCTCAGCACTTTGAAGAGAATCTGTCATCTGAGCCAAAGCTTCAGATCCATCAGCCGTCTTCTCATCTTTTGCATCTTCCTCATTGGAATCACCCTTCACCGGTGATGTGCCCGAAAATTTCTGTTGTGCAAAGACAGGGACACATCCTGAATCATTACATGCTTGACCCTTTACCTCTACATTTATATCAAATTTATCCGAGGTCGCTTTCAACTTCTGCGTGAAAATTACCGTGCCGGTATAATAATACTGATCCACCTCGAAGACATCATCAAACTCCTTCGTGTAATTCTTATTCGCTGTAGGTGAGCCTACTTTTTTTGCACCCTTGAGGTCGAAAAAAAATTGTAACGGATTTGACCCCCCCGCAGGATTATTCTGTGCATACAGATGATATCCCGGTGAAACTATAGCTGTGACAACTACCGACGGATTCTCCGTCTTGTCTCCCACAAGCTTAAAACTCCATTTCACTGCGTCTGCACCCCAGCTTAATACTGCGGTCAGAGTCAGCAACAGAGTCAATGCATATTTCTTCATGATATTCGGTTATTTTTTATTTCCTTTTATTTGTTTACCACTGCTACCTGAACAGCATTATATACTGTTCCTTTCTGTTTCCCGACAAAGGCTACAACATTACAATTTTCTGCCTTCCAGCCATCTTTCAGTGTCAATTCGTAATCACCTTCCACCTTCTGATATTCTGTGAATGCAGTCCCTATTTGTTGACCCCAAGTTCCGTTGAAACTTGCACGGAGAACATGATTAAACTCATAGTCATGTAATGTAACACCATTTAGTGCCTCTTGGGTTCCTATGATTCCATCCTCTGTCAGATACATTGTCAGATTAAGATCTCCGACATAATTCGAAATGAATGTTACTATATAATGGGCACGAACTTTTCGAGTATCTTTATCATACTCCGTTGACACCTCAACATTGAGCGGTGTTGGTTCTGAATAGGCATTCAGAGCAACACCCGACCAACGTTTGGTATTCGTGTTTGGTCGTCCGCCATCAAATATTGCCGCCGGGAAATTGGGATGATAATATTCATATATCTCAGTAGATATCGGACATGTCAAGTCCAAACCGTCTATAGGCTTGGTAAACTCATGATTCTCCGGATGAATGCAAACTGCGACAGCATTACCGTCAAGGGCCTCAATAATGGAATGTACCGTCTCGGCACCTGTAGGACAGTTAACACACCGCATCCCGGTAAATTCCTCTATGAGCAGACATTTATCCGCAACAATCGGTTCCGGCTCATATGGATAATATCTGTCATCCCCGTCAAGATGATCACACGCTGTCAATGAAAGCAGCAATCCCGGAGCTAACATCAGTGCTTTTATATATGATTTCATTTTATTGCTTAGAGTTTTAATATACGTTGATTCAATTTCTTATTATGGTATTCAACTTTCCTCTTTACCGGATTAGAAATTATATGAATAACTTACGTTAAATCCTTTAGTAGCCGGAACAAGACGGCATACACCTCCGGAACAATTAAATCCCGCACGTGTACGCCCATATCCTACGGAGAATCGATTGGCTCTGTAATTATAAGTCACAAGAGCTTCATAATAATTTGTATTTGTTGCTCCCAAATTATATGTATCCGACACGGTAAACATCCAGTGTGGTGCGAGCGAAAGCTCTACGAGTCCGGCAATCCAGTCACCCTTATCTTGTTTTGTGGTCAGATATTGCACCTCCCATCTCAGCTGGGTTTTCTTACTCATTTTCCATTGTCCTTCAACAATGAAAGTATTGGCTGTCACCATCGCTCCATTTACACCATGCCCCTCCACTACTTCCTGATTGTATTTCTGGAAAAGATAATAAAGTGTAAGTGATACACTTCTTGACACTTTCTTCTTGAGCTCAAAATTCAAATCTGCATAATTGAGTGAACCGATTTTCCAGAACGCTGACCCAAAATTATTTGACCCCGGATAGGGATTGTTCTTATCTTCTCCTTCTCTGACAAAATGATCAAGCGCTGAGATATATGATGCTGACAACCTAACATTTGTACCATACTTGCCTCCAAGTGGGGTGTTACGTTTGAAGTTATAACCTACCTCAGCTTGGAATGCCCACTCTCCATCCGGCTGCGTTGCGTATGGATACATGGCAGCCAAAGCATACGTCTGGGTCATCGTAAAGGCCGGCAGATGGTTGATAAAGGAAGATATGGAACCGGCCGATATTGTTCTGTCTGAACGGAACGACATATTATCACTTCGTTTGGCTTGAATAAATGCGCTCAATCCTTTAGCTGCATAGCTGACTGACAACAATTCGGCATGACCACGACGATATGTATAACCATTTACTGCATTGGGATCATTATCCTTTGTGGCGACCTCCGCAAGGATATCAAAATCATGCAGACGCAATTTCACCCGGCCATCGAAAGCTGCTGTATTCTGTGGAAAATGCAACTTATGATGCATATCCGGTGTTAGAACCAGCTGATCCTTGCCATTTTCATGCTTTCCAACGTATGAAACGCCTATTGTCAAACCAATTCCTTCATTGAAATGACTGCGGAAAGACTCATCCAAAGACCATTCAGCATCGCCACCCCATATCCATGAGGAATTATGTTCCCAATAATAACGCTGTTTACCTCCGAGAGCTGTCAAATACACACCGGGTGCCGGATTCAACTTCAGTCTTCCTCCGCGAAGTGCATTGTCGATACCCAATGTTCTTTCCTGATACGTCCTGAGAATCAATCCGGACCCGAACTGCTCGTAAAAATCGCCTACTGTGAGTTGAGCCCACTTGTAACGACCGGTCGCCCATACATAAGGCACACCCCAACCTTTAAATTCGTTCTCATATCCCGGAAGAGGCCATTTCATAAATTCAAAACGTCCGCCGACTGATATATATGGGGCATTTACCGTCAAGTCAAAATAAGTATTATTCAGCACTTTCCCATTGGGAAGCTCCGTACCTATAGCTTTATCGTCTTGTGCAAAAAGGAATTGTGTCTGCAGACTCCCTGTAGCACGCACTTTACTCCACCATGAGTCTTTGGGAGCGGGGGGATTGACCGGTTCGGCTGTCATTACAGTCTCACCCATATATGTACGCGGCACTATTACTGTATCCACAGCAGCCTTCTCATCTGCAGCTGTCGCTGCTATAATCGGGAACGACACCCCGGCTGCTATACACAAAGCCATCAGTTTCAAGCCATTCGATTTCATGTGTCAGATTTTTAAGGCTTTTTCTCGTTGTTAAATTATATATTCTCTATAAAAACGGCAATTTCGAAGGTCGAGTATACCCCGTATACGGAGCATTTCTCAACCTTCGATATTCAATACTGTTCTGATATTTTCTCTCTATTACTTGACGAGCTTAATAATTTCTTCATACATCTCTTGCTCGCCGCCATCTATGTACCCCTGATGAGACCATACTATATTTCCCTTTCCATCTACAATAAAGGCATGAGGAGGTGTATCAACTCCCATCTGGCGCTTAAACTCGCTGTTCGGATCAAGAAGCACCTCATAGTCCGTATATCCCTTGCGTTCTACCAACGGCTTCACTTTCTGTGCATTCTGTGCTTCATCTATACTTACAGCCACCAACTTAACTCCAGTCTCTTCCACCCAGTCTGGAAATACATCGTTTATTGCGGACAATTCACGTAGACACGGCTTACACCAAGTAGCAAAGAAGCTGATTATAATCGGTTTCCCGTCATTTGACAATTCTGCGGTATTAACCGTCTTGCCATTTATGTCCTTCAATGTAACAGAAGGAAGCTCTGCCCATGCTGTCATTGACGCTACAAGCAATACTCCCATTGTGAGAATTTTCTTGAACATATTCATTTGTTTTAATTATTATTCAATCAGTTAGTAAAATTAGTCCTTTTATCGGAATTTCTCTTGACCATTTACTCGCAACCCTTCAAAAATCCCTATTGGCTTAAATTGGCTCAAAGTTACAAATAAAAACGATAATAGAGAAATAAATATTATAAAAAATAGTGGAAATATGTTTTATAGCATATTTTTACTCATCAACATCTCACTCTCAAATTCCCAATCCAACCTACAATTATGTAGACTCAAAATTTAACTCGAGGTTTATTTGTACACCCAAAAAAAAATGCGTAATTTTGCCACATGACTCCAATTCTATTATCTATAATAATGGTATGTTCTTCTCTTTCAACTCAGAAAGTACAAGACAGTATCCCGATATCACCACAACGACTCGAGCGACTCGACTCCGCTGACTATTATATCACCAATAACAAGTGGCAGGATGCCGAACGTACACTTAAAGACGCACTACGTCTCGAACCGGCTTCCCGTCAAAATGCGATGCTACTTGCAAACCTGGGTATGGTACAGACCGAATTGGGACTTTTTAACGATGCTTTGCAAAGCTATTCAGCCGGCCTTTGTATCACACCATCCTCCACATTGCTCCTCACCAATCGCGGAACACTCTTTATGCAACTTCATCGTTTCAACGATGCCATAACAGACTTTTCCAAAGCCCTTCAATCCGACAGCACACTTATCCGACCCAGACTCTTACGCGCCTTATCTTTAATTTCCCTTTCAAATTACAACGCTGCGGAACCGGATTTAAGACTTTACCTCGAGAATAAATCCAACGATGATTATGCTCTCGCGCTTCTTGCACAATGCTGCGAAATGAGAGCGGACAGAGAGGAAGCTGAGAAACTTCTTGACAAAGCCATATCCCTAAGAAAAGACCCACAATATTATTTCGATTTATCCCGGATGTTGATTCTTGACGAAAACTACGACACAGCACGCGACAAAATACTCGACGGAATACAATCTTTCCCCGAGGCAGGAATGTTGTACCTTCTTCGAGGTTATATCCACAACAAAAAATATCGACATTCCGAAGCCGCTGCAGACCGCGAAATAGCTATCAGAAAGGGAGTTGATAAAATGATTGCCGAAGCGTGGATACCTCTTTGAGACTCATCCCACTCCCCTTTTCCCAATCAATAACACTCCAACAATTTCGTCAAAAAAAAAATACAACTTCTTAATGCCGTGTCAAAAATCAATAGATTAAACAAATACCCTTTTCTTGGACATACGTAACTATTTTCAACACCGGCAAAGTAAAAAAAATATTTTGACAAGCAAAAATAAATTACTAACTTTGCAGTCCGGAATCATCCTACATGAATCATCTCACAATACCTCATAAAAAGATGATTAACAAAAACACAGATGATTTTTATAATTAATTAATTTTCAATAACGTTGCACAACATTTCACTACATATTGAATTCCTCCTGCGACATCACGACTGTGTGATATTGCCGGGTATCGGTGCTTTTATAAATCACCGACACCCATGTGTAGTGAATCGAGCCGAAGGTATCATTATTCCGGCGTCACGTGAAATATGTTTCAACGCCTCGATTTGCACTAACGACGGACTTCTCGCCCACTCCATAGCCAGACGCGAAAAGGTATCTTTTGAAGAAGCCCTTCTGAAAGTGGATACTGTCGTAGCGGAAATATCCGAAGCACTTGCACTGGAAGGTGAAATAAGCATCGGCAACGTTGGAACTCTTTATCAAAGCGACGACGGCAGAATCAGTTTCCGTCAACGACATAATGCCACAGCATATTCCAATATGCTTGGATATTACCCAATCAATCTCCCATCACCACAATCCGACACAAAACGGACTGAAGAAAAATCTTCGAAAAGCATCTCCGGATTCCGTCCGGATAAATATTATTACATACCCATCAACAAAACTTTGGCCAAAACAGCAGCAATATTTATCTGCGTCTTGGCAGTATGCATGGGAATATTTCTCCCCTTCCATGGAGACGAGCGAAATCGAGAACTCGCTTCTGTCGTTCCGATTGAGAAAGTAAGTGCCGTAATATCAAAAAAATGTTCCAAACCGACTCTGAACACCACGTCGGCACCACAACAACCTCAACTCCATATAATCACCGAAGAAGAATGTGTCGGAAAACATTTCCTCATTGTAGGGACATTCCGCACACTCGATGAAGTGAACAAATACATCAATCAAATCGGCATAACCCGGAAGGATGTTGAAATAATAGAATCCAGGAATTACATGATTAGCGCATTCTCATCAACGGACAGAGCGGAAGTGGCACAAGCCATGACGAAAGAAGAGATAAAAACACGCTTCGGACAGTTCTGGATTTACTCCAAATAAAGAGCGAGCCGGCATATAGTGACGCAAAAATATTTTTGTAAAATTCAACGCGTTATCAATCGGCGGTTCTTTTTTTTAAAAAAAAGTTGCAAAAAAATTTGGTAGCAAAGAAATTTCGTTGTAACTTTGCACTCGCAAACGGGAAATGAGAGCAAATCTCACGGATGCGACAAACGAGAACATTGACAATTCAGCGAGCAATCATCAAGCCCAAAATGCGAAAATAGCTCAGTTGGTAGAGCACAACCTTGCCAAGGTTGGGGTCGCGG
>JAMPEM010000044.1 GCA_023665145.1 Bacteroides sp.
CCCTTCAAGAGACCAGAGCCAAAAGGATTTCAATACCAAAAATAAACTTCAAATCGAAATCCGCATTCGCAAAATTAATAAATTTTCCATAATCCTCAAAATTGCCTCTCTCACTCTCTTCACTGTTTAATTGTAAAAAGCGCCCGACTCCGTGGGGAGCGGGCGCTTTTAAGAGTTCTGTTATGCTTCAATTATTAGCAGGGGAGGGCGGCGTTGGTCTTGTGGACTGCAGCTGCACTCTTGGCGAAGAGTTCTTTCTCTTCTGCTGTGAGCTCAAGCTCGCAGATCTTTTCAATACCACCTTTGCCCAGTACGCAGGGTACTCCGATGCAGAGGTCTTTCTCGCCGTATTCGCCTTCCAACAGTGCCGAGCAGGGAATGATGGCTTTCTGGTCGTGGATGATGGCTTCTACTACTTCTGCTGTTGCTGCTCCGGGTGCATACCATGCGGAGGTGCCCAGAAGTTTTGTCAGTGTTGCACCGCCTACCATTGTGTCGGCTGCTACCTTGTCAAGCTCTTCTGCGGAGAGGAAGTTGGTCACGGGTATGCCGCGAAGTGTGGCGAAACGCTTCATCGGAATCATGGTTGTATCACCATGACCACCGATTACGAAACCTTCTACCTCGTTGGGGTTGGCATTCAGAGCTTTGCTCAGATAGTATTTGAAACGGCTGGAGTCCAGTGCACCACCCATACCGATGATACGGTTCTTGGGAAGCCCGGAAATTTTGTGGATCAGATATGTCATTGTGTCCATGGGGTTGGATACGCAGACGATGACAGCGTTAGGGCTGTGCTTAAGTACGCTTTCTGTTACCTGCTTTACGATGCCGGCGTTTACACCGATGAGCTCTTCGCGAGTCATACCCGGCTTGCGTGGAATACCGGAAGTGATGACTACTACGTCGCTGTTGGCGGTGGCGCTGTAGTCGTTGGTAACACCGCTGATGCGGGTATTCATGTCAAGAAGGTTGGCTGTCTGCATCATGTCCATAGCTTTGCCTTCGGACACTCCCTCCTTGATGTCAATCATTACTACTTCATCTGCAATTTCGCGCAGTGCGATTACGTTGGCGGCCGTTGCTCCTACGTTGCCGGCGCCTACTACTGTTACTTTTGACATTGCTTTTCTTTATTTTTGGGTTCTTTTATTGCTATTTCAGTCCGTCAGATTTTACCGACGAATCTTCGACTGCAAAATTAAATAATTATTTCTTCATTCCAAACTAATTTTTTGAAAGGTTCCTGTTCTTTCCAAAAAAACAAGGGGATTTGTCGAGACAAATCCCCTTGGATGATTCTGTCTGCCGAAAGTATTAACAATCGACATCTTCGTTTGTTTTCACATTACGGTCTTTCATATGTACCGATGAAAAGCGGCAGATTACAAGATTTCTCGGAAATCATGTAGATGAAGGGGCGATTGGCTCGGAATTCTTTACTTGCTACAATGGCAGTAACTCCTCCGTGGACTGTTGATGCTACTGTCGCTTCTCCTCCATCTTCATCGATTTTCAATGATACTGATTGACAAATGCTGGTAGCGCAAATTTTGTCTTCATTACTTGCCAATTTCGGCCACGAAGTGCTATGTAGAAACGATTCTGCACCAAGCTTGCGGAATGTCTTCACAAGATTCAAACTCGTGGTGACCTCAAAAGTAGGTATATATACACGAATATCACAACTATTCTGATGTGCCAAATCGGCCAGACTATAGATTGAATTATTGCGTATAAAGTCTCTTACATTATCACCCTCAGGAGGAAGGATAAATGTGGCTTCAAATTTGCCGTTACCAAAAGGAAGTACTATTACTTTTGTTTCGTTTGACTCCCAATAATATGTTGTCTTGCTCTCATCTTGCATCATTTGCACAGAAGCCGAGGTTCCATCGTGAAGTCGGAATGTCTCCTTTTTCGTCAACTCCTTTTTGAATGGTTTACTCCATGGCGACTTAAAATATAGGGCGTTGGTGAAGCAAAAATATTGTATTGCACTTGTAGGATCTAAATGCTCTCGAATAATTCCATTTGTATGATCTTCGACCCATTTGTTTACTTTACCCGGGAAATCCCCTCCGGTGAATTTCTCTTGTTTTACTTCAGTGTTATAATATTCAGACATCATCTGTTGAAACATGGGATTAACGGTTAGATAATCTTCAACCCATACCGAATTCGCCATAAGGAACGTTGTCTGAGGATCCTCATAGGGTAATGTCTCCAGTATTTCCTTGTTGTATGTGTTCACTTGGTCTACATCAGAATAGTTCATGATGCCAAGTAGCTCATTTGTCAAATTTTCAGGAGATGCGTTAGCTGTCATGGAGAGGGTGATATACATTCCAAGAGGTGAGTAAACGATGTTTCCTTCCTCTGAATCTACACAAAGTTGACGCATTACTTTCATGCCGGTTTCCTGTTGTGTATTGAGCCATGCCTTCATGGGAACGTCAGGCACGATGGGATCTTTCTGCGTAAATTCGGGTGCATCGCTGGAAGAACAGGCACTTACGATGATTGTCATCAATGCTGCCATGACCATGCGGGCATACAACTTCATGTTGTTTTGGACTCTCATTTTCATAATTAAAATATTTAGTTTGTTGATTGTGTGTATTGTCGATATTTATTTGATATTAATAATTAGTATTATTGCTTAGTTAATGTTCCAATGCTCCCGAAATTAGAATAAACCCAAGGACGGATTGCTATATACATCATCGGCTGATACATTTCCTTCGTTTGAAAATCCGATGACGGGAAGTTCTGAGTTTTTGGTAGAAACGATTGCGAAACCTCTGTTGTCTTTGTATGAGATAACAAACAGTCCAAGATCATCACCGGATCTTGTTGCAAAATTTGATACCCCTTCGATTTTCTTGATGGTTCGTCTTCCGGAGCGTGTCCCCGGTCCATCAAGGCCATCAACCATTTTTGGTTGCAATTTCGATTGCTTTTGCCAATTCTGGCGATGATTGGTTGCTCACTGTAGAATCCAAAAGAGGAGAATCGGATTCGCTACATGCGATGAGAAGCTGAAAAAGTGGAATTATTAGTATCCACAGGAAAAGTTTCTTTTTCATGATACAAAAACATCTATGTTTTAAAAGCAAATATTGATAAAATTTATTTAAAATTGATATTTTTAATGTCAATAAATGTTAAAATGTGGAATTTTGTCGTCCTTTATTGAATTTTGGGTTACGGGTTGCTCAGGTCAATGATTGTGGAGGTGGTGGTTCGTCCTTCTTCTCCTTCTACTATGTAGTCTACTTTGTCATCATAAGTTTCTGCTATCAGGCTCGGTTCGCGTGCGTAGTCTTCGTCTTCGTATTCTATGGAGGTGGTAAATAGTGGCCTGCCAAGTCGTTCTACAATGGCCAATGTGATGTTGTTGTTGGGAATTCGGATACCTACAGTCTTTCTTCCTTTGAAGGCTTTGGGTAATTTGCGGGTTGCGGGTAGCAGGTATGTATATGCTTTTTCTTCATTCTCTTGTGTGGCTTCTTTTATAATTCTAAATGCCTTATTGTCAATTTTTGCATACTCAGCAGCCATGCTTATATCGCTACATAGTATCGATAAGTTGTTCTTTTCCGGATTAATCCCCTTGATTTTGCAAAGTCGCTCGATTGCTTTGCTGTTCAACGTGTCACATACTATGGCATACAGTGTATCTGTGGGTATTATACCAATTTTACCTTCTTCTAAAAGTTCTGCAATTTCTGTAAGCTGTCTCTCTGAGGGACTGCTATTAACCATTCTTATTGTTTTCATTGTATTTTTTCTTTTCCATCGCCACAAATATATTGATTTTATTCTTTTTTTGCAATTATTTTATTATTTTTGCAGTTATAAATTTTTTTTTATGAAAATAGCTATTCTCGTAGCCATGAAGAAGGAATTGGATCTTCTACTTCCTCTACTCGGCGATTTGAAAACCGAAAAATCGGATATATTTACCCATTATCTTGGGAAAATTGGCTCTCACGATGTCGCAGTTGCTCAGTGTGGCATCGGTAAAGTCAATTCTGCCCTCTCTGCTTATATTCTTATCAATAGCTTCTCTCCGGATTTGGTAGTTAATACAGGAGTGGCCGGTGGTGCCGGTGCCGGTGTGCGTATTGGTCAACTCCTCGTGGCTGACTATGCGGCTTACCATGATGTATGGTGCGGCCCGGGCACTGAAATCGGGGGTGCGGATGGTTGCTCGGTATTCCTTCCCGCAGATAATAAAATTATATGTCTTGCTCGCGAACTCCTCAATCCTACCGATACAGTCTTTGGACTTATCTGCACCGGTGATTGCTTCGTCTCTACACATGAGGAGATTGTGAAAATAAAAAAGTCTTTCCCCTCTGTTATGGCTGTGGACATGGAGTCTGCTTCCATAGCTCAGGTATGTTATCTCAAAGGAGTCCCTTTCAATATCCTCAGGATAGTCAGCGACACTCCCGGAGAAGGGGAGAACATCAGCCAATATCAAGACTTCTGGACAAAAGCACCGCAGAAGACTTTTGAAGCTGTCAAAACTCTATTGGAAACCAATAAGCTAACCTGAAATTTAATTAATAAGCTTGTACTTTCACATAAATTTTGATGGAAGGAAGATTCGCAAGCTTCCGGTATGCAACCCTCATAGTAGCACAGGCGCCCCCGCCTGTGAATCATTACATCTCTACGTTTTGATTACGGTTTCCCCCTATTATTGCATTTATCGGATAATGAGCATCCGCAGCAGGAGTTGCTTTTTCTATCTTTTCTGAATATTTTGACTATTATCCATGCAATAGCGCCAAGGATTAGTGCCCCTACTATTACATACTGAATAATTATATTCGTATCAAGGTTGTTTCCCATCCGTTGCATCCTCCTATTCGCTCTTCTTGCTTGTTTTGCGTCTGTTCTTTTCGCCTTTCGGTGATTCCGCTGTAGATATCACTCCGATGCGTCTGTTGGAGGTGTCGGCTATTACTTGCCTTGTGATCTCAGAAATCATTGTCTTCAGCTGTCCGATGAATTCCTCGGCACTATACGTGCCTCGCTCTATCTGCCGTAGTCTTCCTTCCCAAATACCGGTTAGCTTGGGACTTTTCAGTAATTCTTCATGAATCAGCGATATTAACTCGCATCCCTCCGGTGTGGCGCGGAGCGATTTACGCTCTTTTCGGATATACCCCCGTTTGTAGAGGGTTTCAATTATGGCTGCGCGCGTTGACGGTCTGCCAATTCCGTTGGCTTTCAGTGCTTCTCGAAGGTCCTCATCGTCTATCGCACTTCCTGCCGTCTCCATAGCTTTCAGCAGTGTGCCTTCGGTGAAGTATTTCGGTGGCTGGGTGGTCTTCTTGCTTAGATAGGGTTTCTGTGGTCCACTTTCTTCCTTTTCAAATTGAGGCAGTACCTTTTCACTATCTTCTTTATCACGCTCTTTCTCACTTCCTTCTGTAGCAGGCTGACTCTCTTCTTTGGCGTAAACGGCTTTCCATCCTTTGTCAATAATGACCTTTCCGGTGGCTTTGAATTCCTGCTTGTCTACCTTCCCTTTTACTGTTGTCTGTTCAAATGAACAGTCGGGGAAAAAGACGCTGATAAAGCGTTTTGCGATTGTATCAAAGATGTTGCGTTCTTCTTCGGAAATACCCGGTGGTAGTGGTTGTCCCGTTGGTATGATGGCATGATGGTCTGTGACTTTTGAATTGTCAAAGACTTTCTTACTCTTTCGGAGCTGTTTTCCCCTGATTCCTTCAAGGATACTCTGATAGTGGGTCAACGAGTTGAGGATTCTTTTGCATTTTGGGAAGATATCTTCGGTAAGATATGTTGTGTCGACACGAGGATATGTAGCTACTTTCTTCTCATATAGGCTCTGTATCGTCTTGAGTGTGAGATCGGCTGAGTATCCAAATTTCTTGTTGGCCTCTACTTGTAATGATGTCAGGTCGAAGAGTCGCGGTGGTGCCTCTTTGCCTGATTTCTTACTTATGTCAGTGATGGTAAACATCTCTCCGGAGAGGGCTTCCACTGCTTTCTTACCCTCTTTTTCTGTCTTGAATATTTTGCCGGATCCGAATGAGACATCGCGATAGATTGTGCGAAGCTCCCATGAGTCTTGAGGCTTGAAGTTTTCTATCTCTTGCTGACGATTGACGATAAGTGCTAATGTGGGTGTCTGTACTCGCCCTACTGACAGTATCTGATGATTGACTCCAAATTTGAGAGTATAAAGGCGCGTGCCATTGATGCCTAATATCCAGTCTCCAATAGCACGACATAGTCCGGCAATGTAGAGGGGTTCAAGGTCTTTCTGCGGTCGCAGATTCTTAAACCCTTCGATGATAGCTTCATCGGTAAGAGACGATATCCAAAGCCGC
>JAMPEM010000045.1 GCA_023665145.1 Bacteroides sp.
AAATCAGCCTAAAATTCATCTCAAAATCACCTCGAATAAATTTATAGAACCTGCCTTAAAATTTTGAACCTTTTGCCCCTTTGGTGCCTTTCACACCTCCGCCGAGGGCAAAGATATTGGAGTCGTAAGTAAACGTTTTACGGCGGATTTCGCGGTCGCGCTTAAGAGCCAACTGCACTAACTTATCCATCAGCTCCGTAAACTTGATGCCGCTTGCTTCCCACAGGTAGAAGCTCAACGAGCCGGGAATGGTGTTGATTTCGTTTACATAAATCTTGCCGTCGGCTTCGTCAATCATCACATCTACACGGCTCACGCCATGGCATGAAAGCACACGGAATGTCTCGCCGGCAATGCGTTGTATCTCATTGCTCACGTCAGCCGGCAAATCGGCGGGGATACGCTTCTCGGAGTTCTGCATACCTTTCGCGCCTTTTGTTCCGCCCATATATTTATCTTCGTATGAGAGGAAGTCGCCGGTTTTGATAGGCTCTTCGCATACGCTGCTTTGATGCTCATCGGCATCGCCGAGCACGGAGCAGTTTATCTCTTTCAGGCGGTCAATGCAATGCTCTACTATAATGCGCTGAGAAAACTTTTCGGCATTGTCAATCTTGGCAATGAGTTCTTCGCGGTTGGAAGCCTTGCCTATACCCACGGAACTACCCAGATTGGCGGGTTTAACTATAACCGGATAACCCAACTTGCTTTCCACTTGCTCAATAAGTGCGTCTTTTCGGGAAAACCATTGCTTGTCTGTAAACCATACATAGTCCACTACCGGCACACCACATTCACGCAGAATCATCTTCATCGTAATCTTATCCATACCGTTGGCAGAAGAGAGGGTATTACATCCGGCAAACGGAATACCGATTGTCTCCAACAGACCTTCGAAAATTCCGTCTTCGCCATTGGTGCCATGAAGAATCGGAAGTACGACATGGAGTTCGGCTATTATCGGTTGCTTTTTGGAAAATAAACCACCTCCGGCTGCCTTATACAAGTTGTAGTCTCCATATTCAGGACGCATAAACACTTCCGTACAGGACTCAGTCAATGACTTCATATCCCGGTAATTGCGGATTTCAAGGAGGGGAGCGCCGGTGTACCAACGACCCTGTTTTGAAATGTACACGGGAATGACATTGTACTTGTCAGCGTTCATCGCATTAATGGCTTGAAGAGCGGAAATTACCGAAATCTCGTGCTCTACGGAACGACCACCAAAGAAAACTGCTACATTAGTCTTCATTTTATTTCTTTATTCTACTTTATTTCAGTCAGTTATAAAAGCCGTGACAAGGCTTTTTTTATTTAAATACGCGCATACACATATGCGCGCGCAAACTCTAATGACTGCAAAGTTAATACTTTTTTCTGACATATTAACCGCATTGCCAATAATTGTGAATGCTTTCGTTCACTGTTTCTTCATTTGCTAACGGATAAATCGTTATTTAAAGCTCCGCCGGATTTTCAATTTTTTATTATTTTTGCGGCAAAATAATTTTGTGAAGATAATAATGTCCAAAAGAAAGTTGCACAAAATCGTTGTTGCTTTCGACTCTTTTAAGGGGTCGATTTCAGCTCGTGAAGCTAATGAATGTTGCGCAGATGCCATACACCAAATTATTCCTGATTGTGAAGTAGTGCAGATACCGATAGCCGATGGCGGCGAGGGTTTTGATATTATCGCCGAACATAATCGGGATTATAAAAAAATAATTCTCACAGTTGATAATCCGTTGAGAGAAAAAATTTCAGCTCGTTATTTTTATAATCTGAAAAATCAAACTGCAATTATCGAAATGGCACAGGCTTGCGGATTAACGTTGCTCACTGCTGACCGGCTCAATCCTAATAAAACGTCATCATACGGATTAGGACAAATGATTATTGACGCCGTAGAGCGCGGAGCCCGGAATATAGTTGTCGGTATAGGCGGCACTGCAACAAACGATGGGGGTATGGGTATGCTTGAAGCCCTCGGTTTCAGATTTCTGAACAGTAAAGAAGAAGTATTGGAAGCTACCGGAGAAAATCTTTTATCTGTACATTCAATCAATTCCTCGCTGGTTAATAAAAAATTATCCGATGTTACATTTACAATTGCTTGCGATGTAACAAATCCTCTGCTTGGTGAGAATGGAGCCACATATGTTTACGGTCCTCAAAAGGGAGGAAACAAGGAAACTTTGGAACTGCTTGAAAGGGGAATGGAGAATTTTGCAAATGTTCTATGCGAGTTAAATTTCTCATTGTGTAGTAAGCAATTATATTCAGATAAAAGTACAGCGGTAGATTTTATAAATTATCCCGGAGCCGGCGCGGCAGGTGGTGTAGGTGCCGCTTTTCTTTGGTTAGGCAATGCCACTCTGAAACATGGTATAGACATAGTCCTGGCCTTACAAAAATTTAATGCAGTTATAGTAGATGCGGATTTGATAATTACCGGAGAAGGATCAATAGATAATCAAACATTAAACGGTAAAGCAATTTCAGGAATAATTTCTTCAGCTCAATCAAAGAATATATCTGTAATAGCTATAGGTGGCAAGGTAGAACTATCTAATAATTTATCGGAATTACATAATGTAGCAACATTAAGCATTATAAATAAGCCATCAACTTTATACGAATGTACAAATAAAAATATTGCATTAAAAAATTTGCATTATACTATAAGGCAGATAATGATATTATCAGATATTTTTAGCAAATAATTTAAAAATAGTTTGGTATATTACAAAGATTAAGTAGACATAAAAAATAATATATACATTAATAAGATAAAAACATTCAATAAATATTTTTAAACAAACAGTTTGCAAAAGTGCATAGACGTAATCTTTAACTCAATAATAGTAAGATAATATAGTTTTATGTCAAAGAATATATTCTATGATAATAGTTTCCACCTATAATTTTGATATTTTAGAATAGGTTAGCAGGAAATACCAATATCAGCTCCGATTAGAATAATAATATTGTATGTTTGAAATAACACTCAAAGTATACTTCATTTTTTTTCCGGAATGAAGGTTTCATAGCTGTTATCGTCATAAAATATTGTAATACTGACGACTTTGCGCGGATTTGCCGAAATTTTATCTATTTGCATCTTCACATTTTCATTTGCAAAATTACGTTTATTAGCTTGATTATCAGAAATATTACGCTCTTTATCAGTAGAAGTTAACTCACTGAGATTTGAATTTACATTTACATCTGACTCATCGTCCATGAATTTGGCCGCCTCGGAGGCTAAAGTCGGGTTGATGGGCTTGGGCATTTGCATTTCTCCCTCGCCAAACATTAACCACAAAACTGAAAGATCGGGAAATTGGTCATGTATCTGTTTTACGACAACGTCGGAGAGCTTCTTATTCCGTCCGGACAGGAGTTGAGAGAGAGAAGGGCGGGGAATACCACAGCGGTCGGCAAACTGTGATATTGTTAAGCCCTCATTTTCCATGAAGACTTTTAGACGAGTAGCGACATTTTGATCTTCCATTGCAAATTCTTTTAAGTGGAAATTAACAATGCAAATGTAACACTATTTTTGCAAACAGCCAATTTATTTTGTGAAATTTTGAATTTTATTTTGCGATTTTATTTTGTAACGCCTTGCAGCGTGTTTGCATTCAAATACGAATATTCCTCAATGTAGAACTTGCACTTGAATAATGAAATTTCAGTATCTCAACCACATATATTATTATCTATATTGTTTCGGAGAAAATTCACGCAGTTATAGAGCAATTATTTATTCATCACTTTAAATATTATTCTTATCTATTTATTATATTGTGCGTTATTTATTTTGTTAAAATTGCTTAACAATATATATTAAGGTGTTTGAATTGATTGTAAATGTCAATTTGGATTTTAAAACACCCTATTTGGTAATTCAATTTATATCGGTTAATTTAGTTTTGCATAAACACACTTACAAATTTTGTCGGTTTGCCTTTTAATAATTTACATTTTAGTATTCGAAAATGTAATTAGCAACATAAGTGCAGAGATAAAGCACATGAATTTCGCATTTAGACCAGCAAGCAGGCAATCCAAAATTAGTATCATCTCTATAAAATATTAAGACACAGGTCTGAGAAATCGATTACCGATGGGAAGTAATCTGCTAATTCATTAGAATAGGTGAAACTGACCTGAGTTCGCTGAATTTGCGTATCATAATTCAATTTGTAAATTCCATTGAATTCTCAGCGAGTTAAAACCTTGCAAAATCACGAATATACTGCTGATTATCTTATGGTTATGTGTATTTCAAAGTACTCTCGATTTTCAGTAAGATAAGTAAAAACACCACGAATTAGCCTATTTTGGGACTCTGACAGCTAAATTCATGTGCAGATTCCATATAATGTACCGAGAAAAAGCCACTTCTACCCTACCCTAACTTTGAAAAATCTGTATCGGGCAACAGCCGGCAACGAGATGGTATCATTACGTTCCTCTCGCAGCAGTCATGAGGACTTGAAAGCGGATGAGAGCTCCGAATTGGAAAAACTTTTAATAATATTAAAATAATAATATTATATATTAGTCTAACATTAAAGCTATATTGACAGGTAGCCTTGGAATTGTAATTACTTGTTCAGCTACCGTTTGTTCAGGTGCATTCCGAAAGAGTATTGCGGCAAGCTCAGGTACTGATGTATCGTACCATTCTACCTTTGAAATCGTTTTTTCAATCACCGCTTTATAGCAGTTCGGACTCAAATCTTTAAGGGAAGTGAATTCCATTCTACCACCAGTCACCATATAGAGACCTTCATTTTCGGCAAATTCATCATGCCGAATGAGAATTGTAAATTCTGAATTGGGATACATCTTGGCTACAAATCTTAGAACCTCACCGACATTCAGAATTTTCGCCATTGCGTAAGGTTTTCGCAATTCTTCACTTTCAACTACAGAGGTGAACGGCTCAACTGCGCTGCTCTCCCCTACCATTGAAGGAACAACTCCGAAAGGTTGGTATATTTGGTGTGTGTTTTCAGAGTGTGATGACAAACAGTATTTTCTAACAATCAATGATGCACATTCGGGAACTAAAGACTTCAATGTTTGAAGAAGAATTAATTCCGACTCCTCTGACTCAGACACCAACAACTGCACTGTTGTTTCGTCTTCTTCAATGTTAGAACAAAATAACATTGCTAAAGGTTTATTATCATTAGCTGTTAAAAATAATATTTTACCTCCGCTAATTATATTTTCTTCAATGAGTATTCTAAAATCTTCAAATGTATGCAGCACTCTGCAACCGGACATATTATTTGATAATATTTTATACCATTCAAAATATTCCTTTTTACAATCTGCAACTATATATATATTGTATTTTTTCCCTTTATTTAATTTAATTTTTAGTTGATTTGAGATCGTGTTATCTATTATATATATTCCGTTTTTAAATGTATGTAAAGATGTATATCTCTCAATATTCAGGTAAGATATATTTCTATATCCGAATTTATGATAGAATAATCTTTTTTCTCCATCAGATGGAATCAAAAAACTTATTGCAAAATTATTCTCATGCAAATTACAATTTGCAGAATTGATAAGTTTCGACATTAAACCTCTATGTCTCAAATAAGGTACAGTTGCGAGTCCGCATTGATATATAGAACGTAAAAATAATATATCCTTATTATTATCTACATTTATTGATTTTAAATTCTTCCTATCATCAAGCTGATTATTCTTATTAATTGATAAACCGAGTTTATATGGTACACATAACATTCCTGAAACAATCTTATCATTCATTTCTGAGACGAAACACTTATCCTCATGATAATAGTTATCAAAAACAAGATTTATATATTTATCGGAGTCATGAAAAGTATCTTTCCACAACCGCATCATTTCTTCCTTACGATTCATAAAAAAACACATCTTTGTAATATATAACAGAATTTAACACACATTTGTTTATCAGTAACAATACCCTATTATCCACGCATTATATATTTGTTGTTCATCTGAGTTTTGCAATAAAATGTACGATTAAATCTCGAGAGCCTCGGTCTTTGGCTTAG
>JAMPEM010000046.1 GCA_023665145.1 Bacteroides sp.
ATTTACAGAAATTTCCTCAAAAATTATGCCCAAATCCATTAACATTTATTTTTAACCAACCTCTAAGAGGTTGGTTTAGAATCAGCTTCTAAAGAAAATTTTACGAACCTCTATATTGATAATGAAGCCGCGAAATCTGATTTCGCGGCTTCATCTCTTTAATATCTTTGACGTTGGATAGGCTGTCAATTAAGATGCCATTCCACGCCATTTTTAGTATCCTTGATATCAAACCCGAGCTCTTTGAGCTTGTCGCGAATCAAGTCGGAGGTAGCCCAATCTTTTGCAGCTTTTGCATTATTGCGCACCTCAAGCAACAGATCCACTGCACCCTCAAACGGTTTTGTTCCCGAACCGTTGTCTGCATCTGCAGAAATCCTCACGCCAAGAATCTCGATAAGGAATGTATCAAACAGATGCCTCAGAGTGGCGATATCATCGCCGCTAAGCTTAATTAACCCGTCGGATGCCTGATTGATTACCTTGCATGCTTCAAACAGCGTAGCAATCACCTGAGGCGTATTCAAATCATCATCCATAGCATCGTAGCAGGCCGATTTGAAATCGGGCAGCTCAATGGTGGATTTTTCCGCAGGAAGCAAGTTTTGCAATCGGCGATATCCGTCAAGCATTTTGACAAGCGCCTTCTCAGCAGCCTGAAGAGCCTCATTGCTGAAATCGACAGTGCTGCGATAATGAGCTTGCAGGATAAAGAATCGAATCACCATTGGGGCATAAGGTTGAGTCAACAAAGGATGTGACCCTTCATAAAACTGCTCCAATGTGATAAAATTACCATACGATTTACCCATCTTCTTGCCATTGATGGTAATCATATTGTTATGCATCCAATACCTTACTGCCTCATGTCCTTGCGCTGCCACGCTTTGGGCAATCTCACATTCGTGATGGGGGAACATCAAGTCAAGGCCGCCTCCGTGGATATCAAATGTCTCACCGAGATATTTGGTTCCCATAGTGGAACATTCAAGATGCCAACCGGGAAATCCTTCACTCCAAGGGGAGGGCCAATGCATGATATGTTCCGGTGACGCTTTCTTCCATAGAGCAAAATCGAGAGGATTTCGTTTCTCCTGCTGTCCGTCAAGAGAACGAGTTGCGGAAATTAAATCCTCGATGTTACGACCTGACAATTTGCCGTAATTATGGTCTTTATTATATTTCTCAACATCGAAATATACTGAACCGCAACTCTGATATGCATACCCGGCATCGAGTATCCGTTTGATATATTCAATCTGCTCTATTATATGACCCGAGGCATGAGGTTCAATGCTTGGGGGAAGCACATTAAGCGCATCCACATCGCGATGATATCTATTGAGATACATTTGCACAACCTCCATAGGCTCAAGCTGCTCAAGACGGGCTTTCTTGGCTATTTTATCCTCACCTTCGTCGGCATCGTGTTCCAAATGCCCGACATCGGTAATATTCCTCACATACCGCACCTTATATCCCAGATGAGTCAGATAGCGATAGAGGATATCGAATGTGATGGCAGGTCTGGCATGCCCTAAATGAGCATCGCCATATACTGTCGGGCCACATACATACATACCTACGTGTCCTTCATGCAGCGGAGTGAATCGCTGTTTCGAACGCGACAGGCTGTTGTATATTGTTAAATTATTCTCCATCAGTTAGCACCGGGGCCTTGGGGGGCACGCTGTTTGATTTCACCAAACTGTGCTTCATATTTGCGGATATTGTCGGTCAGCGCAAACATGAGCTGTTTCGCATTCTCAGGAGTCATAATGATACGGCTTACTACCGGAGCTTGGGGCATACCCGGTGCGGCAAAAATGAAGTCTACGAGGAATTCATTAGGGCCATGGCCTATCATTGCGAGGTTAGAGAATTTTCCGTCTGCCACTTCGGGACGCAGCTGAATCTGTAGTTGCTGCTGATTATTCTTTTCTTCCATTTTTATTTTTGTTTTTATTTGTATTAATATTCTAATTTTTATTGCCTTGTAGATACCTTTTCACCACTGTCCACAGTCCCGGGTATTGAATCGCGGCTTGACCTGTCAACATAATTGGCCGGAACATTTTCAGGCATCGTCGGCTTGCCAAACAGACTTTCTGCCATTGGGACACCACCATCGGCTGCCGCTGCGCTCAACAGCGCGTACCATCTCTGCCCGAGTTCCGGATTCCCCTTGGAATATATAAAGAAATTGGCGTCGCTTCCCTTGAAAGGGATACAGAAAATGGCTGCCGTCAAATTACTTTCAAGAACAAAACATTCACCTTTGCCCGGTGTCACTTCTGATTTTGTCAGTTTGAATCCCTTGGCTTCAAACGCCTTCTTCACATCTGAAATAAATGAGCCGGGGAAGTTTGATTCCGTTCTCAGATAATAGTCTACTCCGCAGAGTTGAGCTTCGGGATTAAGGACATAACCTTCACCTTCCACATTGGAGATTTTCCCTATCGGAGCTGAAAACACACCGACTGCATTGAGGAGATAATCCACTCCGGCGACTGCAGCGTTGGGTAAAGCTGCATAAATACCGGAAGCATTGTCTGCCACCGGTGCAATTTTTTCGGCAGATGTACCCCACGGAATATGCGCCACTCCGGCCGGTGATGGAATAGTGGCAAGTGCATTTGCTATACGCTCTGAGGATTGATAGTCTGAACGCACTGAACTGCAAGCAGAAGCATTGAGGCCCACACCAAACAGGGTCAAATTACCCTTAGGCTTGCCGTCTTCACCAAGCAGTCTGGAGGTCACCTTATCGTATGCCATATATCCGAATCCCTTAAGATAACCCACCAATGTAGCCGGTCCGAATTTAGCCAAATCCTTACCGGAGGCATCTATCAAACTCCATTCGGGTCCGGTTGTAACGATAAATTTCGATTTATCCACAATTTCGGCATGTTGATATTTAGCATCGATAATCACCTTATATTTAAAATCCATCACACCGCAAAGACCGTTGGCATTGGCATAGACAAACACGCCATCCAGTATCTGCCCGATATTTTTTACAGTAACCGGAATCGGCTCATATTCACCTTTGAAATCCAGGAAACCGAGATGCCCGTTGATATCATTGACAATCAGACGACGATTCTCCAAATCAAGGTCAACCACTGTATATCTCGGTTCAACTTCCAACACCTTTTTCCCCGAGGTATTGATTATGCTGACACTTAGCGATGCAGCCGGATCGGAGGGATTGCTCACCTCGGCCACCATTGCATGACCAAAGGCGAAAGGAAGGGCAGCATCATATTGGGCCTCTATCACAGTTTGACCTTTCTTATCCACATATCCGAACTTGCCGTCGGAGGTTGTGACAAGAAGCAGCCCGTCATGAAAAGCTATATCGCTTTTTATCCATTCCTTACCTTCGCTTGGCATCAGCGTTGCAACCTCATTGCACGATTTGTCAAGGATTTTAATTCGTTCCCCTTTCATCGATGCCGGAACAAGGCCGTCAACATAATTACCGACAGAGACAAAGGGCTTCTTATTGATTTTTTCCGGATTAGGAGCTGCCTTATAAAGATTATAAGTTTCACCCTCTTTTACGGAGAAAATACCTTCAAGAGCCAACGATGGCTCAGATTCGAATCTATCGGCAAAAAGGAGCTTTCCTTCCGGATTGAGCATACCCCACTTACCATCACGGGACGTCTGCACCGGAACGTAATCAGGAGTCTGCTTGATATCTTCCGAACCGCTGCACGATGCCACCAGAACTGAAAGTGCAGCTATAGCCACACTCATATATTTGAACATTCGCATTTTATCTTTCATAATGTTTTGTCTCTCCGCGCAAGATTCTCTATTTTAGCCCGGACTTGACTGCGAAGATACCAAAAAAAAGTAATTTTCGCAAATATTTTCGGTTATTTATAGCTTATCTACGGCTCTTCTACATCATTTACAACCGCACCATCGGCAAGATGCACCACACGATCAGCTATCCCGGCCACCGATTCGTCATGCGTAACGACGACAAACGCCTGCCCGAGACTCCGGCGAAGCTCGGATATCAGTACCCTGATTTCATTTCTGTTTTGCGTATCTAGACTTCCGGTCGGCTCATCGGCAAAGACTATCTTCGGGTCGTTGACCAAAGCCCGGGCTATGGCAACTCTTTGTTTCTCACCGCCGGACAATTGTGCAGGTTTGTGCTTAAGTCGGTCATTAAGGCCGAGAAGTTCAAGCAATTCCTTCGCCCTACTCTTCGATTCACGCATGGATCGTCCCATTATCATTGCCGGAATAGCCACATTTTCGAGTGCGGTAAATTCCGGCAACAGTTGATGAAATTGAAATACAAATCCGATATTGCGATTGCGAAAATCCGATAATTTTTTATCGCTCAACCCTGTAAGCTCAACTCCGTCATATACCACCGACCCCGTATCCGGGACGTCAAGGGTGCCTGCAATCTGAAGCAATGTCGTTTTTCCCGCTCCACTCGGGCCTACTATGGCAAGGATTTCACTTTCGTTGACCGTCAGTGACACATTTTTCAGCACTCTGACATCCCCGAACGATTTATTAATATTCTGAAGTTGTATCATAAAAATATCTTAGAGGTTGTTTAAAAATAAATGTTAATGGATTTGGGCATAATTTTTGAGGAAA
>JAMPEM010000047.1 GCA_023665145.1 Bacteroides sp.
GCCTATGACTACCTTGCTTATAATGACGTAAACAAGGGCATTGAACGAGTGATCGCAAATTTTAACGGATTTGAAGTTTCGGAAAATAGGAACGATTCCGGCAAGTTGGTTCTCGATTATTATAAGAGGCAACTTGATACTATAGAACTGTTTGGAGGGACGATAGGATACGAGATTGATTCATGGAAATTGGCTTTTATACTTCAATTTATAATGTCTCAATATCTTTGCCCATTAGATGAATTAGCCAAAACCTATGATATTGAAGAAATTTTATTAACATCAGAAATGCTTCAAGATAGGTTTATAGAGTTACAAAGTCATGTATATAGCACAACTTTAAATTCTTTGAAAGAAAAGCTTGGATATAACAATATATCACGTTCCATGTATGACTATAAGGTTGTTTCTATTTGTACTAATAGAGGTTATCATGTTACAGCATTTGATATCAATTGTTTTGACCCGGATTATGATATAGAATATGGCAGGAGATACATAGCGGAAAATTATCCAAATGTTGAAATAATAGGCGATGCCACTTGTAGATATAATTGTCATTCATTTACTTGGGATATATTGTATGGTGGCAACAGATATTGGATTAATCAAATTTATAATGGGAAAGAAAACCTTTCAAATTATTGGAACGACGGTTCTTATGAAATCACTGATGTGAAGCATGCCATAAAGGCGTTTGACCCGGTTGAAGATCATTCCGCAAAAGTAATTGATGCTAATACATATATATCCAAATGGGGTAAATTGCCATTAATTAAACACAAACTTGAAGATAGTCCTTATTGGGAAAACTCGAGTGAAAATATATTATATTTCAAATATGGTAATCCCCCAATTATTGAAGGAAAAGTTATTTGGGATATGTTCCCTGATCCGTCGATAGTTAATGTAGAAGAGGATTTCGGTATAAATACTACTTATGATTCTGTTGTTTTCGATACCGAGGTTTTTGTATCCACACAGGAACGTCCCGATGAATCTGTTGATAATGACATTGTTAAAATAGTTATTAAGTCACCGACTTCTGCCACTATAACATTTAAAGAAACAGGTATTTATTTTGTGAATTTCAAAATTTACGAAAAAGCAACAAGGCGTGTATATGCATTGTATATGTCAAATGAAATCTATGTATCTTATCCACACAAATATAATAATGAGGAGGAAATTGAAAATGAAGAAATTTAAGTTATTAACGTTAAGTTTGTTTTTTATTAGTGTATTAGTATCGCCTGTCACACTGTCGGCACAACGTTACGAGATTTTTGGCGGTTTTTCAACCGGTGGCGAGATTGGAAAAGTGCCTGATATGCCGAAATTATATCATACGAAGGTATGTACATGGTTACGTAGCATCGAAGAGGATAAAACACGTACGGCAATGACATTAGGATTAAGAATGAATATTATAGCAGGATTGTCGGCTGAGTTTTCATGGACCGGTCTAAATTCCTACAGTCAGACTTTAGGAATGGATAACTATTCTGTAGCAAGCATGAATTGTACGACCAACACATTTCTTTTTGGTGCAAAATATAAATGGCTAAGTCTACGAAAATTTAATTTTTACACAAGTGCATCAGCCGGTTTTGTATGCTACTCTCTAAGCAATGAGTTTTATAATCCCGATATTTTTCATACCTATGACCAAATCATTACTCAAAAAGAGGACAACTTTCCCTCAAGAGAATTTGCCTATCAGCTGAACTATCTCGGAATAGAATACCGTCCTATCAAGACTCTTGGTTTCTTTATTGAGGGCGGCTATGGTCGCCGAGGTGTATTCACTGCCGGAATAGTACTGATTCCATAAGGACATCTTAAATAGTCATAAGCATGGTCATAGCCAAGTCGGTTATGACCATTATTGTTATTAGAATCCAGGACATCACGGTGCGATGCCCGTAGCATTGCCAGGCAAGGTAGGCGGCAACAACAAGATAGAAGGGGAATAGCCACAGAAACAGGCGTTTCGATTCCTCGACGGCTTGCTCACCAAGTGAAATAAATGTGGGGATTAGCAGAGCAGGCAAAGCCGCGATTATAATAATGCATGTCACCCACACCGGGACTCTCCTGTTCTTGCCTTCAGTCATGCCGGTTCTCCTTTCTTCTCCTTAAGATAGGCTGCCACAGTGGCTCTTATGCCGTTACGGAGCGAGAACCGGGGGCCGAATCCGAAGTCACGACGTGCGTCGGAAATGTCACACGACCAATTGCGTTGCTTCATTATTTTGTATTTATCGCGATTGAGTGTCGACGGTTTGAGCCGCAGCTTGCCTATTTTCTCGGCTACAGTGCTTGCAACGTAGACAGCCCATAGAGGGAGTACCACTGGGATAACGAATTTCTTGCCAAGTTCCTCGGCTACAATGGAGCGGAACTCCTGTTGGGTGTAGGCACGGTCTTCTGAAATTATATATTTTCGATTAACAGCTGCGGGTGATTCCAAAGCTTCATACATCGCAGTAACGAGGTCATCGACATAGATGAACGTGAGCATCTGCTTGCGGAACCCTACGGCAAAATCGAAGTGACGGTCGATTGACTGAATCATCATCAGGTAGTCTTTTTCGTGAGGACCGTAGACTCCGGTAGGTCGGAATATTATGTAGGGGATGCCGGCAATGTGTTCGAGATAGTTTTCCGACTGCACCTTCGACAATCCGTAGGCAGTGTTGGGATTGGCAGGAGCATAGCCCGATATGGGTGTATAGTTCTCCTCATCGCCCGGTCCCATAGCCGACAGACTGCTCATGTAGAGAAACTTATCGGGAACAAGCTGCAGATTCTTAAGAGTGTCGACGAAGAGCTTGAGGTAGCCGAAATTTATGCGTTTAAAGTCCAAGAAGTTAAGACACTTAGTGGCTCCAAGATTGTAGATTATATAGTCCCAACGCTGACCTTCGGGAAGAGCCTCTGAGAGTGATTTTCTAACGCTTTCCGGGTCATCGTAATCAATTGTGATGAATTTAAGCTGAGGGTTGGACAAATAGCGGCGAGAGGTCGTTTCGCGTACTGCCACCCATGTTTCATATCCGCGGCGGAGACCTTCGGCGGCTATGAATCCGCCGATAAACCCTCCGGCACCTACTACAAGAAGTTTTTTTGACATTATTGTTTTTTCAATGTTCGTGAAATCTTAAGTACCTGCGCTGAGCGTGCAGGGAGATAGAGTCGGAGCCATTCTTTACCTATAGGCTTGTACAGCTCGTCGGGCTGAGTGAAATGCTCCGTCGACTCGTCGATGTTGCCGAATCCGCCGAAATCGGGATTGTCGGTCGACAACACAGTGCGATATTTTCCTGCAGGAGCGAGTATTCCATATCCCGAAAAGGACTTGAACGGGTTGAAGTTGAATACGAATATGAGGCTTCCGCGGCGGAATGCCAACACTTGGTCATCGTCTTTCTCCCAGAGCTTTTCTATCGTCAACGACTGGAAGTTGTTGACACCCGACACGAGTTCGACCATTGCGTTGTCAAATCGGTTAAGAAACTTGTATTGAAGATCCTCGCGGTCGACCAAATCCCATTGCCGACGTGCATATTTATAGCTCCATCCATTCCCTTCGCGCGGAAAGTCAATCCACTCGGGGTGTCCGAATTCGTTACCCATGAAATTGAGATAGCCGCCGTT
>JAMPEM010000048.1 GCA_023665145.1 Bacteroides sp.
GTGACGAAACAAAGAATTACTGCTAATGCGTAAGTATGTACGATAAACATAGGACTTAGTGTTAAGTGTTAAGTGTTAAGTGTTAAGTGTTAAGTGTTAAGTGTTAAGTATGAACCATGAAGTATGAAGTATGAACTATAGTGTGTATGATTCGATGAAGTTGGTTACTTCGTCGGCTGTAGGTATTGAAGGCTGCGCACCACTACGTGTCACGCAAATAGCAGAAGCGGCGGCTGCATATTTCAGACTCTTACGATCTATTTTGTGAGTTTTTGCAAAGGATACGGCGAGAGCTCCACAGAAAGTATCGCCGGCTCCTACGGAATCAATAGCATCTACCTTAAACGCCGGCACATAAATCCCCGTATTCCCATCAAAAGCATAAACACCTCTTGACCCAAGGGTAATCACGACATTGTGTGCACCCTTAGTATGCAATGCTTTTGCAATCACTTCATGATGTCCAATAACTCCGGAGAGTTTGCTCCCTTCAGTCTCATTGACCACCAAAACACTCACCATCTTCATCATCGCGTCATCCACGGCGAGAACAGGAGCCGGATTATACAACACTGCCGTGCCGGATTCTGCCGCAATTTCTGCAGCTGCCTTTACTGTAGAGTATGGCACCTCCGCCTGCAATACTAAAATATCGGCATCCTCAATAAGGTGTTTAAAGGAATTGATGTGTCCTTCTCTCAAATATCCGTTTGCCCCGGGATATACTGCTATGCAGTTTTCTCCATTGGAATCTACCATTATTAATGCTATTCCGGTATTTTCCCCTTCAATATCTACAATTCCTGAAATATCAATCCCCTCCTTGACAAAATGGCGTTTTAGATCAGAAGCAAAATTATCTACACCGAGTGCTGATATGAACGACACACCACCACCAAGCCTTGCCGCAGCAACTGCTTGATTCGCACCTTTCCCACCAAAGGCCTCAATATAATTATGTGCTCGTACCGTCTCTCCGGCACCGGGGAGCGAGGACACTACCGTAGTCATGTCAATATTCGAACTCCCTACCACAACAATCTTATTTCCCATCTTATTATTTTGTTGTTATAATTGCTGCATAACCTCCGCCGCGAGCCATCTCAATACTAAGTATATCTCCAGCTTCAGTGTAATTCCCCTGTTTAAAATCCTTGGCTTGCCGGTCGGAATTTATGCCATCAATATGATATTCTATATTTTTTACCCCTTTAATAAAATCAATGTTTACTTCTATATGCAGCGGCTCATTCGTACCGTTGATAGCACCTACATACCATTTATCACCGTACTTACGAGCAACGGCCACATATTCGCCCAACTTACCGGCTAAAGGCACTGTTTCATCCCACACGGTAGGAATCTGCTTTATAAAATCACGGCTTTGTGGGTTAAGGTCATAATGTACGGGAGAGTCGGCCATTGTTTGCAATGGACTCTCAAACAAGATATACAATGCTACTTGATGGCTACGCGTGCCCTGACTCATCGGTTCATCATGGATATAGCGGAACTTATCGGGATGAGCGTTGAGCATAGCGCCTGGAGTATAATCCATCGGTCCGGAGAATTGACGGATATAAGACAGTAGTACATCATGGCGAGGTGTGACGCGATTGCTCCACTTATTGTTTTCCAAACCATATACACCTTCTCGGGTCATAATATTGGGATATTTACGGCGCATCCCATCCGGTGGGTATGAACCATGGAAGTTTACCAGCATCTCTCGCTTGGCTGTTTCTTGGGCTGTACGCTCGTAAAATTCAACCATCTTGGCATCATTACGATCCATGAAGTCTACTTTTATCCCTTTTACGCCCCACTCCTTCATTTGGTCCAGCGCTTCGGTCATCTGACGGTCAAGGTTTACCCATTTAGTCCACAATAATACACCTATATTCTTCTGCCTTGCATAATCGCATACTTTCTTCATATCTACACCGTCGCGGAGTTGCAGCAGGTCGAACGGTGCTGACCAACCTTCATCAAACAATACATACTCAACACCGTTCTTTGCTGCATAGTCAATTAGATAGTAATATGTTTCTGTATTAATTCCTGCTTTAAAGTCTACATTATAGATGTTCCAACAGTTCCACCAATCCCATACCACCTTACCGGGCTTTACCCAATTGAAATCCATATACTCCTCCGGTTCAGATGCCAAAAGATAAACCAATTCGTTTTTCAACAGGTCGACTTCTTCGTCAGCAACGGCAATCACTCGCCATGGGAATGTGCGACGACCTGCGTTGGCAACAAGATAGTCGGCCCTTGCGTCAACATAGATTTTATTGCCGTTCTCCACAGGCTTCTCCGTCAGTGGATAGTTAGCAAACTGAGCTGTAAGTTTGCCTGAATCCGAACGTAAATATAATCCGGGATAATCGTATACATCCGACTCGGCAAGGACTACTTTATATTTACCGGCATCTATCAGCATCGGTAAAATAATAAGTGAATCCGAAGGGAGCGATGAGAGATGGCGCTCAGTGTAATTATACTCAAACCATTGCTGCAACCGGTCGGTCAATTGAGTATAGGTGACCGGATTGCCGGGAAATTCCATTGTAAATTTTTCCGCATTTATCTCATTGGACTTCTTATTTGTAGAGATAAAGCGATAGGCAGCTCCATCATTATATACCCGGAACTCTATGTCATAATCCGGATATTTAATGATGGCGCCATTATAATTGTCAGCTAATTCTTTATACCGTCTTGGAACCTTAACCTCAACTTTCCTGTCAGATTTAATTCTCTTTACACCTTTGCTTTTTGCATTGATTCCCTTTTCAAGACCATCGACTGTCAAAGAGATTTTATTTTGATTGACGACAAGAGCACCATCTCTAAATAGAGAGAATGATACAATGCCATCTGACTCTACATTCATACTATTGCGGCCATCGGGCGATACAATATTTATCTCCTTTGCATAAGCGCTCATCACGGAGATAATCATTAACGATAATAATATCTTTTTCATAATTCTACTGTAATTCGTATTGGATAATGGTCGGAAGGCAATCTTTGCGTACAATCTAAAAATTTCACATACATGCCATCCATCCCCAACGAATCCTGCATATGGAGATCGGGGGTGAGATATGTGTCAGTGAAAATACCGTACTTATCTACTGTGACATCTCCTGATACAAAAATATGGTCTATCCGGCTTGTAGAGTATCCATTGATTTTCCATTTGTTAAAAGTTCCGGTTGGGAGATGACGGAATTCAGCAACGTTATATGAATCGAACAATAATTCCGATGTGTTTAAAAATTCATAACATTCACTCGATTGGTCGACATTGAAATCCCCGGATATGAATACAGGAATATTTTCACAAAAATTCTTGATTTTCGACAGAATCAACTTTCCACTTTCCGTGCGGGCCATTTTCCCCCAATG
>JAMPEM010000004.1 GCA_023665145.1 Bacteroides sp.
TGTCTTGACTCATTTGTTTTGTCTTTACGAGTCAACTTTTTTCAGGGAAAGACAGACAACAATTTTGCCAAGATATGAAAAATTGTAGGGTCAAAGATTGTTCTATTTTGCTCTAAAAAATGTGATTATATCGCGCGGACTGAATTTTTTACCGGTCAGCAGAATAGATGTTCGATAAATCTTTCCGCTTATTGTAATGCTTAATAATGCGCTACTGTAAAGAATCAATAACGAAATAACAGTATGCCACCAACTTGCGTGACCGGAAGTGGCATTAATCGCACCTATCGTAGGTGATGTAAATGGTATATACTGACACCATACTGTTAACGGAGAATCAAAGTTTTCTACTGCAAACTGACCTATATAAAACGATCCTAATAGTATAAATGTTAGTATGGTCATATACTCTTGATTTTCGTTGTTCTTATCGGTCATAGCTCCGGCTGCTGCATACAATGAACCGTATAATAAATATCCTCCAATAAAATAAAGCACGCTAAGTGTAAACGAAATAAATATATCAGTGTATTTCAAGGATATCAATGATATCTCCGGGATAAAAACAAGAATTAACATCCATATACTCAGCCCGAGAAGTATAAACCAAAAAAGAATCTGTGTTAATCCTATTAGTGCTACAGATATTATCTTAGCAAACATCATGATTCTTCCCTCTACACATGTCGCCAAAATCTCAACGATTCGGTTGCATTTCTCTTGTTTTACTTTATTGAAAATCTGTGCACCATAAAGCATTATAAATAGAGTGAGAAACATGCCGGTAAGCATTGACATAATCTCATGACCTGACAGTTCATTCATATTGGATGAAGAGGGATTCCCTATGGATTGAAGCACTGTGGAATCTTTTGCAAGCATACCAATAAAGAAACTGAATAATCCCATTGCCAAAGGTAAGGCTATTGTGGTTATCCAAAATCCCTTAGACCTTATATCTGTCATGTATTCGTTTGCTACAATTATTCGTAACTGTCGCAAATTATTATATCTATTCTTATTGCTCATTAGTATATCTGATAAATATATCATTAAGTGAGGGAAGTTCCTCCTCGAAATGAATTATTTCACCCTGCAATGATACAGCATTTATAATATCCGCATTAGCTGTATCGGCTTCCTTTGTCAATCGAAAGGCAAATCCTTTCCTCCAATTTTTCGTGTCAGTGCGCACCACCGATTTAATTGGAACGGAATCCATTAGAAAATCCAAATTAATAGGATTTCGAGTAGTCATTAAAATTGAATTCCTCCTATGTTTCTCCTTTATGTCACTTAATTTCCCTTCTAACAATAATTTACCATGATTGATAAGAATGATGTCAGAACACATTTCCTCAATAGCCGACATGTTATGGGAAGAAAGAATCACCGTTGTGCCTGAGTTGT
Source organism: Bacteroides sp. (assembly GCA_023665145.1). GTDB lineage: Bacteria > Bacteroidota > Bacteroidia > Bacteroidales > Muribaculaceae > Lepagella. The sequence continues at coordinate 1,411 of JAMPEM010000004.1, forward strand.
GGAGGATGCCGATAAGTTCTTGCAAAATCGCACCATTTATGGGATCGAATCCGGAAAACGGTTCGTCGAGAATTACAATTTTAGGCTTATGTACTATTGTTGAAATAATCTGTACTTTTTGTTGATTCCCCTTTGATAATTCTTTAATCCGCCTGCGCTCCATTCCATTTAAACGGAAAAGTTTAAGATATTTATCCATCTCTTGGCGCAATAATTTTGATTCTCCACCCTTTAATTTGCCAAAATACATGATTTGGTCTTCTATTGTCATTTTATCATAAAGACCACGTTCTTCCGGCATATAACCCAATAATCGTGATGTGGAAATGGAAGCGGGTTGATTATCAATAAGCACTGACCCCTTATCTGCAACAAGAAGGGAATTAATGATTCTTAAAATGGTAGTTTTCCCGGCACCATTTGGGCCTAACATTCCACATATTGATCCTTGTGGTATAGTACATGAAATATTATCAAGAGCATGTGTGTTGCCAAAATACTTTGTCAGACTATCTATTTCTATTATTGGCTGCATGTGGATTATAATGCAATTTATTGTAATATTATCGTTTTGTGGAGATTATTCTATCTCCGATGAACTTGGCCGCCTCCCTGCGTGATTGCATGATGGAAAATGCTTTTGATTGAAGCTCTGATATAAGATTGGTATCTCCCGTTTCCACAGCTTGACGCATTTGCTCATTAATATCAATCAAACGATTATGAAGAATACCATCTTTCCATTCGGCAAGGGCTCTGGGAACAAGATCTGAAATTCGTTGATATTCAGTTCCGTTACAACCCATCATTCTAAATCGCTTCGAAAGAATAACCTTTTCAGTCAGTAATTCCGTAGCTGTTCTTCTTACCTTGTCATCCTCATGACTTGCAAGATGTCTACCTGGATAATCTATAATAAAATCATCAATAAGTTCATGGTATTTAAGTGTCAATCGCTCCTCAAGGTGAGATTCCTCAACTTCTATTTTGGTGGTGGAAAGATTTTTTGATGCAATTTCATCATAACCCTCCCTACGCATATTTTCTATAACCTTAGAAGATTCGTCAATGCATTTTTTCAAATCCTGAAAATACTGATTTTGCATCTGACAAATTTTCTCAAATATATTAGCATATTCAGGTACAGTAAACCGAATATTGTCATATTCTAACTCATCATAAAGATAATCCATCACAGTCAAATCTCTCTCATTACCATTTTCATCGGCTGAACGAAAAATAACTGCCATACCATATTTTATACAATATCGGATTATTTCCCTTTCAAATGGTGCATTTGAATCTGACTTTTCTGATGCTTGAGTCCTTTGAGGTATGACAACAGACGACCTTTGCTCGGACATTTCATTTGTTGATAATGATGGAGTTATCTTTTCCGAATACCTTTTATCCTGCGATTCAAATTCCCTTTCAAGATTCTCCTTCTCTTTCTCTTTTTTCCAATTATCCAGCACTTTGATTCGTGCTTTTTCGGCTTCGGCAAGAATTATCTTTTCCGGGACATTAAGCGCATCGGCACATTGTTGTATATATGTGACTCTTTTTATTTTATCAGGAATATTTGCTATGCTTTGAACTATACTGTGTATCGCCTCACTGCGCTTTATAGGATCATTAGAAGCATCCTTCATCAAAACCTCAGTTTTGAATCGAATTACATCCACAGCATTTTTATTGACATAGTCACGAAACTCCTCCGGTGTATGTTTACGTGCAAATGAATCAGGATCATCACCATCCGGCAACAGAAGGATTTTCAGATTAAGACTATGCGATAATAGCATATCAATACCTCGTAATGCTGCCTTTATACCTGCATTGTCACCATCATATATCAATACTACATTTTTTGCAAACCGGTGTATAAGGGCAATCTGTCCATTGGTCAAAGCAGTTCCGGATGAAGCGATGGTATTTTGTAATCCGGATTGCCACATTCCTATGACATCCATGTATCCTTCCACAAGAAAGCAAGTCTCATCTCTACCAATACTGTTCTTTGCTTGATAGATACCATAAAGCTCATTACTCTTCTTATAGAGTTCCGATTCAGGCGAGTTAATATATTTCGCAGGGCCGCCTTTCAAATCCCTTCCACCAAAAGCTATAGTCTTCCCGGCAGAATTCATTATCGGATAAATCACCCGTCCGCGAAATCTATCGTATAATCTACCCTCCCGGCTTTCGCCAATCAGACCGACGCTCTTCAATACATTCAAATCATATCCAGCCTTACGAGCCTCATCGATTAATGCCGTGGATTTGTCAAGCGAGTACCCAAGATGAAACTCCTTTATGGATTCATCAGTGACTCCTCGTTGATAAAAATACTCTAATCCTATGTTTCTTCCTTCTTCACTTTCATGGAGATTCTTTTCAAATAGTCGCATTGCCCATTCGTTGACTACCAGCATAGCCTCTCGCTGACTCTGGGCAGCTCGCTCTTCGTCCGAAAGCTCTCGTTCCTCTACTTTTATACCATATTTGTCGGCCAATTGAAGCAAAGCATCATGATAGCTGATCCCCTCCTTCTCCATAATGAAATTGACCGGAGAACCTCCTTTATGGCATGAAAAACAGTAACAAAAATTTTTTCGACGATTAACAGAGAATGATGGTGTTCTCTCATTATGGAATGGGCACAATCCCATGAAATTTGCACCCCTCCGTGTAAGGTGCACATAATCACTCACTACCTCTACGATGTCGGCAGCAGCTTTTATCCTTTCTACTGTAGCTCTATCTATCATACACTTTACTCTGCCGAAAAATCGAAAAGGAAGGATTAATAGTATTTATTTAATGGATTGGATGATTACAATCTTATCTTTTGAAGAATATTATGGATTTTCTCATTTGTAGAAACGCGCGTCGGAACCAATGGCAAACGAAGCTCATTTTCAATCATACCCAATGCGTTAAGGGTACATTTCACGCCTGCAGGATTCCCGTCTACAAACAACAATTTAAACAATTCAGTGAATGAGAAATGAATTTCGAGAGCTTTTTCATGCTCACCTTCAAGGCACAATCTCACCATTGTTCCAAACTCCTTCGGAAAAGCGTTCCCTATTACTGAGATTACTCCTACCGCCCCCATCGCCATAAGTGGATATGTAATACCATCATCACCGCTAACCACTTTAAAATTCTTGGGTTTGAACTTAATAATCTCCTCTATCTGTGTGAAATTACCCGAGGCCTCTTTAACCCCGATTATTTTATTCGAATCACAAGCAAGTCTTAGTGTTGTGTCAGAGCTCATATTGACACCGGTTCTTCCCGGAACATTATACAGAATCACCGGAAGAGGAGAGGCTTCTGCTATCGCCATATAATGCTGATATATCCCTTCCTGAGATGGTTTGTTATAGCTTGGGACTACTGAAAGGATTGCGCTGAATCCCTCAAAATCTCCATGTTTCAATTCCTCAACAACCGCCATGGTATTGTTGCCGCCACAACCAAGTACCAATGGCACTCTTCCGGCAACAATTCTCCGTATGAAATCCTTTATCTCCTGTTTCTCCTTAGCATTTAAAGTTGGTGTCTCTCCAGTCGTGCCAAGCACAACAAAATAATCCACCTTGGATTCAATCTGAAATTCAATCAGCTTACCGAGAGCTTCATAATCAATTGACTTATCTGACTTAAACGGAGTCACCAATGCGACTCCAAGTCCCTGCATGTTGAATGTATCCATAAATACACTTTTTGCTTCATTGTGGAGAGAATTATTAACACTACAAAATTAGCACAATTATTCCGCTTTTCCAAACATCAGTTTAAAAATTAAAGACAGAATTTGAAATTATTTCCCTTCTTTATTGTCCGCTGACAATTTTTACAATATATTAAGAGAACCCAACATACAATGAAGGGTTCTCTTTAAAATGCAAAATTATAATATAATTCTTATGCGTTATTGGATATTATTTAATGATTCCGTCTCGCCGCATCAAAGCCTCGGGGGTCGGTTTCTTGCCACGGAATTCAATGTAAAGTGCCATCGGATCAACTGTTCCACCGCTTTCAAGCATCTTATGGAATTTGCCTGCTGTTACAGGATCAAAAATCCCATTCTCTTTAAAGGCTTCAAAGGCATCTGCTTCGAGTTCTTCCGACCACTTATATCCGTAATATCCGGCTGCGTACCCTCCGGAGAATACATGTGAAAAGCTGGTGGAGAAGTTTGTACCCGGAAGATGACGGAACACTCTTACAGGCTCGATGGAAACAGCCTCAAAAGCTTCAACTGACGCATTGTCGGGCAGAGGTTCAGTGATAGTGTGATAAGCCATATCTACATATCCGAAACCAAGCTGACGCATACAGGCATATGCAGCTCCGAATTGTGATGCCTTTACAAAGCGATCTATAAGCTCCTGTGGTATTGCTTCACCTGATTCGTAATGACGTGCAAAACTGTCAAGGAATTCTTTCTCTTTCATGTAGTTCTCGTTAAACTGTGAGAACAATTCCACAAAATCATGATAGACATTTGTGCCGGAAAGACTTGCGTAAGTGGCTTGTGAAGAAAGACCATGAAGAGAATGCCCGAACTCATGTAAGAATGTCTCTACTTCGTATGGGGTAAGAAGTACGGGATCACCACCTACCGGCTTTGCAAAGTTACAAACTATTGATATAATGGGAATAGTGCGATTCCCTTTGTCATCCTTTGTCTCTGTACGATATTCTGTCATCCAAGCTCCGGCTGTTTTCCCGGGGCGATTGAAGAAATCACAATAGAAAAGACCCAATATTTTCCCGTCTTTATCATATACCTCGTATGCACGTACATCCGGGTGGTAGCCGGGAATATCTTTATTCTCCTTGAATGTATATCCATAGAGCTTTGTTGCCAAGCCAAATACACCATCAATTGTATTGTTTAACTCAAAATATGGTTTCATGTCCTCTTCGTTGAAGGCATACCTGTCATTTTTGAGTTTATCGCTCCAGAATGTATAATCCCATGCCTCCAAATTAAAGGTTGAATCATTGAGCTGCTGACGTGCATAGTCTTCCACTTCTTTTAGTTCGCGTCGCATTGCGGAAGTATAACTTGTATTAAGATTATTGAGCATCTCATATACATTCTCAGGAGTACCTGCCATAGTGCCTTGCAATGCAAATTCAGCATAATTTTTCTTCCCGAAAAGCTTGGCAAGTTCCAAACGTGTATTTGCTATTTCACGCACCAGCGGTTCATTATTAAACTCAGCACTCTGACCTCGTGTATTGTATTTTATATACAAATCTTTCCGCAAATTGCGGTCTGATTGATATTTCAACCAAGGTGTATAGCTGGGAAGATTAACGGAGAACATATACAATGAACCATCATCCTCCTTCCCTTGTTCTTTGAGAGCTTCAGCAGCATCAGCACGAGCTGCTGCAATGATACTTTCAGGGAAACCATTCAATTTATCAATTGTCACCCATACAGTTCTGTCCGGGCTCTTCATGTCGTTGGTGACATTCTGAGTGAATTTAAGAGTCAAATCTGATAATTTTTTGTTTAATTCAGCAAATTGTTCTCTGTCGTCACCTTGAAGATTTGCACCATTTTGTGCAAAATTACGGTATGTCTCCTCGATTAGTCGCAGTTGTTCAGGTGTGAGGTTTTTCTCTTTAGTTCTATTCTCATATACTTTTTTAATGCGATTAAAGAGTTTTTGGTTCAGTATTATACTTGTTTCTTGTTCTGACATGACCGGTGTGAGCTTTGCCATAAGATTCATCATCACAGTATCACCGGTGGCATGTTCTACGTTTCCAAGTGCAAGGACAGCAGAAGTAAGCAGTGAGCCACTGCGGTCAAGGGCAGCAATTGTATTTTGAAAATTGGGTGTTTTTTTATTATTGACAATTGCCTCTATTTCCTTATTTTGCTGCTTTATTCCTTCCAAGACAGCTTCTTCATAGTCAGCCGGAGTAATCTTATCAAACGGAACTGCACCAAAAGGAGCTTTTGAAGGCTCAAGAAGCGGATTCTTGTGAGCTCCATCAGCGGAAGCTATAATTGTTGTCATAAGCGAAAGTGCTGTAATTGAGCTTATTAATATTCTTTTCATTGATGTGGATAATAAGAGTTTATTTCAGGTATTAGCTATTTAATGTTATAATTAAAAATTGGATAGGCAAATCACCTTTCGGCAATTGCATATCCAATTTTTATAATAATAACGAATTATTTTGCCACACCTTCCATGATAACTTGAATACGGTTTTTCCCATTATACAAAGTTTTCATGAAAGCATTGAAATCTTCAAGTGTAAGATTTTCAATTGCAGCACGATGATTGGAAATTGTATTCCATCCACGGGCATAGGTCATAAGGTTGTTGTCCCAATATGAGTTTTTGCGAGAATTAATTTCAAACTGCTTCAGTGCTGCCTCACGAACTTTATTGAAATCTTCTGCGTTCGCACCATTTGCCAAGAGATTCATAAGCTCCTTATCTGCTCTTGCTATAAGGGAAGCCTGCTGATCCTTATTTGTCTGGAAGGAATAAAGGATATTCCATGTGCCTGTGTTGGGATTCATTATTCCCACTACGTCTGCACCATAGGTTCCACCTTCCTCTTCACGAAGGGTATTTGTATAAATATTTCCAAGAATATCACCTAATATGTCGAGTTTTACGATATTCTCAATTGTATACGCAAGGTTGGTGTCACTATAGATATCGAATACTGTAGTACCCGGTGTCTCCATCGGTTGTTTCCACTCATCAATTACTTGACCTTGCACTTGATTAAGAGTTGTTATAGTGTTAACCTTGGATGCTTTTTTGCCGGGAAGCGATGCTATATATTTTTCAAGCATCGGACGAAGTGTTTCCGCATCAACATTACCGGTAAAGATAAATGTATAATCAGCTGCATTTTTAGTAGCCTCCTTAATCATGTTAAGCATCTCCGGATACGAAGCCTCATCAAGAGTGGCAACATTCATATTCGTCATCATCGGATTATTATTGTAGGTGACTGCAATACGTTTGTCTTGAAAAATCTTTGCCGGATTTTTATCGGCATTGGCGATTGAGGGACGTACTGCAGCTATCTGAGCGTTATATGTTTCTTCATCCGATCCGACAGCGGTAAATGAAGCATATATTAAGCTTAACAGAGTTTCAAGGTCTTTTACAGTAGTTTTTCCATTGAAAAGTGTAGTATAATTGGCTACATCAAATCCAAGAGAAACTTTCTTCCCGGCCAAGAATCTCTGCATGTCAATCACGTTATAATTCCCAAGAGTAGAGAAATCAAATGCAGATCCTATCAGCTTAAGATTAGCTGCTTGAGAAACAGGGTAGGATCTTTTGCCACCTTCACGATATGCTGTAAGTATTATTTCGTCTGAAGCAAAATCTGTGGGTTTAACTATCACCTTTGCTCCATTGCTGAGGGTCATCTCTGTTGTTCCCAACTCTTCGTTGGCAACAGCACTCTTCACTTTGCCCGGTTTACGCATTTTGTCGATAAGTGGTTTGGTAAGGGCTTCATCTTTTACTGCTTCATATTCAGCGTTGAGGATATTTTCTACATGGCCTACATAATCCTCTTTGGAAGGAAGAACTGATGTCTCTGTCTTAGGTTGAGAAACGACCATTACCTGATTCTCAGGTGTCAGTAGGGTAGCGGCAAATTCATTAAATTGCTGAACGGGAAGCATTGGGAGAATTTGTTTAATAAGTTCAAATTCCACTTCAATTCCGGGAGTTGCGTCATTATCAAGGAAGGTGTTGATAAGCTCCTGCGCTCTGTCATCATTATTTGTTTTATTGCGCTCATTGAAAGCTTTTTCATACATAGATATCATCATATCCTTTGCACGTGAAAGCTCACCATCTGTAAATCCGGTTTTACATGCGCGAGTTACTACTGCAAGCGCATCTTGGGTAGCTTCGTCAATATTATCTTTTCCGATCACAACTACGTTGAAGGCTCCTTTCGTCTTGGCAACATAGAAATCGGAAAAATAACATCCTGCTTGAGCATATTTACATTCCGGCTTCATTCCATATTCATTCAAACGAATGGTAATCATCTGTGACATAATCTGTTGAAGCACATTCTCCTGCAAATAGGCCTCTAATGTATTTCTGAATTCTGTCGGAATTTTATCGTATTTGAAAGAAATAGTGGCCTGTGCATTCTGAAGCTCAGGGTCAGTAAACGTAGCGTAAATCGGCTCTTTATTGTTACTGATTGAGGGATAAACACGTTCTGTAGCGTTATCCGGCATCACGATTGGAGAGAACATTTCGATAACCTTCTTTTCCATCTCCGCTGCATCGAAATCACCAACAATCACTATACCTTGTTGATCCGGACGATACCATTTTTTATAGTATGCACGAAGCACTTCGGGATCAAAATTCATTACGATCTCCATCTTTCCGATTGGCATCTGCTGATACTGATATTCTTGGAAAATTTGGGGTAAGATGGAGGTAAACATGCGAGTCTCAGCGTTGTTTCGTGTACGCCATTCTTCTTGAATCACACCACGCTCCGCATTTATTTCTGACTCTTCAAGAAGAATAGAACCACTCCAATCGTGAAGTATCAGAAGTACAGAATCCATAAGAGCCTTATCAGTAGTAGGAACATTATTAATGTTATAGACTGTCTGATCAAAAGCAGTGTATGCATTGATATCTGCACCAAAACGTATGCCTTTCTCTTGCAGGTAATTTAACATTGTTTTTCCGGGATAATGCGAGGTGCCATTAAATGCCATGTGCTCAAGGAAATGGGCAAGTCCAAGTTGTTCAGGTGTCTCAAGTGATGACCCTACCTTTTGAGCAATGTAGAAATTAGCTCTTTCTTTAGGTTCTTCATTGTGAAGGATATAATAGGTGAGTCCATTGCGGAGTACACCATGTTTCACTTGAGAATTAAGAGGAAGCGGAGTCCATTGTTGTTGGAATTCCTGAGCCCTCATTCCGACCAGCGACAATAAAACGCAGGCCAATGTAAGGATTCTCTTTACCATTGTGATATTTATTTAGATTTTAGTAATTGTAGTTTTTGGTTAAGATACAAAGATTTATTATCTGGTTATTCATTCGGACTAATCCGATGGTATAATGATATTTGTTTGATATTAGACTTATTAAGTTTAATGATTTTTTATACAACACTACTTTTCATAATGCAAAATTACAAAAAATATATTAGTTAAGCAAGAGTTTATCGAAAAACAATAAATACTATTTAAAAATCATGATGAAATATTCGGATTTCAGTATAAAATCTCAATAGATAATTTTCAATTATCTTGGGATTGATATCAAAAAAGCAGGCCATTTGGGTCTGCTTTTTTTGATTAACGTTATCTTCTTAACGAATGAACAATAATTCTCGGTATTTGGGAAGTGGCCAAATCTCGTTGTCAACCATAAGTTCAAGCTTGTCAATATGAACTCTTATTTTTTCCATTAGCGGACAAACGGAGTCATGATAAGCAATCGCCTTATTACGTTCACTCTCTATCTTGTTTGCAACACGGCGAGCTTTGACAAGTTCGGACACTAATGTTCTGATACAACTGATATGGTTTGAAATATCCTCAATTCCGGTCATATCTTGTTCAGAGATCTTTTCAGCTTTATCTTCAGAAAAGAGTTGTTTTATTTTAAACACATTGTCCAACAACAAGCTTTGATAACGTGTGGCCGCCGGGATGATATGATTTATGGCTAAATCGCCAAGAACTCGGGCTTCAATTTGTATTTTTTTAGTGTACATTTCCCATTTTACCTCATTTCTGGCTTCAAGCTCAACAGCAGATAAAACACCGGTGCGCTTAAACATCTCCACGCTGTTCTCGGAAAGGTACGCGTCAAACATCAACGGAGCACTGTTCTCAATATCAAGGCCTCTGCGTTTTGCCTCTTTTTGCCATTCTTCGCTATATCCGTTACCATCAAATCTGATTGCTTTACTTTTTATTAAAAGTTCTCTTACCTCACTAAATATTGCCTTATTGAGATTTTCACCGGCTTTAAGACGATTGTTGATTTTATCTGCAAAATCATTAAGCTGATCAGCTACTGCTGCATTAAGTGCAATCATTGCTGAAGCGCAATTAGCTGTTGAACCTACTGCTCTAAATTCAAACCTATTTCCTGTGAACGCAAAAGGACTTGTTCTGTTGCGATCGGTATTATCAAGCATTATCTCCGGAATTTGAGCAACATTTACATCCATTTCTTCATTCTTCGAAAAATCTATTGCAGCATTCTGGTCAGCTTCTATCTTTTCAAAGATTTTTGTAAGTTGTTGGCCAAGGAACATTGAGATAATAGCCGGAGGTGCCTCATTAGCCCCAAGGCGGTGAGCATTGGTAGCTGACATAATTGAAGCTTTTAGAAGAGCATTATGTTTATGAACGGCCGCCATCACATTTGCAACAAAGGTGATGAACTGCAGATTCTGAACTTTAGTTTTCCCGGGTGAGAAAAGAAGTACTCCGGTGTCTGTACCAAGCGACCAATTATTATGTTTGCCTGATCCGTTGACTCCATCAAACGGTTTTTCATGAAGTAAAACTCTGAAATTATGACGACGTGCCACTTCTGTCATCACAGACATTATCAGAAGATTATGATCATTGGCGAGATTGGTCTCCTCATAAACAGGAGCGAACTCGAATTGGTTGGGAGCCACCTCATTATGACGCGTTTTCACAGGAATACCTAATTTATGAGCCTCATATTCAAGTTCGAGCATGAATGCTTCTACTCTTTTAGGAATACTGCCAAAATAATGATCTTCAAGTTGTTGGTTTTTGGCACTTTCATGTCCCATAAGGGTTCTACCGGTCAGCATCAAATCCGGTCGAGCCGCAAATAACGCTTCGTCTACGAGGAAATATTCCTGTTCCCATCCAAGATAGGAATTAACATGATTCACTTTGGAATCGAAGAAGCGAGCCACACGAGTAGCGGCTTTGTCGACACTGTTGAGTGCTCTTAATAAAGGTGTCTTATAGTCAAGACTTTCACCCGTATATGAAATGAAAATGGTGGGTATACAAAGTGTATTATCTATAATAAAGGCCGGAGATGATATATCCCATGCTGAATATCCGCGAGCTTCGAATGTGTTACGCAATCCTCCATTGGGGAATGAAGAGGCATCCGGTTCCTGTTGCACCAGTAATTTCCCGGAAAATTTCTCAATTACACCACCTTTACCATCATGTTCTATGAATGAATCATGTTTTTCGGCAGTTCGGTCAGTGAGCGGATGAAACCAGTGTGTATAATGCCTTGCCCCATTTTCTATGGCCCAACGTTTCATTCCGTCAGCTACGGCATCAGCAATCTCTCTTTTCAGCGGGCGTTTGTTATCTATAGCGTCTGCAAGTTCGCTATATACAGCACTGGGTAAATATTCAAACATTTTCTGCCGGTTGAACACCAATTTGCCATAATATTTTTCTACTCTATCTTCCGGAAGTTTCACAACTACAGGTTTTCTTCCGGAAGCTTCTTCCACACTTTTGAATCTGAGTGTTGACATATATGATGATGTTATTTTTAATCTGTAAATTAATTATAATGTTCCGTTTTTATATAACTTCTTTATGCGATCCATAGCTTCTATCGTATTTTCATAAGTATTGAAAGCCGTGAATCGAATATACCCTTCTCCATGAGGCCCGAACCCAACACCCGGTGTTGTGCTAATTGAACCCTTGTCAAGAATATAATCAAAGAATGATTGGGAATTAAATCCTTCAGGAACATGACACCAAACATATGGTGCATTCATACCACCAAAACATTCAAGACCACACTCTGTGAGCGTATCACGTATTATGGCCGCATTTCTCATGTAGTAATCCACATTTGTCATCACTTCCTTATCTCCCTCCTCTGAATAAATCGCATTGGCTGCTATCTGAGGTATATACGAAGCTCCATTAAATTTAGTGCTTTGTCTTCTCGACCATAGTGAATGAAGAGTCGATTCTTTTCCATCTGAAAAACATCCCTTTAGGGAATATGGCACTACGGTGTATCCGCAACGCAGTCCGGTAAAACCTGCTGTCTTCGAGAAACTTCTTACCTCTATTGCCACTTCCTTGGCATCTTCACATTCATAAATGCTGTGAGGAATATCCGCTGATGTAATATATCGTTCATATGCAGAATCATATATAATGAGCACATTGTTTGCTCTTGCATAATCCACCCATTTCTGTAGTTCATCCTTACTTAGAACTACACCTGTCGGATTGTTGGGGAAACAAAGTAATATCACATCCGGACATGAAGTGGGAATAATCGGCTTAAAACCATGTTCAGCATCAAGACCAAGAAGTTCAAGAGGGCGACCATCCATCACTGCATCATCTTTATATACCGGATACCCCGGGTCTGAAACAAGTATTTTACTTTTCGAAGATAAGATTTCGCCAAGATTACCGAGATCACACTTCGCACCGTCGCTTATGAATATTTCATCTTTATCAATGTCAATTCCTCTGCGTTCATAATCCCATTTCCTTATTGATTCGCGCAGGAATTCATACCCTTTCTCCGGTCCGTATCCTTTAAACGTCTCCTTCTTCGAAAGATTCGAAACTCCTTCAAGCATTGCATTTATACACACTTTCGGAAGAGGGAGAGAGACGTCTCCTATATCCATACGAATCAATTTCTTATCCGGATGAGCCGAAGTGTACTCTTTTACTCTTTTTCTAATCTCAGAGAACAAATAACTCCCCTGAAGATTCTGAAAATTGTCATTTAATTTAATCATTTTCTACCTTATAAAAACATTCTACCTATGATATATACTGATAGCAAATCTAAGTATGCGCAATCAGGAATAATAATAATAAATTCCGGTACAAATCGTTTGTGCCGGTCCTGTCATATAAATATGGTCGGACATCTCGTCCCACTTTATTTTCAATATCCCTCCTCTTAGGTGTACGTTCACCTCTCTATCGGTTTTACCCTCGAGCACACATGCTACTACCGATGCACAACTACCCGTGCCACAAGCCAATGTCTCTCCGGAACCTCGTTCCCACACTCGCATCTCAATATTGCTTGAATCTATCACTCTCACAAATTCAATATTTGTCTTTTCCGGCCATTGAGGTGCACATTCCAACAATTTGCCCCTTTTAATAACATCTGAATCCTCTATTTCGTTCACAAAAATTACCCCATGAGGATTACCCATTCCTACACAGGTCATCTTAAACACCTTACCATCAGCCTCACACGTCGTACGGATAATATTATCCTCTTTCAATTCGGCAATAACCGGTATTTGCTCAGGAATCAATATAGGGGACAACATATCTACCGTCACATTTACGACTCTGTTATTATCTAAATTTAAAAATATAGTCTTTATACCGGCCTTTGTCTCAAGAGTGATTTTATCTTGTTTTGTCATTCCATGCTCATATACATACTTGCCAACGCATCTACTTGCATTACCACACATTTGAGCCTCCGAACCATCTGCATTAAAAATTCTCATACTGAAATCCGCCTTATTACTTTTTCCAATGACGACAAGACCGTCGGCTCCAATTCCGAAATGTCGATTACTTACTTTTATGGAGAGATCCGACAAAGAAATGCCCATAACATCTGCCTCCATTACATAAATATAGTCATTTCCGGCTCCTTCCATTTTTACAAATGATATTTCCTTATATTCACACATAATTCTATTAATGAAAAAAGCCTTGCTGATTTTAGGCAAGGCTTTGTTTAACTATTATTTCTTTTCAAGAATATAAGTCCGTTCAGGTGCCAGATACCCATAAAGATGACCTTTCTTTACCTTGAACTCCTTCCCATAGACCACATCTCGGTAAGTACCATTGGGCAGTCCGGTTGGCAAATCTACTTTAGCTGCATGAGTAGAAATATTCACGAGGGCAGCCCCTCTATTACCACGGTTTACAAGTAACACAGTCCCATCATCAGACACTTGAATATCTTCTTTTTGCCCCTTCATTGCAGTTCTGAAATTATTGACTGCCACCACCTCAGGATGGAAATAGGAGTCATTACCTGCCGCTCCCATTATATTGTCGCCCCATACATTTCCGGGACTGCTTCCCGCGGGTCTGCTGAAGAATAGAGGAACACCATTTTGTCTTGCTGTCAAAAACACCCATCCTGTCCTAATCTGATTATCAGTCAAAGAGGCAGACTCATGTGCGTTGCAATAAGTGTCATGTGATTCTACCCAGGTTGTTAAATATTCCGGAGCAGCACTATGATACCAACTCTTCAAATCGACCCCTTTTGCACTCCTTTTCTCAAGCACTTCCCGAAGAACGTGTCCATAACTTGATGCAGTCTGTCCCATATAATCGGCATATTCAGCTTCCGGCACATTCTTATCCTGCAGAATCTCGCCATACACGAAAAGTTCATCATATGGAACTGCAAGTTTTACTCCTTTTACAGATTTACGACCGGTAGCAACATCCCAAAAATCATTTTCCACTACACCGGCTTCCTTATCTACCGGATCTGAATGGACTCCAATGTGCTTGGCTGTATCATATCTGAACCCTTTCACACCAAGTGAAAGAAGATCATTGACATATTCCATGTAATACTTTTGGAAATCAGGATTTTCTGTATTTACATCTGGTAATGCACCGGATGCTTCAAGTGTGCATTGATATCTGTCGTTATAATCCCTTATAGGATTTAAACCGTCTGTATGGAACATTTTATCCCTTCCTCCGACAGCTTTATAAAAATCGTCAGATACGGCATCAATGTCAAAGGCTGTATGATTAGGCAAAACATCCACTATAACATTTATATTATATCTGGCTGCCGAATCCATCATGGCTTTCATTTCATCACGGCTTCCTACTATCTGATTTCCTATCTTCCAATCTGTAGGCTGATAATAGTAATACCAAAAACCCTCTTTACCCGTTTCATCAAAAAGTTTCTTGCTACCACCTTCAGGGTTGAAACATGCCTGCACTGGAGAAGTCTGTATCATTGTAAATCCCGCATCGGCTATCTGCTTCATATTCTTTGCTATTGCGGGAAAATTCCAACTCCATACATGAAGAATTGTCTCTTCGTTTGTAGCATTGGGATTATGTGTCACCCGATCTTTGGATATTGCGGGTAATATTGCTACCATTCCTGCAGCACACAATATTATTTCTCTTTTCATTTGGGTAATAAAAAAACTGCTAATTGTATAAATCTATAAATGGGAAAAATATAAAAAACTACACCCTTTAAAACGCAAATTTACAAAAAAAGATTTATCAACGCAATATTAGTTTCATTTTTTTTGATTTTGACCCCAATCTTCAAATATTTATGAGAATTTTAATACATTCTTATTTATCATTGCTTGATCATTACGCTAATGTAACCGGAATTGGAATCAGTGCAAAGGATTATAGATTTAAAATATTGCATTACTGTCCTATTTTATAAGAATTTCGTCTGGAAGTTGCATTGTGGAACAGTGTAGTGACCCATGTTGATAGAGCAATGTTGTACAATCAATCGGGATAATCTTATGATTAGGAAATGCAATTTTTACTGTCTGACATGCCAAATAGTCTTGATCCGATTGTCCATACACGGGCATATACAAATTCCTTTGAGTAACAAGATAATTGGCATATGTGGCAGGAAGACGATTCCCTTCATTATCAAAAATAGGGTGGGGTAGAGGAAGCTCTATAAGATTATATGGATTCCCCTCTTTGTTACGAAAAAGGGTAAGTTGGGCACGCATCCTCAACAACTCCTCAAAGTGTTCATCATTTTCATCGCGACATCCCGTAAACAATATTGTATTGTCAGGACACATCCTTGCCAATGTATCAATATGTGAGTCAGTATCATCGCCGACTAATGCTCCATAATCAAGCCATAGAACATGATCTGCGCCAAGATATCGTTGTAAATATTCATTTGCTTGACTTTTGGTCAGACCACCGTTACGATTTAATGAACACAAACATTTTGTCGTAGTCAAAATAGTTCCACAACCATCTGTATCAATGGAACCTCCTTCAAGTATAAAATCCCTGTGATTACGATATGATGAAGGATTTAATATCAAAGAATCGGTTAATGAAAGATTCACAAGATTATCTTTGTCTGATGCAAATTTCAACCCCCAAGCGTTGAATCCGAAATCAAGTGCACGAAATTTTCCGTGTCTTAACACTGAAATTGGTCCATAATCTCGCGTCCACGTATCATTAAACGGAATTTCTACAATATGCAAATTGGGAGATGTCGCATTGTCAAGAATATCTTCAGCCTCTATCTTTGACTTAACAAGTAAAATAATCGTTTCTCCGGCATCAATAAATGTATTAATTATTCGGTTATACTGATCTACGGCGTCTTTAAGGATATAGTCCCAATCAGTATCCAAATTTGGAAGTGCCATCAAAATTGCACCACATTTTTCCCATTCTGCAAAAAATTGTATATCGTTCATTATTAGTCTTACATATATTTCTATAATGCAAAATTAGTAAAATTTTTAACAACCTCTAAACATCATTTGAAGGAAGATAAAAAATAGGAGATAGACACCTTTAGATTGTGTATATCTCCATTTTAATCTTTATACGTTAGCTAAACTCAGCAAGGAAGAGCTGCATTTGTTTTGCGTACGGCTTCTGCACTCTTGGCAAAAAGATCTTTCTCCTCATCATTCAGAGGGAGTTCGATAATCTTCTCGATGCCACCTTTACCGAGTATACAGGGAACACCAATACAGATGTCTTTCTGGCCATACTCGCCTTCAAGAAGTGCAGAACATGGGATAATTGCTTTCTGGTCGTGAATAACTGCTTCCACTACTTCTGCTGTTGCAGCACCGGGAGCATACCATGCAGATGTGCCGAGAAGCTTGGTTAAAGTAGCACCACCTACCATTGTGTCGGCTACAACCTTGCCAATTGTCTCTTCATCAAGCCAATTGCATACGGGAATTCCACGAAGAGTAGCAAAACGTTTCATAGGAATCATGGTAGTATCACCATGACCACCGATTACAAATCCTTCCACTTCATTGGGATTGGCGTTAAGCGCTTTGCTCAAATAATACTTGAAACGTGATGAGTCAAGGGCACCACCCATACCGATTATGCGATTGCGAGGTATCCCTGCTATTTTATGTATGAGATAAGTCATTGTATCCATCGGATTGGATACACATACTATTACCGCATTGGGTGAATGTGAAAGTACAGACTCAGTCACTTGTTTTACAATACCGGCATTTACACCTATAAGCTCTTCACGAGTCATTCCCGGTTTACGGGGAATTCCGGAAGTGATTACCACAACGTCAGAATTGGCAGTTGCTGAATAATCATTGGTTACACCCTTGATGCATGTATTCATATCAAGAAGATTGGCTGTCTGCATCATATCCATTGCCTTACCTTCAGATACACCTTCTTTGATGTCGATCATTACGACTTCGTCGGCTACTTCGCGGATGGCAATTACATTTGCTGCAGTTGCACCTACGTTTCCTGCACCGACTACGGTTACTTTTGACATATTTTTATATTATTAATAAATCGGGTTATTTTTATTGTGCAAAATTAATCAATTAATCCGTATGTTGCAAGCTCTCTTATTAATATTTTATTTAATTTATTAAATCAGCTCTCCCTTTCCCTCCCTGAGTATTTCGGGAGTGTGCTCTCTCAAATCCACTATAGTGGAGGGTACCGTCCCACCATCAGTCCCTTCTATTATAACATCTACCCGTCCCTCATAGTTTTCTGCAATCAAACTTGGAGATACGGCATAATCATCATCGTCAAATTCCACTGACGTACAGAGCAATGGCGCTTCACATGCTTTAACAACCTCTCTGATAAGGTCATTATCCGGAATCCTAACACCTACAGTCTTTCTGCCTTTAAAAGCTTTGGGCAACGTAGAAGCTGTCTTAAGCAAAAATGTGAATGGTCCGGGGGCGTTATTGCGTATCACTTTAAATGCTGAATTGTCTATGCGTGCATACTCTGCTGCTTGCGATATATCACAACATATAATCGACAAATTTGTTTTCTCCGGATTAATTTGCTTGATTTTACACAATTTATCAATTGCCTTTGAATCAAGTGCATTACAACAGATTGCATACAATGTGTCGGTCGGAAGGATAACAAGTTTACCATCTTTTATATAATCACTTATCTGTAAAATCTGTCGTTGTGACGCATTTCCGTATGATATTGGAATCGTAATCATTTTAATATTGTCAGTGTTGTTATATAATTTGGAAAGATGTAATAAAGGTTTCCATTACGATAAAAACGTTCATAGGTGAATTTTCCGTCTCGGGTAGAGACTTTATATATTGGTTTGCCATTATCTTTTGCCGGTATTATAGCACCTCTGTAATACTTGGTTATTTGTTTTGTTGTAATTTCTCCGTCGCTATATGTTGTATCACTCTTAGACAATAACGAATAAATGGAATCCGATTGGATTGGCAAAAATGTATTGACAGCCGTCTTGCTATGATGCGGCGAATATATACGTCCAAGACCTTGTTTGGTATAATGATCAAAAAGAAGTTTAATATCTTGACCTGTAGTAGGATCATCATTATACCGGTTAAACAGGAAATTAAATAATTCCGATTCCTCATTATTGTTGTTCGGAATTGTTATGATACTTTTCCCCGATTGGACTTGAAAGATAACTGAATCCATCACTTTAACCGGATATTCTCTTATAATAAATGCTCCGGCGATAAGTCCTGTATAGCATATTCCCAGACCGATTTCAATTAATCTTTTTATTGACAAGTTAAATTCAGGAAGCGGAATCGAAAAGAGTATTTTCCCAATCAAGATTGCAGCGAATAATGATGGGGCAAATAGTTGACGTATGGCCGTATAACTCACAGTAGCCAGTAAGAGAGACATTAATATTGCCGTCAGTAATAATAGATTGTTCTTGAAAAATCCTGAAAATCTTTCTTTAGCCGTTAGAGATATAACAATTAGGATTATGGCAAGCAGATTAATAGGTGAAAACATGACATCCTTTGCAAGGGCAGTATTCTTGGCAACAAGTGAGGTTACTGACAGCCCCCCACCCATTTCAGCATGTGATACATTGCCGGGTGCAAATGAAACAATCGCAGTTCCTACCCAAAAACATATAATCGTTGCAAATTGAATAGTGCTGTATTTCTTATAGTTTATACATAACATAACAAGAAAAGCAGCAGAAAGTGGCAGTGAATAGGATTCCTGCAATGCCCCAATCAATAAAGCGGCTACAGGACACCAAAATTGACAACTACGAGGATATTTGTTTTTATAACTGAGGTTTTCGAAAAATTTTATAAGGGAGAGAATTGCGACACCTGTCCAGAGGTAATTTATCGAATAACTTGCAAGCGAAAGCATCGTAATTCCCGGACGCGGAATGATTAACCAAAGAAGAATCAGCATAAACAATCCGGGTAATACTTCCATTTTTCTCCCCGGAAGCACCAATTTGTAAAATAATATAAAACATATTCCAAACATAAGTGAGTTACAAATCACATATGCTGTATGTCCGGCTATGGATACAAAAAACGAAACTATTGAATGAATTATGAATCTACCATTACAATTCATCCAGTGTTGCATCTGCGTGGAAAATATTTGCGCTGGATTGGTGATTAATGTCCCATCTCCTTTATGGATTGACGAATCTGTAAAATAATATCCATAATCATCCCCAAGCCATATTGACTGAATATCAAGCAAGCAGAATGATAATACCGCTATGGCAAAAAATATCCACTCTCTTTTTCCCATTTTATTCTAATCTGTTTATGCAAAGGTAATAAATTAATCTTATACCACACAATATCATCCTATAAATTTGTGTAGATAAATTAAATTTTGTAATTTTGTACTGAAGACACTATTTCATGATTACTAACGAGATAATTAAACTCATTATATGAAAGGAATCATACTGGCTGGAGGAAGCGGCACTCGATTGTACCCAATCACAAGAGGTGTCAGCAAACAGTTATTGCCTGTTTATGACAAACCAATGGTGTATTATCCATTATCTACCTTAATGCAAGCCGGTATAAGAGATATCCTGTTGATATCCACACCCGAAGATTTGCCATCTTTCAGGAGATTACTCTCAGACGGCAGTGAATTCGGGGTAAAAATGACATACGCAGAGCAACCTTCTCCGGATGGACTTGCCCAAGCTTTTATTATAGGAAAAGATTTCATCGGCAATGACGATGTTTGTCTTGTGCTTGGTGATAATATTTTTCACGGGAGTGGTTTCGATAAAATTCTTTCAAGAGCTGTAAGCCGATTAAATGATGACCGAAAGGCTACTGTATTCGGATATTGGGTGGATGATCCAAGCAGATATGGTGTAGCTACTTTTGACCATGAAGGGAAATGTATAAGCATTGAAGAGAAACCGGAAAAACCAAAATCCAACTATGCTGTGACCGGTCTGTATTTTTATCCAAATGATGTGGTGAAAATTGCACAAAACATTAAACCATCTGATAGAGGAGAACTCGAAATTACCACAGTCAATCAAGTATATCTCAACCGCGGTGATTTAGTGGTAGAACCTTTAGGACGCGGTTTTGCTTGGCTTGATACCGGCACTCATGATTCATTAGCCGAAGCATCTATTTTTGTAGAAGTAATCGAAAAGAGACAAGGCCTGAAAATTGCTTGTCTTGAAGGTATTGCTTTTCGTAATGGTTGGATTAGTAAAGAGCAATTATTGAAGACTGCGGAAAATATGATAAATAATCAGTATGGCAGATATCTTTTGAAAGTGGCCGAAGATGGTAAAGCCATTAATAACTATGCAGCTCACACCGATGGAACTATTTGATACGGAAATTGAAGGACTTAAAATAATAATACCCAAAATATTCAAAGACTCAAGAGGATATTTTTGCGAAACTTTCAGTGAAAGAAGATTTCGGACTGAAGTCGCTAATGTATATTTTGTGCAGGACAATGAAAGTCGCTCTACTTATGGAGTAGTAAGAGGACTTCATTTTCAGAAACCGCCTTACACTCAAGGTAAATTAGTCAGATGCACTTATGGTGAAGTAATTGACGTTGCGCTGGATTTAAGAAAGGGATCAAAGACGTTTGGGAAATATGTGGCAGTAAAACTATCTGCTGAGAATCATCGGCAATTTTGGATTCCCGAAGGATTTGCCCACGGATTTTCTGTTATAAGCCCGGAAGCCGTATTTGAATATAAATGCACAAATTATTATCATCCCGAATCAGAAGGGGGCATAGCAATAGATTCTGAAGGCCTTAATATTGATTGGGGTATAACCGAATCCGACATAATTCTTTCTCCCAAAGATACGAAACATCCTGATTTAAAAGATTTCGAATCTCCGTTTTGACATCCTATTTTCTTATTTATACAGAGAACTATACTAACGGGTGATATAATACCCCATGTATAATGCTGAAAATCCCAATATAACACTTAACGCCAAATAAATTGGGACAGTCCATCCTGAATTTCCGGAAAAAAGAAGATAGTTCTCGTTGATAAATGTCGAAAAAGTGGTAAATCCTCCACAAAACCCTACTGTGAGAAACAGTTTTAATGCAGATGACATATTAACCCCTTTATCTAAAAGGCCATATATTATCCCAATTATTAGACATCCAAGCACATTCACCGCAAATGTTCCCCACGGGAAAACAGACAACCTAAATAATTGTATTGCATTGCTTAATAGATAGCGACAAATCCCGCCAACACAACTACCGGCACCTACACAAATAATTTCCCAAAGACCTGTTTTCATTATTTTCAGTAAATATTTTGCAAAGTTAGTGATTAAATCACAATTTATCACTACTTTTGTAATATGAAAGAGCGAATATTCCGTTTCAAGCAGTTCCAAGTACGTCATGAGATAAGTTCAATGCCTGTTGGTATTGATGGGGTTCTAATTGCGGCATGGACTAAGGCAGGTCTACCGGATTTTAATTCAATTACAAATATCCTTGATATTGGAACGGGTTGCGGACTCATTGCTCTTATATGCGCTCAATTTTTCACTCATGCAAATATAGAAGCTGTCGACATTGATGATGATTCAATATCAGAAGCGACAAGAAATTTTAATGCTTCGCCTTGGAGTGACAGAATCAAAGCCATTCATTCCTCACTTCAACAATTTTCCCTTGACACCCCATCGGCAAAATTTGATTTGATAATCAGCAATCCTCCATATTTTATGGCAGGATTGAAAAATCCGGATACAACAAGATTGAGAGCAAGACATGAAAGCTCACTTCCATTATCCGATCTTGCCGCAGAAAGTTTCAAATTGCTTAAACCGAGTGGTAAATTAGCTGTAATACTTCCTTATGGAGAAGTGGAAAATCAATTTATGCAATATGCCTTTTCCGTCGGATTTAATTTTATGAAAAGAACTGTTGTGAAAGGGCATACGAACAAAGCTCCGAAACGTTCTCTGCTTCTTTGCGTCAAGGGGAAAAACGCCAAAATAGATGAAGACATCCTGATACTGGAATCATCACCGGGAATTCCCACAACACATTATCGTCAACTATGTCATGAACTATATTTAAAATTTTAATTATTCATAATTAAACCAATTGGCATATAAATTGTCATAATTAATATAGATAACTAAATAACTCTGCTCACTCATGAAAAATTATTTATTGCTCATACCAGCTTTGCTTTTCGGGATATCCGGAGCTTTCGGACAATCTGAATATGATGACGATATATACTACAATCCAAAGAAGGACAAAACATCATCCAATACTAAGAAAAAAGTAGCGAATAATTATATTGCTGATTTTCAAAGTATGGATGTTGATGAATACAATCGTCGCGGTCAATATTATCTTTCGCCAGTTGATACTATAGGGACATCCGCTGAAAATGGTGAAGATTTCGTATATACCCAACAAATTCAGAAATATTACAATCCCACTATTGTCATAGACAATGCAGACATCCTTGCAGATGTACTCGATAATTCTTACGGCAATGTTACCATTGAGCTTGACAATAATGGGATACCATATTTCGGGCCATACTTTAGAAGCTATGTATATGCTCCCTATTATTCTACATATTGGGGACCTTCATGGTCATGGAACTGGGGATATGGAAATTGGGGATGGAGTATAGCTTGGAATAATCCTTGGTATTGGGATGCTTGGGGTCCTACAATCGGTTGGTATCCATCTTACGGTTGGTCATGGGGACCCGGTGGTTGGTGGTATCCTTCCTACGGATGGGGATATAATCCTCATTGGACTGCTCATCACTACAGACCTTATGGAAATAATAGGGTAGGATCTACCGGCTCATGGGCACACAACTCCAGATATGGGAATTATAACCCTAACACCACACACCGTGGACAAAATGCTGCACACACTTCATATTCCTCGGGATATTCAACAGGTGGAAATCACAGAAATGGTGGAATGTCCTCATATGGTTACACAACATCCGGGAATCACCGAATGAACAGCACTTCTAATTCTTCTTACGGCAATATCCGTTATAACTCCGGGAACAATCGTACCGGAACAAGTGGAAATAAAAGAGTAGGCACCTCATCCGGAACAACCCGTAACAACTATAAAGCCACAGGGACCTCGAGAGGTAATAGAAATACTACCACAAATTCAACATCCGGATCCACAAATCGCAATTCAGGAAACTATAACTATCGCAACTCAAACAACAGCACCAACCGCAGCTCCGGTTCTTTCAATTCAGGCGGCAACCACAGAAGCGGTGGTAGTGGCGGATTCGGTGGTTCAAGAGGCGGTTTCGGTGGCGGCGGTGGTCGCTCCGGTGGTGGCAGACGCTGACTCTATATTATTCCGATGTCTGTTATAATAACAGACATCGGAATAACTTTTACACTTTCACACACACAACTAATAATTGTGAATTTATTATTATTTAAAATTTAAATTATGAAAAAATCACTACTTATTGCATCCTCTTTATTGTTAATGCCGGGGCTTCTTAAGGCTCAAAGTGCTTTCGATGGTTATAAAATAGCAGAAAATGATCTCAAAGGGACTGCTCGCTTTATGTCTATGGCCGGCTCCTTTGGCGCCCTTGGCGGTGATTTAAGTACATTGTCACAAAACCCCGGAGGGATCGGTGTATATAGATCTTCTGAATTGGGATTTACTCTTGATCTTGATATTCAGAATGTAACGTCTAAATCACTCGGAAGCTCCACCTCTCAAGACCAAACAAAATTTTTATTGAATAACATCGGTGGTGTTGCTACTTTCAGAATGAACTCCACAACCTGCCCGAATATTAACATCGGTTTTACATATAACAAGGCTGTTTCTTTTAATAGAGCTTATAAAGGTACCATTCCTACTCTTCATAACTCATTGAGTAATTACATTGCCGGTGTTACTGAAATGTATGGCCCATCTCTGTCCGGCATACAATCCGGCACTGCTTATGATCCTTACACCAACAGTGCAATTCCCTGGATATCCATTCTCGGATATGACAGCTATCTGATATCACCTGTAGGTGATGAATCTCGCCCTGATTGGGTAGGACAATGGAGTGACGGAACATCCGGTTCCGGTAATTTTGTGACTTCCGAAAAGGGGAGTGTAGATGAATACAACATATCATTCGGTGGTAACTTCGGCAACGTAGTCAGTTGGGGTATGACATTTGGAATTATGGATATTAATTACACTTCCGAAACAAGATGGGCAGAGTCGCTTGATAATGCTTGGGTATCAAATCCATCTGATCAGATAATGCAAACTCGTGCAAATTGGAATCTATACAATTATTATAATTTAAGCGGTTCCGGATTCAACTACAAACTTGGATTTATTGTCAAACCTATTCAGGAACTACGTCTCGGATTCGCCTTCCATACTCCCACTTGGTATTCTCTCGACCAATATTTCTACGGAGAAGTAAATTATGATTACAACAATGGTATCCGCCCCGGATATGCTTCAACCAACAATGGATATGATGGATATAGCGATTTCAACTTCCGTACTCCTTGGCATCTCATCTTTTCAGCAGCAGGAGTCATCGGCAATAACTTAATCGTATCTGCCAACTATGAATGGGAACCTACCCATGCGATACATTTCAAAGACCCCTATTCTGACGGATATTTTGATAGCGACAGCTATTACGAAACAAACCTTGATGCCAAAGATTATTTCCGTTCCACAAATATTTTCAGTATCGGAGCTGAATATCGAGTAACTCCTCAATTCTCCGTAAGAGCAGGTTATCGCTATGTGTCATCTCCAACTAAGCCGGAGCTTACTGAAAATAAATTAAATGTTTATACAGCGGGCACTCGTCCACAATATCAACTGGACGATGCAACAAACTATATCACATTCGGTCTTGGATATAAATATCAAAAATTTTATGCTGATTTAGCTTACGTTTATAAGCATAAAAAAGCTTCATATCATGCCTATACTCCGGATCCATCAGAACCTACTATTCCGAGTCCTCAAGCAGACCTGTCGTTAAATAACAACCAAATCGTCCTTTCGCTCGGATTCAAATTCTAAAAATTAATATATTTACTACAACGTGGTTGACAAATGCCAACCACGTCCATTGTTATATCACTGAACGTTTAACTTGTCGAACTATAATTTTAAGAAATTAATGAGAGGAAAAATATTTTACCCAATTGAAAATGTGAAACAACTTAGATATTTTCTTCTCCTTGTATTACCTTTCTTTATCACCGCTTGCAGTGAGGATAATGAGCCGGATTATGGAGTGTTCCATCTTACGATTGGAACTACGTCTGATGTGGATGTTGCAATGGGCACACATTCTGCTGAGGTTACTATTAACGGCTATGCGTATAAAATAGATGTTGGCGTAGTCGGAGAGAATGACTCCTTTGTCATCTCTGACGGCTATCCGGATTGGATGACAGTCACCCAATACAGGGATAAACATTTCTATATTGACGTTGCCGAGCTTTCAAGTTCTGAATCCCGCACCGGTGTTGTCAATTTTGTTGTATTCCGAGGCAACAAATCGGAAACCGGCTACATCAGTATTACTCAAAATCCACTCACTTATGAGGATTTGCAAAAGACTGAACAACGAGCCATCAAATCATACTTGAAAAAATTTGATGTCTATGATGAACTGCCTCCCTTAAATGAAATTCAAGTCGGTTCAGTCGCTCCGTTCTACAAACTTGATTCTGACGGCTATGTGTATATGCAAGTCGTAAAGATGGGTTCAGCTCCTGCCGCCACTCAGGGCGAAACTATATATTTCCGCTTTCTTCGCTACAACTTGTTGTCATATTTCGAGAATGGCGTTCTACCTAATGGTGAAGGAAATATGAATAGCATTGACCAAAGTGTTACTTCTTTCGTTGTCGGCTCAAATCAAGCCTCAACGACTCAATGGGGAACTGCCATTCAGATGCCTATGCTTTTAGGCTTACCTTCTGACAGCGAAGTTAATCTTGTTGTAGCATCACAAGCCGGATTTACTTCTGAAATAGCGAATGTTATTCCATATCTTTATAACATTCGCTATTATCAAACTAAATATTAATGATACAACAATATACACCAATGACTAAAGCTGAAATTGTTGCCGAGATTGCCAAGAGCACCGGCATTGAAAAGGCGAGCGTTCTCGCCACCGTTGAAAAATTCATGGAAGTTGTGAAAGATACTCTCGCTCATGGCGATGAGGTCACCCTTCGCGGCTTCGGGACTTTCCAACTCAAACAGCGTGCCGAGAAAACAGCTCGCAATATCGGCAAGAACACCACCATCATTATTCCGGCACACAAAATCCCGGCGTTCAAACCCGCTGCAGCCTTCAAAGCCGAAGTTGCCAAATAATATATAATCGTAAGAAAATATTTATTACACTAATCACTTTCCTAATCTTGGGATGTAAGAAGTTTCAAATACAAATTATTCGTTTCATTTAAGTTGGGAAGTATATTAATTTATTATAAACTCGAGTTCATGATAAGTAAATCCCTAAAAAAGTTGAATCAGTGACTTGATTAAATCGCATATTTAGATAGCAACCACATTGATATTTAGTGATTTAGTGTTAACAAATATTAAATACTTAATCATGATTAACGAATGCAATGTAACAACATTTTTGATAAATTAAAATTTCAGAAAATATAGCACAGCTGTTTTAAATTATAGAGTCGTGTAAAATTTTACGGGATTTACGCTCTCTTTTACTTCAATTTACTTTTTTCGAAGAGAGTCCATACGTTTATGCATTACGTCTTCAGCAGGATTAGATTGTGGAATCCAGAATTTTGCATCTTTAAGATCATCGGGGAGGTATTGTTGATCGACGAAATGACCTGAATAATCGTGTGCATATTTATATTCTTTGCCATAACCCAGATCTTTCATCAATGATGTTGGTGCATTGCGCAAATGAAGCGGAACCGGGAGATTTCCTGTAGCTCTTACACATTCAAGTGCTTTATCTATGGACAGATATGCTGAATTACTTTTTATGGATGTCGCCAGGTACACAGTACATTCAGCAAGGATAATCCTCCCTTCGGGCCAACCTATCTTTGTAAGTGCATCAAAAGTGGCATTTGCAAGTAAGAGTGCGTTCGGATTAGCAAGTCCAATATCTTCTGCAGCTAAAATTACGAGTCTTCTTGCAATAAACTTTGGGTCTTCCCCTCCGGCTACAAGTCGTGCAAGCCAATATATTGCGGCATCCGGATCACTCCCCCTTACGGATTTTATAAAAGCCGATATTATGTCATAATGCATTTCACCACCTTTGTCAAATGCAAGCGGATTTTCTTGCAGACTTTCGGTAACTGTATTGTCGTCAATTACCATTTTTTTGTCTGAGGGAGTAGCTTGCTCCATTAAATCCAATATGTTGAGCAATTTTCGAGCATCTCCCCCGGCAAATCTGAATAGTGCCTCAGTTTCCTTAACTTCAGGAGAGCGTCGCATTAAAATTGGATCTTTTTTTAAAGCTCGTTGAAGTAGTGTTTCAAGGTCACTTTTTTCGAGGGATTTAAGGGTATAAACTTGCGCCCGTGACAATAGTGGTCTAATTACTTCAAAAGAAGGATTCTCGGTAGTTGCACCGATTAATGTAACCGTTCCTTGTTCAACAGCACCTAGCAAAGAGTCCTGTTGAGATTTATTGAACCTGTGAATTTCATCTATAAAGAGTATCGGGCGCGACTTTGTGAACATTGAGCCGGAATCTCTTTTGCATTTCTCAAGAACTTCTCTGACATCTTTAACGCCGGAATTGACGGCAGAAAGTGTATAAAACGGGGCTTCAGTAGTTTTTGCAATAATCTTGGCGAGCGTGGTTTTACCTACGCCTGGAGGCCCCCATAAGATAAAGGAATTAATTCTGCCAAGTTCAATCATTCTTCTTATAACACCATCCGGTCCTACAAGGTGACTCTGTCCGATATAATCGTCTAATGATTCGGGACGGAGTCGTTCAGCGAGGGGTATATTGTTATTTTCCATAGTAAGAAATCTTTAATAAATTTATGATGACGAGATTTATCTGCATTGTAGCTCATTGAGTAACTTATTCACATCAATCTCCGTTAGATTATTGACCAATATATCGCTATATGGTCCTATCTGATCTGCGGTAAGTGTTCCAATGTCACCTATGACAAACGCACCGGCTCGTTTACCGGCTTTTACGCCTTGTAGAGAATCTTCAAACACGGCACATCTTCGAGGATTAACATCAAGTTTTTTTGCTGCTAATAAATATCCTTCGGGATCGGGTTTTGATTTTTTTACCATATCACCGACCACAATAAAGTCAAACATCTCTTTTATATCAGGCAAACATGAATACAAATGAGACATTTTCTTCATATTGCTTGATGTAACCAGAGCAATCGGAACATTATTTTCACGTAATTGGGTTAAAAGCTCCTTCGCACCTTTACAATAATTATATATCATTTTGTCTTCTTCATCATGGAGCATTTGTTCCACTTTCGGTCTTACGTCAGGTGAGGCAAAATATGTTCCTAGAATATTTTCAAGTGTAGTACCTTTAATCACATTTGCAAAATTCTTGATTCCGGTAGGGAAATGGCTTTCGATGCGACTCCAGATTTTGCTATATGTACCCTCGGAATCAATTAGCACACCGTCAAGGTCAAAAAGGACAGCTATATCTCTTTTCATAATAAATTAGAACTCAGTTATTATTAGATTGCGTTTACAGCCAAGTCATATTTGGCTATGGTGACTGCTTTGTGTACGGATTTCCATTGTTTTCTACCTATTTCTGCTTCTGCGTATTCCCAAAAATTCTTCATTCTGGATACAAGTTGGGAATCCCCGCAAAGTTTCTCTGAATAATAACGTTTCAGGGTATCATGAAATTTCATCATTGTGTCAATCCTCTTGTCTTTCTGCCATTCGAAACCATCTGTCACTTCAGCAAACAATGAAGGACGTCCAAGCAATCCTCTTCCACACATCACACCTGCAAGTTGTGGGTATTTATCTTTTAACTCAAGAATTTGCGATGGTGAAAAGATATCTCCATTGAATATTACAGGATGGTCGCATATCTTCAAAAATTCTTCAAATGCTCTCAAATCAAGTTCGCCGTCATATTTCTGTTTTGCCATACGTGGATGGAATGTGACATGTGCAAGTCGAGTATTATTAATAATAGGAAGCAGTTTCACCCATTCATCTGAGTAATTCAGTCCCATACGCATCTTAATGGAGAATGATATTTCATCATTGTCATTGATAATTGAGGAAATCTCCTTCATAATGGGGAGATTGGAAATCATAGCTGCACCTCTTCCATGATTTGTCTGCATAGGGTAGGGGCAACCTAAGTTAAGATCCACTTCCCGAGCTCCGGAATCCATCACTTGCTCCAACAGTATATTGAACTCATTTAAATCATTAAAGATAATTTGAGGAATAAGAAAATGATTGTCGTTTAAGTCTGAATACAAATCTCTAATATCTCGACGTCTGATTTCTCCACGTTCTATTCGGATAAATGGTGTAAAATACGCATCTGCCTCTCCATATATTTTTGCATGAAAATGGCGAAACGGAGCATCTGTATGCCCTTGCATGGGGGCAGCATATAAGAAAAATGACATAAATTTTAATTCTTTAATTCTAAAAAACACAAATTAAGCAGATCGGTTACCGGAATTTTCTTCCAGCTAAAATAAGTTGTAATGATGGTGTGTATCGGCCTAATATTTTGAACAGAAGAAGTAATCCTCCAATGGTAGTGATTAATGTCAGAAAATATATCAGAGAGACAGCAATGAATGTTTTAGGTTGGATTACCTCCATCAAAATAAGATTTACATAAGAGACAAAAATACCATGTCCCGCGTAGACAAAAAAGGATGCTGCGGCAAGAAATCTGCTTATTTTTATCCTCCTTGATTCAATCAATCGGGCTGAAACACAATATGCGGAAATCATACCTGCTACCACATTGACGCTTTTCAGTATGGAATATAATGTCATCGGAATATCGTTGACAAGCCATAATACCGTGCTTATTAATAAATATAGGATTACACTCGCCTTAAAATATTTTCTGAATTCCGTAATCATATCTTGACCATGATAGCTCATGTGAGCACCCCATGTAAAGAAAAAAAAGCCGGTAAGCATCTGAGAAAAATGGCCTAACTTGAAAGGTGAGAGGACAAACCAAATTGCCCCGAGGATAGCTACTACATACCAACTTGTTTTTCTCAAGCACAAATATATTAAAGGAGTGCAGACGACAATAATCATTAGATCACGCACGAACCAAAGTGGATAGTCTTGTGGATAAATATTTGAACCGGGCGGCATTTCTCCGACATAAGAGAAGATGCCATACCATGAATTCCAGAATATTTCCATGATAGCCGGTAATGAAAACTGAAGATGGATATGCTTAAGTGCCGGTAAAAACTTGCATATAGCGGGGATGAATGCTATAAATCCAATTAAGACTGCAAGCAAATTCCAGCTGATATAAGGAATCAAAAGGGAATGTGTTCTGTTTTGCAGTTTGTGACCATAGGTATTGATGGTTAGTTTTATACCTATAAAAAACACAAAACCCGCAATAAAAAAATATATTGGAACGCTTTGATTTCTTAAAAAGGCATCGAAGAAATCATAAAATAATTTGGAGCCGGGCATTTTTTCAAATTTGATCAATTCAGATCCATTGAAAAAGGATCTTGTGGCCACAACATGAATCGACGCCACCACAACAGCGAGTGGAAATCGCAATAAATCAAGCGACTGAGATCGCAATGAACGTCTTTGATCAGGTGGAAACAATTCCGGCATTGTGATGATTACTTGAACGTATCGGGCAAGTCATTCTCGTATAGAACGGTATCACCTTTTGCGAGGATTGTCGACAGAAGTTTTTGAGCCTCATTAAAAGATGCTACTTGATAGAGATTGGCTCTATTGAAATCAGTGGCTTCCACACCTTCTATAAGTGATTTTCTGTTATATTCACCAACAATAATTGCCACATCAACATTTTTACCAATTATTATACCTAAATTTCTATTTAGTTCAAACTGTTTGTCTCCCAATTCAATCATGCCGGGAGTGACTATAATCCGCTTTCCATCAGTGAAATGAGCTAACACCTCAACGGCCATTTTTGAACCGGCGGGATTAGAATTGAATGCATCGTCAATGATAGTTACACCTCCCGGGGTTTGTTTTACATTCAGGCGATGTTCCACTTGTTCTATTCTTGATACGGCGTATTTGATTTTTTCGACAGGTACATTTAGATGTAAAGCGACAATAACAGCGGCTACAAGGTTTGAAATATTACATTCACCAACGAGTTGTGTGGATAATTGAATAGAGAAATTGTCAGGTCCGATTATAGTAAATTGTGTGCCTGAAGGGTAATATTTTACATCTATTGCTCTATACGAACATCCTGGAGTATTGCCGACTCCATACCTTTCAGTCTTGACATTATGTACCTGTCGGTTGGCACAATATTCAAAATCATTATTTATAACAGCTAAACCATTGGAGGGTAAAGAATCAACAAGCTCAAATTTAGTGGCCTGAACATTCTCTATACTTTTAAAAGATTCGAGATGCATGGGGCCGACGGCTGTTACGATTCCTATTTGTGGTTTAACAAGGTCACAAATCTCTTTGACGTCATTCTTTTGTTTAGCCCCCATTTCGCATATGAATATTTTATTATAGGGCTTCATCATTTCCCGAACAGTCCTTATGACACCCATAGTTGTGTTATAACTACCGGGAGTCATAAGCACATCGTAATGCTCTGAGAGTATTCGATTAAGATAATGCTTTGTAGAGGTTTTACCGTATGAACCTGTAACACCAATCACAGTTAAATCGGGCATTGACCTAAGAATTCTTTCGGCATCTTTATAAAATTTGCGGTTAATGCATTTTTCTACCGGTGTAAGAATAATTACAGCCAAACATACCGGAATCCATGAAAATACAGCAAGAAGCAGAAAAACTGCAAGAGTAGTGACCGATCCGGAATATTGGAAGAAGAAATGTGGCTTTCCGAACGCACATATGGCTACAGAAACATATACGATGAGGGCAATTGCTGCAGATACACAATAAATTCGCCATACACGTTTGGTAAAGACCAAAGGCTTTTTATATTTCCTTTTAAAAATTAGAAACGTCTTTGCCAGTGCTACAAATGCTATAATCAATGCATTAAGCATCGGAGTAAGGAGTGTGGAGCAAAGCAAAAAAAGGAGAACGACGTCCACCAATCGCCAAGAGGATGCAATATTTGGTTTCAGCCATCTCCAATATCTCTCGAGACGGTAAGAATTTTGTTGTAGCATCTGAATGTCATATTTGAAATTCAGAAGCATATAAACTGCACATACTATGTATATTACTATCAAAAAGGCACTCATTGTCGAGAATTTGTTTTGTCAAAAATAAGATTAAAATTTGAAAGCTGATTTCAGAAGAATTACGCCATATCATTCTTTAGGAACTCACCCGTAACAGCACGGAAACCGATTGGATTGTCGAGGAAGGAGTAATGTCCGCAACCAGGGAAAGATACGAGTCCTGCATCCGGTATAAGTTTTTCCATAGTTTTAGCGTCGGAAAGTGGAGTCGCAGTATCATTATCACCCCAAATAAGCAACGTAGAGGCTTTAATACGAGGCATAACAATTTTTAAATCCTCATTAACACATTTACTCATCACAGCCTTCATCATTGGAGATGATGAATTATAATCTGCTGAACCGGCCTTATTCCTCATCTGAGCAATTTTCTTTTCTCCATTCACTTTGCCAAGCAAGAGAGGGAGCAGCTTTTTTATTGTCTTGAAAGAATAGACTTTAAGATAATATTTAAGTGATCTTTTAGGTTTAATTCCGGCACTGTCTATAAGAATAACCTTTTTTATTTCCGGATGGCGTGAAGCCATGAGAATAGATATTCTTCCACCAAACGAATGTCCGATTAAAATCGGATTTTTCATTTCGGTTTTTTCTATAAATTTCTCCATTTGACGAGTAAAATCTTCTATCCCCCAGACTGAGTCAGGTTCGTCGCTATTACCATGTCCGGCAAGATCAACATTGAAAATATGTAATTTTCTATTTAAAAATGACTCAATCGAATTCACGGTGGAATGATTACAACCCCAACCATGCATTAGAAGAACATCCTGTGCACCTTCGGGGCCGGATTCTGAATAGACAATTTTTTTGCCGTCTATAATTATTTCTTTTTCCATATATGAGGGACGGGATTATATCCGTAATCCAAATTGCAAAATTACAAAAAAACTCTTATATTTACAATACAGAAGAGGAATCGTGAAATATGTTTTTCTTTATCGCGATAATTTGCTAATTTTGCAGTATGAGAGGAAATCTTCGATTACAAATTTTTCTTGGGCAAAGATTGTCATTGGGAGCTGATGGTTCAAAAAGTGCTCCGGCTGTAAAAGTGGCCGTTGCTGCAGTAGCTATTTCTATTGCGGTGATGCTTGCTTCAATAGCTATTGTTAATGGATTTAAACACGAAATTCGTCAAAAGGTTGTAGGATTTAATTCTCATCTTACAATATATGTCGACCCTCAATCTTTAAACGAAAATGAACAACCGCTTGTCTCGATGACTCCTACTTTGAAGAAGATTTTAAATGAGACCCCCTTTATAAAATCGTACACGCTTGAGGCGTCTTCACCTTCATTGCTTAAAACAATTGATAATTTCAAGGGTGTATACTTTAAGGGTGTTGACAATATTTCCTGTACGGATTTCATTAAATATAATATCGTGGATGGTGCTATCCCGACAAATAATCAAGACTCTTCGCTTTTCGTCATTATATCATCCAAAGCTGCAGAAAAGCTTAATCTAAAATGTGGAATGAATGTTGACACCTATTTTATCACGGATAATATCAAAGTGCGTCCGCTCAAAATTGCAGCAATTTATAATTCTCATTTTGATGTGTATGATGATATAAATGTATTTGGTTCTTTACGACTTGTTCAAGAGATTGCAGGACTACAAGAACATGAGGGGAGTGCCATCCGAATTATAACAGATGATTTTGAAAGAATCGAAGAATACAGGACATCTCTAAATAAACGACTTGAAGAAGCTTATGTATCCCGTGAAATATACAAGCATTACAATATTGAATCTGTCAACAATCAGGGAATGGGATATTTTCAATGGCTTTCACTGCTCGATACTAATGTGTTAGTGATACTGATTCTAATGGCAATTGTCTCATGTGTGACACTTATATCGGGAGTTTTAATAATTATCCTTGACAAATATAACTTCATCGGCACAATAAAAGCTCTTGGTGCCTGCAATTCTTCTGTCAGAGGTGTATTTGTATATCTCTCTATGAAAGTAGCATTGACGGGAATTGTGATTGGAAATGTTTTTATGTTAATATTATTATGGCTTCAGCAGAGATACCACTTCTTACCCCTTGACCCGGATAATTATTATATAGATTTTGTGCCGGTAAACCTTTATCCACAGGCTATTATTACATTAAATATGGCAGTGATTGTTATGATATTTTTTGTACTTGTAGGGACAGCATCGTTTGTGTCAAGAATACGTCCCGCCTCATCATTGCGATATGAGTAACAATCGCTTACAATTCAGACAATTCGGGCCATTTTTCTGTCCATAATACATTCTCGATAATTAAATCGAAATCCGCTTTAGAAACCCCTTTCTCTTCCAAGACAGGGAAATCTTCATAATATAGAGATCTCGATTTATTTACCGGAAGCAAATAACACTTGTTGGCATCGGAAATATTTCCAAGACTCAAAGCTATGTGTCCGGCTCTGACATAGTCAGAATCAAGCAATTTACCGGGGAATTCTTCATTAATCATACGGTTGAAATATTCCATACCCTTAAGAGGATCATTTCTTAAAAATTCTCCCCATGCGATGCCTCGTGCTGAATCTACCGATGGATTCTCATAATCCATTTTATAAAAATGAGAAAGAGCGATGTTAGTATGCCCGGCCTCAAGGTGCGAAGAAGCCGTCATTAATGTAAGATCTTTATCATCGGGATTAAGTTTTAACGCTTCTTCAAAATATTTAGATGCTGATTCGAATTCTTTCAATTTGAAATATATATGCCCGATGGCTGTTTTAATCCATCGTTCATCCTGATCAAAAAGTGATGCACGAAGGTAATAGTCAAGTGCTTGACGATAATTCCCGAGTTGCTGGTGGCAATATCCGGCTTTCTGGAATATCATATAATCGGCATCAACTTGATACGTAAGAGGTTCTAAGTAGTGAAGAGCCATTTCATAGTATCCGGACCGAAATAAGAATTCATACACAAGACGATTGAATTCCGTATCAAAAAGCGTTTCACCGATAACCGGCAGCTGACCTGGATGAACAGGCTCTTTAAATGGATTTTCAAATGAAGTGGGGAAAGGTGATAGGGTAAAGAAGCGATAGAGGTCTTTGACGTATATTCTTGCTTCGGTCGAGAATAATTTCATTTCAGATTCAATTTCTGATTCATTATTCTTCATTTGGCCAATCTCCTCAGTGAATTTATCAGACATTCCGCGAGCCATTCGTGATATTTGAGATAAGCTGCATGCAAGGGAATACATATCGCTGTCACAAATGACACCATTTTTGGAACTGCTTATCAATTTCTCAATGAAAGAATTATCTATATTTATTTCACTGCGATATTTTTCGAAGGGGACAAACCAATTGGAAAGTCTGCGGAAGAAGGGATATTGTTTCTGATTCTTAAATGTGGAATAAAAAATATCACTGCCGGATTCAATCATTTTTTGCATCTTTATCATTTTTTTATCAAGTCCGGAATCAGTCATAAATTTCTCCCACTCAGGATTGAATCCTAAAGATTCGATTGATTCTGCAATATCTCCGGGGTTCTTGGATTGTAAATCAAGTCCCTGCATCATTTCACGAATCTTTGGCTGAAATTTCTTTATGTCGTTTACGATATTTTTTTCAAATTCTGAAGAGCTCTTGGCGGTATCGAATGCCGTAATTAGTGCCATTTCCAATTCTCTAAGTCTGCTGTATGATAATAAAGAATCCTGCCAACTTTCGATGCGCAAACGATTCTCCTTGTCATATATAGTGATTTGTCCATATTCCTTCATGACAAGAATTAATGCCACCATAGCTCTTGCCGCGATAGCATCTGAGTCAGATTTATCATAAATATCGAGCAATAATCTGAATTTAATGGTGTCAAATCTTCCAAGCAATGACAGTAATAACGCTGAAATAATCAATGTTTTAACGGTCAAACTTTCAATTGAATCTTTAATTAAACTATGAAGTTTGTCAGCATCTTTCTGTTGTAAGGGAAGAGTTGTCCATGTCCATTCAAACAAGTCATTGAGTACGTGTTCTCTTTGTTTGATAAGAGATTCATCACGAATACCACTCTCCACCATAATCGAGTAAAGGGAAGAGTATTTTATATATTTATCAATAATCGAATCGATAGATACTCCGGTATATTGCAAGGTGCGAGCTATATCGCTATAAGAATTGTGGTCGGAGCGTAACTCTTGCGCCCTGCCAATAAGGCCGATAAGGTCAACAGTTTTTGCTCTGAGTGAATCATACATCTCTTTTCTTGCTGGATCTTTAATACCTTTCCGCAAGTAATTGAGCATGTATTTTGTAGTCATCAAAATCTCATTATAGTTGTCCTTGAACTGTAAGAACCTCCCATCTTGAAGTGCAATGACTTCACCCAATCCACGTAGTGAGGATAGCAATCCCTTTTCTTTCAGATATATCTGACCTTTTTTCCCTATCAATTTCTCTATATTCATAATTAATTTTGAATCGGTGCAATTAAATTATTCGACAAACATCCAACAAATCTCGTGCCATTTTCAGAAATCAGCTTAATTATCGAGACTTCTTTGATGATGATTTTGTGCCTTTCCTTTTCCTTTCTTTTGCCCTCTGTTCAGCACATTTATCATATAAGCGTGCAAGTAGATCAGTGCGATGCATTTTCTTCAATTCCGACACTATCCTTGAGCGTGCTTCCGGTTTGTACCAGAAGAAAAAATCCCTTTGCGCAAGTTTCTGTTTCTCCGTTTTAGCTGTATATATTCTTTTACCGGTATAAGGATGAATTCCGGTATAGTAAATCTCAGTGGCGAGAGTCATTGGAGTAGGTGTAAAATCTTGCACCTGCTCAAGGTGAAAATCAAGATTTTTTGTAATTACGGCAAGCTCAGCCATGTCCTCTTCAAGACAACCGGGATGCGATGAAATAAAATATGGTATCAGTTGTTGTTTCAATCCAAGTTGTTTATTTGTATTGTCAAATATTGTCTTAAAACGTCTAAACAATTGAAAGGATGGCTTTCGCATGATGTCAAGGACTCTGTCAGATGTGTGTTCGGGTGCAACTTTTAAACGGCCACTTACATGTTTTTCAATCAATTCTTTAAGGTAATCCCTATTAGCCGACATAATTTTCTTGTCAGGATTATCAGCCATTGAGAGGTCATATCTAACACCACTCCCGATAAATGATTTCTTTACATCATGCAAAGCGTCTACAGTTCGGTAAATATCAAGTAACGGACGATGGTCATTATTCAAATTACGACATGGAGAAGGATGAAGGCATGATGGTCGAGCGCATAATGCACAAAGAGATTTGTCTTTCCCACCCATAGCATACATGTTAGCTGATGGGCCACCAAGATCGGATATATACCCTTTGAAATCATCCATCTGTACAACTTGGCGCACCTCTCTCATGATAGAATTCTTTGACCTTGAAGAGATAAACTTTCCTTGATGGGCAGAGATTGTGCAAAATGCGCAACCTCCGAAACAACCACGATGCATACACACCGAATGTCTTATCATCTCATATGCCGGAATTATTTTGCCACGATAACGAGGATGCGGTATTCTTGTGTAGGGGAGATCAAAAGAGGCATCCACTTCTTTGGTGGTCAATGGTGGATACATCGGATTAATTTGAATCATTCTCCCCCCCGTGGACTGAAAAATTCTGTGTCCATACATACGGTTGGACTCAATCTCTACCAGTTTGAAATTTTCGGCTTGTTTACTTTTCTCCTTTAGGCAATTCTCATACGAATGAAGCACTATATCCTCCTTGCAAGGTACATTATCTGTAAAAAATAGAGTTTGCGGCACATCGTCGATGCTGTCTAAACTTTCACCATCATCAAGTCTGTTCGCAATCTCTACAATTGCTTTTTCACCCATTCCATATATTATCATATCGACCTTGCTGTCTGCAATGATAGATGGTCTGAGTCTATCTTGCCAATAATCATAATGTGCTACTCTGCGCAAGGAAGCCTCAATACCACCGGCTATAATCGGAACATCCGGGTAAAGCTGTTCTAAAATTTGGGAATAAACGATTGTTGGATAATCCGGACGCATTCCGTGTCTTCCACCGGGAGTATATGCATCATCGTGTCTCAATCGGCGATTCGCTGTATAATGATTCACCATTGAATCCATTGCTCCGGCAGATACTCCAAAGAATAGACGAGGCTTTCCGAGTTTCTTAAAATCCCGCAAATCATCGCGCCAGTTAGGTTGAGGGACTATAGCTACTTTATACCCCGCGGCTTGGAGAGTTCTGCCAATTACAGCAGCTCCGAAAGAGGGATGATCCACATATGCATCTCCGGAAAATAGAATTATATCAGGCTGTTCCCAACCCAGAAATTCAATTTCTTCTTTAGATGTGGGAAGGAAGTCTGATTTGTTATACCGTCGAGGTAGTTGTTGTGTCTTCATCTTAGCATTTGTTATTATCAGCTCTAAGTACATCAAGTTTATGTTGCAAACTTAGCATTTGGTCTCGAAGCACTGCGGCCTCTATGAAGTCGGTGCGCTTAGCAGAAGAAATCATATCAACACGCAGCTTGTTAATCTGTTTCTCCAATTCATCTGCCGACATATACTCCACTATAGGATCTGCAGCAACCAATGTATGTTCTTCTTCAATATATGGCCGTGGGCTTACCTGCTTGGGAGCATTACGTACTTTTTGTCGAGTATCACGGCCGGAATTATTGCCCGATGAGGATGTTTTGCTCTCGGAATATGCCTCCAAAAGATCGTCATTATTAGAAATTTTCACTATCGGAGTTGGAACAATACCATGCTCTTCATTATATTTAATCTGTTTAAGT
Source organism: Bacteroides sp. (assembly GCA_023665145.1). Taxonomy (GTDB): domain Bacteria; phylum Bacteroidota; class Bacteroidia; order Bacteroidales; family Muribaculaceae; genus Lepagella. Next base: position 41,313 of record JAMPEM010000004.1, read on the forward strand.
CTGCGTCTTTCTGTCTCATCAATAGTTTTTTGCATGCTGTCCGTAATCTTGTCGGCATACATAATGACCTTTCCATGAACATTACGGGCTGCTCGGCCGGCTGTTTGCGTCAAGCTGCGATGATTTCTCAAAAAACCTTCTTTATCCGCATCAAGAATTACCACAAGACTGACTTGTGGCAAATCAAGCCCCTCACGCAAGAGATTGACCCCGACAAGGACATCAAAAACACCGGAACGCAAATCATCAAGAATACTTATTCTGTCGAGTGTTTTAACATCACTATGTATATAAGCACTCTTGATGCCATTATCTGTTAAGTAAGTATTCAATTCCTCAGCCATCCGTTTGGTAAGAGTCGTGACAAGAGTACGTTCTCCAGCCTCTATTCTATTTTGTATTTCGTCTACAAGATCATCAATCTGTCTGAATGTCGGACGAACTTCAATTTCGGGGTCAAGCAAACCGGTAGGTCGTATTACTTGTTCGGTAAAGACGCCACCCGTTTTTTGCAATTCATAATCGCCCGGAGTAGCAGAGACATAAAGGACCTGTGGTACGAGGCTTTCAAACTCTTCAAATTTTAATGGCCGATTGTCAATTGCAGCAGGAAGTCGGAAACCGTATTCCACCAAATTCATTTTACGTGAAAGGTCACCACCATTCATTCCTCTGATTTGAGGTAAAGTGACATGACTCTCATCAATAATTGTAAGGAAATCTTCGGGGAAATAATCCAAAAGACAGAATGGACGAGCTCCCGGGAGTCTGCCGTCAAAGTACCGGGAATAGTTTTCAATCCCACTGCAATGTCCGAGTTCACGTATCATTTCCATATCATATGATACACGCTGGAACAACCTTTCAGCCTCAAGATCCTTTCCAATATCACGGAAATATTCACACTGAGCATCACGATCTTGCTCTATCTGGAGCACAGCCGCATTTGTTCTTTCTTTAGATGTAACGAAAATATTTGCCGGATATATATTAAATCCTTCATGTTCAGCAAGGACAAGTCCTGTTTCAGGGTCAATTACCTGAATTTTCTCTATCTCGTCATCCCAGAACAATACGCGAAGTTGTATATCCTCAAATGAAAGCTTGATATCGACAGTATCGCCATGCACTCTGAATTGCCCATTGTTTAATTCTTCACTACGGGAATAAAGTGAATCAACTAGCCTCCTGAGGAAATTTCTCATTCCAACATTTTGACCAACTTTAATCTTAATGACATTTTGCTCAAAATCTGATGGATTCCCCATACCATATATGCAAGATACTGAAGAAATGACAACTACGTCACGCCTCCCTGACAAAAGCGATGCCACTGTGGACAATCGTAATTTCTCAATCTGACTATTAATCATCAAATCCTTTTCGATATATTTATCGGAAGATGGAATATATGCCTCAGGCTGATAATAATCATAATAACTGACAAAGTATTGCACGGAATTTTCAGGAAAAAAACTTTTGAATTCCGAATACAACTGCGCAGCGAGTGTCTTATTGTGGGATAGTATAAGAGTGGGACGCTTCACTTGCTGAATAATATTCGCCATAGTGAACGTCTTGCCACTACCGGTCACACCAAGAAGGGTCTGAGCAGGAATTCCTTGCAATATACCATTGGATAGTTCAGATATCGCTTCCGGCTGATCTCCTGTCGGTTTATATAGAGAGGTGATTGTAAAATCCATACTACAAAAATACAAAAAAATAAGCTAAAATCCAAGTAAAAGAAATATGCTGTTAGTAATCAAACAATTATTGTGCCAAAATACTCGATGTCAAAGAATATTTAACTAAATTTAAGATACTCCACACATGCGGCTGTTTGCAATAACCGGATTATTTCATTAACTTTGCAAAGTAATCATTTCGCAATATAACACCTTTTTTTCTATGTCAAATTTCACACATCTACATGTACACTCACAATACTCTTTGCTTGATGGGAAAGCTACAGTAAGCAGTCTAATAGACAAGGCCGTCTCTCTGGGTATGAGAGGAATAGCTATTACCGATCATGGGAATATGTTTGGTATAAAGGAACTTTGCGACTATACAGCCAAAATAAATGGCAAATTGGATGACGATAAGAAATTTACTCCAATAATAGGATGCGAAATGTATTGTACGAATGGGGATTTGCATTCTCGAAACAAGAGTGACGCAAGATACCATTTGATTGTTCTGGCAAAAAATAAGCAAGGATATAAAAATCTCATAAAACTTGTAAGCATTGCATCATCTGAAGGATTTTATACAAAACCCCGCACTGACCATGCACATCTGGAAAAATATCGTGAAGGTCTAATTGTATGTTCTGCTTGTCTGGGTGGTGAAATCCCGCAATTGATTTTAGCAGGTGAATTGGAGCAAGCTGAAGAGAAGGTTAAATGGTTTAAAAACGTTTTTGGAGATGATTATTATATTGAACTTCAAAGACACGAAACTTTCAAGCAAAATGCTAACAGAGAAACCTTCATCGAGCAACAGAAAGTGAATAAAGTGCTCATTGAGCTGGCTCGAAATAACAATATCAAGGTTATCGCCACCAATGATGTACACTTCCTAAATGAGGACGATGCAGAAGCGCATGACAATCTTATCTGTGTCTCTATGGGTAAGACATTTAACGAGGAAAGATTGCACTATACCAAACAGGAATGGCTTAAATCGCAAGACGAAATGCAAGCCATTTTCAGCGATATTCCGGAAGCTTTGGATAATACCATGGAAATACTGTCAAAGGTTGAAATATACAGTATTGACCATGAGCCTATTATGCCGACCTTCGAGATTCCCTCTGAATTCGGCACAGAAGATGAATACCGAAATAAATTTTCTACAGAAGACCTGTATGATGAATTTACAAGAGACGAAAACGGCAATGTAGTGGTAAGTCGCGAAGAAGGGGATAAAAAGATAAAACGGCTCGGAGGATATGACAAGTTATACCGACTGAAATTGGAAGCCGACTATCTGAATTTTTTGACATATGAAGGGGCAAAAAAATTATACGGAGATCCCATTCCGGATAATATAAGAGAACGGCTCAATTTTGAGCTGTACATTATGAAGACGATGGGATTCCCCGGATATTTTCTTATTGTCCAAGACTTTATCAATGTGGGCAGGGAGAAACTCGGTGTCAGCGTAGGACCGGGTCGAGGTTCTGCAGCCGGAAGTTGCGCTGCTTATTGTCTCGGAATCACTCAAATAGACCCGGTAAAATATGACTTGCTGTTTGAACGTTTCCTTAATCCTGACCGAATCTCGCTTCCGGATATTGATGTGGACTTCGATGATGACGGAAGATATAAAGTGCTTAAATATGTTACTGAAAAATATGGTGAGGAAAAAGTGGCACACATCATTACATTCCAAACAATGGCAACAAAAAGTGCCATTAGGGACGTAGCCAAGGTGCATGAAGTGCCAATTCCCGAAAGCAACAGACTTACACGTCTGGTTCCGGATCGTCTTCCGGATGTAGATGGGAAATCACCTAAGATAAATTTTAAAAACTGCACGAAATATGATAAAAGTTTCGCAGCCGAAGTAAACAGTCCGAATCCCACCATACGCGAGGTGATGAAATATGCCGGCCAGTTGGAAGGGAATGTCAGGGGCACCGGTGTACATGCTTGTGGTGTAATTATTTGTCGTGATGACATTACAGATTGGGTACCTATTGTAGTGTCCAAAGATGCAGACGGTGAAAAAGTGACGACAACACAATATGAGGGGAGTGTCATTGAATCAACCGGACTCATCAAAATGGACTTTCTGGGACTCAAGACACTCTCAATTATAATGGAGACATTGGAAAATATCCGTCATGCAAGAGGGATAGAACTTGATATTGACCATATTCCCTTGGATGACCCAAAAACTTTCCAGCTTTACTGCGAAGGAAAGACCACTGGCACATTCCAGTTTGAATCAGTCGGAATGCAGAACTCGTTGAGGAAACTCCAGCCATCCAAGTTTGAGGATCTCATTGCCATGAATGCTCTTTATCGGCCGGGGCCGATGGATTACATTCCATCATTTATCGCCAGAAAACATGGCGAAGAACCCATAGCATACGATATCCCAATTATGAAGCAATACCTGGAGGAAACATATGGCATTACGGTGTATCAGGAACAAGTCATGCTTCTTTCTCGCCTTCTTGCCAATTTCACTCGAGGGGAATCAGATATGCTCCGAAAGGCTATGGGTAAGAAGAAACTTGATCTTCTGTCAAAGCTTAAAGTAAAATTCATGGATGGGGGGCAAAAAAATGGACATAAAGCAGAAGTTCTCGAAAAGATATGGGCAGACTGGGAGAAATTTGCAAGCTATGCCTTTAATAAGAGCCACGCTACATGCTATAGCTGGGTTGCTTATCAAACGGCCTATCTCAAGGCCAATTATCCAGCTGAATATATGGCAGGCGTCCTCAGCCGTAATCTTACAGCTACAGACAAATTATCCCGTTTCATGGATGAATGTGTTGCAATGGGAATAAGCGTAAAGTGTCCTGATGTCAATGAATCTGTAGAAAAATTTGGTGTCAATAAAAATGGTGAAATAAGATTTGGCCTAGGTGCAGTAAGAGGAGTCGGAGCAAATGCAGTTGCAGCAATTGTCAGAGAAAGAGAGGAGAATGGCCCATATAAGGATATCTATGACTTTGTAGAACGGGTAAATCTAAGTGCATGTAATCGTTCTGCTATTGAATCTCTGGCACTTGCCGGTGCTTTTGATTGTTTCAATGAACCTCGAGAAATGTATCTTGCCCCCGTCAATGATTCATCATACGCTGATGCTCTTGTAAAATACGGGCAACGAGTGCAGAAAGAAAAAAATTCGTCTCAAGCATCTTTATTCGGTGATTATGACATGATGGATACCGCCAAACCACCAATACCCAAATATGAGAAATGGTCAAATCTTAAAATCCTTAACGAAGAGAAACGGATGGTATCAATTTATTTATCCGCACATCCTTTAGATGAATACTATATGGAGCTTAACTATGGATGCAACACTCTTTGCTCTGAATATAAGGAGAAAAAGGATATAGCAAATACCACAATCACCATGGGTGGTTTAGTTTCTTCTTTCCTTACAAAGGTTTCAAAAAGTGGAAGGCCATATGGGGTGTTAGAGCTCGAAGATTTCTCGGGTAAAGCTCAAATTTATCTCTTTGACAAGGGATATGAAAAGGTTCTTCCTCTAGCGGTACCAGGTGCTTCCATTTTGTTAACAGCTGCTGTTACACCTTCTCGGTTCAAACCCGGTGAAACAAGTGTTACCGTTACCGATGCACTCCCTCTTGATTCTGTAAAAGGAAAGATTGCCAACACACTTACAATCAGTTTGGAACGTACTGAGCGTGATGAATCACTTTTAGTGATACTCAAACAAATAGATGAATGTAAATCTAAGGATAGACTCGGAGATGTATTTATTAAAATAAATGATTTTAAGGGTGAATTTAGTCCGATTACATTGCACGCAAGAAAACGTTATCCCATTACAAAAGAGCTTGTTACGTTGCTAAATAGTACCGAACTTAAATATGAAATCAGCACATCTCACTGATTACAGAATACATAAAAATATCATCTATCTGACATTCGCAAAATGGATATTTTGCGAATGTCTTGCTTCTATAACGACAGACCGGATAAAATTACAAAATAAATAAAACATGCAGGCATAGCTAACAACATTGAATCTATACGATCAAGCAAACCGCCATGCCCGGGTATGATATTTCCGGAATCTTTCAAATTCATTGTGCGTTTTATCATTGATTCCACCAAATCTCCCCATGTACCAAATACTGTAACTATGACTGCTAAGCCTATCCATTGCCATACATTATGAAAATAGCCGAAGAAATCACTGCAACAATAATTAAATATCAATGCAAAAACGATATTGAAAAATAGTCCACCAAAAAATCCTTCCCACGATTTTTTTGGCGATATTCGCTCAAAAAGTTTATGACGTCCGATGGTGGAACCTACAAGAAAAGCTCCCGTGTCATTAATCCACAAAAAGAGAAATATAGAAAGAAGAATATAGCCGGATGTGAAATATGTTGCGTTAGCCAACATAAGTCCGCAAGGGACTCCAATGAGTGCCTGAGTCAAACATGATTCAGACAAGCTTGATACAGGATTTTCCTCCTCAATATATAATGCTTCTACAAATCTAAGAATCATACAGAAGAACCATACAATAAGAGGGAATAGGTAGCAACCGAGAGCAAGACAAATACTTCCTGCAATGTCAAGCGTAAGCAATGGCATACGTCTTTGATTTAATCCTCTCAGCACTTTTGATAATTCCAATGTGCCAAAACCGGCAAGCAGACAACACAATAATGTAGTGGAAATCTTACCACCAATTATACACCCTACGATGAGAGCCACATATACAATGCCTGACGCTGCTCTGACAAGCAAATTTTTCACCTTCATTTGATTCCGGAATATAAACTTTTAAACTAAAAATTTGTCTGATGCAAAACACATCAAAACTTATTTTAAATGCAAAGATACAAAATTTTTTGCTCAATCATTCAGTTTTGCGAGGGTTTAAATGCTTTTTATCTTAAAAGAAGTGTTCATTATTTTATTTTGAACCACTCTTGCTTAATTCTATAACCTGACATTCTTTCATTTCATTTCCATCAATGGTAAGAATGACTAACGTTCTGACCTGTTGCCAACCTTGTTGACCGGCTGCACCCGGATTAATATGCAATAATCGGAGATTGCGGTCATACATAACCTTTAAAATATGAGAATGTCCATCTACCATTAAATTAATCTTGTTATCCCTAAGCAAATTCTTCATGCCCGGACTCCATTTGCCGGGATAACCGCCTATATGAGTCAGAAGAACTCTAATACCTTCAACCTCGAAAATTTCCAACTCCTTAAGTTGACGTCTGACTACACCATGGTCAACATTTCCACATACACCCCTTACAATTGCAATATCGCTTAACTTCTCAAGAATACTTATGTCACCCACGTCTCCGGCATGCCATATTTCATCACATCCTTTAAAATAATAAGCATATCGGTCATCCCAATATCCATGCGTGTCACTTAAAATTCCAATCTTTTTCATGGAGAATTCATTTAAATTTCTTACTTTTGCAACGATGAAAATTGGATATTTATTACTTATCAGCGTTATATTTACATTTTTTATTTCTTGCGGAAGTCCTTTAGACGAATCTTCCGACAAGATTAATGCGCTTAACAAACATCTTGAACAACAAAACAAACGCATCGAAATGCAACAATCAGAAATAGAGTCGCTCAGAGATTCAATATCCTTGATGCATAATAATCTTGAACGATGCGACACTCACGCAAAGCATGCACAAACTGATGTAAGACAAGCTAAAAGCTGGGCAATTCAAAATGGATATGGGCAAACACTCGCTCCTTACATAGACAATGTTTTGTATGATCTGGAGGCTATACAACAATACAGTAAACTCTAAAACCCATAAATGAAAGAACCTCACAGAAGAATCTATTGTTACTTTAATAAATAACACAGAAACACAATGGATCTTGACGATATTCTGCATATCTCCGATAATAGTAATATAAAAATTCCTAAGCGAGGCTCTCTTATGATTGCCGAACCCCTACTAAAAGAACAGTTCTTTGACAGAGCAGTAATCCTTATTATGGACATTGATAAAGAAGATGGTGTTATGGGTTTGGCCTTAAATAAACGCACAGATATTACACTGAATGACATTATTCCGGATTGGGATGCCGGAAATAAAATTCCAATTTATTGTGGTGGTCCGGTGGACACTACGAGGTTATTTATGATTCATACATTACCGGATATTTTTGAGGGTGCCATCAAGATATGTCCGGGATTATATGTGGGTGGAAGTGTGGAAGATATTGTCAGTTATATAAATGATGGTGGCGTCATTGAAGGAAAAGTAAGATTCTTTCTGGGGTATAGCGGATGGACAGGTAAGCAGATTATTGATGAGATATCTCATAATGTATGGGCAGTAAATAATCTCCCGGAAGATTTCGAAGAAAGCATCCTGCGTGGCTCTGACAATCCCTTTTGGCGACGGGAAGTGGAACGCCTCGGTCACAAATACAGAAGTTGGCTTGTTATACCACAAAATCCTACCCTTAACTAATATCGTTTAATTAAAACGCAAGTTTTGATTATATTGTTGCTTTATAAAAAACTTGCACGAATCATAAAATTTAAGTAATTTTGTATCTAAATATATATATAATTCACAATATTGGTGAATCTTCATCCCTGTGGATAATCTGAAAATGAATTTGCATTAATGAGGCTTGAATATAATACATCGCTTAAGAAGCTGGTAATGCCTGAGTTTGGGCGTAATGTCCAATCTATGGTGGATTATTGTGTCACAATAGAGGATAGGGAAGAGCGCACCCGTTGTGCCCGGAGAATAGTTAGAATAATGTCAAATCTTTTCCCTGAATTACTTGGAGAAAATGGAGACACACAGAATATATGGAATCATATAATGATTATTTCCGATTTTAAACTTGATGTGGATTTTCCGTGTGAAATTATCAGAGAAGAATCGTTAAATCCTAAGCCACAGGATATTCCGTATATAACAGGGCCAATCCGTCGACGTGTTTATGGACGACATATTCAGAATATGATTACGAAAGTAGCACAGATGCCGGCCGGTGAAGAGAAAGATTTGCTTATATCTATGATAGCTCATCATATGAAGAAGTTGATGCTGATTCACAATAAGGAGGGCGTGGATGATGCTATAATTTTACGAGATTTGGCAGAATTTTCCAAAGGTGCTATAATGCTGGATCCCGAAAAATATATTTTACACGAATTCCTTGAAGAGCCGGAAACAAACGTTCACCAAGGAAAGGGGAAGAAAAAGAAATAGGGCTAAAATACACCATAAAAAGGTTATGACCCATGAGTACATTCATAGTAGAAGGAGGAAAAAGACTTTCAGGGGAAATTACACCACAGGGAGCAAAGAATGAAGCTCTTCAGGTGATATGTGCTACGTTGCTCACAAAGCAGCCTATAACCATATCCAATCTTCCAGATATCCTTGATGTTAGGAATTTAATATCACTATTAGGCGATTTGGGGGTCAAGATTAAATATTTAGACCAACATACTGTAGAATTTTGTGCGGACGAGGTTAATATCGATTATATTCATACGGAGGATTACCGCCAAAAAGCAGCACGTCTGCGAGGGTCTGTTATGATTGTCGGCCCTTTGACAGCAAGATTTGGATGTGCAGTATTGCCCAAGCCCGGAGGTGACAAGATAGGACGTAGACGACTTGATACTCATTTTATAGGGTTGCAAAAATTAGGTGCGGATTTCAAATATATTTCTGATAAAAGGTTGTATGATATTGACGCTCCGCGTGGCCTTAGAGGGACATATATGCTTCTTGATGAGGCGTCTGTGACCGGTACGGCTAATTTGATTATGGCAGCTGTTCTTGCAGAGGGTAAAACTACTATCTATAATGCAGCCTGTGAGCCTTACGTGCAGCAATTATGCAAGATGTTGCGAAGAATGGGGGCAAAGATAGAAGGTGTAGGCTCAAATTTACTCACTATCTATGGATGTAAAGACCTTGGGGGCACAGAACATCACCTTCTTCCGGACATGATTGAAGTGGGAAGTTTTATCGGAATAGCAGCGATGACGGGTTCTCAAATCAGACTTAAAGATGTCAGTGTGTCAGACTTGGGGATTATACCTGAATCTTTCCAGCGTCTTGGTGTGAAAGTTGTCATAGATGGTGATGATATTGTTATTCCATCAAGCGATGGTTATGAGATAGATACATTTATAGATGGGAGCATAATGACCATTTCAGATGCTCCGTGGCCTGGATTGTCTCCGGATTTACTTAGTATCATGTTGGTGGTAGCTACACAAGCAAGAGGGTCTGTGTTAATACATCAAAAGATGTTTGAATCGAGACTTTTCTTTGTGGATAAGCTCATTGACATGGGAGCCAAAATCATCTTATGTGACCCACACCGCGCAGCTGTAATCGGTTCGGGAAGACTTCATTCGCTACATGGAACCAATATGGTATCACCCGATATACGAGCCGGTATTGCAATGCTTATAGCTGCACTTGGAGCTAAAGGTATAAGTCGGATTCAAAATATAGATCAGATAGACCGCGGATATGAAAAAATAGACGAACGCTTGAACTCTCTTGGAGCTAAAATCATTAGAATAGAAGAATAGTTGGTTTAAGTGTTTTGATAAAAATTATCTGATGATTACACGTGCGGATATAACGCCAATTGGAAAATTTCACAAGACACACGCATTGAAAGGTGAGCTTAATGCTGTGTTGGATATTGATGCGGAATTTTTGGACAGAACGCATCCGCTAATTGTGGATGTAGATGGAATATATGTACCGTTTTATTGTGAGAGCGTCAGACCAAAAGGACATTTTTCATCACTTGTAAAGCTTCAGGATATTGACACGGAAGACGATGCCAAAGAATTTGTCAACAAGGAAATCTTTGCGTTGAAATCTGATATAACGGAATTCGACAATGAATTTGAACGTGAAAGCGAAAATGAGGGGACATATGCCGATGATTTGGTCGGATACAAAATAGTGGATGTTAATACGGGGCATGAAATTGGCGAAATATCCGGTTTAAATCTGAGTACAGCTAATGCACTTTTTATTATACAAAGCGGTGAAGACACAATAATGATACCGATTGCCGATGAATTTATAAAAAACATTGATGATGAGGCTCATGTCATTGAGATGCAATTACCGGAGGGTCTCGTGGACATCAATACTTAATAATCTTTATATGGGACAGTTCAGTATTGAAGAAAATGTATTTAATGAGGAGGATGCAGTAAGATTTATACGCGCTCGTATTCCCAAAGAAATAAATGAAAATACTGAGGACGATGAAGATATCCTTTGTATAATAGATGCAATCTGGGACTATTATGAAAAAAAAGGAATGCTCTCATTGGATAATCTCGATGAAGAAGAGGAGCTTCTTGATGAGTCGGATCTAATTAAGTATGTAAAAAAAGAGTTGGCAGAAAATCCGGAAATAAAATTCACGGCACGCACTATAGAAATAATCGTAAAAGCAGAGTTGGAATATGAAGAATCGCTTGAAGAAAATATATAGAACATTAGTATTTGCAGTTATTGCAGCATCGTCATTTTATGGCTTAGAGAGTAATGCGCAAAATCCATTGTCTCAACAAAGGATTGAAAATCTTGATGATCTTTCATTTTTAGAAATGTTGAATACACCGGAATTAGGTAGTCAATCAGAGAAAATAAGTACATTTCAGAAAAAAGAGGGACAAGGAGTATTGCTCAAACAGAATAAGTATAAAGAGAAAGGAGTGACAGTAGAGCTTACCCGAAACAAGGAAGTTTTACTTGTAACTATACCTGCGGCACTCCTTTTTGATCCTAATGAAATAGAGTTATCGGAAAAAGCGGGGGCATATCTTGATCCGATAAAACGTTATCTAAGACAGCCGGATATGTATAGAGTGCTTCTCGCGATGCATACCGACAATACCGGTTCGCCACAGTATCGCGATATGATTACAGAAGAGAGAGTAGATGCAATATTTGATTATTTTGACAAATCAAATGTTGATACACGATACATGTTCTCCTATGCTCTTAGCGATGATTTACCATTGACAGAAAATAATTCTGTATTAAACCGCGAAAAGAATCGTCGACTTGAAATATATCTTGTTCCGGGAGAGAAGATGCTTGAGCAGGCAAAAAAAGGTAGAATCGCATTCTAATCAATATACAGATACGAAGTACAAGATTAATTTTGCCGTGGTTTTCGGAGAATCACGGCAAAATTATGTATGAACAGGATAATCAGCGACCGAATATTTTGTCAAGTAGGCCTTTTTTTTCATCCGGACGAAAGTGAACACTCATATTGTTATCCACTTTGCTAAAAAAAAGAATGTGATTTGGAAATACGAATGCGACCCATTTGTCAAACTCCAAGACAGCATAAAGAGCTCGCTTAAGGAATATCTTGAATGGATTGAAATCATCAAGATCTTGAATGATTATTTCATCACCATTGTCTATAAAGTTATGATATTCACTTAGCATGTCCATATAATAATCAAAATTCAAGTCATCCGGTCTGGATGGCTTATTGAATTTCTTATATATATCTTTAATGACCTGTTCGGTAATCATAATCTGAATGGGAATAATAATAGCCCCTTAATTCCCTATATTAACAAACTACATACGTATTTTGTTTGGTGGTATAATAGATCTGTTTTACAAAATTCATATCTGAACAATAGAAAATATGTGATTGACTCATTTGCAGAGATGAAGGAATTTTTGTAATTTTGCAGTCATTAGAAAATCTAACAAACTATAATGGCAACAAAACCTTTTCACTATCAAGAGCCGTTTCCTTTAGGGCCTGATACAACTGAATATCAATTAATCACCAAAGACCATGTCAAGGTCGAAAACTGGAACGGACATGAAATGCTCGTGGTGGATCCTGAAGCACTTACAATTATTGCAAATGTAGCTTCACACAACTGTTCATTCATGCTTCGTCGTGAGCATAATGAGATGGTTGCAAAGATTCTAAAAGATCCGGAAGCTTCAGAAAACGACAAGTTTGTGGCTCTCACAATGCTTAGAAATGCAGAGGTGGCATCAAAAGGTATTCTTCCGTTCTGCCAAGATACCGGAACATCAATATGTGCTGCTTACAAAGGACAGAACGTCTGGACGGGATGCAATGATGAAGAGAAAATCACCTTGGGCGTTTATAAGACTTATACCGAGAATAATCTGCGTTATTCTCAAAATGCACCTCTCACAATGTATGATGAAGTCAATACCGGTTGCAATCTTCCGGCACAGATTGATATTCATGCGACAGAGGGAAGTGAATACAAGTTCTTGTTTGTAGCCAAAGGTGGCGGTTCAGCCAATAAGACATATTTATATCAGGAAACAAAAGCCATTCTGAATAAAAAAACTTTAGTTCCTTTCCTTATAGAAAAGATGAAGACACTCGGCACGGCAGCCTGTCCTCCATATCATATAGCATTCGTAATAGGTGGTACATCAGCTGAAGCGAATCTGGCTGCTGTCAAGAAGGCTTCTGTGAAATACTACGATAACCTTCCTACATCCGGGAACGAATATGGAAGAGCATTCCGTGATGTGGAGCTTGAAAAAGAGCTTCTTGAGGCTGCACACTGTATCGGATTAGGAGCACAATTCGGTGGTAAATATTTTGCACATGATATCAGAGTTATCCGTCTTCCAAGACATGGTGCGTCTTGCCCTGTTGGTATGGGTGTAAGTTGTTCGGCTGACCGCAATGTAAAAGCTAAAATTAATAAAGACGGTCTTTGGATAGAAAAACTCGACGAGTTCCCCGGAGAATTGATTCCTGAAGAACTGCGTCAACAAGGTGAAGGCGAGGTGGTAAAGATTGATTTGAATAAACCTATGTCAGAGATTCTTGCTACACTTGACAAGTATCCTGTAAGTACACGTTTGTCGCTTAAAGGAACTATTATAGTTGGTCGGGATATAGCTCATGCCAAGATAAAAGAACGTCTTGATGCCGGTGAAGATATGCCACAGTATCTCAAGGATCATCCTATCTATTATGCCGGCCCGGCTAAAAAACCCGAAGGTATGCCTTCAGGTTCGTTTGGCCCAACTACTGCCGGTAGAATGGATCCATATGTAGATCAATTCCAAGCAGCCGGTGGCTCAATGGTAATGATTGCAAAAGGGAATCGTTCGCAACAGGTTACGGACGCTTGTAAGAAACATGGTGGATTCTATCTCGGTTCTATCGGAGGCCCGGCAGCGATATTGGCTCAAAACAGTATAAAAAACGTAGAGCTTCTTGAGTATCCTGAGCTTGGAATGGAAGCAATCTGGAAAATTGAAGTGGAAGATTTCCCGGCATTTATCCTTGTAGATAATAAGGGTAATGATTTCTTCAAGCAATTAAAACCTCGTTGTCCGATGAATTGCGTTAAGTAATGTAATAAAAGAGAATAATTAAATAATACGGTATCAGATTGGTAAATCCATTTGATACCGTATATTTTTGATACGTTTTATTGAGATGGAATTATTGGTAATAATCCCACTGTTCTTATATTTTGTAGCAGAATTTTACATCCGCATCTCTGTCATATACTTTATTTCCACTTATATATGTAGCTTTAATCACATTGTCCGGACCTAAGGTAGATAGAACAAACAGTTTTTCGAATATATTATTGGCAAATTGCATTCGCCATTCAATAAATTCATTGGGAGCAAGGTCTATTACTGTAATGTCCGCTTCAAATCCCGGTTGAATAGATCCAATCTTGTCCTGTAGGTGAAGAGCCTCGGCCGAACCTTTGGTGGCCATATAGAATCCTTGCATTGCCGTCAAGCCGTTGTCTTGCAACATTCCTACTTTGTATGCCTCACCAATCTGACGTATTAATGAGAAATTTGTTCCTCCACCGACATCAGTGGCAATTCCGAGTTTAACCGGATGTTGTGGATTTTTAGCTTCTCGGAATTTAAATTCACCGTCACCGAGAAAAAGATTACTGCTTGGACAATGCACCACACCACATTCATTATGGTAAAGAATTTCCCATTCTCGAGGTTCTACAATGCAACAATGTGCCAATACAGAGCGATCTGCAATCAATCCGAATTGATGATACACCTCAGTATAGGTGGGAATTCCGGGAAAGAGTTCTTTTACCCAATCAATTTCGCTTTGCACTTCATCGAGATGTGTATGCAAATATACCCCTTCGTTGATGTGATTTTTATAAAGTTCACCGGCAAGTTTCAATTGTTGTGGGGTAGATGTGGGAGCGAACCTTGGAATTACGGCATATAATTGGCGATCCTTATTATGCCATTTATATAGCAAATCTTCAGCTAATATTACTGAGGATTCAGCGTTTTTATCTTTAAGAGCATCAGGGACATACCTGTCTTGAAGCACTTTGCCTGCAATCATTCTTGTACCGTATTTAATGCTTTCTTCGAAGAATGCATCTACGCTTTCTTTAAAAGTGGTACAAAAAACATTTGCTGTGGTGGTGCCGTTGCTTAAGAGTTGATGAAAAAATATCCTGGCTGTTTGCTCAGCTATATTTATGTCAGAGAATTTACATTCTGTGGGGAATGTGTAATTATTAAGCCATTTGAGCAAAGTGTCGCCATGGCTACCTATCATTGGGGTTTGAACATAATGAATATGAGCATCAATAAACCCCGGCATAATCAGAGAATTCTCAAAACAATCGATTTTATTGAGTTGGGGATAATGTCGCGATACCTCCTCGAAATTACCGACATCAATGATTAGGCCGTCATTTATCACCACGAGTGCATCCTCATAATAAGTATATGATTCTGACGATGAAAAAAGAAATGGATCGTGATGGAATGTAAGTAATTGTCCCCTAATTCCGGTTAATGAATTTTTATAAGGATTTAGCGATTGTCTGTTCATTTAATATTGTTCTTTAAATAGAATCATTAGTAATATTTTAACAAATTTATCAAGAGTATGTTTTATGTTAAAAATATTTTTAGTGAAATATTGACCGCTAACCCTCAAAAAAAGAGAAGTCATAACAACCCCTCTAAAATAATTCACCTGTTGTCCATTTCATAAATGGAAAGAATAGGCGACATGTATGTTATTTTCTATTTCTATCCGTCTTGATAATGTTTTTTTGTGTTATAACATAATCGACGGGAACATCATGTTCTTCTGCCGGAATAATCTCAACAAGTTGGAAATCATATCCGACTCCGATTTTAGTGGCGCGTGTAGTGTTGAGAAGTCTGTCATAAAATCCTTTACCGCGTCCCAGTCTGTTACCATATCGGTCATAAGCCACAGCAGGTACTATAATCAATTCTATCTCATCAGGATTGACAATGTCATCTCCTTGTGGTTCTTCAATATGAAATGCACCAAGTTCAAGTCTACTGCGGTCGTAAGGGAGGATTTCAAGGTTAACACCATTCACCCTTGGGAGAAAAAATTTCTTTACATTGCTCCATTTCTTCAGAAATTCAATTGTGGAAAGTTCATCCGGAAGGGAATGATACATCAAAATTTTTTCAGCGAGAGTGAAAGCCGCAGTCTGTTCTAAAAGACGGAACACTTCTTCGGCAGCCGAAAGTTTTTCATCGGGTGAGAGCATAAGTCTCATTTGTTTGATCTTTTTGCGGAGCTCTCTTTTTTCCATTATCTTGTCTTGCATGGCAACTTTCTTAATCCTATAGTCGTAAGATATAACGTTTATTTTTTTATATTGGTTGGCGAATTACCATTCTTTAACTCTTGCAATGCCCTTTTTACCACGGTATCTTCACGATTGAGAAATTGATAGCAAGCATCATAACCGAGCGCATCACGAATTATCATGGCTTTAATCTGGCGAAGAAGTTGGTCATGAGCCAGATTGACATAATACCATCTTGCCTTCTCACCATTTTTTACCACATAAGCCATAAATGTTTCAATCAAAACATCATCATTAGGCATAATGCTTGTAAGCTGATCCAGATTTTTCGCTACTTTAAAAAGGTCGCGATATCTATCAGTAAGATCAAATGCAAATTTTTGTACCAGTCCGGAATTGACAAGATTGATGTAGTAAGAAGAATAACCGGTGGTATCTTCCGGAATAAAGATGTCCGGCATTATACCGCCGCCACCATATACTTTTCTACCATTTACAGTATGAAAAAGTTTTGATTTATCTTGTTTTATACTGTCAACATTATAGAATTCGCCATGATTATATCTGTCGATAATATCAAGCTGATATTTACCATCCAAACCACGTTTATATTCTTTTTGGATAGATCTTCCGGATGGTGTGAAATATCTGGCTACGGTAAGTCGAATTGCAGACCCATCACTAAGATTTGTTTGATTTTGAACAAGACCTTTGCCAAAAGTACGACGTCCGATAATAAGACCTCGGTCATTATCTTGTATTGCACCTGAGAATATCTCGGAAGCTGATGCTGAATATTCATTTGTAAGAATCACAAGTTCAGCATCTGTAAACGAGCCACTGCCGTCGCTTATTCCGATTGTTTCATTCTCTGGTGTCCTTGATTTGGTATAGACAATGGTCTTCCCTGCAGGAAGAAACTCGTTGGCCATATAAATCGCTTGGTCAAGATAACCACCGGAATTGTCACGCAAATCAAGTACAAATTTCTTCGCGCCCTGTGCCTTAAGTTTTCCTAATGCATTAAAGAACTCTTCGTAAGTGGTGCGTGCGAACTTTGATATTTTGATAAATCCTATACCATTATCAATCATGTATACGCAGTCTACGCTATTTACCGGTATATCTCCACGAATTACATCAAACTTAATAGGCTTTTTCCCATTACCTCTCTTGACCTCAAGGATTACTTTTGTTCCCTTTTCACCTCGCAAATTTTTAAATACATCGTCATTGCTCACCTTCACTCCGGCGAGTTTTTTATCATTAGCTTTAAGAATCCGGTCTCCGGCTTGAATACCAACCTTGTCTGCCGGACCACCGGGTATAACTTCAATTACAGTTACAGTATCTTTAATAATCTGAAAGGTTACACCGACACCGCTAAAGCTGCCGGCCAAGTCCTCATTCGCTGCTTTAAGCTCCGACGCCGGAATATATGCGGAGTGAGGATCAAGAGAGGTAAGCAAATCAGGAAAGGCCGATTCAATCAGGCTGTCAACATCTATTTCGTCCACATAAGTGGCTTGGATAAGTCCAAGAATGTCACGAAGTTTTTTCTCATTGGGACTTAACCTGTCGCTTGATAGAAATCCTCCAATGAATATTCCCGCTAATATGCTTAGGGCAATAACGGTAGGTAACAGTATCAGACTAATATTTCTTTTTTCCTTCATCTATAGTTAATTTATAGACTCTTTTAGTTATATCCGGATTGTTTCTCAATGTCAAACTAACTCTCTATCCTTCAAATGGAAGATTGGTATCTGTGTCAAATGACAGGGCGGGGTTGGCATCAAGCGGAAGATGAACGACGTCCACTCCGGCTGCCCTCAATAGATTGAGTCCATCCGTTATCCTGTAAAGTTCGGAGAACACCACTCGTCGTATTCCTGCTTGAATAATTAGTTTGGAACATTCCATGCATGGACTCGTTGTGACGTATAAAGTAGAACCTTCGCTTGAGTTGTTACTCCGTGCTACTTTTGTAATCGCATTTGCTTCGGCATGAAGCACATATGGATGAGTGACACCATCATTATCTTCGCAAATATTTGGGAATCCTGATGGAGTCCCGTTAAATCCATCAGAAATAATGGCTTTATCTTTTACAAGAAGTGCGCCTACACGTCGGCGTTTGCAATAAGAATTTTCTGACCATATTTCC
Source organism: Bacteroides sp. (assembly GCA_023665145.1). Classification (GTDB taxonomy): domain Bacteria; phylum Bacteroidota; class Bacteroidia; order Bacteroidales; family Muribaculaceae; genus Lepagella. The sequence continues at coordinate 59,857 of JAMPEM010000004.1, forward strand.
GCCATTCTTAGATAACGAAGGTCAAGTATGTATTGTTTGTCAGTCATCCAAATTTTTTTTATTCACGACTCGTATCATTGATTACAATACAAGCCAAGAATTCGAAATTAATATTTTCAGAACCGGCCTATGATTTAACAGACCGATTCTGAAACTATATTTAAATTTTAAAGTTCAGCATGTTCCATAAGAAACCTTTCTGCATCAAGAGCGGCACGGCAACCTGTTCCTGCAGCTGAAATTGCCTGACGATAACGAGGATCTGCCACGTCACCGGCGGCAAATACTCCCTCAATGTTTGTATGAGTGGTAGCACCTTTGACTTTGATGTATCCTTCATCATCAAGTTCCACTTGTCCGTCAAGGAATGCAGTATTAGGTTTATGCCCGATAGCAAGGAAGAAACCATCAATTGCTATTTCGAACTCTTCAGCTTCCGGGGAATCTTTGAAACGTACAATTTTAGCACCTTCCACACCATCTTCGCCAAAAAGACCCACAGTATTGCAATTATAAAGAATTTCAATATTTTCAGTGTTTTCTACACGTTTCTTCATCACATCTGATGCACGTAAATAATTCTTGCGTACGATAAGATATACTTTATTGGCAAGCGTTGAAAGATAAAGAGCTTCTTCACAAGCAGTATCACCACCACCCACTACAGCAACATTCTTCTTTCTATAGAAGAAACCATCACAGGTAGCACATGCGCTTACACCCATACCACGATATTTCTCTTCATCTGGAAGACCGAGGTATCTGGCTGAAGCACCGGTAGAAATAATCACTGTTTCAGCCACAATAACATTCCCGTCTTCATCCTCACAATAGAACGGACGCTTACTGAAATCCACTTTTGAAATAATTTTTGATCGAATTTCAGCACCAAAGCGTAGAGCTTGTTGACGTATGTGTTCCATCATTTCCGGCCCCTGTACACCTTCCGGATATCCGGGGAAGTTCTCAATTTCAGTAGTTTGCGTGAGTTGTCCACCGGGTTGAAGCCCTTCGTAAATGATTGGACGCAAGTTGGCTCGGGATGCGTAAATTCCTGCTGTATATCCGGCAGGGCCTGAACCTATTATCAGTACTCTTGTTGTTTCTTCTGCCATAATGAGCTATATTAATTTAGGTATTTGTTTTAAAGTAATATTAATGGCGTTTGGTATCGTTATTATCTTAAATCCACAACTTTAACTTTTGGATATTTCTTAGAGGGATATTCAAAATTTGTATCAGCGTGTCTTTGATTAGAAACCAAAGACTTAATATTTAAAATTGTTTTATTTCCATCTGATGACGTAACCTCAATTTTCTTCACACTAAGCAACTTTGCATCAAGAATCACAACAACTCTCTTTATTCCTGAGTTTTTAATCCTCGGTGTCAAAACAATGGTACTGCTTCCTTTGTTCTGCTTTTTGGCAAATGTAGCGGAGTATGTTGATGTTGAATTTCCTAAAACGGTTATAGGATTAGCCTCTGCCAATTCAGACTGTGTTGGCCTGACCAAAGTAGTTTCCTTGGTAGATGGAGAGTAGGTCCACATATTGATGCCATTATACCAAACACTGCCTGATGATGTCTGAAGCGCAAATTTTTTACCATTGCTTTTTAGCGACCCATTACCATTACCCATTGCACCGGAATATGAGAATGTAACGCTAATTCCTCCTTTGAGATATTTGTTTACTGCAGTTTTTAATTGTTGTTGAGCTGTTTGAGCACCATAACAATCTATACTGATGACTGAAATAATGACAACAGCTAATATTGCTCTGAGTATAGTGTACGTATACCTCTTGAACAGCTTCTTCATTCCGTTTAAATTTTAAATATCACAATAATAAGATCTAAGAACACAATAATCTAAGAACACAGATATTTTATCTCCGACTCATTATTTCTTCATAAGTCTCTGCGTCCACCAATACTGTTCTCGGTTTGCCTCCTTGTGACGGCCCTACAATCCCAAGCGCCTCAAGTTGATCCATTATCTTTCCGGCCCTATTATAGCCAATGCTATATCTTCTCTGCAAAGAAGATGCAGAGGCCTGGTTTGCCATTACAACGCTTCTTCCTGCCTCAACCAAAAGAGGATCATCATCAGTGAATGAGCCACCATATCCATTATTTCCGCCAACTTCACCATCGTTGACAGAAATTGTCGGTTCGGGTAGGATATAAGCACCCGGTGGATAAGGCTGCCGGGAAATATGATTGACAATGTCTTCAACTTCCGGTGTGTCGATAAATGCACATTGTACACGTACTAATCCGGAATTGTTGCTTATCAACATATCTCCTCTACCAATCAACTGCTGAGCCCCGGTTTGATCAAGTATCGTCTTACTGTCTACCCCGGACGTTACTTTAAATGATATTCGTGCAGGGAAATTTGCTTTTATATTGCCTGTAATAACTTTTGTTGAAGGACGCTGCGTAGCAATAATTACATGCATTCCGACAGCTCTTGCTTTCTGTGCCAACCTGGCTATGGGCATTTCAACATCCCTGCCAGCGGTCATAATCAAATCAGCAAACTCATCAACAACCACTACGATATACGGAAGAAAACGATGCCCGGAATTCTTATCTAAATATCCTGAAATAACTTTTTCGTTGTATTCTTCTACATTACGAGAATTCCCCTTCAGAAGTTTATAGCGGTCATCCATCTCCTTACAGAGAGAATTGAGAGTGGCCACTACTTTATCCATATCCGTTATGATGGGCTCACTTTCATCCGGAAGCTCCGCAAGATAATGACTCTCCAGCTTGGCATAAAGTGAGAACTCCACCATTTTGGGGTCAATCATCACAAATTTTACCTGCTCCGGTGTTTTACTATAAAGAAGAGAAGCAATAATCGCATTCAGACCTACAGATTTACCTTGTCCCGTAGCACCGGCAACAAGCAAATGGGGCATTTTTGCAAGGTCAGCTATGTAGACATCATTTTCAATTGTTGCCCCGAGAGCTATTGGTAATTTATATTTGGAATTCCTAAATTTCTCGCTATTAATAATTGATCTCATCGAGACAATTTGCGGATCTTTGTTTGCTACCTCTATACCGATAGTTCCACGTCCGGGTATCGGAGCAATTATTCTGACACCAATAGCTGCAAGTCTAAGCGCGATATCATCAGCCAAATTTATGATTGTATTGACTTTTACCCCTTTTGATGGTACAATCTCATAAAGCGTCACAGTAGGTCCAACAGTAGCATCAATGCTGTCTATCGATATATTAAAATCAAGAAGGGTGCTACGAATCCGTTCTTGGTTAGCCAATTGTTCAGTCTTATCAACATTGATACGTTCCTTTCCCGGACGAAGTATGTCAATGGGGGGAAAAGTATATGGATGGCGTGTTGGAGATTGTTCCGAAACAGGTTGCGTTTCATCCCCTTGAGCGATAGTATTTGTACGAATTTCCATAACTTCCTCGTCCATCTTACTGTTTTGAGTGGATAAGGCATTCGACTCATTCTCTTTGACAGCATCCGATGGAGTGGTTTCACATGTGTCATCAGATTCGTCTTCAAGAGAATAATTGCTGCAAGCATCTGTTCCACCAGACTGAAGTCTTTTTATCTCATCTTCATCTGTGAGAACATATGATTCATATTCCTCTTCCTCGTGAATAATTTCCGCCCCATTTTCAAGAGTCTCCTTGTCTGCAAAATTTAACACGTGCTCATTGACTGTAGCCGTTTCTATTTCAGGAGCCTCTCCCGAAGCAATAGCCTCATGACGTTCCCTTTCCTCATCTTCCAAGAGGGCTTTTCGTTTTTTCTCTTGTTCCAGCTTTAGAGCCTCAATTTCCGCACGTTTTTTGTCACGAATTCGTTTAAGCTTCAGTATCCAATTAGCTATATCCCGAAGACAAATTACAACGAAAACAGCAATCATAAACAAGCATAACATCACAGCCCCGGTCCATCCCAAAAATCCAATTACAAATTCATTGATGTACTTGCCATGATATCCCCCCCAATTTACAACAGAATCAAGAGAGAGCGTAAGCAATCCCACAATCATTGATAATGCAATGAGAGCGACAATACATTTAATCGTAAAATTAACTGACTTAAAGTGCGGCCGTCCGGTTAACTGCTTTAACGACATCGCAAAAAGCCAAATAATAATTACAATCGAACCAAATCCGAAAGTGTCGTTGATAAGGAAATTGGCAATTCTTGCACCACCTTCTCCACCGGTATTGGCAGAGTGCAATCCTTGACCAACCGAAGAACCAGAAACAATACTTTGGTCAGATATGCAAGATGTGAGGTATGAAACAAATGACACACTCAAATAAGCCGCGAAAAGAGCCATAAAAATACCTAAGATAAGTTTGAGCGTTTTGCCATTAGCCCATTCTTTTACGGTATCTTTAATAGAAAGTGTATCAGCCGACGATTTACGTACCGTCTTATTTAATGTCTTTTTCGCAGCCTTACACTTCTTCGATGAAGTATCTATTGCGTTTCTACGTCTATCAGAAGTCTGTTCTTTGACTTTGGCATGAGACGTATTTTTATTATTATAGCGACCGGTGTCTTGTAAATTCCCGGTCTCTAATATTTCAGAGTCCTCAATTTCCGGACTAAAATTTTCGTATTTCTTCATTCTCAACTTTTATCCCCGAGGTGATTAATAATATAATGCATGATGCCACACAAAATTTTAATCCAACGGAACAGAAAGAAAATAGAATTGTCAAGAATTATTCAGCAGCTTCACTATGTGTCCCCGAAGGTGTAACCGTTGACTCCGATGGCACAGGATTGGTTGGCTTGTGCGTTGACTCTACATTAATATTTTCATCAGGAGTACTGATGTCTTGGATTTCTTCTGAATTAACAGCCGTAGAATCATTGGTGACCTTTTCAGATTTTACCCCTCCCTTAGGCTCTGAAATGTTACGTTGATCCGGTAAATTCTTGAAATAATTTTCCTCATATCCGGTTTTGACAGAATAAATATTCACACCCTCCTTCTCATTAACAGCACGGTCTCTTGGACCGGGACTGACTATTACTGGAGTTCCTTTTTCTACCATCTTGACGAGTTTTAGAATATTCTCGTTAGTCAATCTGATACATCCATGAGAAGCCCTTCTACCTATAGACCCCGGCGCAGCAGTGCCATGCAATCCGATTTGTGTAGTTGTGGGTATTTTCAGACGAATAAATCTTGGACCAAATTGACCTCTTGCGGGACTTGTATATCCGTTGTCATTGGTAAACAGCCAGTCAGTACTGTCATAAATACCTTCTACGGAGAAAAAACCCTCAGGCGTTCTGGTGTCTGCCTTCTTATGTTTTGTTCCGAAATTCCTGGCACACGCTATCCCGTAATTCACCTCTTCCACTCCGTATTTATTATATACAATGACTCTCATTGATCCCTTGTCCACCACAAGAAATCTGTCATGAGTATTATTAAGTAATTTCTCTGCATATTCGAGATTATCATTTACCATTGGCCAAATAATACCTCGTTTATATTCAGATACCTTAGGTGAATTCTCAATATATTTGATAGCTTGCTCTTTGGTGTCGAAGTGAACATACGGAGTACCATTGTCGCGCTTTGTTGTATCCACTCTTCCTGTGTCGATTACTTCGGGCATGACAGTAGGGAATGTATCTGCTTCTTCTGTTTTATTTTTTTGGGCACATGAAGCAAACAACAAAGATATGCTCAAAACGTATAAAATTCCATATATATATTGTGAATAAAACGACGTTATTTTCATTATTTCATTATTTAATTATGACTCAGTTACGAGGAATGAATTTTTTCATACGCATCTTGTTTAAAGCACAAAGTTACAACATATAGCGCGTAAATCCAAATAAAAGCATATCATAATTTCATTAAAGTGAATTGAAATACAAAAATTGACTTAAATTCAGATTATATTACATAATTTTTTATCAAATATAAATAAAAGTAAGACCCTTAGACTCGCGCTTAATTGCCTGATTCTAAGGGTCTTGGGGAAGTGGATTGGGGGAGTGGAGCATAGCGGACTCGAACCGCTCACCTCTTGACTGCCAGTCAAACGCTCTAGCCGGATGAGCTAATGCCCCGTCTTCTTATTTTTTCAGTGCAAAAGTAATATTTTTTTTTCTATTTTCCAAATATTTTTCAGTTTTTTTTATTTTTTGACCACGGAGGAAATGATTTTATATGGTTTTAAATTATTTATTCCAGTTCCTGGTATATCCTTTAAGAAACTGGGGCATTTCATTTAAATATTCTTGAATACATTTTTTCTCACCATCAAAATCATCAACGACGATGTGTCCATTTTCTTCTACCATATTGTATGTGCGCTCATAAGGTTCACATCCCATATTGCTATATAAGATTTTAATCTGAACGTTTCCCGTATTATCCTCTAGTTTAGAAACCGAAATAACTTTGAAATCTATATTGCCCCAATCTTGCCCATTAAGCCAAGAATCAGCATCAATTAATGGCTCACCGATCTCTTCACAATATTTATCATTGAGGTAATAATATTTGCTCTACATTTCTGCGAGTGATTCGCTGAAAATTGGCTCTTTGTTGGACTTGATATTTCTTTTTTTTATTTCTGATTTGACATTATCGGAAAATATTCTCTCATATTCCTCTCCATTAAAATCACGAAACGAATTACGCCATGCATTATACAAGCCATCGACATACTTATCCAAATTTTCCTCTTGAAGTTCATTATTAACTGTAAAAGTAATATCCGTGGTCTCTTTTATGGCATTTCCAGGCACAGCTGTTTTGGCACCATTGCTGAATTCACAATTAAAACCGTAAATATCAACAGTATTGTAAATCGACCGAAACTCCTTTTGGAAAGGATAGCTTTGGTTAAGTGACGATTTGACTAAATTGATTCGATAGATTGTATCTTCATTAGTGATAATAATTTTTAGCGTGAATTATTTTATTTTTGAGTATAATGCTGCAAAATTACAAATCCCATCCAAAATTTGCAACTTCCATGCAAAAAATTTAATCCATCTTTGTATACAATATTGACATATAGTTAGATAAGAGTAATCGAAGATATGGGTATTGTTAGCGGGTATTTCTGCGTTAAGGATTTTTTAACAATACAGATACAGGATTTGACTGGGATCAATTTTATGATATATATGAATGGTTGGGAGTAATCTTCAAAGTCTGCGATAATCCGAAATATAGCCATGAATATGCATCAGTTTGCTTAGATGCCACATTGTTATATGGAGTTTTCAAAATATGGCGTTGCTCAAGTCAAGGATTTTTAGTAATTTTGCAATCACTTATGAAGAATATACGAAATTTCTGTATAATTGCGCATATAGATCACGGCAAATCTACAATTGCGGATCGGCTGCTTGAACGAACAAATACTGTATCGGCTAAGGACATGGAGAATCAGGTTCTTGACGATATGGATTTGGAGCGAGAACGAGGGATTACAATAAAGAGCCATGCCATTCAAATGGAATGGATTAAGGATGGTGAGAAATATACGTTGAATCTTATAGACACTCCGGGACATGTCGACTTTTCGTATGAGGTATCACGTTCGATAGCGGCGTGTGAGGGTGCTCTTTTAATAGTAGATGCGTCACAAGGAATTCAGGCTCAGACGATTTCCAATCTTTATATGGCGATAGACAATAACCTTGAGATTATCCCTGTGATAAATAAGTGTGATTTGGACTCTGCGAATCCGGATGAGGTAGAAGACCAGATAGTGGATCTTTTGGGATGTGAAGGGGATGAGATACTACGTGCAAGCGGAAAGACCGGAATGGGTATCGAAGAAATTCTTGCGGCAATAGTCGACAGGATTCCTGCCCCACAGGGAGATCCGGATGCTCCACTCCAGGCACTTATTTTTGACTCTGTTTTTAATCCGTTTAGAGGAATAATAGCTTATTATAAAATAGTTAATGGAACAATCAAAACTAATGATTTTGTGAAGTTTGTGGCTACAGGTAAGGAGTATCATGCAGATGAAATCGGAGTTTTGAAATTGGACATGTCACCTCGTAAAGAATTGTCTGCGGGGAACGTTGGCTATATAATATCGGGAATAAAGACCTCAAAGGAGGTGAAGGTCGGAGATACAATTACTCATGTGAAAAATCCTTGTGAAAATGCTATATCGGGATTTGAAGAGGTAAAACCAATGGTTTTTGCCGGGGTCTATCCGATAGAGACTGAGGATTTTGAGAATCTAAGGGCTTCTTTGGAAAAATTACAGCTCAATGATGCTTCATTGACATTCCAACCGGAATCATCAGCAGCACTTGGATTTGGATTCCGATGTGGTTTCCTTGGTCTTCTACACATGGAGATTGTGCAAGAGCGCCTTGGAAGGGAATTTGATATGGATGTGATAACTACAGTTCCCAACGTGTCGTATCGAGTCTATGACAAGAAGGGGAATATGACGGAGGTACACAATCCATCAGGTTTGCCTGAACCGACATTAATCGACCATATTGAGGAGCCATATATTAGGGCATCTATCATTACACAGGCAGATTATATTGGTCCGATAATGACTTTATGTCTGGGTAAAAGGGCTGAGCTTGTAAAGCAGGAATATATTAGTGGGAATCGCCTTGAGCTTACTTTTGATATGCCACTTGGTGAGATAGTGATTGATTTTTATGACAAGCTTAAAAGTATATCAAAAGGGTATGCGTCTTTTGACTATCATATACATGATTTCAGACCATCAAATCTTGTAAAATTGGATATTCTTTTGAATGGTGAATCAGTGGATGCTCTTTCTACACTTACTCATGCAGATAACGCAGTGAGATTCGGGCGCAGGATGTGTGAGAAGCTCAAAGAGCTTATTCCGCGTCAACAATTTGATATTGCGATACAAGCCGCAATCGGTGCCAAAATTATCGCAAGGGAGACAATTAAGGCTGTCAGAAAGGATGTAACCGCCAAGTGCTATGGCGGAGACATCAGCCGAAAGAGGAAGCTTCTAGAGAAGCAAAAGGCCGGAAAGAAGCGAATGAAACAGATAGGTAGTGTAGAAGTGCCGCAAAAGGCTTTTTTGGCTGTGCTTAAATTGGATTAAGCAATTAGATAGAAAATAATAGTCCCGTTTACGATATGTATTCGGGATTTTTATGTTTTGCCGTATATGTTATTATTTTGAAAATGAATATAGGACAATATTTTATCAAGAAGTCCGTTATAAAATAATATGTCTGCATGACATTTACATTTAATGCCGAAATGATAAATATACTCTGTAAGTGTTAATGAATTGTTGAAATGTTGAGGAAGATAATTCTTGTATATTCTTTGCTGTGTGTTACAGTGAATATAGTTTTTTCCAAAGATCTCGTGTTCAGTGGGAACAGTAAGGAGGTAATTGTTATTAGTCCGGAAAAAAGTACCGGTATTGATGAGATATATGTAACATGGGGAGGAGGAGAGAATCTTGATGCATCATTTCAATATTCGGGTTCGGAATCACCGCGATGGTATCGATATAGTAATCTTGGAGGAGGATTTGCTGAAGAAGTTTCGGGTGTGGAGAATGTATCCGGTAAATCTACATTACGTAACATTACACCAGGATATGGATATATCATAGAATCTGGAGACCGACGATATTATTATTATTTGTTGGATTATTCAAGTCATCCGTTGCGTCTTGAGTCAATACAAGGTTCTTCTGAGAGCGATTGCACAGCGACATATTTGACGGTATCGGGAGAGGGGAGTCCGTTGGTATATTATACGATTAACGGGCAGCAGAAATCACTTGACCGAGAGATTCGTTTGCTTTATGATACGGAAGAATGGGATGAGTCGAGCAATAGTTTTCAGCGGGTTTCGGCTGAAAAGAGTATTGTAAATTTCAGTGAAAGAATTATGGTTACGCCACCAGTGTATTGCAGTACATATTTCACTTTGGAGGGAGATAGATTTTTGAAGAAGTGGGGATTGGTGGAGCGTGTTGAGAGTTCTGTTATTGAGCCCAAAGCTGTAGAGGTGAAGACTGAAGCCACAGAAGCTGAGGAATCAAAAAATCAGGAAGCTTCCGGGGAGGATGAGAAAAGTAATGAAATTCATTCACCCGGCAGTGAATTAGGAGGATCGGCACCAGCTGAAATTAATTTTTATGCATACGGCACGGAAGGTGTAATACATAATGAATGGCAGATGTCTACGGATCCGGATTTTGAGAATGTAACGTACAGAATTAATGATAGGAATTTGAATTTTGTATTTAGAGATGAGGGAATGGTGTATGTTAGATTTGTAGGGAGTAATTACGATGGAAGTTGCGAATCGTATGGAGATGTTTATACTATAAATATTGGAGCGTCTGAACTTCATTGTCCCAATGCGTTTTCACCGGGTGCGAGTGAGGGTGTGAATGATGAGTGGAAGGTAAGTTACAAGTCGCTTGTAGATTTTAAATGTTGGATATTTGATAGATATGGGACACAAATGTGTTATTTTGATGACCCGTCAAAAGGTTGGGATGGGAAATATAAAGGAAAATTGGTGAAGCCGGGAGTGTATTATTATGTGATACAGGCTACTGGTTCTGAGGGAAAAAAATATAAAAAGAGCGGGGATATAAATATAATCAGGTATAAGTCATATTCAGGACAATCTACATCAGAGTAAAAGAGATTGCAAAAGGAAGGGAACATGGATAAAGGAAAAGAGATTACAAAAATGAGAGAAACACCTTCAATAGAAAATAAATATAGGAAAGAAACCCTTGATGGGTGGGAAACTATAGATGTCTACGGTGCGAGAGTTCATAATTTGAAGGATATAGATGTAACGTTTCCGCATAACAGCTTGTGTGTAGTAACCGGCTTAAGTGGAAGCGGGAAGTCATCTCTTGCATTTGATACAATCTTTGCAGAGGGGCAAAGGAGATATATTGAGACATTTTCTGCTTATGCTCGAAATATGATGGGTACACCGGAAAGACCGGATGTTGACAAGATTTCCGGATTAAGTCCGGTTATATCGATAGAACAAAAAACGATAAACCGTAATCCCCGAAGTACAATTGGAACGGTAACTGAGATATCCGATTTTTTTAGGTTGTTATATGCAAGAGTGGGCGAAGCTCGGAGCTATATTTCCGGAGAGCCGATGGTGAAATATACATCAACTCAAATTCTTGATTTGATTGAGCAAAAATACAAAGATAAGAAAATCTATATTTTGACCCCTCTGGTCAAAAATCGTAAAGGACATCATAAGGAGCTGTTTGAGAAATTACGTAAAAAGGGTTATCTTAATGTAAGAGTAGATGGTGAGATTGTGCCGATTAGTTACGGAATGCGGCTTGACAGATACAAAAATCATTCAGTGGAGCTTGTTGTTGATAGATTGAGAGTAGGAGTCAACACTCATGAGCGTCTGAAAGAATCAGTGGAAACTGCATTGAAACAGGGTCAAAAATTGATGATGATATGTGATGTTGAGTCGGGAGAAATAAAGTATTACTCTCAATTGCTTATGGATGCTGCAAATGGGTTGTCGTATCCTGAGCCTGCTCCTCATAATTTTTCGTTTAATTCTCCACAAGGAGCATGTCAAAAATGCAAGGGACTCGGTACGGTGATAAGTCTGGATCTTGACAAAATTATTCCCAATAAAAGGAAATCAATATCACAAGGAGGGATTACACCTCTCGAAAAGGCACGCAATTCATTGGTGTTTATGCAAATAGACGCTATATGTCGTAAATTTGATCATACGCTTGAGACACCAATTGATGAGTTAAGCGAGGATTGTCTTAATGAAATTATTTATGGAACAGTCGATACGTTGCAGATCCATAATAAAAATGCGGGGCTAAGTTATACTCCTACTATCTATGATGGTTTGGCAAAGTATCTTGAAGTTCAGCTTGATGATGATGCGGGGGCATCTGCAAACAAGTGGGGTGGACAATTTTTTTCTCCTATGGTTTGTCCGGAATGTCTTGGTAAACGCCTTAACAAGATAGCGTTGCATTTTTTTGTGGACGGAAAGAATATAAGTGAGATTTCTAATCTTGATATTTGTCAACTTTATGAATGGTGCGAAGGACTTGAAAATCGCGTTGATCATAGAAGACGTGAGGTGGCAATTGAGATTCTAAAGGAGATACGCACAAGGCTAAAGTTTCTTATTGATGTAGGATTGGATTATCTTTCGTTAGATCGTGGAAGTGCAACACTTTCCGGAGGAGAGAGTCAACGTATAAGACTTGCTACACAGATAGGGTCGCAATTGGTGAACGTTCTTTATATCCTTGATGAGCCGTCAATAGGATTACACCAGCGTGATAATAAGCGGCTTATTAATAGTTTGAAACAGCTTAGAGATATCGGGAATTCTGTCATTGTAGTGGAGCATGATAAAGATATAATGCTTGAGTCGGATTGGATAGTAGACATAGGTCCCGGAGCCGGTGTGAATGGGGGAGAAGTGATGTATCAAGGTCTTCCTAAAGATATAAAAAACTCACATACACTTACTGCAGATTATTTATTCGGAAGGAAAAAAATTGAAATTCCGAAGCAAAGGAGACAAGGGAACGGTTTAGAAATTGTGATTAAAGGAGCAAGTGGCAATAATTTGAAGAATGTGGATTTACATTTGCCACTTGGGAAATTTGTATGTGTGACAGGTGTGAGTGGGAGCGGAAAGTCTTCGCTAATAAATGGTACGTTACAGCCCATCTTAAGTAAGAAACTGTATCGTTCAATTGCAGAACCATTACCATTTAATACTATAGAGGGGGACGATAATATTGATAAGATAGTTACCGTGGATCAATCTCCATTGGGTCGGACACCACGATCGAATCCTGCTACTTATACCGGAGTATTTACTGATATTCGCAAACTCTTTGTAGAACTTCCAGATGCGAAGTTGCGTGGATATAAAGCCGGAAGATTTTCATTTAATGTTTCGGGAGGACGTTGTGAAGTTTGTAAAGGTCATGGTTATCGTACAATTGAGATGAATTTTTTACCAGATGTCCTTGTTCCATGCGAAGAATGTCATGGTAAACGATATAATAGGGAAACTCTTGAGGTAAGATATAAGGGGAAATCTATCGCAGATGTCCTGGAGATGACTGTAGACCAAGCTGTTGAGTTCTTTGGGAACCATCAGGTAATTTTGCGAAAGATAAAGGTTTTGCAAGATATTGGCCTAGGATATTTAAAGCTTGGTCAACCATCGTCAACATTATCAGGAGGTGAGAATCAAAGAGTTAAGTTGGCATCAGAATTATCAAAACGAGATACAGGCAAAACTCTCTTCATTCTTGATGAACCTACCACAGGATTGCATTTCGAAGATATTAGAGTATTGATGAAAGTTATCAACAAACTCGTAGATAAAGGTAATACGATGGTAGTTATAGAACACAATCTTGATGTAATAAAATGTGCAGATTATATTATTGACATAGGTCCGGAAAGTGGCAGAAATGGAGGCGAGATAATAGCAGAAGGAACTCCTGAAGAAATAATTAATTTAGAAACTCCTACAGCAGAATTTTTGCGAAACGAGTTTTTGAATAAGTGAAATTACATGATGATTAAATTTTGTGTGAAATAATTATATATGTGTGAAATAAATATAATCGTGAGATAGCGGGAATAGCAAAATTTAAGAATTTTGTGTTTAAATTACTTGCATATCTACCTCAAATCGTAATATAGATACCTCTTGGATTTACATAATTGCTATTATGTTAAATAGGAGTGAAGTTGCATTATAAAAATATATTTATAGGGTCGGTTCTTTCCTAACTACACCTCTACAAATGCGGAAGATGACCGCTTTAACGTCTTTTACTCCTCCTAAACGACTGATGATATTTGCAGTAGAATAACATCAAACGCGACTCATTGGCCGAAGCATACGAGCTTGAGGAACATGGTAAGAGCCACGAAACAACATGTCATCACTTCAACAAAACGATTGTATGAGAAAGTCTTTGGAAATAGATGTTTCCAATGCTGGCACACACATCAAAGATAATAATGCTTGAAGTTGCGGAATGAGTTGAAATGATAACAGATTAGAATTGTGATGACTTCTGCATCGGATATCATGCGCTTTCTGCAACGTTTGGGTGCTACTGAAATGGATGATAAAGCATTTTTTGCCATCTCGGCTTCAAATTCTTTGCAAAAATCGTCTGCAATACAAAAAATTTCAGCAACTTTACTTTCGATAATCATGATTTAGCAATTAATGTTTTAAACTACTAAATTGCCAAATATCAATCTGATTATCAAAAGAATCGGCAACTTTTCCAGGTCGCCGATTCAACTTTTTTATGGATGTCTTTATCCCGAACTCGCGTTATTAAAAATTTTAAATAATAAAAAAAGACTTATTTCTTATTAAAATATTTTGCAAATTCACAATTATTGATTAATTTTGAACAATTTAAACATACTAATCTAAAATTTGTACGATGAAGAAATATTGTATTGTTTCAAGTGATTCAAATCCAGTCAATTCCGGGAATATCTTAAAATTTGCATTTAGTCTGTTTATTGCAGTTTTTTGCCTATCCGCTAAGGCAACGGATAGGTTGATAATTGTAGCTCCGGATGCAGAGATTCCGGAAGAGTATTCTTCCCTACCCTCTTTTCGTATACCAGCTACTTCAGTAGTCAATAAAGCAACATATCCAATAGAAGGGTTAGGTAATGTAAAAGTAACCACGAAAAAATATGATAATAAGTTGTATATAGGATTGTATTCCTCTAATCCATTTGTAATAGAATTAGATAAGAAGTTATTACCGACAGGAAATATAACCGGATACACATTAAAATTCGCGCATAAAGGCAGTACGTCTGAAACAATACAATCTACAAAGTTTTCGATAGGAACTATTCAAGATAACGTTATGACGGGAATTCCATTAAAACCCAATGAGCAAAATTTTCAACTTCCATTCAACTGTCCTGTGAATGAATCATCGGCTATTTATATAGAATACATAATAATTGACTATG
This sequence comes from Bacteroides sp., assembly GCA_023665145.1. GTDB lineage: Bacteria > Bacteroidota > Bacteroidia > Bacteroidales > Muribaculaceae > Lepagella. The sequence continues at coordinate 74,915 of JAMPEM010000004.1, forward strand.
AAGGAGGAATTGATACTCCGGTATGGGAGGTTCCGTTTAAGGAGAGTTATTCGTTGTCTCCCGGTGATGAATTGGATTTGAAAGCATTGGCCGGACCTGATTCCCCGAATCTCACTTTTACGCTTGAAGAAAATATACCGTCAGCCGTAATTGAAGACGGCTTGCTGAAGACTATAAAATCGTTTACAGTTCATTATTCCAGTCCTATAGTTGCAGGCAAATGGCAAGCCACAAACGGTTGTTTTATGATAAACCTGGAGGGGAGTCATTCTGGAGGTGATAACAGCACGCAAAGTGAGCTTGCGATTCCTCAAGGGGACATCTGTCCTACAGAAAATCTTACTTTAGCAGAATCCGGAATAACATTTTCCTTAAACAATATTCCTACAGATATCGATTCTGATAATGATGACTATTATTTTTATCTTGATAATGAAAATAACAGATTTAATTTTGCAGATTTGCAGAATCCGACAGTCTTTGTCAAGCCAGGTGTAACAGATGAAAATACTATAGGTCATGCAGTGCCATATAATGTAGTTTTTGTACATAGCAGAGAGAACGACGGAGTTACTCGCGCTGTGTCTACTACGGGGAAAGCTTTATTCCAACCCGCATTGGAATATAGCGTCAACACTGATGGCATTTTTACAATCACCTTAAAAAAGAAGAACGGCTCTCCAGCAACAATCTATTATTCACTCAATGGAGATCAAAATGAATATATGTCTGCCTTGGAAAACGTGCGCCAGACAGACATTATAAGGTACTGGGCAGAATATTTTGATTCTGAGGTTAACAAAACTATAAAGAGTCCTGTAGTGGAGATTCGTTTTGAGAACGGAACCATCGTAAGCACTGCACTTATTTGCACAGATCGTAACGAGAAAATTGAATGGTACAGCATTGATGGTCATCATCTTGATAAGATGCCTCAAGATCCGGGATTATATATTAAACAAACATCAGAAGGGGCAACCAAACTTATGTTACGTTAAATAACGTAACATCTAATAAATATTATAATTCAATCATCCGATGGATATATAATTGGATGATTGAATTATTTTTGTTAACTTTGTGGAAGATTAATCTCTACTCCTTTAAAGAATGCAGATCTGAGTTGAATAATATAGAAATTTCTAGTAGTGCTGTATGTTAGTCATAGGAATAGCCGGAGGTACCGGTAGTGGTAAAACCACAGTTGTCAGGGATATTATAGCTTCACTCCCAAAAGAAGAGGTGGCAGTAATACCGCAAGACTGTTATTATAAGGATAATGCACATATTCCTCTTGAGGAACGTTTAAAAATGAATTATGATGAGCCGGCGGCAATAGAATGGACATTATTGACAAAACATCTTAAAGAGCTCAAGGAAGGAAAGTCGGTGGAAATGCCAACATACGAGTTTATAACTTGCTCACGTCAAAAAGAAACAGTGACAATACATCCCAGAGAGGTTGTAGTCGTGGAAGGTATTTTGGTTCTTACAGACAAGACATTAAGAGAGATGATGGATGTCAAGGTTTTTGTAGACGCTGATGCAGACGAACGTTTAATAAGAGTGATTCATCGGGACTGTATCGAACGTGGCAGAACACCTCAAATGGTAATAGACCGCTATCAAGAGACTCTTAAGCCGATGCATGAGCTATATATAGAACCATCCAAACGATATGCTGATTTAATTGTACCTCAGGGAGGTCATAATAAGGTAGCTGTCAAATTGCTCACAGATTATATACGTTCGTTGCTTTAAAAAACATATTGTAGCGGGCAGATACATTTCATCAATTATATGAAAATATTTCCCATATTTGGAAAGAAAAGGAATAAAACGGACATTCGGGAATCGAGTCTGAACATTAGTAATACTGAACCTGACTTGCGGATAGCTACTGAGTTGGAACAAATCTCATTATTAGATAAGGACGGAGAAATTGAAGACGTTGCAATAGCTGAAGCTCATCCGGAAAAAGGATGTTTACGAACAGAGAATCTTGTAAAGAAGTATGGTAAGCGCACTGTAGCTGACCACGTTTCAATTGATGTTAAACAAGGAGAAATTGTAGGTCTTCTTGGACCAAATGGTGCGGGTAAGACTACGACGTTTTATATGACTACCGGTCTTATATCACCCAACTCCGGCAAAATATTTCTTGATGATAAAGATATAACATCTTATCCGGTCTACAAACGAGCTCAAGCAGGAATTGGTTATCTTGCTCAGGAAGCATCCGTATTCAGAAAGTTGAGTGTTGAAAATAATATTCGTGCCATTCTTGAAATGACCGGTACAAGTAAGGAGTACCAGAAAGATAAGCTTGAATCTCTTATTGCCGAATTTGACCTTGAGAAAGTACGGCATAATTTGGGAGATAGGCTTTCGGGAGGTGAACGTCGCAGAACAGAAATAGCACGTTGCCTTGCAATCAATCCTAAATTCATAATGCTCGATGAGCCGTTTGCCGGAGTCGACCCTATAGCTGTTGAGGATATACAGAAAGTAGTATATAAGCTGAAAGAGAAAAATATAGGTATATTAATCACAGATCATAATGCAACAGAAACGCTGAATATCACTGACAGAGCATACCTTCTCTTTGAGGGTAAAATATTATTCCAGGGCACGAGTGAAGAACTTGCTGAAAATCCTGTAGTAAGAGAAAAATATCTTGGTAGTCAATTTGTGTTCCGAAGAAAAAATTTCGACAGGCTGCTTAATCATTCAGAGGAATAAGTCATGGGAAAGGAGTCACGGAAATTGGCTTTAGCCAGGGTTATGCTCACGTTGTGTGGCACATTTCTAATGATGTTTGTAGTTGCTTCATTATCTGTGGCAGTTATACAAAAGATATTCCCATATCAGAACAGAACGATTCTTCTATTAAGCTCATCGTTACAGACAATTTTCCTTTTTGGAATTCCTCCGGTAATTACATATCTTCTGATGAATGGTCTCAAAGGACAGTCCAGGGAGTGTATCAAGATATTTCCTAACTTAAAAAGTATAATATACGCATTAACGGCATTTTTCATATTATTACCGGCTGTAAATCAGATTATAGTTTATAATTCTGAAATGGAACTCCCATGGTCTGACATCCAGAAAGCATTTAGGGCATGGGAAGATGCCGCGACTGGAACTACTGTCATTATTCTCAATACAGATAGTATTTCGGGACTATTGTCCGGTATACTTTTAATTGGGATACTCACAGGATTCTGTGAAGAATTGTTTTTTAGAGGAGCAATACAAGGAAATATGACGAAATATGGAATAAATCACCATTTATCAATTTGGATAACAGCATTGATATTCAGTATATTCCATTTTCAATTTTATGGGTTTTTCCCCAGACTTATTCTTGGTGCGTTTTTCGGTTATATATTCTTTTATAACGGCTCCATTTGGCTTCCTGTAATATGTCATTCTCTTAACAATTCCCTTGTAGTATTTTTTGCATGGCTTGAACATAGAGGTATACAATCAACCAATTTTGAAAACATAGGGGTGAGCGATGGATTTCCGTGGGTCGCGATATCCAGTGCGGTCTGCACAATTACCTTTTTAATATTTGCAAAATCAGCTCTAATGTCAAATAAAATAAGTAAACGGTTTTAATTAAACATGGCCAAGCCTACAACATATCAAGAAATAATTAACTCCATACGCAAAGATGATTTTGCTCCCGTCTATATTCTTATGGGCGACGAACCATATTATATTGACAAAATAGTAGACGCATTGGAGAAAAGAGTTGTATCTAAAGAATTCCGAGATTTTAATTCGATTACATATTATGGTGCAGATTCTCAGATTGATGTAGTTATAGCGGCAGCACAACAACTCCCCATGATGAGTGATCGTCACCTTGTTCTGCTTAAAGAAGCACAAGGTATGCCTCGCGCTAAAACAGTCTTAGACAATCTCGCGCCTTATATTTCTAATCCTAACAGGCAATGTGTTCTTGTACTTGCATACAAAGGAGAGCAACTTGCCGCGACCTCTGCTCTTATCAAATCTGCGGCCAAATCAGATGCCGTGATATTTAAATCAACCAAGCTTAGAGATTATCAATTGGGCGCTCCAATAAAAGATTATTGCGCAGAGAAGAAAATTACAATAGATGATGCGGCAATTCAAATGCTTGGTGATTACGTGGGCACTTCTTTAGAAGGAATATTTGGAGCTATTGATAAAATATTACTTTCTCAAAAAGATGGTATAAAGAAAATAACCCCGTCAGATATCGCTGCAAATATTGGCATGAGTAAGGATTATAATCCTTTCGAACTAGTCAATGCCATAAGTCGAAAAAACTATTCAAAGGCGCAATTGATATTACATTTTTTTAAACGGAATCCCAATGGAAATCCTACACCGGTAATTGCTACTCAGCTATTCAATTTTTTTGTAAAATTGACGTTAACTCATCTTAATCATGATAAATCCGATGAAGGATTAATATCTGTAACTGGAGCTAAAAATTCATATGCTCTTAAAGATATAAAAAATGCAATGAGTCATTACAATTTAAATCAGTGTATGCATGCTATTTCAGCGATAAGAGATTTCGACTGTAAAAGCAAAGGTATAGATTCTCTTCAAAATGGTCATGAACTGCTGAGCGATCTCATTTTCTCAATATTTACATTTAGATAAATGATTTTTTTGTTTTCAGGGACAGGTAATTCCCAATATATTGCTTACGAACTTGGGTATAAACTTAATGAACCTATCCATAGCATAGATGAACATAGTGGATGCGATATTGTATTTGAAGGAAGTAATTTAGGATTTGTTTTCCCCGTGTATTCATGGGGTGTACCACCGCAAGTTTTAACGTTTATTAAAACGCTTCCTGATTCAGTAATTTCAGCATCTAAAGGGAAAGCTTGGATGGTATGCACTTGTGGGGATGAGGTCGCTATGACACCGGAGATGTTGGCTTCTGCATTAAAGTTGCGAGGAATAGAATTATTGGGAAGGTGGAGTATAATTATGCCCAATAACTATGTCCTGCTTCCCGGATTTGATGTTGATAATAAAGATGTTGAGCTAAAGAAGCTCAAAGAAGCTCCTGACCGGATAGAGCAAATCTCAAAAAAGATATTGGCAGGAGACTGGGAATTTGATTTTGTACGAGGTAATTGGCCGAAACTAAAGACAAGATTGATATACCCATTGTTTGTAAGATTTGGAATATCCTCAAAAAAATGGCGTAGCCTTGATGATTGTATAGGGTGTGGTAAATGTGCAACTATATGTCCTATGCACAATATCAAATTAATCCAGAGACGACCTGAATGGAATGACAACTGTGCAAGTTGTTGTGGTTGCTTCCATATTTGTCCCGTAAATGCAGTTCAATATGGCAACATAACAAAAGGGAAAGGACAATACTTCAATCCTGTCAATACATTTTGAAATACCGAAAGTTTTCAAAACAGATTCCTAAATACTATTTATTAAGATACTGAGCTTCAAGATATTGTTTGACATTCTGGAATAATTGTGATGCAAATACAAAATCATTCAGACTCTTTGAATTACTACGGAAAATATTTTCATCATTTCCTTGCCAATCACAATGTCCCTTATTTATAAATATGATATTTTCACCTATTCCCAAAACTGAGTTCATATCATGAGTATTTATGACTGTTGTCATATCATATTCATGAGTTATATCTGAAAGCAATTCATCTATCATAATTGATGTACGAGGATCAAGCCCTGAGTTCGGTTCATCACAAAATAGATAACGCGGATTCAGAGCAATGGCTCGTGCTATGGCTACACGTTTTTGCATACCACCAGATATTTCAGAGGGGTATTTATCGTTGGCATTTTCGAGTCCTACACGTTTGATGCAGAAATTAGCACGCTCCAATTTTTCCTCTTTACTCATTTTCCCAAACATTTCCAAAGGGAAAATCACATTGCCCAACACAGTCTTATTGTCAAATAAAGCTGAACCCTGAAAAAGAACACCAATCTCTTCTCTAAGCTGTTTACGTTGTTGGTCATTCATTTGCGTAAAAGGGCGCCCGTCATAGTAGATTTCACCTTTCTCAGGTGTGAGAAGTCCTATAAGACATTTCATAAATACTGTCTTTCCGGAACCGCTCTGCCCTATTATCAGATTAGTCTTTCCAGTCTCAAATGTAGCAGAAATATCATGGAGCACCTGCACCCCGTCAAACCATTTGGAAACATCTTTAGCTTCTATCATTGCAATAAAAGTTTGGTAAGGATTACGTCGGCCAATAATATCAAAATAGAGGATGAAACGACAGCATTGGTACTCGCCTTCCCGACTTCAAGCGCACCACCTTTGACATAATAACCATAATATGCTGCCACACTTGTTATAATAAACGCAAAAACATAAGTCTTGATAATTCCATACCATACATACCATTCTTTAAAGAAGGATTGTATTCCGTATATATATGTCTCTACTGATAACATTGTTGTGAATTTCGCTATTAAATAGCCACCCAACAATCCGGTAAACATCGACAAAACACAAAGTACAGGGACAAATAATACAAATCCCACGATTTTGGGGAGAACGATAAAGTTAGCTGAATTGATACCCATAATATCAAGAGCATCAATTTGTTCTGTTACCCTCATAGTTCCAATTTCAGAGGCGATGTTGCTGCCCACTTTTCCTGCCAGTATCAGCGATAATATGGATGATGAGAACTCAAGTAATATAATCTCTCGTGTAGCAAGTCCGGTAGAATATGAAGGTATTAATGGAGATATAATATTGAGTGTCATCTGAATGCAAATCACAGCTCCTATAAAAATCGATATGATAATTACTAGAGGTATAGAGTCAACTCCCAATTTATATATTTCAAAAATCGTTGATTTGCCAAAAACCGACCATTTGTCGGGTTGGCGGAAGATTTTTCCCAAGAACAAACAATATCTACCAAACGATCTTATGGATGATACAAGCATATTTTGTTAGATTTACTAATTTCTATACCCTCAAGATTGTCCAATGAGCTTTGTGTCGTTGCACAGAGCTTTAATTTTGGCCTCTATACAGGCTATATGGAAAACATTCCGTTTAAAGAATAGTTTAATATCTTGCAAAATTAGCAAAAAAAATCCATTAACACAACATCATCATCTCAAAGCAAACTGTGAAGTTGAAGAATATCAGCTTGATTCTGTTTTTGGATCAAGCTGATATTCTTTTGACTATATAATTATTGTTGAATGTAAATCCTGTGGGCAGGATATTATCAATCCTCTTTTGACGCTTCTTCAGCTTCTTTGTCTTCAGTGAATTTATTAAAACCGGCACCAATTAGGATATTATACCAATTGAAAAGCTTTTTGATATCTGTAATATAAACACGCTCTTCATCAAAATCCGGAAGTATAATTCGAAATTCGTCACGAAGCCCATTCTCTTTGATAAGTTTTTTGAGGTCAATTGTTTTCCCTTCATGTTTGGCATATACCAAGTCAAGAATCTCACCAAGTGGCTTATCCTCCCCTTCCGTATACATTGCAATATCACCGAGTGAAATTACCTTGTCTCGCATACCTACCGGAAGACGCTTGCCTGAACCAAGTTCCTCTACAAGTAGTGATTTTGAATTCTGCGTTAAGATTTTATAGAGTCCGGGACGGCCTGTTATGGCCAATATTGTTCTAAGCATATTTTTTTATTTTTCGAGTTATATTAATTCAGTAAAACATTCAATTGTGGGAGCAAGGGTATTATGCCATCATTTATTATGGTTCGGCAGATATCCGTGGGCAACGAATCATATTCTAATTGTTGCGTGTTCATTCTTGCCAATATCTCACTTTTAGACATGGTATTTCTTACTCCTATCCTTTGAATACGAATATCATCAGGAGCTTCCACCAAATAAAATTCATTGCAAAATTCTTCAAATCTTGCCGTGTATGGTATAGCGGTTTCTATGAATATCTTATTATTTAATTTAAAACTGTCTGCGAACATAAAGAAATCGTCTCTTACAGCTTGATGTACAAGGTCGTTTAGCCATACTCGATGCAACGCATTGTTAAAAATTAAATTTGATAATACTTTGCGATTGATTATACCATTGTCTACTACTTCTTCTCCAAACCGATTTATTATCTCGTTCAAGATAATTCCCGAAGAGTTCATGATTCTTTTTGCCTCAGCATCACAATCATACACAGGAAGTCCATTCTGCCGTAATATCCTTGATACCACACTCTTACCAGATCCTATCCCCCCCGTTATGCAAATTATTTTCCTATGTATTTTCATTGCACTATGGTATATTCCACTGAATCATACTTAAGTTCAGGAGTCGAAATCCCTTGCGGATAAGAGTCTATTGTCAATCCCACTTTCTGCGATTTTGACTTCATAGCATCATTAAACGATACACTGACGGATACATCCTTTATGTCATCGTTGAATTTGCTCATTGGCACAAAGCATGAAATCTCCACATTATCCGGGAATAACAATAATGAATACCCATCCGGAACATTCTTGACAGTCACAGGAACACGTATCGTCTTCTTAACTAACGGCTCTACCGGAATTGTTACCTTTACTTTAGATGGTACAATCTTTACACCATTTATTGGCATCAGTGCTACTTCTAAAACAGTTGTTTCCTCCAGATTCCTTCTCACTATTCTACGAGTAAAGACTCTTGTCACAGTATCAAGATCTACTGTTGTAGAGTATAATAAAACTGACGTTACATTAGAGGTCGGTCTTCCTACTATAATTTTACCAGACTTGGCAGTAACGTCAGCATTTACAATCAAGGGCACTCGCTTACCCTTTTCTGTCGTATAATTTATATGAAGAGAATCTATTGAAACGGTAGTTATTTGAGCTCCTGAGCCGAATAATGATTTTAGACCTGCATTTAAATCTGCTGCTGTATATCTAAGCAGTCCCGATTGTGCATAATCGCGGAAATTTAATGTCAGATTTGGCTCATTAAAGCTTGCCCTGAAAAGTCTTGTACCTTTATCTCTAACTGTAATATGAATCTTCTGTGGAGGATCTGTAATGAATGTCACACTATCCGGGACTCCTGTAACCGTTAGACGCACATCTAAGGAATCCTGCACATTGTCATTCATGGCCATTATTACCCAAAAAAGTGTCGCAAGTATTACAAATATAAAGAACGTCAGCAAATTATGAAAGCGTGAAGAGGCTTTTATTCCTCTCCACGATTCTATAATGCGTTCGATTCTTTTATCCACTTAAAATTCTTATATTTCAGTATAAATAATTTCCCTCCCCTTCTTAAGTTAATAATAATTTCATTGGAATATTATTATTTCTTTTTTGGCTGCTCCGGTTCAAAGGGATATACGGAAGCCTTGTCTACCTTGATGGTAACACCCTTGTCAATCTCGAGCAACATTGTAGTCTCTGACATATTTTTAATGATACCATGAATACCACCGGCTGTTACCACTTTATCACCATTAGACATGGCTTCACGAGCTTTCTTTATCTCTTTCTGTTTCTTGGATTGCGGACGAATCATGAAAAAATAAAATATCACAATCATCGCAACAATCATAATGATACCGCTGAGGCCGCTGCCGCCATTCTCTTGCTGTGCTTGAAGTAAAATTGTGTTAAGCATATTAATATTATGTTTTGATTTTCTCTTTTGACGTTAACATCTATTAGAGTTATCACTCTTTTAAATCACCCTGCTTGGTAATTATCCCATCATCCTTTAGTTTCTTAACAATTGATGCTAACAATCCATGAATAAATGTTCCGCTCTTTACCGTAGAATATGACTTTGCAATCTCAATATATTCATTAATTGATACCTGAAGCGCAATCTTTGGGAAATTTATAATCTCAGCAAGCGCGGCAATACATATTACGATGTCCATGAATGCGAGACGATCGGTATCCCAATTTGACTTATCAAGAGCCTCGTCTATGTATCGTCTGTATTTCTCACGGTCTCTGACTGTATAACTGAAGAGTTCTTTGCCAAACGATGCATCTTCGTCATCTTTATACATACCAAGAATTGCATTATCGGAATTACCATCGCCAAAACGCTTCATTGATTTAAGAACAAACGTACCAATGATATCAATATCGTCATTCCAAAATACAGATTTATCCTCAAGCGTCTCAAGGAAAAGCTCATTATGGAATATTATAGTTTTATATACATTACGCCAAAATTCACAATCAGTATGTAAATCCGTCACTGGAAATTCCATATATTCCTTATATAGCTGAGACTCCATTATGGCATGTAAAAGTGAGTTCATTAGAACTGCATCATCATTTTGCCAATTGATTTTATTCTCATCAGCAAACTTCTTAATCTTAGGATCTGCAGCCAGAAGTTGTACAAGTTGATTCTCTACAAATCTCATATTTGGATTGATATCTTCATCTGTGCGAAGATATTTTGTCCTGTTTTCTGCAATCTGTTCCTCTCTTAGTTGGGTCAACTCTATGGGCAGAAGAAGAAGTCTGAAATATAATTCCCTCGACATGTGTAGACTCTCATCCAGAGAATCCAATGCATCTCTAAGATTACTGTTTGAGGCGAGCGAGTTAGTAAACGTCTTCTCTAAAAGCTCCTTAGTGCGTTCTACTCCTCTGATGGAATAATTCTCTCGTTGTTCACACAAAGTTGAGTATCCTGAATCCGTAAAAATTATTAGACGCAATATCTGCTTCCAAAATTCTACGTCCTCACCTGGTGAGTGTGTTCCTGTACTCTTCTTGATATAATTCTTGTAGATTCCTGATTCCTTTATTTTATCTGAAAGACTATCCACTAATTCATTAAATGGGAAATCTCCTCCGGAATATTTTGCTGATAATGACTTTACTTTATCATCTGATTGAAGATTTGTGATAAAAGTGTTGTCAAGCAATGGCTTATATCCGCCCCGCTTCTCTATGCTTCGTGCTATTCTCACGATTAGCAGAAGTGTGTCAAGGTAAAGTGAATACGCAAATCTTTTCTCTTTGGTTGGAGGGGTGGGCTGTGTTTCTATCATAAAATGCTTCTCAAGAAGCAGATACGAGTACAGCAACTGCACCACTTTGATTCTGATAAGAATGCGATTAATCATAATTTTCTATACAATAAAACATTAAAACAAAAACACGGTGACTCTTTCATCCGTCTGCTTCAATCCGACTGCAAAGTTAATGCAATACCTTTAATTTTGCAAGAAATAACCAATTTTGTTTTGGAGATTGTTAAAAACAACTCCTTATCTCTCTTGAGTCATATCCCCGATTATATCTTGTTATGAGTTTACTTCCATATTTAATTTTATATCATTACGCCTCTATTTACAGGTTATTATTCCTTCGTTTATTCTTTGTCTGACAACCTCATACATCATCAAACCCGCAGCTACTGACACATTCAATGATCCTATCGGGCCAAACATCGGAATTGCTACAATCTCATCACATTCTCTTAAGACCTCTGCACGAATTCCGGTATCTTCTGAACCCATCACAATTGCTACAGGACAAGTCATATCCACTTTCGTATAATCAGTATGGACCTTTTCCGATGCACCAATCACCTTTATCCCATTAGATTTTAATTCCCTTACAGCATCCAGTATCGATCTCTCCCTACACACTGGAAGACTCATCAACGCTCCGGCTGACGTCTTAACAGAATCCGCAGTGACTGATACCGAATTGCGCTGCGGAATTACTATTGCGTCAACATTTGCACATGATGCTGTTCTCGCGATTGCTCCGAAATTTCTTGTATCTGTCAATCCGTCAAGCAACATTAAAAATGGAACTTTCCGATCCTCATACAATTGTGGAATCACTTCACCAAGCTTATAATACTCTACCGGTGAAAGAAATGCTATGACACCTTGATGATTCTTTCTTGTTATACGATTAAGCTTCTCAACAGGTACACGCTGAATCAAAATTTCATATTGGCGGACCTTTTCCATAAGCTCCTTTGCAAGATCCCCATTCAGATCATTCTTTACAAGTATTTTATCAATTTCATTGCCAGATTCTATTGCTTCTATTATTGCTCTGATTCCAAATATATAATCACTTTTATTCATATATTATAATCTTATAAACATTAACATATTTCATACCAACCGGAATTTTATTAATGCAAAAAACATACTCCTAATGCGTTTATGATTTCAAAAGTGATTTTGCATTCAATATTGCCGGACGATCTATCTTATCGGCAGATAAAATTCTCGCTATTTCCATTACACGTTCCTCTTCAGAGAGCCGTTTGAGGTTAGTATGGGTATCGGTTTCGGTATCCTCTTTATATACACGCATCTGGGTGGTAGCCTTCGCTGCTACTTGTGGCAAATGAGTCACTGTCACAAGTTGGATATTCCCGGCAAGTTCTCTCATCAAAAGCCCCATCTTGGATGCAATCTCTCCGGAAACACCGGAATCTATCTCATCAAATATCATCGTAGGCAGTTGCATGGATTGCGCCAATAATCCTTTGATACATAACATTAACCTCGATATTTCACCTCCTGACGCTATCTTGGAAATCGGTTGCAAAGGACTATTTTTATTAAATGTACATTCAAATGATACAATATCCTGACCATACTTTCCAATCTTCCCTTTAGATATCACAACCTCAAATTGCAGATTCGGAAGACCCAATGGTACTGCCATCTCTTCTATTTTTCTTGAAAATTTTGCAGCTGCCTCTTTCCTTAATTGTGAAATATCTTCCGCCATATTTCGCAAATTAGATGCAAGAGATTGTGTCCGGTTTTCTAGTGCTTGTATTTCCGGATTAATCCCGTCTATAGCAAGCAAATCTTGCTGTAATTTTATGTGCAATTCTATCAATTCCTCCGGGTCTTGACAATTGAACTTCTTGGTCACATGCCATATTTCATTCAGTCGTGTATCAAGTTTTTCTAATAATGCGGGATTTGATTCTGTAGTATCTATAAATTCAGAAACGTTTCTTGATATGTCCGCAAGTTCAATTTCAATGTTTCTCAATCGATTTAATATCCGATTTTCACTCTTCTCATTTCTTTGAAGAACTTCAATATCCACCCCCGACAAATCTTGTAGCACACCCCTAATCAACGACAGAATATTCTTATCCCCTGCTTCAAGTTTATCATAAGCAGCACTAAGTCCCATTGTCATTTCTTCAGATGTTGACAAGAGTCGGTACTGCCTCGATATACTCTCAAACTCATTCGGCTTCAAATCAAGTTGCTCAAGTTGCTCAAGCTTGAAAACTATCATCTCCTTATTTACCGTATTTTCCAAGCTTTTTCTCTTCAAATTTTTTAATTCCAAATGGCACTCACTGAACTCCTTGAAAAGTGAAGCATACTTATTCAAAATATCTGAATAATTGCCGGATGAATCGATAATATTTCTTTGATACGCCTGGTCAGACAACTGCAAATTACTATGCTGAGAATGTATATCAATCAGTCTTGGTCCAATTAAAGATAATATTGATAAAGTCACCGGAACATCATTGATAAACGCCCTGCTCCTACCGGATGTAAGAATCTCTCGTCGCATAATTATACCCTTATCATCCCAATCTATATCATACTCCTCAAAGACAGATTTTAACTGCTCATCCGGATTGGAAAATTCAGCCTCAATTATAGCTTTTTCAGCTCCTCTTCTGATTACCTTTACATCCGAACGTCCGCCTTGAAGAAGCCCCATGGCTCCAAGTATTATTGACTTACCGGCCCCTGTCTCCCCCGTAATAGCTATAAATCCTGATGGAAAATCAACATCAAGCTCATCAATCAGTGCGTAATCCCTAACTTTTAAACGACTTAACAATTTCTTAATATATTAGAGTTCAACCTACTTGACAATATGCATCGATTCTTCGCTACTCATCATCTCCCCTATGAATCTTTGTCAGACGCTCATTATCCGTAGGATACACAGGTGACAACAAATCGTATGCTTTATCACGTTCTGTCTGTGGTGCCTTTGAATACAAATTCACAAGTTCATCAAGTTTACTGTCTCTAAAAATTGATAATATAACAGACATAGGTGAATTCTTCTGAATCTTTTCCAATTCAATCAAAGACTCTGTAATTACAGATCTACCCTTATCAGGACTTGTCACCATCTCATCAAGGCCCTTTCGGTGATAATCATACATTAATTTCCTTATTCCGGATGTGTTGGGATCTGTATATGCCGAAAGTACAGCTGACCTGTTCTTTGTATCCTCAAACGTCTTCCACCCTATTTCTCCACTTGATTGAGCCATCTGAACTATAGAAGCAGCCTTATCATAATATGGCTGTCCTCCAAGATAAGAAAATGAATCGAAATCTATCCCTAACAATAGATAGACATAAAAATTGATTATGCCGGTTAGATTATTGTCAAATGTATTCTCATTATATATCAATGGATCTCCCTCTCTATAATCAAACTCTATCTTTGTATCCTTAAAATTAAAAAGTGTGGTGGTATACGTGGAATTATATACCGGACGTGACAATTGTATTTGAAGATCACCCTTGATTCGATCATCCTTATATTCCTTTGCGGTGAAATAGAACCGACATTCAATCCTCTCATTTGGAGAAAATTGTGTATTAGTCCATGCTCTGCTGTTAATATATTCTGAAAGAGATTGCTGAAGGGTCTCAAATACACTTTTACTCGATCCTTCTATAGCTGTTGAATTAACCTCTACATCAGCCTTAAGTTCTTGTCCATTGACTCTCCCGGCCATAATTAGCATTAAGGTCAACAAAACTCCCGGCATCCACCTTATAACTTTGGGTAAAATGTTTTTCATACTGCATCCGTTTTCCATACCTTTCGGCATAGCAATTCTTTATAATTATCCTGAAATTGTAATATCATCCGAAAACAGTATCCAGAATATCATCGGCTACTTCCCTCTTGGGTTTGACACCGAAAGCGAATATATCTCCGGTTCTGCTTATAAGGCGTACATGATTTGTATCTCTTGCAAATCCCGCATCCGGATCTCTTAATGAATTCAATACTATCCAATCAAGATTCTTTCTTTTTACTTTCCCTATCGCATTCTGTTCCTCATTGTCTGTCTCAAGAGCAAATCCGATAAGCAGCTTATCACCTTTACATGCGCCAAGTGTAGCAGCTATATCTGGATTCTTCTTCAATTTTAATGTAAAATCACCAAGGTGTTCCCTCTTAAGTTTTGTGTCAGAACATACCTCCGGGGTATAATCACTCACTGCCGCACACAAAATGGCACAATCACAATCTGCAAATTTATCCATGCAAGCGGAAAGCATTTCTTGTGCAGACCTGACATCCGTTCGATGAATCTTGTCCGATGATATATCAAGAGATACCGGTCCTGCTATCAGCTCAACCTCCGCTCCACGTTCAGCAGCTGCTTCAGCAAGTGAAAATCCCATTTTCCCCGTAGAGTAATTACCTATAAAACGTACCGGATCAATATTTTCGTATGTAGGACCGGCTGTTATCATTATTCTTTTCCCACTTAAATCCCTTTTCACCAACCCATACTCACGTAATGAATGCTTTCTGTCGCAGACATCATTCGCCTCAAACCATTCAATGACATGTTGCAATATATTCTCCGGCTCCTCCATTCTCCCCTTTCCCGTCAGATGACTTGCCAACTCTCCGCTTGCTGAATCTATAATGATTACTCCATCGCGCTTCAGAGTCTCTATATTACGCTGAGTAGTCGGATGAGCCATCATATCTAAATCCATAGCAGGTGCAACAAATACCTGTTCCTTTGCGGAAAGATATGTTGTCACCAACATATTGTCAGCAATTCCATTGGCCATCTTTCCGATGGTTGAGGCTGTAGCCGGTGCTATTATCATTGCATCTGCCCACATCCCTAAATCTACATGAGAATGCCATTCTCCGGTATTTGCAGTAAAAAATTCACTTATAACCGGTTTCCCGGATAACGACGAAAGAGTAACGGGGGTAATAAATTCTTTCCCATTGGGCGTAATGACAACCTGTACCTCAGCTCCCGCTTTTACAAATAATCGAAGCAATGTCACACTCTTATAGGCGGCAATTCCTCCGCTGATTCCCAATATTATATGTTTACCATTAAGTACTTCAGACACGCTTCTCATCTTTAATAAAGACTATCCTTTTATGCTGTATTTAAGCTTCAGCCCCGTCAATACATCCTTTGTATTCTTCGGGAAATCCCCCTGCATTATCCAATTATAGAATGACGGCTCCTTAATAAGAATCTCCCTTACGGTTTTTCCCTTATGTTTGCCAAAATTAAATACCGGATCGCCATTCTCATTCTTCACAATTCTTGCGGCAAGATCCAAAGCTCCGTTTATATTTGAAAACTCCGACAAATAATTCACATCATTCTTTAATTCAGGATACCTATCCAATTGACTCATTAAAACCTCAAGCGTGGCCTCAGTATCACTCATGGCGGAATGTGCATTCTCCAAATCTTTATTGCAATAAAATTTATACGCCGCCACAAGTGTACGTTGTTCCATCTTATGGAAAATAGTTTGAACATCGATAAACCGTCTGTCAGCAGTCGGGAAAGATATGCCTGCTCGATTAAACTCCTCTATCAATAATGGAACATCAAATTTATTGCTGTTGAAACCTGCTATGTCACATCCCTCAAATATTGAATAAAGGGATTTAGCTATCTGACTAAATGTAGGCTCGTTGGCTACATCTTCATCCGTTATATGATGTACCGAAGTAGCCGCTGCAGGTATCTTCATCTCCGGATTAAGTCGTCGTGATTTGCTCACCTTTCTTCCATCCGGATAAACTTTTATAAAAGAAATCTCCACGATTCGATCTGAAGTGACATTCGTTCCTGTTGTCTCAAGATCGAAAAATATTAATGGCCTTTCTAATTGCAACTCCATCTACTTCTCATGTTTAGGCATCATAGTTTACAACCTGCATTGGCATAAGCAGCATCAATATATCCTGATTCTCAGGTTGCGTCTCCGGACAGAAAATTCCGGGGCGCGATGGATCGCTCAGCTGGATTTTGATTTTCTCACTTTTCAAATTTGAGAGAATCTCTATCATGTACGTAGCATTGAATCCAATTGTCATCGGATTGCCTGAATAACTGCACACCACACGCTCTTCTGCGGACGTACTGTAATCAAGATCCTGTGAGGCAAGGAGCACTTCGTCATGCTGAATATTGAATTTTACCAAACTTGATGCCATCGAAGCAAAGAGTGCCATTCTGCGCATTGCGTTGAGCAGCGTAACTCTGTCCACAATCATTTCAAACGGGTTATCTGTCGGTATAACCCTGTTATATGGAGGGAAATTCCCTTTAATAAACCTACAAGATAGCGAGTATGTCCCGAATTTAAACGTAGCACTTTTGCTGTCAATCGTCACAATGACACTATCTTCATCCTTTGAAAGTATTGACTTCAATATGTTTGCCGGCTTCGGAGGCATGCAAAAACTTGTCTCTGTAGCCGGATCGCAATTTCGATCAATAAATCTCACAAGTTTATGAGTATCTGTCGTCGCAAATGTTATGTCTTCCTGATGAATATCCCAATATATACCCGTCATTATCGGACGAATAGTATCTGTAGCTGCCGCAAAAAGTGTATTGTCTATACCTGACAATATCGTCTTGGCAGATAATATAAATGTCGTACTGTCCGGTTCCATCATTGAGGGACGTGGATACTCCTTGGAATCTATTCCCATAAAATTGAAATGACCATTCAAAAATGTCATATCAATCTCTTTTGTATCATCGTTAATTGCAAACGACAAGGCCTGATTGCTTACCTCTTTTACGACATCAAGCAATCGTTTGGCCGGCATTGCTATTGCACCATCCTCATCACTCTCTGTTACAGAAAGCTCAGCTTTTACAACATTCTCTTGATCACTCCCCGTAATATACAATACCCCTCCCTTTACTTCCAACAAAAAATTGTCCAATATAGAAAGTGCATTTTTTGAATTTATCACTTTACTAACCGCTGACAACTGCGTCTGCAGTTCTTTCCCCGATACATTGAATTTCATATATAGTTTTGTTTTTTATCTATTTACTGTATGTACAATCTTTAGTGTACTTATTAAAATCTGTTTTCTAAAGTATACATACCTTTCTGTCTACAAAATTACAATTTTTTTTTTATTTACGCAATACCATTTTTGCTTCATTTTTGCTTAATATATCTATCATAAAAACTTGTATAATGCACTTATATCTCATTTAAGTCTAATATAAATCAAGGTTGACTCTATGCCAACCTTGATTCAAAACAATTCCATTATGTATCTCTTATTGTCCTAAATGAGAGTCAAGAAAATCCACCACCTTGCGGAATAATTGTGTGCGTGCATTACACATCCTCAGGCTGTGCTCAAATCCCGTAAATGACATCATATCAAATATCTTACCCTCAAAATTTAGCTTTGACGTATATTTTAAAGTATTATAATAATGCACATTATCATCACTAGTACCCGACATTATCAACAATCGCCCTTCAAGATTCTTTGTCCGATTCATCGCCGATGAACACTCATATCCTTCCTCATTTTGCTGAGGTGTCAGCATATAACGTTCTGTATATATCGAATCATACCAGCGCCAATCTGTCACCGGAGCCATCGAGACTCCACATTTGAAAGGTGTATTAGGCTGGGTAAGTTCCATCAAAGTCATATAACCTCCGAAACTCCATCCGAAACATGCTGTCTTTTCCGAATCTACATACGGCAAAGATGCAAAATAATTCGCCCCGGCTATCTGATCCTCCGTCTCATATTTGCCAAGTTGTTTATATACTGCATCAGCCCATTCTCTGCTGCGATTTCCGGTACCTCTACCATCCACACATGCTACAACGTACCCCTGCGAAGCTATATAGAATACACCCTCCATCTTCCAACTGTTGGTCACTAATTGAGATTCCGGACCATTATATTGATACATCAGTAATGGGTACTTCTTCGATGAATCAAAATTAGAAGGTTTAATGATATATCCATCCATATCCTCACCGGCTGCATTCCTTACTTTCACAAATTCCGGGTTTGGTGCAGACGCATATTTCTTTGCATATTTTTCATTCATCTCCAGATTAGATATCTTCTGACCTTTGGTAGACCACAAAGTAAATTGAGGTGGAACTGTGGCAGAACTATAAGTACGCACATAGTAATCAAACTTAGAAGAAAACGATGCACTCTCCGTACCCGCCTCATCATGAAGCAATGTCAATGTGCCATTGGAAGAAACCTTTGCAACGTTTCTATTGATAGCACCAAGCTTTGTGGTTTGCACATATGAATTTTCCAATGCATCGCTGCCATAATAAGCGGTTATATTGAAATCCCCATGAGTGAGCTGTTTAAGAAGATTTCCATTATAATCATATTTATATAAATGACGGTAGCCGGTCTTGTCGCTCGCTATTACAAAATGATTGTCAAAATATTTAACCATTTGATATGAATTCGGTGACAACCAAGCATTGCTCTTCTCAGTATATATCTGACGTGCAACTGTACTACCGGGGTTGACACTATATAACTTCAAATCGTTCTGATCACGATTAAGAAGCATCACCATCAGATTCTTACCGTTACCATCAAATTCAAGGGATGGAACATAATCCTTTTCTCCTATTGGAAGATCCATAGTCTTGATAACTCGAGTATTTAAATCGTACGCATGAACTGAAACTATCGAGTTATTATATCCCGCAAGAGGATATTTGTATTTAAACGGCTCCGGGTAAGGGTCTGACAACGGTTCTTCATCGCAATAACTTTTATAATCATCGAAACTATACGTAGGAACATCACTTTCATCAAATCTTACAAACGCCAATATGTTGTCATCCCCTGACCAACGCATTGTATTGATTACACCGAATTCCTCCTCATATCCCCAATCTGATATGCCGTTGATTACTTCATTGATCTTGCCGTCCGTAGTTATAGCCTTGTCAGTATCATAATCAAGATTTGAAATAAAAATATTGTTATCTCTCATATATGCTACCATCCGTCCGTCATGAGATATTGTAGCACCTCGCTGCTTACCTTGAGTAGACACTCGCTTTAGTGTCCCACGCATTATGTCATATACAAAATATTCTGCCTTAAAGCTATATCGATATATCTTGTCCACATCATTCCATAAGAGAATCTTTTTCTCATTTTGGCTGAGTTTATACCCCTCAAAATCTGATATTTTCAAATCTCCCTTCACAGCGTCAATATCGAATAGAGTGGAAGTCTGTTTCCCGGTCTTATAATTAAACACCTCTATCTTCTTGCCATCATCGGAGATGCAAGCATAACTGATACCATCTGATAGTGGGCGCATCTCTTTGATTGTAGAGGGTGCAGCAACATTGACATCACAATAATCTTCTACCGTAAGCTCTTGCGCCTCTACACTGCCTACGGCAATAAGACCCGCTATCATTAAACTGAGATATTTTTTCATGGATTTTAGTTTTAATATAATCCGGAACTAATTTTACCGGATCAATATAAAATGAAGCGCACCTGCGATATATACACAGGTACGCCTGATTAATTTTTAATATGCTCTCGCAAATATTACTCGCTGTTCTGAAGGCTTACCGGTTACCATGCATACCCCCGGCGTCTTATCCCCGTCCATAGGGATGCATCGTATGGTGGCTTTTGTTTCCTCCTTGATTCTTTCTTCCGTCTCGGGAGTGCCATCCCAATGCGCAAGGATGAAACCGCCTTCTTCTATCTTTTGCTTGAATTCATCGTAGGAATCCACAGTTATAGTGTGATTCTCACGGAATCTCTTCGCTCTTTCATACAGACTCTTTTGAATATCCTCAAGCTCATTCACAATCAAATCTTCGATACCATCAAGATTCTCCGTACGCTTCTCAAGTGTATCTCGTCTCATCACCTCTACAGTGCCGTTCTCAAGGTCTCGACCTCCTATTGCAAGACGTATAGGAACACCCTTCACCTCATAATCAGCAAACTTAAATCCCGGACGCTTGTTATCAGCATCATCAAATTTCACTCTAATACCACGGCGTCGCAACTCCTCAATTATAGGTGTGATTCTCTCTCGGATTGCATCAAGTCCTGTTTCATCTTTAAATATTGGAACAATAACTACCTCTATCGGTGCCAAACGTGGAGGAAGGACAAGACCATTGTCATCGCTGTGTGTCATTATCAAAGCTCCCATCAGTCGAGTGGATACGCCCCATGATGTGGCCCATACATATTCGGGTTTATTATCCTTATTCATATATGTCACATCAAAAGCCTTTGCAAAATTCTGACCGAGAAAATGTGATGTGCCCGATTGCAAAGCTTTCCCATCCTGCATCATCGCCTCAATTGTATAGGTATTAAGAGCTCCGGCAAATCTCTCATTTGCCGATTTTACTCCCTTAACTACCGGCACGGCCATATAATTCTCCGCAAAATCAGCATAAACGTTCAGCATTCGCAATGCCTCCTCTTCGGCCTCTTCCTTTGTGGCGTGTGCCGTATGTCCCTCTTGCCACAAGAATTCCGCTGTGCGAAGGAACATACGAGTACGCATCTCCCAACGAAATACATTGGCCCATTGATTGACCAAAATCGGAAGATCTCTATAGGAATTTATCCAATTACGATATGTATTCCATATGATTGTCTCCGATGTGGGTCGGATGATATACTCTTCTTCAAGACGAGCGGCCGGATCTACAACCACTCCATTCCCGTCAGGATCATTCTTCAAACGGTAATGTGTAACCACTGCACATTCTTTGGCAAATCCCTCCACATGGTCTGCCTCCCTACTCAAAAATGATTTCGGGATTAGAAGAGGGAAATAAGCATTTTGATGGCCTGTCTCTTTAAACATTCTATCTAATTCTGCCTGCATCTTTTCCCATATCGCATATCCATATGGCTTGATAACCATACACCCACGTGTAGCTGACTGTTCTGCCAAATCGGCCTTCAATACCAACTCATTATACCACTGTGAATAGTTGTCACTTCTCTTGGTAAAATTCTTTAATTCTTTAGCCATTGTATATCATTATATTGGAGAGTCATTCTATTTCAATCTTAGTAATATTTTATCGTAACCTGTCGACAGATTGCAATAGCTTATGGTCCTTATTTATTCTATTATAGGCCATCACAGTTGCCACAAGTGACAATATCGGACAACATACAACACTTGACCATTCCACATCTCCTCCATCCACTGTACAATATCCTACAGAGACCGCTATAACACTTGATGCTATAATAAACATAAGTTCCACTAAACACAAACGTTTCTGAAGCTTAAGGTTTCTAAAGCAAAATATCGCTATAGCCGGTATGATTGCCCCCATTATTGATACTGCAAAAAAATACCAGGTATGAAGCTGATAACCGGTGGGTGCTCCCTGTGTGGCATCTCCTTCGTATGTAAGCCCTAACGAACTTATATTATAAGTAAAATCGGTTGTCTGTATTTGCCCTATCGACGCAAAACTAAAACACGCCATTAAGGCACACGCGCAAAGCAGTAACACCGACTGCCATCTTTGTATTACCATGATTTTATATTCTATTACACATATTTTCTTCCAATCCCCTTTCCGACCACAAAATTAGAAAAAAATCTGCAATTAGCCAAATTGCACGCAGATTCATGCAATTTCAAATTCACAAAATTGCATCTGTTATAAAAATTTTCTATCTTTGCGATAATTTTATCGCATAATTTATTCCACGATAATATTTTGGTCAATTTAACCCCCTTTAGTATGTCCCATAAAATTAAAGTCGGGATTGTGCAACACGCTTTCAAGCAAGATGTGGAAATCAACAGGATGCACAATCTGCAAGCAATTCAAAATCTTGCCGCTGACGGTGCAGAACTCATTGTTCTATCCGAACTGCATGATTCCCTTTATTTTTGTCAGACGGAGAACGTAGATAATTTCCGATTAGGTGTTGAACTTCCCGGGGATTTCACCGATTTTTACAGTCGCGCTGCTCAAGAAAATGGACTAGTAATTGTAACAAGTGCTTTCGAAAGACGCGCCCCGGGTATTTATCACAATACTGCTGTGGTATTTGAGTCAGATGGCGAAATTGCAGGTATTTACAGAAAAATGCATATCCCGGATGATCCGGGATTTTATGAAAAATTCTATTTTACCCCGGGTGATCTGGGTTTTATACCGATAAATACTTCAGTGGGATGTCTCGGTGTACTCGTTTGTTGGGATCAATGGTATCCGGAAGCTGCTCGACTAATGGCTCTGAATGGAGCTGAAATGCTTATTTATCCCACGGCAATAGGTTGGAATCCTGATGATGACCGCGAAGAAAAGAGACGTCAGATTGATGCTTGGACCACCATTCAAAGGTCACATGCCGTAGCCAACGGTATTCCTGTCATCTCAGTAAATCGTTGTGGATTTGAATCCGACCCCTCCGAATCTACTTCCGGGATTGACTTCTGGGGACAAAGTTTTGTCGCCGGTCCGCAAGGTGAAATTATATATATGGCTCCGGAATCGACTCCCACCGAAACAATAATTGAAATTAACAAAAACAGAACTGAAAACGTCAGATGCTGGTGGCCTTTTTTCCGAGATCGTCGTATTGATTCATATAAAGATATTCTCAAGCGATTTAGTACATAAAAATATCCCCAAAAAGTCTAATCAGCGCCCCCTTTTCTTATCCGGGGCACCGAAAGATGAGCTATATCCATCATTATGACCCGGTTGTCCGGCTACCAATTGCGACGCAAGACGTATTGCCGGCATCCCGACTATACTGTTGATATTATCAATTGCACTCATTAATTTTGGCCTGTTACGCTTCAAAAAAGTTTGTTCTACATCTGAATTCATCTCTGAAAAAAGTGACGGAGTATAACATTTCGCTGCTGTGATGTCACTCAATATCACCCCTCCCCTCTTATACCTTTTCCGGGGATCATAAATTTTGTCCAATCCGGCAAGTGCAGCTTCCACTATCAAAGTCGTATCATTTACCGGCATAGGGAGAGTAACCGAAATCTGCGGAGCATAATATCCCTGCTCAGTATGAAACCGATTTGTGCGCAACAACACCGTAACTGACTTGCATCTGCTCCTCATTACACGAAGTCTCCTGGCACAATCCGAAGCATAGATAATAATTCTCGAACGCAAATAATCGTAATCGTTTTCGTCATGAGGAAATGTCCTTGTCTCGCTTATCGAATTCTGCACCTCCCTTTGCACATGCGATAACTCAATACAAGACTTCCCATTTAACTCCCACCACGTCTTTTCCCCATTAACACCATAATGCTGCCTTACCCATTGCACAGGCCTTTGTGAATATTGAAAGGCTGTATAGACACCATCTCCATAAAGACGTTTTGCTATCCTTGGCCCGATTCCCCATATATCGCCCACAGGCATATTCTCAAGCGCACACCGTATATGTTCCTCTTCAATCATGATATTTACACTCTTACTCCTCTTTTTTCCGAGCTCTGTTGCCACCTTTGCCAACGTCTTTGTGGATGCAAATCCCACAGTTACCGGTATTCCCGCCTCATTACGGCAAGCATTCACAATATCACTACCTACATCATATAAAGAGTTTACCGGAAGACCACTCGCATCAATAAAGGATTCATCCACGGAATAATCCAATGTATAAGGCACATATCTTGCAATTATTTCATGCACTTGGATGGAAATTTGCCTGTAAAGGAGATGATTACCGGATAGTGCTGTCAATTGTCCGCTATTTATCATATCGCGCAACTCAAATGCCGGTTGTCCCATTCTGATTCCAAGCTTCTTGGCTTCATTGCTCCTTGCTATTGCACACCCGTCATTGTTGCTCAATACCACTACAGCTTTCCCTTCAAGAGAACGATCAACTCTCCTCTCGCACGATACAAAAAAATTATTACAATCTGCAAGTCCCCACATCCTTTTGTGTTCCATCATGAATTACTGCAATACAATCCTTATTGTCGTTACTCATTACATATCTGCCACAATTCATATGAATTATACCTCTTAGTACAAGCGACCTTAATCCATCAGCAATAATCTCAGAATCAATTCCCGACACTCTCACCGCCTCTGAAGCACCAAGACCATCAGAACCACTCTTCTTAATCCTGTCCAAAAGAAATCGCTCCACATTCTCCACAGAATATTTACCTTTGGGCCGTGTGCCTCTACATACATCACATTTTCCACATGCTCCTGAATTATGCTCTCCAAAATATTCCAATACACGCTCAACTCTGCAAGATGCCCCGACAAACGCATAATCAATCATAGCTTCGATACGTTGTTCAGCTTGCACCTTACGATTCTCATATACTACCTTCGGAATCTGTATGTATCGAGTCTCCTCTCTTGACGTCGGAAAATAAATATAAGGGACTCGCCGGCGTGGAACATATTGCAATACTCTTGCCCGAGACAATTCGAGCATTGATTCATAAATAACTCTTGTATCAACACTTAATTCCCTGCCTACCCTTACCTCATCTATATAAACAAAATCAGAGAAGAGACCGGTATAAAGTCGCAACAATTTAGTAAGAACAAGTTCGGCCTGATGCGATAGCCCTGAAATATGATATAAATCTTCGCGACTTACTGTCAACATCACACGGCTGCGCATATCAACATCTTCTTGCATATCCATAACTCCTGAAAGAGAAAGAAGCGAAAGTGATGCTCTGACTGTTTTCTCTTCACACTTAAACAACTTACAGAATGTCGAAATTTCAAATTCAAACATCCTCTCATAACCTTCTCCAACACTTACATTCAAGAAAGTGCAAATCAGCTCATACACCCTCTTTATTTCGTCACGAGCCGGGAACTGTTCTATAACTCGTCTGCGGAGCAGACTCTTATCTCGATTGGTACACAAAAGAACCGCATAAGACGTCAAACCATCCCTGCCCGCTCTCCCGGCTTCCTGATAATACTCTTCAAGAGACGACGGCAAATCATGATGTATCACTACTCTTACATCCGGTTTGTCAATACCCATGCCGAAGGCATTTGTCGCGACCATTACCCGAACTTCCCCTTTCGCCCACCGATCTTGGAACTCATTCTTTTCTCTTGATTCCATACCGGCATGATAGGGCAACGCTGAAATTCCGCATTCATTTAATACACGAGCCAATTCTTTTGTACGCTTTCTACTACGGACATAGACAATTGCTGAACCATTAGTGCAACGCAAAATGTGCATCATTTCTCCCCTCTTATCAAGGACATTCCTTACAATATAGCTCAAATTATCCCTGCTGAAACTTTTTTTGAAAATTTTCGCATCATGCATCCCTGTCTTCTCCGCAATATCCGCTACTACCACAGGTGTGGCCGTAGCTGTCAAAGCAAGCATCGGGACATCGGGAAAAATCTTACGCAGCTTGGAAATATTTAAATAATCCGGACGAAAATCATATCCCCACTGAGAAATACAGTGAGCCTCGTCTATGACAATATGTTTTACATCCAAGTGTCGCAATTCTTGACAGAAACGCTCATTGCGAAGCCTCTCAGGTGCACAATAGAGGAATTTTGCCTTAGCATTAAATAACATCTCCCAAGCCATACGAATCTCTGCCGATGTCATACCGGAATAAAGACAGACAGCGCGAATACGTCTACGTCGCAGACCATCTACCTGATCCTTCATCAAAGAAATTAATGGTGTGATGACAAGTGTCATACCATCACTATACAGACCCGGGACTTGAAATGTCAATGATTTCCCCCCTCCCGTTGGCATAAGTCCAATTGTATCATGCCCGTCAAGCAGCGAATCCATTATGTCAATCTGCAATGGACGAAAATCCTCATACCCCCATTTTTTATGTAGGATATCCAGAAGATTTTGATGGCGAGTAGAGAAAGAAGACATATGTTTGCAAGGATTTCTCCTTGAAGATAATAGTGATCAAGAATGATCGGAAAGCCTTATATCCTTTATCATCAATTGTATAGTATCACCACGACGCGCACTGCTTGTCTGCTCTATAGTATAGCAGATATCGATAGGCTTATGTGCATGAATATGTTCAAAATATGGAGCCATATTAAAGGCTATGGCGTTAATTACTCTGCTGGTACTGTTATCTTCCAGTTCCAGTTTTATATGTTCTAAATTTTTGCCGACAAGCTTGCTCGTCCCAAAATCTATTACACCGCGGGAACAGAATACCGGCTTTTGATTTCCCGGACCATAGGGATCAAACTTTTTAAGCCATGAAATCATCTCCGGAGTTATATCGGCAAATTGAATCACGGCATCTATCTCTATTTGCGGAGAAAGTTGATTGGGTTGAATATGAGTTGCTACATAATCCTCAAAACGTTCTGTAAACTCATCAATATTTTCCTCCTTCAAAGATAAGCCCACAGCATATGTATGGCCACCGAAATTCTCAAGAAGATCTCGTGTCGAATTTACTGCACTGTAAATATCGAAACCTTGTACAGATCTCGAACTGCCGGTCACAATTCCGTTGCTGTAAGTAAGAACAACTGACGGCTTATAGTAAAGTTCTGTCAATCGGGATGCAACTATCCCTATAATCCCCTTATGCCAATCCCTATTGTATACTACTATTGATTTCTTGCCATGTACAATGCTAATATTATTCTCCACGAGCGCATTGGCTTCATCCGTTATACGCTTGTCAAGCTCCTTGCGATCACGATTGTATTGATCTATATCCTTCCCTTTCTCATATGCATCATGAAGATCACGACATACAAGAAGATCCACTGCCTCTATCCCACTTTGCATACGTCCCGACGCATTAAGTCTCGGACCTATCTTAAAAATGACATCGGAAATAGTTATCGTCTTGTTGGTAAGCTTACAAAGACGAATTATAGACCTAAGACCCAAATTCGGATTAGAATTTATCCTCTTCAATCCATACTGTGCCATTACCCTGTTCTCTCCAACTATCGGAACAATATCTGCAGCAATACTTACTGCCACCAAATCAAGCAATGACTCAAGCTCATTATGATTACTCAATCCGTTACTTAGAGCAAATCCTTGCATGAACTTGAAACCGACGCCACATCCACTCAAATGCTTACAAGGATATTCAGAATCCGGAAGTTTAGGATTTAAAATCGCTACGGCCGGTGGTAAAATCTCGTCCGGAACATGATGATCACAAATTATAAAATCAATACCTTGTTCCTTGGCATATTGAATTTCCTCAACTGCTTTAATGCCGCAATCAAGCACTATGACTAATTTTACATCGTTCTCCTTGGCATACTCTATACTCTTGCGAGATATGCCATACCCTTCTTCATATCTTGTCGGAATATAATATTCCAAATTGCTGTAATAATTCTGTAAATACTTATACACCAGTGCTACGGCAGTAACACCATCCACATCATAGTCACCATAGACCATTATTCGTTCCTTTGCTCCCATGGCGGCATTAAGCCTATTGACAGCCTTATCCATATCCTTTAAAAGGAATGGATCGTGAAGATCGTCTATGGTAGGTGAAAAGAATTTACGTGCATCCTCAGCTGATGACACGCCACGGCGCAGCAACAGTTCTGCCACGCCCTTCTGTCCGCCACACTCTGGCAGAAGTTCCTGAACTAACTCCTGTTGGTCTTGAGTAAGTGGCTGATAGTTCCATTTATTTGTCATTGCGCTCCTGTCTTTTGAATACCGCTGAGGATTTTTGAGAATGCAAATATACAACTTTTTTTCGATAAATCCAAATAGGACTCTGCATTGCAGGTCATATAAACTCTGAAAGATTGGTCAATTTCGTCCCCGGATAATAAAATTGTAATATCTGACGAAAATCCGCACCTTCACGAGCCATTCTTGCTGCTCCTATCTGACATAACCCAACGCCATGCCCCCATCCCTTGCCTGATAGTCGAAACTCGTCCCCTGTATCCTCTATTTCAAACAGTGACGAATACAAATGTGTCTCAGAGAATATCCTTCTTATCATCAACTCTTTTCCAATTTTTAACGGATTCTCTGAATTAATTTCAAGCACCTTTATTCTTCCCGACTTGCCCCGTTCCATAGGTGATATGGAAAAGATTTTACCGGTATTATATCCCAACTTATCTTTTATCTTTTGTTGCACATCAGATTTTGTAATCCTCACTTCCCAGTGTTCAAACGGTGTGTCAATATCATATTTATTAAGGATTGAAGTAAGGAATTCTGACCGTTCAGATTCATTCAAATCACTCAAATCACAAAACGGATCCGGCTCACCCGGCAAATACTCAAGATCTTCATCCTGCCAGCACGTCGAAAAAATCTCTCTATGGCCTCCACAATGTTTTGAAAATCTCGCGTCAACAATACAATCATTTCTGTCAGTCAAAATCAATCCCGAGGTGCTTTCTACTATTTTTTTTGCAATCTCATTCCTTATAGGACTTTCATTAAGCCCCTGATAACGCTGACAATGATCATCATTACACAAATCATACCCTTTGTGATCGGACGTATCATCCCAATCTACAATTGTAGTTGATGTCCGGACTTTACCCGTTTCTTTATTATCACTGTGTGCATGTTTTACTTTGCCATAAGCCCATGACCGCGAGATAACTGCGTGCGATTTTAAAAATTCCTCCGGTGAATCCGGATTCATCTCCGATGCTATCACAGACTTGATATAATCCTCTAAATCTATTATATTGAAAAGCTGACCGCCCTTAATTTCATATTTCCCCTCAAACCTCAACTCACGCACCGATTCCCAATGAAACCCCTCCCCTATCACCGCATTCCTGACATCAAATCCATAATCTCTTGCTTCTACTTCAGGATACCCCTTGGTAAGAATATTAACTCTAAGCTTCATAAGTCATTTACTCGCGTCGCAACAATATGTCCTTAACTTCATAAAATTCATCCTGAGTCAATGCTGTCTGAGCATAGATTTTTTCTATTTCAGCCTCATTCAAACTATCAAAATCTTCCTCTCGGGGAAGAATTATTAATCCTGCCATATCAACAGCTCCCGGACTTACCAAATGATGCTCTGTTCCCTTACTAAAATAACAATCCGGTCGATGTGCACTTCTCGGTATAAGCACTATTCTCAATTTCCCTGCCGGGTCTATCCACGTATAAGCATTGATTAAATCTGTGGAAATTGCTTCTTTTCCCAGCTCATGCGATATTATTCCGTCACACTTACTTCTGTCACAACCCATAACACTGTTAGCCGATAGAATCGCCGACATCCCCTCATTATTAGCCGGTATTACCCAACTCATAAATCCAAATGGCAAATCCAATCCAAATGATGTAGAAAGCTTTAGTCCGTCTTCATTCGCTGAATGACATGATTCCACAAGCTCCACCAACGGCAATTCGCAAGTTGCCGTAGCCTGAAAATGAAGATGATCCGGTGCGGATGCGCCCGCTCGGGCACCATTGTAAAAACAACATATTCCCGGCATACTCTCTGCTAAGGATATCATTTCCAAAGGCCAATTTGTTTGCGGCCTGTGTGTGATGGTTGATATGGTCAAGTGAAGGGGAAATATTGGATATGGATTGACAAGAATTTGAAAATCGTCAGTAAACCGTTCAGAAAATTGTTCCGATGGTCGATTGCGGTCACACAAAAAACAAGCTCGTTCTTTTATAGATTTTGAATCTGTCTTTGCCCCTGTTGACCGAATTCTCGCAGGATTAAATTGTAAAGTAACGGGGAAATCTCCTATCTTCAAATTTCTCCTTTTAGCCGTCATCAATGCAGAATAATTTTCCCTGCACAACGCCCAATTCTGCAACTGCGAGGTTACAAAATCCTTAAGCATCTCATCCACCTCTGCCGGAATCCTGTTTAATTTTCCCATCTATTCAATTTTTATGATTTAGAGATCATCATCATCATCGTCTTCATCCTCGTCATAATCATCCTCATCATCATAATCATCTATATCAAAATCAAATCCGGGATAATCCAAAGGATATTGACCATAAATCTCATCATTTTCCTCCGCTATAAGGTTTAGACGTGCTATTAATTCCACGCTTCGCAAAAAGTCCTTATAATAATTATGGGCATTAACTTGATCTATACTTAAATCGGCATCACTATTTCCTTCCCATCTGCGACAAAAATACAACGACTCATAAATACGTCCAACCTTGTATAGCCTTGATATACGCAAACACATCGCATAATCCTCACCATATGACACATTAGGGAACAAAATCTGTCGGGCTATTGGAGTATAAAATGCTCGAGGTGCTCCGAATCCATTTAATCTCAGCGCATTATTGGGCGCACCGGAGTCACGCCACTCCTTATGGTCAATTAGTCCCGGACCTATAGGATTAAGTTGAAAATCAGTCATCGTATAGCTACCTACCAACATCGCACATTTTTCTCTGTAAAATGCTTCAATTATCTTGGTCAATGTATGGGGACTTGAATATATGTCATCTGAGTCAAGCTGAACGGCAAACTTTCCACACCTGTCCGATTTTATAGCCTTGTTCCAGCACCCACCAATCCCTAGACGTTCCTCAGCAGAAACCTCTATTATCTCAAGTCGCGGATCTTCAAACTCCTTAAGTTTCTCCAATGTTCCGTCTGTGCAATCATTGGCTACGACTATAACATTGAATTTAAACTTTGCTTGTTGGTCAAGTGCTGACCTGACAGCATCTCCGATAGTCTTAACCCTATTCCTAACAGGAATTATTATAGACGCTTCAACATCAAATTTATCCTTGCAATCAGAAAAATCCACTTCTTCCCACGAATCCAAAGCCCCGTTGATTGTATTCAGATAATTCTTAAAGTCATACGTATGCTGCAATTGATATTCATGTGCTGACGGATTTACATAATCATGCTGCTTCTCCCCCGATTTACGATAGTCTACACGATTCACCGTATATAGATACTCAGGAATCATTGCCACCATTCGCCCTATTGTCATTCTAAGCCGCAGGGCATACCATCCGCCATCCATATTATCTACTGCATATTTTACTCCATCATACGCAGCAAGGACATCTCCGGAATTCAGCACCACAAATTGCCCGAAATCAAAATCATCGCGCACTGACCCCGACTGATAATCTATCACCGGGTGATTCCTTACCGTTCCGTCCTCCTCCTTCTCATAATAATGAGAATAAGTAATGGATGCATCCAAAGCAGATGCCACCTCCTCAAATCTCTCAATTGCATCCGGGGAGAACACCACTTCTTTATCAGTTAGAAATACTCCAATAAATTCTTCAAGCGGTGAATCAAATATTTTTTGACGAAGATCTTCTACATTGGTAAAATGAGTAAGAATCATATCTATCTTATTTGAATGAATTTAGTATATCTTTCATTAACGCATCCCTGGCCGATTGTTCCGTAATGGATTCAAAGGGGATACTCATTACAACTCTTCGAAAATTCCCTTTCTTTCCTATAAATCCGGCTGACTGCTCCGTATCTGTAAATTCAAGCAACTTACGATCCGATGAATTCGTAGAACGTAGGGCATCCGGTTTTTCTACTATATACTGATGCTCGTTTAGTGTATTCGAATATGACATCGTTCTCTCTTTTACGCCCTGCCCTCCCGAAAGGGTGGTTCGAATTTTTCCTGAACGTGTGCGCTCCGGTTTCTCTTCAAGCTCTATTCCCAATACTTCTTCCGCAAAATCCCTGTCGGCCTGCGTACTCTTATTACCGTATAAATCACTTGCTATATATTGTCCTGACACCAACATATTTCCACCTTTCTTCATATATCCACGAAGTGCTGACTGTAATTTTGATGGAAATGCTCTGAATTTGACTCCACTGAAACCATGACCTACCTCCGTGGCCTTCTGTTTCCCTAAAATCAAATCCACTGTTTTATAATTATTGAGATTGACCGAACCGTTCTCTACAGCACCGGCAGAACAACTCACAAAGCCATATCCGGCATTAGCGATGGATACACCATGAATCATTGGATAATCAAACGTATTTCCCGCAATTACCGTCTGGATATAATTACTGTTGCTCTTTCCGAAACTCTCTCCTGCACTTCTGCGATATTCCGACTGATGTCCCGAGAATGAAATATCCCTGATATACGGTACACCAAAATCATTCTCTGAATCAAATCCTGCCCTTCCTCCTTCATTAATCACCCCCGGAGCCGATACCCTTGAAAATCCATTTACAATAAGAATCGGATTGCTGTCCGTTGGACTTTCTCTCAGCGATAAGATTTCTGACGGGAACGACATCCCTCCATCATTTACTGCAACAATTTTGAACGAATGAATATCACTATCACTTATTTTTATTTCATAATGTGTGGCTGATGTCTCGGCTATTTTTCTAAAACCAAGCACTCCCTGAGATCTTTCGAATATAATATATTTTTTTGGCATCGCACTCGGCTCAAGCTTGTCAAGTGTGGGTTCCCAGCTGAGACGATAATGTCTATTGCTCTTTCTCTCTATAGCAAAATCCTTTACCGGTAAAGGCTGAACCACAAATTCTCTACCCTTGCGTTCCGAGATAAAACGCCCCAATGCCTTATATATCGATCTTCCAACTACAAATCGGAATGAGGGATCAAGTCCATAAATCATATCACCAAAATTCTGATGGCTCATAAGCTCTATCAGAGCTGTCGGAACTTCTGGAACTCTCGCTTCAAGATACGATTTATCCCACATTGACCTCCGTGTCCATTTAGGCTCGTATGTCTGACGAATATCTCCCGTAATCTGCCTCATTAACATATCTGTCAGCTGTCGTGAGTTCATTCTCGGAGTCCCGTCAGCATAGGATGCTCCTCCGTTGGTATAATAGATTCCCAATGTGCCCACTACACTATCGTCGCTCCTTTTCCCGGCATCGGAATGTAGCGCCATAGTAACATCCACCGGTATGTTGAGTCCCTTTTGATTTGGAAGGACTCTTGATCCTCCCGCAAGATAGTTCACCCAATGACCACGTCCCGTATAATCATCTTTATAGTCATTTGTTCCATGAAACGGTGAATATACACTCTCCGGAATTCCCGCCCAATGCATCCAATAACGTGCTCCTTCAAGGAATCGGGGAAGTCCTGATGTCGAAAATTTTGCAGTAGACCCCTTGGGCGCTGTCGCCACTTTATCTGCCGAATAATCTGCAGCATCTATATCGTCTTCCGATAAATCTTCATTATCGGAATTATCCGTATCCATTGAATTGGATGCCACATCTCTTCTACTCGTACTTCGTTCTATATTCCCCATGCCTCCACCTATCTTAATTGCATCGGCCGTCACTATCTTATCTGCTGTTGATGAGATATTTGTCAAGGTTACAATCGGCTCAACATCGCTGTACCCTTCTTCAAAGGGGAACGTCCCAAGATAAATCCATGTGCCACCTCCCATTGTTTGATTCACTGAAAATTCTCTCGACCCTCCTGAGTAATTCACCGTATATTTGGCATCTTGTGTACTATTGGGTAAGGTCTTGTAACTTACATAGACTGCATATTCTCCATCCTGAGGAATATCAGCATACCATGCCGCAACACTTGGTTTGCCGCTCTTTATCGTCTTTGTTTGACGATATGTACCCTCCTCAAATGGATTCTCCGTATCCCTAAAAGTCCTCAAATCATATATAAAACCATCTCCTTCACCCGTTTCCCATTTTTTACTCCCGGTGTTTTCCTTATAATAAGGCTGGGAATAAAGGTCACCATCTATATTTGTATCGTTATCTACTATTACTTCATGTTTATTCACATCCCTTTCTCTGGGAAGCATAACATATGCTCCCGCATTTTCAAGCATTGGAACTATATATGGAAGAACATAACTCATCGTATATGTATCTTCAAGCGTTTCAAACAAAAGCGGACGCTGCCATGCCCACCCCCCATTCTTGAAATATCTTCCATGTGAATGCCACATCGCTACAATGTCATTCCCCATACCCTTCGTCGGTTCAAAATATGGATCCGTAGCTATCACAAATGGCGGATTTTTACTATACTTGGCCGGAAGTTTGTCTATCTTTTTCGAATAATATGATAACGGATGCGATCCCACCATCAAATTGACCTTGTAGCTTCGTATCGAATCCGGAACAGCTCGTTTTACGGCACTTGTAAACTTATTAATAATGTTAGAAGATATCGGAAGATATGTAAAATTATCATTGAGCTTAACATCCGTGGTGCGATTCCTGTCATTAGGCGTAACAGAGTTTACTCGCAAACCACCGGGATTTACATTATCAGGTATCTCCTTAAGGATTTCACGATTCACTGCAAGTGTTAGCGAATCATTTTTCGACTTCTCCGGTGCAGGATCGGACGCATTGGTAAATCGCTTTGTAGTACTTGTGCTTTTCTTTGGAACAGGTGCCGAACTTTGCACCATATCCTTACGTGCCTTCTTCGTCTCACTCGATTTGGATTGCGACGACTTATTTCCCTTACCGGATTTTGAAGATGATTTTTTATTTGATGACTTTTCCGATGTCCGCGTTGTACTCTTTTTCGAACTCTTCGCTGAAATATCCACCGGTGATACTGCAGAAACTGCTAACACCGAAACTAAAACCAACGCCAGAATATTCTTAATTTTCATAATCTATCAAATTTACAGTTACCTCCCCGATTGCAATCCTTACACCTGAGAAATTGCTTATATAAAGAGGTCATATCATGCAAAATTACGAAAATATAATGGATTTAGCAAATCCATTAACATTTATTTTTAAACCATTATATTGATTTTCAACAATTATACAAAAAAAAAAAAAAATGCCGAGACAGCACTGTCCGGCATTTTCAATCCGGATTAAATCCGGATTTATAAGTTAACTATGTATAAAAATACACTTATTTCTCTTCAGCTTCAGCAACTACTTCAAACTCGATATCAGCTGATACCTCTTTGTGAAGCTTAACGGTAGCTGTGTAAATACCAACCACCTTTACAGGATCTTTAAGATAGATAATCTTTTTGTCGATATCGTGACCGAGCTTCTGAAGTTCTTCTGCTATAATAGCAGCGTTCACGCTACCAAAGATGGTGCCGGTTGCACTTGTCTTTGCAGGTATTGTGAGCTTAACGCCTTCAAGAGCCTGTGCTTTAGTCTGCGCTTCTTCAAGAATTTTGGCAATCTTGTGAGCACGTTGTTTTTTATCTTCAGCAAGCTGTTTGAGTGCTGCCTCTGATGCGATGACAGCATATCCTTTAGGTATGAGGTAGTTGCGGCCATAACCATCTTTTACCTCTACGACGTCGTCCTTGTAGCCAAGTTCTGCTACATTTTCTTTAAGAATAAGTTTCATGTCTTCTAATGCTTTTTGTCGTTGATAAAAGTGGATTATTTCATAAGGTCGGTTACGTAGGGAAGAAGAGCAAGATGACGAGCTCTCTTGATAGCCTGTGCTACACGACGCTGGAATTTCAATGAAGTTCCGGTGATACGACGGGGAAGAATTTTTCCCTGTTCGTTGAGGAATTTCTTCAGGAATTCAGGATCCTTGTAATCGATATATTTGATACCGCTACGTTTGAAGCGGCAGTATTTTTTCTGCTTTGTATCTACTGAAAGTGGGGTAAGATATCTGATTTCGCTATTTGCTGCCATGATTAGTTCTCCTTTACTGCAACTTCTGCTGCGGGTTCTTGATTTGCTTTGTTTGCCTTCAGATTACGACGCTTTTCTGCATATTCCTGCGCATATTTGTCGAGACGGAAGGTAAGGAAACGTATCACACGTTCATCACGGCGATATGCTGTTTCGAGCTTCTTAATCAAACTAGGTTCTGCCTTAAATTCTACCAATGTGTAGAAACCGGTAGATTTCTTCTCAATCGGGTACGCAAGTTTGCGAAGTCCCCAAAGCTCTTCATTGACGATCTCTGCGCCATTCTCTTTGAGAAATCCCGCGAATTTTTCTACCGCTTCCTTCATCTGATCATCAGATAAAACGGGAGTTAAAATGAAAACGGTTTCGTAGTAATTCAT
>JAMPEM010000005.1:0-29184 GCA_023665145.1 Bacteroides sp.
ATTTCGTGCCTGACTCACAGATACCGTATTGCCACGGCATCATCACCACTGAGCGTACTCCGCTGTTTCTCAGCGATGACGAGATGAGACTTTACAATCTCATCACGGAGAGGTTCATAAACGCCTTATCAGCATCCAGGCAGTACACAGAGGTTGTGGTGGAGGTCAAGGCCGGAGGACTCACTCTCTTCGGGGCATTGGAAATGCCTTACGGTTATCGTCCCGAAGATGACATTATCTTTGTCAAGCCCACCGGCGCAAGTATTCTTGGCTTTTCCAAGAAGAAGCCGGGCCCGCTCATGGCATCCGAGTTTCTCGATGACATATATCAGGTCATGGGCATCAATGAGCCGGGTCGCAAACTCCCTCTTGACGGCATCCACGATATGGGTGCTTCACTCCAGCGACTCATCGACAACGGCTTCATCAAGACCCTTTTCGGTGAGATTGAGGTAACGGAGAAAGGCCGTCTGCTTATCAAGCAC
Source organism: Bacteroides sp. (assembly GCA_023665145.1). Lineage (GTDB taxonomy): Bacteria > Bacteroidota > Bacteroidia > Bacteroidales > Muribaculaceae > Lepagella. The sequence goes on from JAMPEM010000005.1 coordinate 486, forward strand.
ACCGATAAGCTTGGACTCTCCGACTTGGGCGTTCTCATGTCACAGATTCAGGAGGTTGACGCACTGGCCGACAGCCGAGAGGGAACTCTTGAAACGATGAAAGCCTATGAGGACTGGATTTATGACCAGATCCGTCCGCTTGTCGCCAACACATGGCTCTATGCCAACAAGCCGCTTGAACACAACTGCCCGAAATGTGGTGGCACGTTGACATCATTCCCGGCTGTGGTTGCCTGCGACAACTGCAAGTTCTCCCTCCCGCGCTTTTATAAGGGGTATGAGCTGACCGCCGATGATATACGTCAGCTGCTCACCTACGGTTACACCTCACCGATATACGGCTTCATCGGCCGTAAAGGGCGCAAATTCTGCGAGGCTCTCGTCCTCGACCGCAAATATGGCGTGACCTTCGCCGCCAAAGCCGCCAAGATTTATTCATGAGAACGGTGGAGATAGACGAGGAGGTATTGGAAGCCATGTTTGAGAACATAGAATATCTTCACAGTCTGGTCAATACAGTCACCAAGTTGCTGAATGCGAAGAAGCCTGATGAATGGCTCACTACCAAAGAGACAGCACAAATTCTTCGCATAAGCACTGCAACCTTGTCAAATTTGAGAGTTTACGGGAAAATCCCGTTCTCTCAGATTGACGGAAGGATAATGTATCTGGCCGGTGACGTGGCGAAATACCTTCTAAAACAGAGAGTATCACAATAAGAATGACAGAAGTAATATATACAAAACGAAATGAGCGGATAAAATTATTCTTCTCTCGGTGCATGGAATTGAAGGAGGCTCTCGGTCACATCCGTGACAACTGGCGCCCTATATTGAACAATGACACATTCCTCACTGATGCGGAAGTTGCAAACAGGCTCAGAGTGACCCGGCGCACTTTGCATGAATATCGCGACCAAGGACTGATTCCATACTATGCCATCGGAGGCAAGTATATATATTCGGAACGAGACGTGAGCAAAGTGTTGATGGACAATTACAGAAGAATTGAAGAATAGCGAAACAGCGGCAAGACCCTTCTCCTTGGTCTTGCCGCTGTCGCTGTTTAAAGATGGCTGCTACTTGTTGTTTTTGCCGTCTTTCTTCTTCTTGAAGACATCGCCGGCCATCGCCTCACGGATGTTCTGCATATCCTCCAAGATTGAGGAGTCGAGGACACGGGCGTAGTGCTGGGTCATCTTGATGCTGGTATGCCCAAGCATCTTGGATACGTTCTCAATGCGGACACCCTGAGAGAGGGTAACGGTCGCATAGGTGTGACGGGCCACGTGGGTTGTCAGAGTCTTCTCTATGCCACACAGGTTGCCAATCTCCTTGAGATAGCGGTTCATTACCTGATTGCAGGGCACGGGAAGCAGCGTCCCCTTCTTCTCGGCTTTCTTGTTGTCCTCATATTTTTTGAGGATTTCCTTTGGGATGTCGAGAAGGGGTATGTTCTGCACGACTTCCGTTTTCTGGCGGGGCTTGCGTATCCACATGTTGCCGTCATCGTCAATGATGATATGCTCCTTGCGGAGATTGGAGATGTCGATGAAGGCAAGACCGGTGAACGCTGCCATGATGAACATGTCGCGTACCACGTCAAGAGTTCCCTTGAAAGGATGCTCATATATAAGGTGCAGTTCATGGAGCGTCAGGAACGTCGGGTTGGTCTGAACCGTCTTCACCTTGATGCCGGCGAAAGGATTTTTGGTAATCCATTCGTTGGCGAGGGCGCGGTTTGTGATTTTCTTGACCGCCTTCATGTAGCGGGCCACGGTGTTCTGCTGCTGCTCACGGTCGATTTTGAGATACATCTCAAAGCCGTGGATAAAGTCGCGGTCGAGCTGGGCGAGAGGGAGGTCTTCCGCCTCATACTTCTTCTTGATGTAGCGTTGGAGCAGTCGGGTTACAGTCTCGTATTTCTTGATAGTACCCAACTCGAAGTCGCGGCCCATAAGAGCGCGGCATTCCAGATTGTGTTCTTGGAACGTACCGATGATCATACGCTCCACCTTCTTGTGTGGGCCGATGTTGAAGAATCGGTTGTAGAGTTCACGAGCGGTAACGACGCTGCCGTCCTCCTGCATCTCCTGAAAGAGTTTGAAGAGACGTATGCTGGCATCGTCGATGTATTCGTTAAGATCGACTGCCTTTTTTGAGGAGCCTTTGGCCTTTTCCTTGGTTTGACTCCAAAGATTAGGTTCGATTGATTTGCCTGTGGGGAACTCCATTCTGGTCCCATTACATGAGATTCTCATGTAGATTGCTGCTTCTCCTGATTTCAGGAGTCTGCTCTTTTTATAAAAAAGCAGATAAAAATTTTCTTTCCTTGTCATCTTTCTTTGACTTTAAGGGGTTAAATCATTGAAAAATGATGGCTGAAATCAGTCAGATTACATCCTCATAAATGTCTGATATATTGCTATATATAACACTTGGAGTGACCCGATTTTTTAAGATTGGAGTGACCCGAGTGACCAAAGCAGTTTTGGACACTTCTCGGTCACTCGATGGAATTTTAGGGACATCTCTTGAAGATGAAATTTTCGCTGATTTTTGAGCACAAAAATTTCAATGACCATACTAAAGTTAACTGCAAAGATAGGTCATTGATAATGATGTGTCGCTACTCAAAATGTTGAAGAATAGTGAATTGAGATTTATTTTCGGTTTGCCGAGCCGAGGAGAAGCCCCATGGAGGGGTCGGCCACTTATGGCACACCTTCATCATTCATCGTTCTTCACCGCTCTTAGAAACGCCCAAACACAACAAAGCCTCGATTTCTCTGAAAATCAAGGCTTTGAATTGTTTTGAATGTCTTAAAAGTGGTCCCACTTGGGCTTGAACCAAGGACTCCCTGATTATGAGTCAGGTGCTCTAACCAACTGAGCTATAGGACCTTGCTTCTGTAGGCTTGCCGTTTGTCTTGCTTGCCTCTGTTTTGTGACTGCAAAGTTACTATCTTTTTTGTCTTTTTGCAAATTTTTAGCTCATTTTTTTCTGTCGTAGTGTCACTTTTTTCTTCGTTTTCGTTTTCGTTTTCTCTTTCCGGGAATATGTTTTGTAGTTGGATGTGAGTGGTATTTGTTAGGGTATCAGTCTATTAGTTGGAGTGATAAAGGAAGGTGAGGCCGTAGATGAGGGTCAGGAGCAAAACTATTGCGGCACTTGCGGGAACATCCAAGAGGTAGGCTGTCATTAGTCCTGCTATTGATGATATGGTGGAGATAATGATACTGGTTGTTAACATCGGACGATATCTTCTTGTAAGGTTTTCTGCAGCAAGCTGGGGGAGTGATAGCAGTGAGACAAGTAGCATTACACCGATAAGTTTTATGGTCAATACTATTCCGAGTGCTGTGAGTATTGTCATGGTGGTTGTCAGTGTTTTGACGGGGAGGCGTCGTGTCTTTGCGAAATCGGGGTCGAAGCTGATTGCTACTATTCGTTTGTAGAAGAGGATGTAAAAGAGTGAGAGTATTATTGTGAATGTGCTGAAGATGAGTAGGTCGGAGTGTGTTATGCTGAGTACGTTGCCAAAGAGGAAGGCGTTGAGTTCGGGCACAAATCCGGATGACATGAAGACGAAGAGGATGCCAAGGGCCATGCCGACTGCCCATATTACGGCTATTGCGGAGTCTTGTCTGACTCGTTTTGCAGCAAGTGCATCCACACCGAGTGCTCCGGCTATGGCGAATATTGCTGCTGTCGCTATAGGATTCCAGCCCATGAAGTAACCAAGTCCGAGGCCTCCGAAACAGGTGTGTGTTATACCTCCGGCTATGAATACTTGTCGTCGGGTGACTACGTATGTTCCTATGATTGCTGATGCGATTCCGATTATTATTATTGCAGCGAGTGCATTTTGGAAGAATGGGTATTGGAATATGATTGTATCCATTGCGTGGGGTGTTTATTCATTATTGTCGGAGTGAGTCGACTATCATTATTATTTCCTCCCGAATGGCTTGTGGAATGGGTATCTCTCTGACTTGAAGTGCACGAGCCCATGTTGCCACTTCTTTTTCGCGCATTGTCAGCAGAATATCTCGAAATTCCTCTATTTCGGAGTCGGTGTAATCTTGTCCGTTTCTTCCTCGGTATCGGTCGAGTTCTTCGTCGTCGAAGTATTCCGGGGTGGAGGTGTATGGGCTCAATGTTGTTTTGTCGCAGACTTGATGCAGTCCGCAGCAGATGCTGTTGCCGGAGGTGTCGGAATTCTCCATTGTCTTATCCCGGAACTCTGTCAGTTGTGTGGACGGCTGTTCGTCCGGCTTGTCTGAGTGTTGTTTGTCGAAGTGACGGAGGATTACCCCCGTCACTATCAAGAAAGCCAATATTATTAATGCTCCGGTCATTAATGAAATCTCGTAATCAATAATATATTTTAACGCCGAGACGTTCAAGGTTGTTCCAGTATTGTGGGTATGATTTGTCCACGACGCCTTCGTGCAGGATTACAATCTCTTTAAATTTAAGTACGGCGGGTGCGAATGCCATAGCGATACGATGGTCGTCATGGGTGCGGATAGGTTCGGATGCCCGTGAGTCGGATATTTCGCCGTCCCAGCTGAGTACATCATCGTGAGTGCGGGCTACATATCCAAGTTTGTGAAGTTCTCCGACAATGACTTCGAGCCGATCGCACTCTTTGAGGCGCAGGTGGTCAATCCCTTTAAATTGAAATGGTACGCCACAGAGGCAGTGGGCCAGAGCGAGTGCCGGCACGAGGTCGGGAGTTTCGCTCAGGTCAAGGTCGGATTCACGAGTTGGACCGCCACCTCGTAATATTGCACTTCCGTCTTCGAGGTATTGTGTGGTGACGCCAAGATTTTCAAAAAGTTGAGCACATCTCGCATCGCCTTGTACAGATTGTGGTGCCGGTGTGAGATTTTTTATTACTATCTCTTCGCTGCCGAGCAAGGCTGCTATTTCGTAGAAATATGATGCCGCTGACCAGTCGGGCTCTATAACGTATCGTGCCGGTGCTTTGTATCCCCCGGGTTGAATTTTTATCTCATCTCCCTCTTCATCTATGTGTGCACCGAAATCCCGCATCATCTTGGCTGTCATCTCGATGTAAGGTCGGGAGACTGTTCTGTCACCTTTTCTTCGTATTACCATTCCGTCTTGGCAATCGGGGGCAATCATCATAAGTCCGGAGAGGAATTGGGAAGATATATCGGCCCTTATCTGCACATCGCCGCCTTTAAGTTTTTTGCCGGTGATTAGCAGGGGTGGATATCCTTCCGAGCGTTGGTATTCGATTTCGCCACCGATTTGGCGCAGAGCATCGACGATAGGTGCTATTGGGCGATGTAACATTCGGTCGGTTCCGGTGAGGAGCACTTTAACATCGGGCAGTGCTGCGCATAGGGCTGTCATGAATCTCATAGCGGTGCCGGCGGCGCCTATATCTACTTTGGCTTGACGTTCAGTAAAGACGATGTCAAGTGCGTGGCGCATAGCTGAGGTGTCTTCACATAGGGGAAGGCCTTCGAGCCTGGAGGCTTCGGTGGCGAGAGCGTTAAGGACTAATGCTCTTGCGGCCATGCTTTTGGATCCGGGAAGGGAAACGGCTTCTCTTTCGGATGATGGTCGGGTGTATTTAAGTGTAATCATTATGTGTGTTGTTTTTAAGTTTTTTAATGGTTATTGGATTTTATAGTCGGTTCAAATGTTATTGCATTTGCGTATATGTTAAAATTTAACTGTTTTGCTGAAAAAAGCATGCATCACCGTATGAGAGGAATCTGAAATCTTCCTCAAGGGCTTTTTGATAAAGCTGCCGCCAGAGTTGAGGATGGGGATTGGAGGGTTCGAGGAATGAGGAAATCAGGAGAAGCAGCGTGCTTTGCGGCTGATGGAAATTGGTGATAATGCTGTTGACAATCCGCCATTTAAATCCGGGAGCTATCATAATGGCTGTTTGAGCCGTAAGTTCGTCAAGTCCGTTTTTGTCAAGGTAGGAAATCAATGCATCAATGAGATTAGCAGTGGGAGTCCGGTCGAGGGGATGGTCATAAGCTTCCCATTGGGAAAGGTCGGATATTGAGCCGGATTGCATTGCCATTCGTCCGAAGTAGGGGAGAGATTCGAGTGTTCTGACGGAGGTTGTTCCAACAGCTGTGACCGGTTGCCCTTTGGCTATAGCGTCCCTAAGATTGCGTAAGAATTGGATGGAGACAGAGAAAGCCTCGGAGTGCATTGGATGGTCAGCTATTGTTTCGGATTTGACGGGAGCGAATGTTCCGGCACCGACGTGGAGGGTGACAAATTGTGGCTCAATGCCGCGATTTTTCAGCTTTGTGAGTAGAGAAGGTGTGAAATGCAGTCCGGCGGTGGGTGCGGCCACTGAGCCTTCCACTTGGGAATATACAGTTTGATAATCTACCTTGTCGGATGCTTCGGAATTTCGGTTGAGGTATGGTGGGATGGGGATGAATCCGGCGGCTTCAATCGCTTGTGCGAAGGTTACGTCCGGGTTGTTCCAAGAGAAGCGGATATTCTTGTCAGTTGACGAGTTGCGTTCTGCTTTCAAGGTGATGGTTTTCCCATCTATGGTAATTTGTTTGATTAGATTGTCGGATTTCCATCGTTTGGAATTTCCCACGAGGCAAGACCATTCGACAGGGAATGTAGCGCTAAACATCCTGGCATAATCGGAGGGTTCTACCGGGTCAAGCAGAAAGATTTCTATTTCCGCGCCTGTTGGTTTTTTGAATTTAATTCTGGCGTTGATTACCTTAGCGTTATTTGCCACGAGGAGAGTGTCTTCATCGAGCAGGTGAGCCAAGTCGGCAAACACGCCTGTGGATGAGTTTGCTGCTTGGTCTGCAACAAGAAGCTTGCATTTATCGCGTTCTGCCAGAGGATGTTTAGCGATGTTGTCCTCGGGTAGATTGTAGTCAAAATCGGCAATACGAATATCTCTTGTCATGCAGATAATGGTTTCAGAAGCCGGTATAATTAATGGGGGTCAGGCTGTGAAGTCGAGCTTTTACTTCGTCGCTGACGAGGAGAGAATCTATAAAGTCAGAGATGCTTTGTTCTGTGACTGTGGAGTTTGTCCTGGTCAGCTGTTTGAGAGTTTCGTAAGGTTTTGGGTATCCTTCACTCCTGAGGACAGTCTGGATTGCTTCAGCGAGTACGTTCCAATGTGAGGCTAAATCGGCGGTAATCACTTTCTCGTTGACGATAAGTTTGTTGAGACCTTTTATGGTGCTGTGGAAAGCTATGATGCTGTGGGCAACAGGTACACCGACATTTCGAAGCACTGTTGAGTCGGTGAGGTCACGTTGGAGCCGGGATATCGGGAGCTTGGAAGCGAGATGAGAGAAGATGGCGTTGGCTATACCGAGATTTCCTTCGGAGTTCTCGAAATCAATGGGGTTGACCTTATGAGGCATAGCTGAGGAGCCTACTTCTCCTTCTTTGATTTTTTGCTTGAAATAATCCATCGAGATATACATCCATATATCGCGGTCGAGGTCCAAGATGATCGTGTTGATGCGTTTGAGCGCGTCAAAGAGAGCTGCGAGGTTATCGTAGTTTGAGATTTGTGTGGTGAGTTGTTCTCGTTGCAGACCAAGTTTGTCGCGAAGGAAATCGTTGGCAAACCCGGGCCAATCGCGTCCGGGGTATGCTGCTTTGTGGGCATTGAGGTTTCCGGTGGCACCGCCGAATTTTCCGCTGAATGGGACGCGGAGGAGTTGGTTGTATTGCTCTTTGAGACGGTATACAAAGACTTCGAACTCTTTCCCAAGACGTGTGGGAGTGGCCGGTTGACCGTGAGTCCGAGCCAACATAGCGATTCCTGACCATTGTTTAGCTTGAGATTCGAGGATAGAGATTAGTTGATCCAACAGGGGGTAGTATACATTAAAGAGAGCCTCTTTGACGGTCATTGGGGTTGCTGTATTGTTGATATCCTGTGATGTGAGACCGAAGTGGATAAACTCTTTGTAAGAAGCCAGACCGAGTAAGTCGAATTTTTCCTTGATAAAATATTCTACGGCCTTAACGTCATGATTTGTTACGCTTTCAATTTCTTTAATTCTTTTGGCGTCGTCGATAGAGAAATCGCGATAAATAGCGCGGATTTTCTCATAATTTGCAGCGAGGACGTTTTTCAGAGGACCGACAGCGGCTTCACACAGAGCGATAAAATATTCGACTTCAACTTTTACTCTGGCACGAATCAAGGCGAATTCAGAGAAATAATTGTCGAGCTCTGCACATTTGGAGCGATATCTGCCATCGATGGGTGAGATGGCTGTCAGGCTTGTAAGTTCCATATAGTTATTATATTAAGCGCATCAAAGGCGGTAAAATAGGGTAGATATAGAAAAAATTTTTTACAAAAGTAACAAAAAAATTTGGAGAATCGAAAAAAAAGTATTAACTTTGCACTCGCAAACGGGCGATTAGCTCAGCTGGTTTAGAGCGTCTGCCTTACAAGCAGAGGGTCTGCGGTTCGAATCCGTAATCGCCCACCGATCGCTGTGAAGCGTTACCCATAGAAATTTTCTTTTCATAATGAAGTTAACACAGGGCGATTAGCTCAGCTGGTTTAGAGCGTCTGCCTTACAAGCAGAGGGTCTGCGGTTCGAATCCGTAATCGCCCACAAAATAGGACTTCACAACGAAGTCCTATTTTGTTATGTGTATATTCTTAGAGGCCGTTTAATAATAAAAACTTAAAATGATTCGTTCATAAAATAGTTAAACAGGTTTTATTCAAATAGATAACGATTTTATTCACTCAAAATATTTTAATTGTCAATCTCTTTGGACTTCTTTTTGGTTAATTTCTGCAAATTTGTCAATCATGTAGAGAACCACATTCTATTCTCATTTACAGAAATTTTCTCAAAAATTATGCCCAAATCCATTAACATTTATTTTTTAACAATTCCTTATTTGTTGTTTGGATGGTTTGGTGATGTTGAGGTTCGTGTTGTCTTGTTGGCGAGTGGGATAAAATATGCTAAAAAACATACATTTTAAAGGTTTGTAATTCGTTTTTTTTTACTACTTTTGTGGTGAGTTTGAGGGAAGATGTTCAATATCATTGTTAACATAGTGAAAATGAATCATTTCTTGTCAATCTTAAAAGAACCTTAAAATTCTAACAACTAAATAACAACAATGGCAAAAGTAAAAGGAGCTATAACCGTCAACATCGACAGATGTAAAGGGTGCAACCTTTGTGTGGTCGCATGCCCAACCAACACTCTCGCGCTTCAGCCCAATGAAGTGAACGACCGTGGTTATCATTTCGCCTACATGGCCAACCCCGACAAATGTACCGGCTGCTGCTCATGCGCTTGGGTATGTCCTGACGCGTGCATCGAGGTATATCGTGTTCGAGTCGACGAGTAATTCCATTCCCTAACCAGAAAATTCACTATCCAATATGAAAGAAGAGGTAAGATTAATGAAAGGGAACGAAGCCATCGCACATGCGGCAATCCGCTACGGATGCGACGGCTATTTCGGCTACCCTATCACTCCGCAATCGGAAGTCCTTGAAACTCTTGAAGAGCTCATGCCCTGGGAAACAACCGGAATGACAGTGCTTCAGGCCGAGTCAGAAGTGGCAGCAATTAATATGGTATATGGCGGCGCCGCATCCGGCAAAGCAGTGATGACATCGTCATCATCTCCCGGTGTCAGTCTGAAGCAGGAGGGTATCTCCTACATAGCAGCTGCATCTCTTCCGGCATTGGTTCTCAATGTAATGCGCGGTGGCCCGGGTTTGGGTACCATCCAGCCTTCACAGGCCGACTATTTCCAGGCTACCAAAGGTGGTGGTCATGGCGACTATCATTTGATCGTCCTTGCACCGTCTACAGTTCAGGAGATGGTGGACTTTGTAGGACTTGGCTTTGACCTCGCATTTAAATATTGCACACCATCAATGATTTTGGCAGACGGTATCGTAGGCCAGATGATGGAGAAGGTAATCCTTCCCGAGCAGCGTCCACGCCGCACTGAGGAGGAGATACGTAAACAGTGTCCCTGGGCTGCCAACGGCAGAAAAGATGGTCGCAAACGCAATGTGATTACATCGCTTGAGCTTGAGTCAGCTCGTATGGAAGTTATCAACCATCAGCTTCAGGACAAATATCGCACTATTCAGGAGAATGAGACACGTTGGGAGGAGATTGACGTAGAAGGCGCTGATTATCTTTTTGTAGCCTTTGGTTCAATAGCCCGTATCTGCGCAAAAGCCAAAGAGATGGCCGCAGAAAAGGGTATCAAAGTGGGTATCATTCGTCCTATCACATTATGGCCTTTCCCGACTAAAGCTATCGAGGAAGCAGCTAAGGGTAAAAAAGGAATCCTCTGTGTAGAGCTTAATGCCGGCCAGATGATTGAAGATGTACGCCTTGCAGTGCACGATTCGCTCCCTGTAGAGCATTTCGGCCGTCTTGGTGGTATCATCCCTTCACCCGACGAAGTGCTTGAAGCCCTTCAAGAGAAGATTATAAAATAATAACTTCCGCCACAACCCGTAAAAGTCGTATAAAAAAGGAGTGACAGCTCAATAAACGAAATAAAACGGGAGAGGCATCAAAATTGACATTAATTAATGGATATCAAAGATATAATCCGTCCTGAGAATAAGGTTTACTGCAAGCCTGAGCTTCTCGATGAAGTGCACATGCACTACTGCCCCGGTTGTAGCCATGGTGTGATCCACAAACTTGTGGCAGAAATCATCGCCGAAATGGGTCTTACCGACAAGACAGTCGGTGTATCGCCTGTAGGTTGCGCCGTTTTCGCATATAATTATATCGACGTGGACTGGGTAGAAGCAGCCCATGGTCGTGCACCCGCTGTAGCTACAGCGCTCAGCCGTCTGTGGCCTGAGAATGTAGTCTTCACCTATCAGGGAGACGGTGATATGTCGGCAATCGGTACAGCAGAATCCATTCATGCAGCCAACCGTGGCGAAAACATTGTGATGATATTTGTCAACAATGCAATTTACGGTATGACCGGTGGCCAGATGGCTCCTACCACACTTGTAGGCCAGAAGACAGCTACCACACCTTACGGACGTCGAATTGACCTTAACGGCCACCCCCTCGAGATTACCAATCTGATGGCAATCCTTGACGGTACATGCTATGTTACACGTCAGGCCGTACACAATCCGGCAGCTGTACGCAAAACAAAAGCCGCGCTCAAAAAAGCTTTCGAGAATGCAATCGCCAAGAAGGGAACTTCAGTGGTGGAAGTTGTAGCCACATGTAATTCAGGTTGGAAAATGTCGCCTGAAAAGGCCAACGAATGGATGGTGGAACACATGTTCGAAAAATATCCTCTCGGCGACCTTAAAAACGAATAATTTAAAACTGACTCTCTATCATGAAAGAAGAAATAATCATAGCCGGATTCGGTGGTCAAGGTGTGCTCTCAATGGGTAAGATTCTTGCATATTCCGGCCTTATGGACGATAAAGAAGTGACATGGATGCCCTCATACGGACCTGAGCAGCGTGGTGGTACCGCCAATGTCACTGTGATTCTCTCAGACGAGAAGATTTCATCACCGGTGCTTGACTCATACGATATTGTCGTCGCTCTCAACCAGCAGAGTCTTGATAAATTCGCTCCAAGAGTGAAGAAAGGTGGTATTCTGATTTACGATACCAACGGTATCCACAACAGACCTACCCGCGATGACATCTCCATCTATCCCATCGATGCTATGGATGCTACTCTCGATTTGGGTAACTCCAAGGCTTACAACATGGTTGTGATGGGCGCGCTTCTCGAGGCGATGCCTTATAAGCTCCCCATGGAGAATGTAATCAAAGGTTTGAAGAAATCTCTTCCTGAGCGTCACCATAAGCTTATTCCGCTCAATGAGCAAGCTATCGAAAAAGGACGCGCTCTTCTCTGATTTTCAGTAGACTGAATATTAAATTGTTTATAAGAATCGGGGTTGCATCCTAAGATGTGACCTCGATTTAGTATATTTTCTCCACAGACGCAACCTAAAAATATGCGGATACTCAATGAGCATCCGCATATTTTGGATTGTATCTTCTTAGTGTAGTGTTTTGGGATTACTCGAAAGTGTCGGTGACGGTGTCAATGCCACGTTTTGCTGATATCCCGCGATATAGAATGTCATATACGGCATTCAGGATTGGCATATCCACTTTTGCTTCACGGTTAAGCTCATAGATACATTTTGTGCCGTAATATCCTTCGGCCACTTGTTCCATTTCGAGCATTGCCGCTTTTACGCTATACCCTTTCCCGATCAGAAGTCCGAGATTGTGATTTCTGGAGAATGCACTATATGCGGTGACAAGGAGGTCTCCAAGATAGGCTGATTTGCAAATATCACGGTCAGGCATGGGTGATTGTTTTGCAACGAATCTCCCCATCTCTCTGATAGCATTGCTGACGAGCATTGCAAGGAAGTTGTCGCCGGCTTGCAGTCCGCTGACTATTCCACCCGCTATAGCATATACGTTTTTTAGTACCGCGGCATATTCAATGCCTTCCACATCAGTCGAGATGATGGTTTTCATCCTCTTGCCGGCGAGCATTGATGCGAATAAACGGCTTTTTTCTCTATCGTGGCATCCGATGGTCAGATAACTCAGACGGGCGAGAGCCACTTCTTCAGCGTGGCATGGTCCGCCTATAACGAGCAGGTTTTCATCTTTGCAGCCGAAATTCTTTTTGAAATAATCAGTGACGATAAGATTTTCGTCGCTTACTATCCCTTTGACAGCCGAGATGATGTTTTTTCCCGATATGTCGACTGTGATTTTATCGGCTTCACTTTTGAAGTAAGGGGAGGGGACGGCTATGACGAGCGTATCTGCTTTTCTGCATACTTCATTGATGTCGGAATAGAAGTCGATTCGGTGGACATCAAAACTGACATCGCTGAGATAGACCGGATTGTGACGGTATTTTATGAAATCCTCTATCCTGTCTGGACGACGTATGTACCAAACGAGACGGTCACAATTTCCCATGAGCAGTTTGGCAAGAGCTGTGGCCCAGCTCCCGCCACCGATTACTGCTATTTGTCCTAACGGTGTCATATCTATTTATCTTCTTTCTCTTCCTCCTCTTTATTGGAGGCTTTGACTTCAGGGCGCATTTGCGGGAAAAGGAGTACTTCCTGAATGGCTTCCTGACCGGTCATAAGCATAACGAGGCGGTCCATACCAATCCCCATTCCTGATGTGGGGGGCATACCATATTCCAATGCGCGTATGAAGTCATGATCGATAATCATCGCTTCGTCGTCACCCTTATCAGCAAGGCGCATTTGCTCTACAAACCGTTCGTATTGGTCAATCGGGTCGTTAAGCTCGGAATAGGCGTTGGCAAGTTCTTTACCATTTACCATCAATTCGAAACGCTCTGTCAGGGCGGGATTTTCGCGATGCTTCTTGGTCAGAGGAGACATTTCGATGGGATAGTCGGTGATAAAAGTAGGCTGGATAAAGCTTCCTTCGCATTTTTCTCCGAAGATTTCATCTATAAGCTTCCCTTTGCCCCATCCTTTTTCCACTTCGATATTTTCTTTGTTACAGAAATCGCGAAGTTCATATTCATCTTTGCCGTTGATGTCGAATCCGGTAGCGTTAAAAATGGCATCGCGCATGGTGATTCTTGGGAATGGAGCTTTGAAAGACACTGTGTTTTCACCTATTTTTACTTCGGTGGAACTATTGACGTCCATGGCAATCTTTTCAAGCATACGCTCAGTCATGTCCATCATCCAGTTGTAGTCTTTATAAGCTACATATATCTCCATGCAGGTAAATTCAGGATTGTGTGTACGGTCCATTCCTTCGTTGCGGAAATTGCGGGAGAACTCATATACACCATCGAAACCACCTACAATAAGACGTTTCAGGTAAAGCTCATTAGCGATACGGAGATAAAGTGGAATGTCAAGATAGTTATGATGAGTGATAAACGGGCGAGCTGATGCACCGCCGGGAATAGCCTGAAGGACGGGAGTCTCCACTTCGATGTATCCTTGAGTGTTGAAAAACTCGCGCATGGAGTTATATACCTTGGTGCGTTTGAGAAAAATCTCTTTGACACCGGGATTGACTACGAGGTCAACATATCTGCGACGATATCTCAGTTCAGGGTCGGTGAAGGCATCGTATGCTACACCATCCTTCATCTTCACGATAGGGAGCGGGCGAAGCGATTTGGAGAGCAGTGTCAACTCCTTGGCGTGAATGGAGATTTCACCGGTTTTGGTGCGGAACACATACCCTTTGACCCCGATGAAGTCACCTATGTCGAGCAATTTCTTGAAGACTACATTATAGAGGTCTTTATCTTCGCCCGGGCATATATCGTCACGACTGATATAGAGCTGAATACGTCCCTCGCTGTCTTGAAGCTCCACAAAGGAAGCTTTTCCCATGATGCGGCGGCTCATAATTCGTCCGGCCACACATACATTGCGGGGTTCGTCATCGTCGTTGAAATGTTCTTTAATCTCTTGGCTGTGGGCGTCTACGGGATACAATGCAGCGGGATAAGGCTCTATACCTTTATCGCGCAATGCCTGCATGCTGTTACGTCTCACAATCTCCTGTTCTGACAATTCCTGTAATGCCATATTGTTTGATATACTCTAAATTATCTTTGTCTGAATGAATTTTGCAAAATTACAAAATTTTTGTGATATAACCTTGCTGTGACTCTGAAATATTCACGAAATATTCACAAAATATACGAATAAATTATTCCCGGATTATAAGTCCCAAAACTTATAATCCGGGGAAATAAGGATTCATAGGCGCACCCTAATCCACTTCAGAATTGGCAATTTGTATGTTTTTCTCGAATTTATCCTATAATCTCCTTGGGAAGAATAGGCATCGCACCCTTCTTGGTGCATACGAACGCTGATGTCTCAACAGCCTTCAAATGAGCGGATTTTACGCTTTCTCCCTTCAGAATGCTTGCTATGAAAGCTGCTGTAAAGGAGTCTCCCGCACCTACAGTGTCTGCAACTTCCACTGTAGGAGTGGGTTGGAATGACACGTTTCCGGGTGTGAATACATAGCTACCATTGATACCGCATGTCAAAATGAGCATTTTGAGATTGTATTTCCCTAATAGAATCCAGCACTTGTCCTGAAGGTCTATGCCGGGATATCCAAACATACGGCTTACGGTGACGAGCTCCTCATCGTTTATTTTCAGGATATTGCATCTTTCCATTGAATTGCAAAGGATATCCTTGTTGTAGAATCCCTGGCGGAGATTAACGTCAAATACCACGAGGCTCTTGTCTGTCTCGGGCATTGCGTCAAGGAATCGGTTGATTGTTTCGCGTGATACTATATTGCGCTGTGCCAAAGAACCGAAGCAGACAGCCTGTGTCTTTGCCGCCAATTTCTCAAGTTCATCTGTATAGGGGATATTGTCCCAGGCCACATTCTCCTTAATCTCATATTGCGGTATGCCGGCTTGGTCTATCTCCACCTGCACTGTTCCGGTTGGGTAAGGTACTCTGTCTATATGATGATTTAATCCCTTTGATACAAAGTTCTCTACTATCTCGTTGCCAAGAACATCATCACCTACAGCACTCACTACACAACTTGGAAGTCCGAACTGCGATACATGGTAGGCAAAGTTGGCCGGTGCACCACCAATCTTTTTACCTTCCGGCAAGACATCCCAGAGGGCTTCCCCCATTCCCACTACTGTCCCTTCTTTAATGGTATTCATAATTATTTGATGTTTTTGATTTTAGTCGTATAGAATATCAGATAGAGCACACCGATTGCCATGACGGCCACAGCGCCGGCCTGTCCGATTGCATCGGCTGCAAATCCCATAGCGAGAGGGAATACTGTTCCTCCGAAGAGTCCCATAATCATCAGACCGGACACCTCATTCTTCTCCTTAGGATTTGCTATAAGGGCTTGAGAGAATGTCACAGAGAAGATGTTGGAGTTGCCGAAACCTACCAACCCAATACCAACATATAAGGTAATCAAATCATGCCCGGTGAAAAGAATTGCCATCGCTGCGACCATCATTGCAACGCTGATTCCGAAGAATAGTTTCGGCGACATGGCGCGAAGCAGAAACGCACCGATGAAACATCCCAGCGTGCGGAAGATGAAATAGATACTTGTGGCAAAACCGGCCTCTTCAAGTGGTAATCCCACCCGTTCCATTATAATCTTGGGTGCAACAGTATTAGTCCCGACATCGATTCCTACATGGCACATGATTCCAAGGAAGCAGAGAAGAATAAAGGGTGATGCAAGGAGTTTTAGACATTCACCTACTCCCGATGCCTTGTCCGGCTTCTCCTCCTCAATGGGTGTAGCGGCAAGGGCAGTCACTGAAAGTACACTCACAGCTGCGTAGATGACAAACAATGCTCTCCATCCGAGACCGAATGTCGGAAGATAAGTGGTAGCTCCCCATGCGGCTAATATCGGAGCCAGAAACGATGCAATGGCTTTGACAAATTGACCGAAGGTGAGTGTGGAAGCTAATTTATCACCACTAATTAAATTTGTTACAAGAGGATTGAGCGACGTCTGCATCACAGCATTGCCGATGCCAAGCAGAGAAAATGCTATGAGCATAGTCCAATACCCATTCCCAAAAATCGGGACTATGAGTGAAAATACGGTAATTATAAGACTGACAAGAACTGTGTTTTTCCTACCTATCTTATTCATCAACATCCCGGTAGGTACTGAAAATATCAGAAACCAAAAGAATACCAGGGAGGGGAAAAGATTAGCCTGAGAGTCGGTCAGACCAAGGTCTTTTTGCACATAATTGGACGCGGTCCCCACAAGGTCCACAAATCCCATGGCAAAGAAGCAGAGCATCACCGGGATAAACTGCATGATGAGCCCTTTCTTGCCGTATTGGAGCGTCTTTGATTCGTTCATCGTGTTTTATTTCTCTGTGTTAATGGTATAGATTTTAAGATTCTTGGCTTTGGCTGCACCCCCTTGTGAGGAGAATGTCAGAGTGCTGTAAGGTGTTGTCGGGAAAACGAGATTTGTCATCACACTGCGTCCGCCGTTGGCAAACACCTCCATGCTTGATGTGTCGATAAAGATTCTCAGAGAGAGTGATTTGTTCGTACCGAAAGTCGGAGCTACGGTCACTGCCGGGAATTCCTGGCTGAAATCCACTATACCGCTCTCTTTGCGGTCAAATGAAAGAGTCCCTTGAGGTACATTATAATCCATCACCACTTTCTCACCTTTGGCATTGCTGAACGTCAGGCTGACTGTGGATGCCTTCCCCGGGTCAATATCTACAAGCACCTCGCATACCCCCGAATTCTCCTCCGGAAGCTCTATGTTGGTGCCGCTCCCTTCGATGTTGAGTGATTTGACGGTTGTATCAAGTTTCCCACGTAATGATTCCATTTCCGGTGAGGGTGTGGATGAAGCGTAATATTGTCCATCTTTCCCTTTGAAAAGACCTATCTCACGAGGAATTGTATTGGCACTGCGGAATTGCATCGTCGGCACCTCGGCGGCATATTGCCAATTGCTCATCCATCCGATGGCCGTGCGTCGTGAATCCGGTGCGTCGCTCCAGCTCACAAGCGCATAATTGTCTTTACCGTAATCAAGCCATTTGGTAGGAATATTCCCTTTCGAATCCGTATCTGCCTTAAACGTCTTCCCATCGAAATCACCTACAAAATATTGTACACCGCTACCTCCAAACGGTCCTCCCGGGTTAAGATTGCATATCAGCACCCATTTCTTTGTGTTGCTTCCCGGGACAGACAATTCAAAAAGGTCGGGACATTCCCAAACACCACCTTGTGCACCGATCCCTTTCCCGAAACTGCTCTGAAGTGTCCACTCCTTCATGTCGGGCGAGGTGAAAATCAGCATCTCCTTATCCAATGCATGAGCAAGAATCAATGTCCATTCCCCTCTCTCGGGATTCCAGAACATATTAGGATCGCGAGCTTCACTCTCAAGTGTGAGTACCGGATTCCCCGGATAAATCTCGAAAGTCTCACCATTATCATTACTGTGTGCAAGACTTTGTATCTGGCTCACTCCGGCCGACGTATACATCGCTACAACGGAATTCTCTCCGAACCCCGTACTGTTCCCCTTATCTATAGCCGAACTGCCACTGAAGACAGAGCCAAATCCATTCGGCTCGATCGCAGCCGGATGATGTTCCCAATTCACCAGGTCTGTCGATGTCGAATGTCCCCATGTCATATTTTGCCATTTAGATCCGTAAGGATTCCATTGATAATACAAATGCCATTTCCCATCCTTATAAAACATACCATTCGGATCATTCATCCATCCGTAAAGCGGCGTGTGGTGAAACACCGGACGATATTTCTCCCTATTTGTCATATCAATGCTGTCAGTCATCTCGATATGATTCCAGCAGGCATCATTCTGTGCATCCCTTACATTCCCACGGTTCTGAGAAGTTATAATATTCAGAACCACATCATGTCCCTTATATGCTGACAAATCCAACGGCACTGAATAGTCAACTTTCGATTTTGCCAAACGTACAAACACTGTCTTCTCCAGCTTACCGTCTACGATGACATTCACCGTGGCATCATCATACGCCTCCTGAACGGGGAGCATTACATATCGTTCATCTCCACTCACTCTTACCAACGTGTTGTTGACACCAAGATGCTCAACTTTTACTCCCGCTTGCATCGGAACACTTGCCATCGTCAAAAGCAGCACCGGAAGGATTCTCGTCAGTCTCTTGATCATATTCCTGATTATTTAATTTTTCTTTTTTTTCTATGTTGCAAATTTAATTATGATAAAACTGTTTTTCTATCAAAAATTGTGCATTTAATGTTAATTTTGTTGCAATGCTCAATTTTTAATACCATTTGCACCGATAATAATAATTTTATAACTATATTTGCAAATCTAAAGATAAGACCCTATAGTGAGAACAATTTGGAGATACATATTGATTATTGCTGTCATATTTTCACTCGTTTCCTGCAAAAACGATGTGAAATATAAAATCGGTGTCTCGCAATGCAGCAGCGATGATTGGCGAAATAAAATGAACGATGAAATCTATCGCGAAATAATGCTGCATCCCGAAGCGGAAGTCGAAATCCGCTCCGCTGATGACAACAACCAAAAGCAGATTGAAGACATTAAATATTTTCGCGATAATGATTTCGACATCATCATCGCCGCTCCCAACGAGGCCGATGCCATAACTCCTGTCATCAATGAAGTATATAAATCCGGAATCCCCGTTATCGTCTTCGACCGCGATATAAACGGCAACTCTTACACCGCCCGGCAAACGGTGGACAATTTCGGTATAGGAAAAGCCGCCGCAGGATATGCTTCTCATCTTATGGGCCGCACAGCCAATGTGTTGGAAATTCAGGGACTTAAGGGCTCGACTCCAACCACCGGCCGCCATAATGGGTTTGTTGCAAAGGCTGATAGCCTCAACCTTAATATATTAGCATCTGTCCACGGCAACTGGAATCACGACGATGCCGCAAAAGCCGTTGACTCCCTGCTTAACATATATCCCGACGTTGACATTATTTATGCTCATAACGACCGTATGGCAATCGCAGCCTCTGAATTAGCAAAAAAACACGGCCGGAACATCAGAATCATCGGTATCGACGCTGCTCCCGAAATAGGTATCAAGGCCGTTTCCGACGGTATCATTGACGCAACATTCCTTTATCCCACAGAAGGCTTTCGCCTTATTCGTACGGCACTCGCCATCCTCAAAGGTCAGAATTACGACAAAGATATTATTCTACCTCAATCATCTGCTGTAGATAAATCCAATGCCGACATTCTCATCCTGCAAAATAAATCCCTCATAGAGGAAACGGACAAAATCAAAAAACTTAAAACCCAAGTAGACCACTATTGGTCACAACACTCCGCTCAAACTGCTCTATTCTATTCAGCGATTGTTATACTTATTCTCCTTTTAGGTATCCTTTTTATGTTCCTCAGAACATTCTGGACTCACAAACGGAATCGCCAAAAACTAATGGAACAAAACAAACTGCTTGAACAACAACGTGATACCGAAAAACAACTCAACCGACAACTCAACGCCGCAACACAATCCAAACTCGTATTCTTTACAAACGTCTCACATGACCTCAGAACCCCTCTGACTCTCATCGCTGAACCTATCGAACAACTGGCTCAAGCCGACTACTTGTCCCCTCAACACAAAACCCTGATTAACATAGCAAACAAAAATGTCAAAATCCTTCGTCGCCTCATAAACCAAATCCTCGATTTCCGAAAATATGAAAACGGGAAACTCCGGACATCCCTCTCCGAAGTAGTCATCGCTCCCCTCCTTCACGAATGGTGCGAAGGATTCAGTTCATTGGCCCGAAGCCGACACATCAAACTCAAAGTCAAAATCGACCTCCCCGCCGATTTCTCCCTTGCCATCGATGTAGACAAGATTGAACGCGTATTCTTCAACATACTCTCAAATGCATTCAAATATACACCCGACAACGGAAACGTAGATATAGATTGCCATGTCATAGACAATAATTTTAAATTCTCTATAACCGACACCGGCAAAGGTATTTCCACCGATGACCTCGGAAATATATTTGACCGATTCTATCAAGTAGACAAAATTCATCCAAACGGCTCCGGTATCGGCCTCTCCCTTGCAAAAGCATTTGTCGAGCTGCACGGTGGGAAAATCACCGTTCAAAGCGTACTCGGAAAAGGTAGCGAATTCTCCGTTTCAATCCCCGTCAGACACGTTGAAAACGCTCTCGACACCTCTCACTATAATAAAACTATCTCCAATAATGATATAGACGCCGAACTTGCTCAAATTGACCCTAATATAGATTCACAAGAAGATAGTAAACCGCTTCTTCTGATTATTGACGACAATGACGATATTCGCTCTCTGATATCACAACTCCTCTCAGATGAATTTACTGTCATTGGTGCTGATAACGGCAAAGAAGGTATCCGTCTCGCTTCAAAATTTGTCCCCGATATAATAATCTGCGACGTCATGATGCCCGTAATGGACGGACTCGAATGTTGTCAAATCATTAAAAATGAAATTTCAACATCACATATCCCCGTCCTGATGCTTACCGCCTGCTCCATGGACGAACAAAGACTGCAAGGCTACCGAAGCGGTGCCGACGCATATTTACCCAAACCATTCAATGGCAAAATACTTCGTGAAAGATGCCGAAACCTCATCAACAATCGAAAACGAATCAAAAATCTATGGGAATCACCTGCCACATCCCCTGCGCCGAAATCTGAAGTTAACGACGCACAAAAGATTCCCCCTACACAATTGGACAACGAATTCTATTCCAAATTTATACAAACTGTCAACACCGAACTCGGCAACCCTGACCTCAATATTGATTCTATCGCATCAAAGCTCGGTCTCGGCAGATCACAATTCTACAGAAAAATAAAATCCCTCACAAACTATTCCCCCGTAGAACTGCTCCGAAAACTACGCCTCGAAAAAGCACGCGAAATGATTCTGACAACAGACAAATCTATCAGCGAAATAGCCTACTCCTCCGGATTCTCAACACCCGCATATTTCACAAGAATATACCGCGAAAACTACGGCGAAACTCCATCCGAACTCCGCCGCAAACTCGGACATAAATCCTAATCCCACGCATGATACAAACACAATGTGCGTGTGTGAAAATACCTCAGGCTACCGAAAGAAGAAGTATTGACGTAACGATATACCACTACATCAGCAAGATACAAATTTTCCAAAAGTATTAAAAATTGTGC
Source organism: Bacteroides sp. (assembly GCA_023665145.1). Taxonomy (GTDB): domain Bacteria; phylum Bacteroidota; class Bacteroidia; order Bacteroidales; family Muribaculaceae; genus Lepagella. The sequence continues at coordinate 22,324 of JAMPEM010000005.1, forward strand.
AAAAAATATTAAAAATATTTCATCGCTCAATTTTTAATACTATATGCAACATCTCTATTACCTCTTTTGATATTATTGCAATATCTTTGCCCTCAAAAATTATAACCAAAATAACAATAACATGAAAAGACCAATCCTCTCCGCATTATTGCTGCTCATTCTGGCAATAACAGCGCATGCACAGAACATCACTGTGCAAGGAACGGTACTCTCAACGACCGATGATGAACCTCTGATTGGGGCAACTGTGTTCTGCGAGGATACCAAAACCGGTGCCGCCACTGATTTCGACGGTAATTTTCAAATCTCCGTACCCCAGGGCGCAAAACTGCGTATCTCATACGTAGGCTTCAACCCCGTAGAAATGCCGGCTACAGCTCAAATGACTGTCTATCTTACAGAAGACTCCGAGCTTATCGACGAAGTTGTCGTTGTCGGTTATCAGACGATGAAAAAAGCCGACCTTACCGGCTCCGTCTCCGTCGTAAACACGAAAGCTCTCGAAACAACATCCGACACCGACCCCATGCGTGCCCTCCAAGGTAAAGTCCCCGGTATGACTATTACCGCCAACGGTTCCCCAAGTGGTACCGGTTCTGTACGCATTCGCGGTATCGGCTCTTTCAACGCCTCTCAAGACCCTCTTTTCGTTATTGACGGTGTCCCAACCACAGCCTCCCTCAATTCTTTAAATATGAACGATATTGAGAGCATGCAAGTGCTTAAAGACGCCGCTTCCGCTTCTATTTACGGTTCGCGTGCTGCTAACGGTGTCGTTATCATAACAACAAAAAAAGGTAAAGCAAACTCCGACAAAGTCAATGTAAGCTTCTCGGCAAACCTCACCGGCCAGTTCTATTCCGGTCAGTCAAAAATGAAACTACTCAATACTCCCGGATACGCCACTGCTATGGCACAAGCTGCCTTGAATGATGGCCTTGACCCCGTCGCTTATGCCTCAAGCTATGGTCTTAACCTTAACGCCCGGTCCGGTTATCCAATCTCCGTTTATAACATCGCCACCGGAGATTACAACAACTATACCGTAGGCGGATACTATGACGGTTACATCAACGCCAAAAGAACAATGCTGATGTCAGACACTGACTGGCTCGACGAAATATCACGCACAGGATTCTCACAGAGCTATGATGCATCCGTCTCCAAAGCTACTGACGCATTCACAGCCCTTTTCTCCCTCGGCTATAAGAAAAATGAAGGTATACTCAAGTATACTAACTTCGAAAACATCTCCGCACGTGTCAACACATCTTTTAATATATCTCCTATTTTGACCGTCGGCGAGAATTTTACCCTTACATATACCGACCAAGTAGACTGCCAGCCTCTTGAAAATGCCCTCAAAATGCCATCTATTGTCCCCGTTTACGAAACGGACGGCGTCACTTTCGCAGGTCCCGTAGGAAGTATGGCCGACCGCCAAAACCCCCTCCGCGAACTCGCCTTCAACCGCGACAACGCCCTCAAAATATGGCGCCTCTTCGGTAATGCTTACATCGACCTCAAACCTGTCAAAGGTCTCGTCCTCAGATCTAATTTCGGTCTTGACTACGATGCCGCCTTCATTCATTCATATAACTATACTTTCCATAGCGACATCGTTAACAACGACACCAACTCTACAACCCTCTCTCAAGCTAACGACTCCAAATGGACCTGGACCAATACAGCCAACTATAACTTCGCTATTAAGGATGACCACATGTTTACGGTCCTCGCCGGTATGGAAATGTTCAAACAATCCAGAATTGATTTTGCCGCTTATAACGAAAACTATGACATTGAGACACCAGATTATATGTATCCGGATGCATCATCCGGTGTAGAACGTGCCACCGGTAACCGCTCGGCTTACGCTCTCGTATCTTTCTTCGGTAAAGTGGACTACAACTGGAAAAACCTCCTCCTCGCTTCCTTCACTATCCGTCACGACGGTTCTTCACGCTTCGGTAGCAACAACCGTTACGGTACCTTCCCCGCTGCTACCCTCGGTTACCGTATTTCTGAAAACATAAGAAAATCTTGGCTCAACGACCTTAAAGTACGCCTCTCTTGGGGTAAAACCGGTAACCAAGCTATATCCAACACCGCACGATATGCACTTTATATCGCCGACTATGGCAGCGACCGCGTAACGTCTACCGCATACGACCTCCTCCTCCAGCAAAGCGGTATTTTTCCCTCAGGATATTATGCAAGCCAAACAGCTAACCCTAACCTGAAATGGGAAACAACAATCCAATATAACGCCGGTATAGATTTTGGTGTCCTCAATCACCGTCTCTCCGGTTCTGTCGACGCTTATATCAAAGACGTCAAAGACATGCTCATCATCCCCGCTTACCTCGGATCAATGGGTGAAGGCGGTGCTTCTTGGCTTAACGGACCCTCTCTAAGAAACTGGGGTATGGAATTCCAAGTAGGGTGGCATGACGAACTCGCCTGTGGTCTCAATTATCGCGTAGGTCTTAATATGGACTTCTTCCGTAATAAAGTAACATACCTGCCCGAAACAACCACCGGCTCTTACGCTCATACCACTACACAAAACCTCGTACAAGCTAAAAAACCTTACGGCTCTATGGTTGGTTACGTGTTCGACGGTCTATTCCAATCTCAAGAAGAAGTCCTCGCTTACGGTCAGGAAAATGCACGTGTCGGCGGTATGAAATATGCCGATATAAACGGTGACGGTAAAATAACTCCCGACGACCAGACTTGGATCTACAACCCCGTCCCCGACCTCTCTTTCGGTCTTAACGTCGAATTGTCTTACAAAAACTTCGACTTCCAAATGTTCTGGCAAGGTGTCCTCGGGCAAGACGTTTACAACAACCAAAAATTCCAAAACGACTTCTGGAGTGTGACTGACGCCGGTAGCAACAAAGGTGTGCGCGTTCTTGACGCTTGGCTCCCAAATGTCAACACATCTTCCACTATCCCCATGCTTACCACTAATAATAAAGGTGACGAAGGCCGTACATCATCATATTTCGTGGAAAATGGATCTTACGCCAAACTGCGTACTCTCCAAATCGGTTACAGCCTTCCGAACAGCGTTATAGAAAAGCTCAGAATGACAAGAGCAAGAGTTTACCTCTCAGCTCAAAATCTCCTTACTATCAAGAGTAAGAGCTTGACTTGCACCGACCCCGAAAATCCTGCATGGGCTTACCCTCTCCCGACTTCTATATCATTCGGTCTTCAAGTTGACTTCTAATTCTTAAATCCTGAAAAACATGAAATCTTTAAAAATATATCTGCTTTCTCTCCTGACATTGGGTATGACGGCTTGTAACGACTTCATTGACGTCCCACCCACAGGTGTCGTCAACGGCGAACTCGCCTACGCACAACCCGATAAAATGGTCAACTCCGCTTACGCATCGCTCGGCGACTGCTGGTACAACTACCCCTTCAACCTCTGGCCTTACGGAGACCTCGGTTCCGACGACTGCCTCAAAGGCGGCGGCGGTACTACCGATACCGGTTACCACCCAATGGAAATTTGGTCTACTCTGACCTCAACCCCCGGTGAACTCGACGAACTATGGTATCGCCTATACTGCAACATCTCTCGTTGCAACCGTGCACTCGTCTCCCTCGAAGAACATGGTGTAGAGGTTCTCGGTGAAAAAACTGCCGCACAACGCGTCGGCGAAGTCCATTTCCTCCGCGGACACAGCTACTTCAAACTCCTCACCATGTTCCGGCAAATCCCCTGGATTGACGAAGAAGTATTTCAGAAAAACGCACAGGAAAAAACTCCTAACAACCAATTTACATACGAACAACTTTTCGAAAAAGTAATTAACGAATTCCAACTCGCTTACGATGCTCTCCCCGATAAAGTCGAAGACGGAGGCGGTCGCGCCAACCGTATCGCTGCTGCCGCTTATCTCGCCAAATGCTACCTTACTCTCGCTTGGGGTGACGGGTACGAAGCTTCAGATGGCGTCAACTTTATCAATGAAGAATACATGAAGAAAGTTGTCGAATACACTAATGTCGTCAAAAACTCTCAATACAATTACCTCGACGACTTCGGAGACATCTTCCTCCCCGAATTCAAAAACAGCCGCGAATCAGTCTTCGCTGTCCAAACTTCACAATACACCGAAGACAACACACGATACGGCCGCGCCAACTGGTCAAATATGCTTAACGGTTGCTGGGGTATGTGGTCCTGCGGTTGGGACTTCCATAAACCCTCTCAAGACCTCGTCAACGCATATAAAACAAAAGACGGACTACCCCTCTTTGATAAATATGACGATACTGACGATTACCCCCTCGCAGGTGTCGAATCCTCACAAAAATGGGATCCACGTTTGTTCCACACTGTAGGTATGCCCTCATTCCCCTATAAATACGAGAATGAATACATGATGACTAAAGACAACTCCAGAACCCCTAACACATACGGATTCTACACCTCACTCAAAGAAGTGCCGCAAAGAAGTGCCGGCGAAACATTCGACGGCTCATGGCAAGCCTTCGCAATGAACGACTATGTTTTCCGCTACACCGACGTTATGCTTATGCGTGCCGAAGCTCTCATTGAACTCAATCAGCTCGAAGAAGCACGTAACATTATAAACGATATCCGTCAACGTGCTGCAAACTCCATCGACAAACATATCGCTTACGCCAAAGACTTCTGCGAAATCGCACTCTATCCCGCCTCTGACTTCTCTTCCAAAGAGAAAGCACGCACACGACTGCGCTGGGAAAGACGTCTCGAAATGGCTATGGAAAGCAGCCGTTATTTCGACCTCCGTCGTTGGGGTATCGCTTCTTCCACTCTTAACGCATACTTCGAAAAAGCAAAAGACTTCACATACGAAGGAGTAGCATACGGACAATATTACCAAGACGCCCACTTTACTGCCGGTAAAAACGAGTTCTACCCCGTTCCATACAACCAGCTTTACTACGTTCCGGGTCTGTACGTCCAAAATAAAGGGTACAATTAATAAATCAAGTTTCTCAAGTTGCCCTGCAACTTGAGAACTTGAGGTTTATGGTTTATGGAACGTCGTTGAGTTAAATTTTTCGATAATTTTCTCACCTCTAACCTTCAACCTCCTAACTTTTCGCAAGTTAAAGCTCGCGAAAGTTGAGTTAATAAATTAAAGATTGTTCAAAATGAAAAAAATACAATATTTCTTCCTGTCCATTATTGCACTCGTAGCAATAACTTCTTGCCAGGACGATGATTACAATATCTCCGCACCGGTAATCGCCCCAATTGATGCCAACCTTATCTCAGGTAATATGTCCGGTGATGACCTCATTTGGCAATGGCCCGATATGAATGGTCTCAAAATGGAGGTCAACAGATACGAAGGCTCTACTTTTGTAGGTGCCGAGACTGTCGACGGTAATTCTTATACTCACAAGAATATCGATACCAATATCGAATATACTTACGTATTCAAACTCTCCGACGGCAAAAACGTATCCCTCGGTGCTATCAAAAAATTCATCAGACAGGGCGCATCCAAAATGTTAGGTCTCGCTATGTCGCAAATCGAAAAGTCCGGAGGTTATGATGCCAAAGTAGAATGGAATCAAAACCCATCCGCCCAAACCATAAACTTCGTTGCAACCAACGGCTCCCGTACAATATCTGAATCCCTCCCCGGTGAAACTCTTACATACACAATACCGAACGTCAATTACGGTGATGAATGGACAGTAACCCTCACCGCCCAAAACGAAAAAGGTTCCTCACTCCCCGTTTCCACATCGCTCAAAATCGGTAAAACCGCAATCGGATTCCTAAGCATCTATCCCACCCCCGAAAAACTCGTGGCCGACGGTGACGACGACGAAGCCTCAGCATGGCTCTGGCTTCACGAAGAATACCCCACCGCGCAATTCCTCTATTTCGGCGACATAAAATCTGCAAAAGACCTCGAACCATTCCGTGTAATATTCTGGATGCGCGACCTCGAAGGTGTTACAGAAGCCGAAGTCCTGAATATGCCCGAAATTGTTGAGAATGCCACTCCTTACGTAAAAGAATGGTATAAAGATGGTGGAAATATGCTCCTCTGGAGTCATGCAACTCCTTATATCGGTGTCCTCGGACGTATCGAAATGGATATGATTAAAAACAACGACCGATCTATCGGTACAGGCGTAGGTGGATACAATGGTGACGTCTGGAGCATGGCCATCTCACTCAATCCCGGAGGAAAATTCACAAAAGACCACTCCACTCACCCAATTTACAAAGGATTGACCGTAACATCCAACGACCGTTGCAAACTCGTACAATTCAAAGGTCCCGGTTGGACTGAAGACCACAACTGTCTATTCTTCAATATCCCGTCAGCACTCACCGGACTCGGAAACCAAGACGAAGCTTGCTATAACGCACTAACACAAACTTACGGTATATATCCCCTTGGAACATGGGACTCCCAAATCGACTGGGTATCTCAGCTAAACGTATGGGAAGCTCAACAAGGCAATACCGAATTCAAAGGTACTATCCTCTGCATCGGTAACGGTGGTTGCGAATTCTCACTTAAAAACCCCGATGGATCTCCTGACAAAAGCGCACATCCAAAAAACAACCAATTCCAGGACAACGTGCTCAAACTTGCCAAGAACTCCCTCGAATACCTGAAAACAAGATAATACCTGTCAGGAAAACAACATAAAACCATACAGGGGAAAATCCCAAGGTAAAAAAGATTAAAACGGCACACGGGTCAACACCACAGACCCGTGTGCCAAATCTTTATCCCCCCACAAAAAAACACTAAACCCTTTCCCATCACAACGCGTCAGAGAGTCGAAACATCCCCCACTTTAGCCATCGTCCCC
>JAMPEM010000005.1:29284-52089 GCA_023665145.1 Bacteroides sp.
CTTCATAAAAAGCACCCCAAAAGTTTTTTGTCTAACTTTTGGGGTGCAGTTCAAATTGACACAGCCTTCTTATTTATTTAGATTCTTCACCGGGATTATCCGGAGTCCCCGAATTATTGAAATATGGATAAGGTAGCCCCCAAAGTGTGGATGTGGGTTTTCCTGTTTCAAGATATCCATTAAGTAGTTCATCTCTTCCTGACGCATTCTCAAATGTATATAAATGGAACTTATACAACATAGTAGCCAAATGCTCGAAAATGGCATCCATCATAGCCTCGTATGGAAGCCAGGCACTAGTACTTGTAAACGCATAAATTTGTAAGGGTATTCCACCATTAGTTTGAGGCAAGGTACTTACAAAACAAGTGTCCGTGTGTGAGATATATTCCGACGAGTCAAGATACATTCTAAGATAAGCTCTAAACAGCCCCAAATTCGTTTCTATTGTTCCGTCTACAAGTCCTTCAGAATTGTTAACATCTTCCACCTTACCCGCAGCTTTTTGCGCCTGTTTTTTTGTAATATAATCATTCATAAACGGCAATTTTTTTAATCGCTCAAGCATATTATCATCAAGAGGAAGAACACTGTCTGCATCAATCATAAATGAACGGCAGATCCGTCGTGTATTACTCTGCTGCATCTGCCGATAATTAGTAAATCCCTGACTTACCAGATTATAAGGTGGAACGGTAGTTACAGTCTTATCCCAATTTCGCACCTTTACGGATGTAAGTGAGACTTCTATTACACTTCCGTTGGCATCCGTACCGGGCACTTTAATCCAATCACCAAGATGTAAAGAATCATTCTCAGATAATTGGACTCCCGCCACAACGCCAAGAATTGAATCTTTAAAGACAAGCATCAAAACAGCTGCAAATGCTCCCAGACCGGCAAGCAATGAACCCGGCGACTTGTTAAACAAAATAGCGAGAACGGATATTACTGCAATTATCCAAAGAATACCCTTTATAAGTTGCACCAACCCGTTCAAAGGCAATTTTCGTTTGTTTTCCCTATTATCTACATGAGTCCAAATAACATTAATTACGGCATCCAATGCTCTAACTACAGTAAATATTACATAAATCCAAGTCAGCTTTGTGAGCCATAAAGCTAAATTTGCACGTGTATATAAAGTAAATTCGATAAATATCAAAAATACCAATGGCGGAATTATTTTACACAATCTGTCAAATACATTACCATTCACCAACAATGTGTATAGATCCGATTTTATCCTTTTGTCAACAGTATTCACAATTCCAAGTATTACCCACTTACAGATTGTACCTATAATAATGGACAACAATAATACCAAGACCGTATAAACCCAAATATATAATGTCGTGTGTGTTTCCAGTCCGAAAATATGCAAAATCCAATTTGATGATTTCATCAGGAAAGTGGCTATTGCATATGTGTTCTCAGCGGTTTCAGTGCTCAGATGTACATTAGCTTCCCTACTTATTTGGACTAAAATAGAAATGAAATTGATTATCATAATTTATAGTTTATAGTAGTATAAAAACGTAAAAAAATTGTACTTGATTATTTGAATTACACAATTATTACCATTAATGTTCACAGAAAAAAAATTGTTCAAGAAATTATCACCCTCGCATAATAACCTTATGATTAAATCATTAACTTTACGTTAAGATTTATTAACATTTCAACAAAGCAATTTCTTGCACATTCAAAGGAGCACTGTGCAAACACAGTAAAAACATGTTAAATAACATAAAAAGTTCCTATCTCACTAACTATCAAGACTTCACAAAATGTCATTTATGATAATATAGCTTAATTAAGAATTTTTAATATTATAAAATTAGGAATTATCGCTTGAAAAGTGTAATTTTGATGTGTGACTTAATAAAGTTACTAAAATTTGTATAAAAATGGAACAGACATTAGTCATATTGAAACCATCAGCAATCGAAAGATCACTTGCAGGTGAAATCATAAAAAGAATAGAGAACCGCGGTCTTATCATTTGTGGTATGAAAATGATGCAACTTGATGAGAAGATACTCCGCGAACACTATGCTCATCTTGTGGATAAACCATTCTTTCCATCGATTGTTGAATCTATGACAGCATCTCCGGTCATTGTGATGGTACTCAAAGGAGTTGATGTTGTAGAAGTGTTCCGAACAATGACGGGTGTTACGAATGGAAGGAAAGCTGCTCCGGGTACACTTAGAGGTGATTTCTGTATGTCCGGTCAGGCCAATATTGTTCACGCATCCGACTCGGTAGAAAATGCCAAGATTGAGATAGCAAGATTCTTCAAGCCGGAAGAGGTGTATAACTATACCCCGTCAAATGTGAAATTTTATTACGGAGATGACGAACTCCGTTAAATTCCATTCATCTTAATTATGTAAAATTAATACCAATTATAGATTGGTGAAAAAGAATAGAAAGCAATGAAAATCAAACCGATTATCGGAGTCATCTTGTGTGGCTTTATAGCACTTGGTGGCATACCGACTCAGGCACAGACTATAAAATCAAAAGCCTCTCATTCTCAAGCACACAAAAATCTTCTCGCAAATTCATCTAAGGGTAAAGACCAAATCAGACTTGTAGAAAGATCTTCATTCGTTGATTTGGTGGATGATTTGGAACCGGAACCGGACATTTACACTGAAGGATGGAACAGCAAAAGAGTTAACCCATTTAAAGAATCAGATGTCCCCAATAAAGCTGTTATTGACGTAAGAGGATACCATATGCCCTGCCCCGGCAGAGTAACTTCCAATTATGGGTATCGCGCAAAATTTGGACGTATGCACAAAGGTATCGATCTTGGCATCAGATCAAACGATACCATATATGCAGCTTTTGACGGCAAAGTGCGTCTTACTAATTATGAGGCAAAAGGTTATGGCAACTATATAATTCTCCGTCACCCAAACTCTCTCGAGACGGTTTATGGTCACTTAAATAAGATTCTTGTAAAACCGAATCAAAACGTAAAAGCCGGTCAAGCTATCGGATTAGGAGGATCTACCGGCAGATCAACAGGCCCGCATCTCCATTTCGAAACAAGATACATGGGATATGCCATAAATCCCGCTGCAATCTTTGATTTTGCAAATCAGACAATTCATACCGACACATACACCTTTACAAAACAGACTTATCAGCAGGCTCGCTCTTTCTCGCCCAAAAAAGAGAAAAGTTCTGACACCAATCCTTATAAAGGTGCTCAAGAAGTAGCTTCATATACAGTGAAATCAGGGGATTCACTTGCATCAATTGCAAGGTCCTACGGTGTATCCACCACTACCCTGAGAAGACTTAACGGCCTGCAGCCTACTGAAAAAATTCATGTAGGTCAAGTATTGAAACTTAAATAGTTAATACTGAAAAGATTTAATTTACAATCATATCTTAACATTATACAATTGAATCTACATTTTTGAACCTTAAGAACAACAAATACTCTCGAGAATGCGTCATACTTTTGGGTTTGACGCATTTTTTATTACTATACATAGAATAAATTACTCAACTTTCGCAAGCTTTAACTTGCGAAAATTTAGGAGGTTGAAGGTTAGAGGTTAGAAAATTATCGAAAAATTTAACTCAACGACGTTCCATAAACCATAAACTATAAACCATAAACTATAAACCATAAACCTCAAGTTTCCAAGTTGCAGGGCAACTTGAGAAACTTGAATAAATTATTGCATACACAACGAAAATATTAAGAAGTAGCGCAAGGATTCCATCAAAAGTTATACTTATATTAATTAGCTTTATTTTTAATAACCTCAAACTGTTTAGCGATTCAATTTTTTTTTGTAATTTTGCATCTAAGCGTAACAATATAAAACAATATGCACCTGAAAATCTAAAATCATTATGAATAATATAAAAGTAAGACTTGCTGCATTAAATTTCTTCGAATTTGCGGTTTGGGGCAGTTATCTTGTTTCAATAGGAATCTATTTGTCAAGCGTAGGATTAGGCTCGCAAACATTCTGGTTCTATACTGCACAAGGACTTGTCTCCCTTTTCATGCCGGCTATTATAGGTATTATTGCCGACAAATGGATTCCGGCACAGAAAATGTTGAGCATTTGTCATGCCGTAGCCGGTTCATTTATGCTTCTTGCCGGATGGTATTGCATTAACGCCGGAACAGATGTAAGGTTTGGAACGTTGTTCACTCTATACACTCTTTCAATTGCATTCTTCATGCCCACAATAGGGCTATGTAACTCAGTAGCATTTAATGCTTTGAATAAAGTCGGGTTAGACACTGTAACAGCGTTCCCCCCCATAAGAATGTTGGGTACAATAGGATTTATCTGTGCTGAACTTTTTGTTAATTTCACAGAATTTCAGACAAATTATTGGCAGTTGATTACTTCCGGTGTCATCAGTTACATAATGATGATATATTCCCTCTCCATGCCTAATTGTCCTGTCAACCCAAACAAAGGAGCTAATTTGGCAGAAGCTTTGGGGCTTAATGCATTCAAACTATTTAAAAATAGACACATGGCAATATTTTTCATATTTTCCATGCTTTTGGGTGTTTGTCTGCAAATCACAAACTCGTATGGAACAATGTTTATACACAATTTCAGCAAAATAGCAGAATTTGCACAAACATGGGGCGCAAATAATGCAACAGCCTTGACAGCAATCTCTCAAGCCAGTGAAGCCCTTTGTATACTTTTGATTCCATTCTTCCTTAAGAAATTTGGAATCAAGGGGGTTATGTTAATGGCAATGTTTGCATGGGTGCTTCGATTTGGATTCTTTGGCATAGGGAATACCGGTTCCGGTCTTATATTTCTGATTCTATCCTGCATAGTTTATGGTATGGCATTTGATTTCTTCAATGTAGCCGGAGGACTCTTTGTCGACCGACAGACGGATGTCAAACTACGTTCCTCAGCCCAAGGACTTTTTATGATTATGACCAATGGTATTGGTGCAAGTATCGGTACATTCCTTGCCGGTGAACTTGTTGTAAACAAATTGGTGGATTTATCACCGGTCAGCGATAAAGCGGGAGAAATAGCACAAGCAACAACCAATCTTGCAGGGTGGAGAGAATCATGGTTTATTTTTGCGACTTACGCACTCATCATAAGTATATTGTTTATCTTTATTTTCCGTACCCCTAAATCGCCACATCCCTCTATTGACAAAGAACATGCGTCCGAACTGACAGGCGGAGACCCGGAAGGTATGATTGAAAACGGCAATCATGATATATAATTATAATCACAATCAACAGTCGTGATACAATTTTACGAACCCGAGTTTGGAACTGATTCAATTCTCAATGAAGTTGAATCCGGGCACTGCATTAGAGTGTTACGTAAATCTATTGGCGACACCATCTATGTAACCGATGGTAAAGGATACAGATACACAGCAGAAATCACAGAGGCTAATCCAAAACGTGTCAAGGCTCAAATTATCGACAAAACCTTCTTATCTCCTCATTGGGGATTCAATATAATCTTGGGAATTGCACCCACTAAAAATATTGACAGAATCGAATGGTTGCTTGAAAAAGCAACCGAAATAGGTATTGATCAAATTATCCCAATACAATGTGAGCATAGTGAGCGTAAAATCATCAAGACCGAACGCCTTGAAAAGATTCTTGTATCGGCCATGAAACAGTCATTAAAATCCGTTAAACCTGTTTTACGACCACTCACACCGCTTAAAACTCTTATTGATGAATCTTTTAAAGGACAAAAATTAATATGTTATTGTGCAGACGATGTTGAAAGAATCAATATGACTTGCATCTTGAAACCGCAGTCTGATATTATGATATTAATAGGTCCTGAAGGCGATTTCTCCCCTTCTGAAGCTCATTATGCCATAAATAACGGATTCATACCGGTATCATTGGGACAAAGTCGTTTACGAACCGAAACCGCTGCTTTAAGTGCAATTCAGACCATTCACACCATTGCCCAATTATCCCAATGTCCAAAGGAGATATTATAATAAACATCAACTATTTCAATTTATCATTACTATTATCACATGAAATCTGTAGATACCCTCAAATATCTTAAATCATCTGCTACAGACAATTTTTTCCTCCTTGCCGGACCATGCGTAATCGAATCTATGGATATGGCTCTTGAGGTGGCCGGAGTCATGAAAGAAATTACCACTAAACTTAATATTCCATACGTATTTAAGGGTAGCTATCGAAAAGCTAACAGAAGTCGTCTCGATTCCTTTACCGGTATAGGAGATTTTAAGGCTCTTGAAATCCTTGCAAAAGTAAAAAAAGAGTATGATGTCCCGGTTGTAACTGATGTTCATGAAACTCATGAATGCGCATTAGCCGCCGAATTTGTTGATATCTTACAAATCCCTGCCTTTCTTTGCCGACAGACAGACTTAATCGTAGCTGCAGCATCTACGGGAAAACTTGTCAACATAAAAAAGGGACAATTCCTTTCTCCTGAAGCAATGCAATTTGCTGTAAAAAAGGTTCTGGATTCAGGAAACCAGGCAGTTACTGTCACCGATCGCGGCACTACTTTTGGATATTCTGACTTGATTGTGGATTTTCGTGGCATACCTCAAATGCAACAAGTTTGCAAATGTCCCGTAATAATGGACATTACGCACTCCCTACAACAGCCAAACACCTCGGTAGGAGTTACCGGCGGTCATCCTGAGATGATTGAAACTATTGCAAAAGCAGCAATTGCTGTCGGGACGGATGGTTTATTTATGGAGACACATCCAAATCCTAAAGTAGCTAAAAGCGATGGTGCCAATATGATACCGCTTAATAAAGTAGAAAATTTACTTGAGAAGTTGACAATTTTACGTCAAGCAGTAAACAATATCAATTCTCAAGCGTCATTATAATGAAATGTATCCCTCCAAACATTATGGCTATACATATTGTCAATATTGGGAACCTTTCATTCAACTATAAATTAAAATTGACATGAAACTAAAATCCATATTACTTGGAGTTTTTATAACATCAGCAGCTCTATGTTCTGCCCAACAGATTGACCCGGTCACCAAAGCTATGCTCGACGGGAATACAGAATGGATTCAATCTCATCCTAATGATTATGAAGCATATTTCGAACGCGCCGGCATCTACCTGCAACTTCATCGGCTTGACGAAGCATACCTTGATATTGTTAAAGCTATAGAAAATACTCCCTCAAAAGAAAGAGATGCACAAATGAGAAACTTCTCCCTTTTGACTGACATACTTATAGCTCAGGATAATCTGCCAAAAGCTGTTGAAGCTATTAATAAGGCTCTCGAAATCGACCCGGCAAACTATGCGAATATATATAAAAAAGGCAATATTTACCTGAATCTAAAAATGCCCGATGAGGCTTATTCAACATTTGCGTCTATGCAACGCCTTAAGTCTCGAAGTCAAGAAGCTTTCTTTGGTATGGCAAAAGCTAAAGCCCTTAAGGGAGAAATGGATGAAGCTCGAGACCTCATTAAGGAAGTGGAACAATCTGATCCGACAAACTATATAACTTATTGTCGCATTGGAGATTTCTATAACTCCATAGGTCTCGATTCCGATGCGGCAAACAACTATCTCTTTGCCTTTGCATTGACTGATAATTCATCTACTCCTATGAATAAGCTTCTTTTGCTTGGTCAAAAAAACTATACGGCTGTTTCACAGGCTATACAATCTGCTGCTGCGAAAGCCAAAAATAATTTATCTCTCGACTTTTTACTCGCAGAAATAGCATATCGTGCAGGAGCATTTAACGACGCATATAATGCCTACGCAAGTCTGCTCGCCACTCCTGATGGCAATGATTCGGATTTATTGGCCGGGATGGCACGAACTTGTCTGGCTCTAAACAAAATTCCTGAGGCTCAAACGGCAAGTGCATCTGCATTAAATTTAGATCCTTCTCCGTCTAATCACATTTTGCGTTCCAAAATACAACGCGCTGCAAAACTTCCATCTGATGCTCTTGCAGCTGCTAAAAAAGCATACGAATTGAACCCCGGGAATATTGATGCAGTTATTGAAATTGCTATAGATCATCTCTCTCTTAACAACTACAATGATGCAATCTATGTGCTTAACGAGGCTATAATGTCAAACGCTGATAATCCGCTCCCACTATTACTTAGAGGATACGCCTATCAAATAGGATTAAAGGATGAGAAACGTGCCAATTCCGATTTTTCTCGTGCTGCGATTGCGCCAATCGAAGAATTTCCGGACATTGCATATTGCGCTCTTGCCAAGACTCTTTCCGGGAAAAAAATAGATGGCGATGCTATGATAGAACGTGCCATTACAAAAAATAGTGGCAAGGATGCAGCTTATTGGACGGCTGTTTATTTTGCTCAAACCGGCAACCTTGACAAAGCCCGTGAATGGAAAAATAAAGCTCTTTCACTCGGGTATGGTAATATCTACAATCTCGATGTAAATCAAGACGCGAACATTAATTTATCCCCAATAAGATAATTTAGGCAAATATCAGTGGATTCTCAGTTCATACAATCCATTAAAGAGTGCTGATTTTATTATTATAATCAGCACTCTTTTTACACATTCATTTCATCTTTATTATTCCTATTTACGGGAAAACACAAAATCAATGAAATCTGAACGATTCAAGATTTTTATCCAACCATTATTTTCAGAATCAATCCTAATTAAACCGCCATTTCCCAAATTCTTGACCATTGCATTAAATCCCCTAACAGAAACTCCTGCAAGGTATTGCCATAATTTCACATCAGGATTAATGCATATATCTTTGCTATTCCATCTCGTCAACGTCGCAACATAATAAGCCATAAGGCTTATTATATCACAAGGGTGTACGAGGCTTGTAAGCCACTGACTTCTTTGAGAATTTGAGGAAAGTGCATTTAGCATATTAATCATATAAAGATTATCCCTTGTCAACAGGTCAAAGAATTGGGATTTATTGAGACGAAGAATATCACACCCATTCTTCGAGACAACTTCAAATTCATATTCACGAAACATGCCATATAATCGGTCAAGTCCGATTATAGTACCTGCTCCACGTGTTTCACACAATAATACTTTTGTTTCATCCTTATAAGAAACGGGATGATTTACCAATGAATTTCCCCTTATAATCAGAAATAAATCATCATACTTTTCTCCAATGGATACAATCTTTTCACCGTCTTCGTACCTGCTAAATGTAAGAGTTGTTCTCTCGAGGAAATCAGATATTTGATCTCTGCTCGTCCCCTTAAACAAGGGAAGATCCATGATAAGCTCATACATTGAAATTTCCGTATCCATCCTAAAATATATTTCTTACAAGTAGTAATTTTTAACTACATTGTCTCTATCATCAAGTTCGAATACCCATGGCCTTCCGGTTGGAATCTCCAGTCCGGGTATCTCATCCTTACTTAAATGCAACAATTTCATTGCGAGTGCTCTTAATGAATTACCATGAGCTGCCACTAAAACCGTACCATAAAGATTCAATTTGGGCAGAATAAGCTCTTCCCAACATGGCATGACTCGGTCTATTGTCGTTTTAAGTGACTCCGTAAGTGGCAACTCTTCCTCGCTCAAAGAATTGTATTTATCTTCATTTCCCGGATATCTCAAATCCTCCCTTTTCAAGGTCGGTGGTTCCACATCATAGCTGCGTCGCCATATGTGAACCTGTTCATCACCGTACTTCTCTGCCGTTTCGCTTTTATTCAAACCCTGCAATGCACCATAATGGCGTTCATTAAGATGCCAATCCTTAATTACAGGAACCCATTCCCTATCCATTGCTTCAGCAGCTATCTGCAAGGTATGAATGGCTCGTTTCAGATATGATGTAAAAAAGAATCCGGGGGTTAAGCCTGCTTTTCTTATTGACAATCCGGCTTGGCGCGCCTCCTCTCTTCCCTTTTCGCTTAATTCCACATCTGTCCATCCGGTAAATCTATTTGCAAGATTCCATACACTCTGACCATGTCGAAGCAATATTAGTGTTTTCATAATATTACTATTATTCGATTATACTACTCTTTTATCTTTCGATATTATAAAAACACTCATATCTTACCGGTTGTTCCGAAGATTTTCAATCTATTTTAAAATTCAGCCCATCGTAGGCCGGAGCTACATTTTCCGGAAGTCGGGAAGCAAGTTCTTCGTGCATCACCTCATGATTGAAATGTGTCAGATACGCCTTTTGAGGTTTCACTTCTTCTATTAGTGACAATGCCTCCTTTATATTGAAATGCGCAAAATGCTCCCTTTCTCTTAAAGCATTCACCACCAACACTTTTAAACCCACCAACTTATCTTTTTCCTCCTCTGCAATGCTTTTGGCATCCGTTATAAACGCAAAATCACCTATACGATATCCAAAGATTGGCAATTTTCCGTGCATTACTCTTATTGGAATGATTTTTAATCCATTAATTTCAAAGGGATTATCATCTATTACATGAAGATCAAAAACAGGGACTCCGGGATATGGATGTTTCTTAAAGCAATAATCTATCCTGTGATGAAGATCGTCATTGACATCTTGACTTACAAACATAGGTATATGTTTATCTGCACAGAAAGGTCGCAAATCATCTATTCCTCCAACATGATCATAGTGAGTATGTGAAATTAACACAGCATCAATATCACGTAGTTCCTCACGGAGTGCTTGCTGACGAAAATCCGGAGAAACATCTATCAGAAGTCTCATGCCGTGCGTCTTAACAAGAACACAAGTTCTAAGACGCTTATCTCGTGAATCTTCCGATTTGCAGACCCTGCATAAACACCCTATTTCAGGTATACCTTTGGAAGTACCTGTTCCCATGATTGTCACATCTATTGATGTGTCAATAAAATTCACCTCCGGACGTATTATCAATCCATATTTTTCAAGTACCTTTTTTTGGATGTGTTCTGATAATTTCACAACATCATCGGCAGTCGCCCCTCCCCTATTTGCTATTACAAGGCACTGTTTCGGATATACTTCTGCACCTCCTATTGAATATCCCTTTAACCCCGCATGTTCTATGAGCCAACCGGCAGGCACCTTGACAAAATGTTCATCTATGTCATAATACGGTACATCCGCACACTTTCCAAGGACTTCCTGTTCAAAATAATATCTCGTCACATATGGATTCTTGAAGAAACTCCCGGCACTTCCTATCTCCAACGGATTCGGCAGTTTTGCATCCCTAATCTTAATAATTTCCCTTGACACCTCTGATATTGAAGGCCGATGTCCAAGTTTTACGGAAAGCTCCTTCAATGGGCCATAGTCCAGATGTTCCGCTTCAGTCGATTGTTTTAGTTTAAATGCTACACGTAATACATAATATCGGCCGTTCCAGTTCTTTTTAAAATTACTGTCACGATACCCATATTCTATTTCGTGATTCTTTATTGTAACTACTTTACGTGTATGAGTATCAAAACATTCTACAGAATAAATTTTGTCAGCCACTTCCACACCGTATGCGCCGATATTTTGAACCGCGGAAGCTCCTACTTCTCCCGGTATGCCTGAGAGATTTTCTAATCCGGAAAGGCCTTCACCTATACACCAGTCCACAAAATCATTCCAATTTTCTCCCGCTCCGGCTATAGCAAAGACATTAGATTCATCCCTGACATATTTCACCATTCCCTTTATTGCACTGTGAAGCACAAGTCCGTAGAAATCATTAACAAAAAGAAGATTACTTCCGCCTCCTATATGAAACACTTCATTATTAAGGAATTCCTCCGTACGTGAAATCTTTTCTAATTTCTTTACACTGTCATATTCTGCAAAATATTTAGCCCTTACAGGTATTCCGAAGGTAGTCAGTGCGGTTATATCCTTATCTTTAATTATATATTCCTCCATATTCTTCTATAATCTGAAATCTACAAGAATTCCATCTTCAAATTTCAAATACTTACCATCACCGTAACTCCATAAATCAAACACTTTCGCATAATCTCTTCCGGAGCTAACGCTCGCAGGCGTTCCGAGTGACAATCTACATTCCTCTTTTGTCATTCCAATTGTCACTTTACTTTGCTGAATTAATGCCCATACTTCCTGACTAATATTCCGATATGAATTTTTAACATCTTCAAAAGAAAATAGAATCGGGAATGACCTGCTGTCAGTAGATTTCTTGCCGCTGCTCATCATAACATACCATATCAATTCGTCATTAGTCTGGAAGCCGACTTTCAAGGGGAATTGCTCATTTCCAGCTGTCACACTTTTAATTGTGACCAATGAATATTTTAATCCTTTCTCCTGATTTCCTTCAGAATCTTGCCAATCAGATGTACGGATATACAATTTTTTGTTATTTAGAATTTTACCGACATTCTCTACAAAGTCAACATCTATAATCATAGGTATATCCATCGACGACAAATTCATTCGTGCAGCCGAATAACTCTTCCCGGTATCATACTCCCATTCATTTCTCGAATCAGCAAACAATAATCTCGCTGTTTGCTCTCCTGATGGCGATGGTCTCATAACGATACCCTTGTAGACAAGAGTGTCACTGATTTCATATTTTTTATCACCGATTGAGCGTAAAACTATTTCAACTTTGTGGTTCGTGACAATAAAATTCTTACCAACGTTCCAATCTTTCAGCGTGTCAGCGGAAAACAAAGCATTCAATTTTTCCTCCTCGGAAGGTTGAGAGACTTTTCTATCTTCACGTGACAATTTCACCTTCTTAGTCCCCTCTATTCCGGTAAAACACCCGGTTAAAAACAATAGAGTTGCCGCCGCTATAAAAGCGACGGCACTTCCGTATCGTTTTATAGAATTCCTCACCATCGTCGATTCTTCTCAACCCAATTGCGAGCGTTGACAAAAGCCTCCAGCCAAGGAGTCATCATATCATCCTTTCTATCCTCAGGATACCATCCCCACTGCCATGGAAAAATGGAACGCTCCGGATGTGGCATGATTGCAAGATGTCTGCCGTCTTCGCTGCAGATTGCAGCAACACTCCCGGATGTCCCGTTAGGATTACCCGGATAAGTCTTATATGTGTATTTAGCTGCGATTATATCTTTGGGACACGTGCCGGGAAATACAAATTTACCCTCACCATGTGCTACCCAAACACCAATACGGCTACCTGCCAATGAACCTAACATTACACTGTTATTTCTCGGAATATCGAGTGTCAAGAAATTTGACTCAAACTTGCCTGAATTATTCTCCTCCATCTTTGGCGCCACACTCTCAGGAAGTTTAAGTAGATTCAATGCTACCATAAGTTGGCAACCATTGCATACTCCCAAAGAAAGTGTATCATTTCTCTTAAAATAATTTTCCAGTGTTCGTTTGGCTTGTTCATTATACAAGAATTGTCCTGCCCAACCTTTTGCTGAGCCCAACACGTCACTATTTGAGAACCCTCCACAAAACACTATCAGATTAATATCTTCAAGATTTTCTCTTCCCGAAGTAAGATCTGTGGTATGTACATCTCTAACATCAAATCCGGCTAAATGAAGAGAATACGCCATCTCTCTGTCACTATTTATACCTTTATCCCTAATAATTGCAGCCCTAATGCCACTTTTACTAATGCGATTTTCATTTATACCACAGCTACTGAATTTACCATCAAATTTCTTCGGAAATTTAAACGTTACAGGTTGCTCACTATAGTTATGATACCTCTGCTCAGCTTGAGCCTTGGCTGTTTGCATAAGATCCATTTCGTGCGATGTACGATACCATTCGTTGCGCATCGCATCTATATCGATATTTTCCGTAATCCCCTTACCGTATACATTCAATTGACGATCTGAAGTAGTGCATCCTACACACAAATACATGACTCCGAGTGACTTCAACAGATCCTCGACTTTTGCCAAATTAGAATCTTCCACCTCAACCACCACTGCCGGATTCTCCGAGAATAATATCTTAATGGCATCCCGTTCGTCAAACACATCCAAATTTAAATCAACACCACCGGAAATATTGGCAAATGCCATCTCAAGCAATGTCACAATTAATCCTCCGGCTGAAACATCATGCATCGAAAGAACCAAATCTTCGTTTACCAAATGCTGAATCCCTTCGAAACATGCAGCGAACAATGGGGCTGACGTAATTGTAGGAGCTTCCAATCCAACTTTATTGAGCGATTGAAAAAACGACGATCCTCCAAGTTTAAATTCATCTCCACTGAAATCGATATAAAGCAACTTTGAATTCGCCTTTCTTATCACCGGAGATACTACCTTTCGAATATCACTCACTTCTCCGGCAGCAGATATTATTACAGTCCCCGGAGCCATCACTTTACGTTCTCCATATTTTTGCGTCATAGAAAGTGAATCCTTGCCGGTCGGGATATTTATCCCAAGCTGACGTGCAAAAAGAGAACAAGCCTCAACAGCCTTATATAGAGCCGCGTCCTCACCTTCATTCCTGCATGGCCACATCCAATTAGCGGACAGCGAAACACTCTTCAATCCATCCTTTAACGGAGCACCGCAAATATTTGTCAACGATTCGGCAATGGATAGTATCGACCCTTTGGCAGAATCTATCAATGCTGCTTGCGGGGCATGCCCTATTGATGTTGCTATACCTGATTTCCCATGGTAATCAAGTGCAACAACACCACAGTCGCTCAATGGAAGTTGAAGTGGTCCTTGACATTGTTGACGTGCGACCCTACCGGTCACCGAACGATCCACTTTATTAGTCAACCAATCCTTACAAGCTACAGCTTCAAGTCTGAGAACATCTTGAAGATACCGCTGCAAATTGCCCACTGAATATTCAGCATCTGAGTATTTGCGCTCAATAGTAATATCTGTCATTACCGTTTTGGGAGAATTGCCAAACATTGCACTCATGGCAAGATCTATCGGTCTTGAACCATCTGATTCCTCAAAGACAAAACGATTGTCTGAAGTTGTTTCACCCACCACATAGAAGGGTGCCTGCTCTCGTTCGGCGATTTTCCTTACTTTATCCACATCCGAGGCATGAAGCAAAAGACCCATTCTCTCCTGACTTTCATTCCCTATTATCTCTTTTGAAGAAAGAGTATTATCCCCCACAGGTAATTCATTGATTTTAATCTTTCCCCCGGTAGCTTCCACAAGTTCGGAAAGTGCATTTAAATGTCCACCGGCACCATGGTCATGAATACTAACGCATGGGTTATGTTCCATTTCTGCAAGAGCCCTAACCACATTGCTAACCCTCTTTTGCATCTCCGGATTAGCTCTCTGCACCGCATTTAGCTCAATAGAATTTTCATACTGTCCTGTTTCTACCGAAGACACAGCACCCCCTCCCATTCCGATGCGATAATTGTCGCCTCCCATCACGACAACCTTCATTCCCGGTTCAGGTTCATCTTTGAGAGCATCGCTGAGTTTTCCGAATCCAACACCACCGGCAAGCATAATCACCTTATCGTAAGCCAACAATCTATTATGCTCTTCATGTTCAAAGGTTAGAACAGATCCACATATCAACGGTTGACCGAATTTATTTCCAAAATCTGAAGCTCCATTTGAAGCCTTTATGAGAATCTGAGCAGGGGTCTGGTAAAGCCAGGGTCTTGCCAAAGGCGCACCACATTCAAACGATCTGCGCTCCTCCGGGCGGGGATATGAAGTCATATACACAGCTGTTCCTGCAATCGGAATACTTGACTTGCCCCCCCCCATTCTATCGCGTATCTCACCACCTGTACCGGTAGCTGCTCCATTAAAGGGTTCTACAGTGGTCGGAAAATTATGCGTCTCAGCCTTAAGCGATATCACTGTATCAATCTCTCTCTCCGCAAAAAGACTCGGAGCATATGGTGTAATCGGTGAAAACTGCTTAATTTTAGGCCCCTTGACAAATGCCACATTATCTTTATATGCGGACACAAGTTCATTGGGATTCTCTTCCGATGTCTGCTTTATCATTTTAAAGAGGCTCAACTCTTTTTCTTTGCCATCTATTATAAATTTACCATTAAATATCTTGTGACGGCAATGCTCAGAATTAACCTGCGAAAAACCAAACACCTCAGAGTCTGTAAGCGGCCTCCCTATCTCTTTCGAAAGATTCTTTAAATATTCTATCTCATCTTTAGAAAGTGCTAATCCCTCTTTTTCGTTATATTCCTCAAGATTGTCAATATGTATTACATCTTCGGCTTCCCTGTCAGTATCGAATATTTTGGAATTCATCCCATTATACTCACGCTCTATCATCGGGTCATACTCATCTCGTTTTACAAACTGCTCAATGCGAGTTATACCCGTAATTCCCATATTTCGTGCTATCTCTACGGCATTTGTACTCCATGGTGATATCATCTCCTTTCGTGGCCCGATAAATTTTCCTGTCACCTTATTGGTCTTCACAAGCACAGCGCCATCAAACATCCATTGCAGCTTGGTTATAACTTCATCACGCAGCGGCTTATCGCTCTGCACACCATAAACTGTACGGCCGCCTTTCTTAAAAAATTGCAAATACACTGACTTTTCAATTTTATGGCTTAACCCCATTCTTCATTTGATTTATTACCGTTAAAACCTTCGATGCTAAATCAGAAAAATTCGATAGTCATGCCCAATATTACTGCTACAAAATTACAAAAAATCCATAACACTACAAAATTTGAGCCATATCAAAACAGATGAAAATATCTAAACCGACTCAATCCCATAATCAAATTATTACCAAAATAGAATCCGGACTATAAACACAAAAAGATTCAGACATCTGCCTGAATCTCTTGTAGCGGGACCGAGAATTGAACTCGGGACCTCCGGGTTATGAATCCGACGCTCTAACCAACTGAGCTATCCCGCCATGTTAAAACGAATGACACTCTATCCCTCCAATCACAATACGAAGTCTCTTTTACATCTCAACCGATGCCGTGTCTTCCGTTTTCCGAGTGCAAAATTACAACAAATTTTCGCTCATACCAAATTTTCTGACAACTATTTTTTAAGAATTTTTTTAACATGGAATTAGATTGTTATTATTCAACAAATTACTAATCTCATAATTTAAAAACTTCGAAATATAAATAATTGATTCAAGTATCTAAAGTTGCCGGCAACCTGACAATTTGAGGTTTATGGAACGCCTTCAAGTTAAATTTTTTCAATTAAGCCTAATCTAATAGCAAAAAAAATATATTGCATCCATAAAAAAAGAGTTGCCGCTTTGACAACTCTTTTGTAGCCGATCCGGGACTCGAACCCGAGTCTCCACCGTGAGAGGGTGGCGTGCTAACCGCTACACTAATCGGCCATATTCCGGGTAATTGTTAAGACTTACCCGGAAGTCTTATTTGACGATGCAAAGTTAATACTTTTTTCAAGAATCTCCAAATATTTTTGATTCTTTTTTATTATTAAACCTCAGCATCTTTTCTTTTCAGCACCTCAACTACGAGTTCAGATGCATATCTGATTATTCAGCTGCTTCTGTATCTGCGGTTTCTGTTGCGTTCTCAGCTTCTACTGCAGCTTTGGCTGCCTCTTCTTGTGCTGCAAGAAGTTCCGCTTTCTTTTTGGCTACGGATTCACCTTTAAGACGATTTTTCTCCTCTTCAGCCGTCAAACGTGCTTTTGCTTCTTCAGCCTCTTTTGCTGCCAATTTAGCTTTAAAATCATCTACGCCTTTTACATGCTTAGCTTTCCATGCATCAAAACGCTTCTGTGCTTCATCTTCGCTGAATGCACCTTTTTTAACACCTACGCGAAGATGTTTCATCAACATCACGCCCTCCTTTGAAAGAATGGAACGTACTGTGTCTGTGGGTTGTGCTCCCACTTCTACCCAATAGAGCGCACGGTCGAAGTTCAAATCTATTGTAGCAGGATTAGTGTTCGGATTATATGAACCTATCCTTTCAATAAATTTACCATCTCGTGGTGCCCTGCTATCGGCAATTACAATTGGATAAAATGCATAACCTTTACGGCCATGACGCTGCAATCTAATTTTTGTTGCCATAAACTTGCCGGTCTTTTATTGATTTTTAATTATTTAATACGCTTACAGACATACAACTAAATGATTTTGCCCGTTTGCGACCGCAAAGTTAATACTTTTTATTTGCTTCCGCAAATTTTTTTAATTATTTTTCTCTTTGTAGATTCGAAATTTATCCAAATCATTCAGGAAGCACATCCCTGTCCTTAAAAAATTGTGGTATATTGACTAAGAACACATCTTCCGATTCAAGCAATTCTCGATGTTTCATAAGCTCACTCAAAAGTATATCACCTATTACATAGCTACATTCCTCCGACTCATACATCTCTCTAATCTTTGCGAAATTGACCATTGAGATATCAGTTATCTTATGCCGCAAATATACTCGCAGTTCCACATCTGTATTATATTCAGGCAAATCATCATAACCCATTTTCTTGTATTCATAATTGTAACCATGCCTTCTTGCCATCACATCACTTAATATCGAAGAAGCTGTAGGAAGACTTCCGGCTCCCTTACCGAACATGAATTGACGATCATAACATTCACCGCGTATCACCACTCCATTATATTCATCATCGACACTATAAATATATTTTGATGGTGACACAAATTCCGGCATCACAAACATTGTAAATCTATCATTGTTCACTTTCACAACTTGAGCTACAAGCTTAATTTTCACACCTTTTTCCCTCGCATATCTGATATCAAAATCGCTTATATGTCCAATGCCATAAGTAAACACATCTTTAGGATTGACATATACACCCAATGCGTGTACCGTAATTATACATAATTTGAACAAAGCATCATATCCTCCTACATCAAATGAAGGATCACTCTCCGCAAATCCCAATTGTTGTGCCCGTTTTAAGGCCGAGTCATAATCTTCACCGTGATCAAACACCCTGCTTAATATATAATTAGTACTACCATTCAATATACCCTTCACTTCAAGAAGCAAATCATTGTCGTAATACTCCTCAAGATTTCTGATTACCGGTATCGACCCACACGACGACGCATCATAAAGCAACGCTGCATTATGTTGACGCTGAAGACCTATCAACATCGGTAAATTATTGGCTATCATAGCCTTATTAGCACTCACAACAGGAATTCCACGCTTCAATGCCTCTGTTACGAATTTCAACGATGCCGATGCGTCATCCACCACCTCAACCACTAAATTTATGTCAGAATTTTTAAAAACATCTTCCGGATTATCGGTCATCAAATACTTGGGGACATCGATACTTCTCTCTTTATTAATATTTCTGACACATATCTTTATTATCTCAGCATGTGCATTCTTAGCCTTGGCAAGAATTTGATATATACCTTGCCCAACAACACCAAGACCGAAAAGTCCTATCTTTATTCTCTCCTTTTCCATAATTATTTATTCATAAACGGCACCAACAGATTGTTAAGTTGCTGATGCTCCACTAAAAACCCGTCATGACCGAATTCAGATTCTATCTCCTTATATTCAGCTCCCGGAATCATTGACTTTAACTCCTTTAGTTCATCCGGAGGAAAAATCATATCAGTTGATATCCCGATTACTATTGTATCTCCCGTAATCTTGGAAAGCACTTGAGGAACACCTCCCCTGTTACGTCCCACGTTATGCGTATCAAATGCATCAAGTATCGCCATATACGAATATGCATTAAACCGCTTTACCAGTTTTTCTCCTTGATATTGCTGATACGTACAAGCCCTGTGTGGGGTCTCAATGTCTGCATCATCCCAATCCTGTTGAGTCACATTGTATCCCCTTCCACCCCTATATGTAAGCAAACCAATGGCCCTTGCTGCAGCAAGTCCTTGCGCCCCTGCATATTCATTCTCATCACCATAACTACAATCTGCGAGTATCGACATACGTTGCGTTTCATTTATTGCAATCGCCCATGGTGTAGCCTTTTCCGCAGTAGCCAAAATAATATTTTTATCAAAACGATCCGGCTCTGTAGCAAGCCATTCAAGCGCTTGAAAGCCACCTACCGAACTCCCCACCAACGCCTTAATCCTGCCAATACCAAGATATTCTGCAAGTTTTTGATGCCCCTTAACCCAATCTTTAATACTCAGCTTGGGGAATCTATTATAATACGGATTTCCGGTCAGCGGATCAATGCTACATGGAGATGTACTTCCATATGGTGAACCTAAAATATTGGCACATACTACAAAATACTTTGCGGGATCCAAAAATCCATCCTTGACTACCGTATGAGGCCACCAATCAGCCACATTACTGTCAGCAGTCAATGCATGACATACCCACACTACATTATCCCTACATTCGTTAAGTTCTCCAAACGTATGATAGGCTATTGTCACATCCCTGAGAATGCCACCCCGGTCAAGACTAAAATCTCCCGGAATATGTAAATATTTTCTCTCTGACATATTAATGCGGAGTTATATATTTCCGCTACCTCTTGGGGCTCGTAAATATATCTTATTCAATTATCATTTTACTACTACATGCCCCGAATTTTACCTGTATAAGAGCAAAATTTTACTAATTTCGCTCATTCAAATGCAAAGTTATAAAATAAAATTATCATCTACAATAACATTTTATTATTTTATTTCTCAACTCAGCATTTTCTTGTGCATGTCCGTAAATTTTCGTAATTTTGCACAAAATATACAGTTAAAAAGATGAGCTCTACCTTATTAGACAGACTCGATGGACTTGATGCCCGATTTGAAGAAGTCTCAACACTGATCACTGACCCCGACATCATAAACGATCACCGCCGATACGCTAAACTAACAAAGGAATACAGCGATCTGGAAAAAATCCTTAAGGCAACCTCTCGCTATCGAGCTGCGCTTAATACCATAAAAGAAGGGAAACAACTACTCGCTTCCGAAGATGACGAAGAGATGAGAGCCCTCGCCCGTGAAGAAATAGATGAAGCTGAAAAAGAAATCCCCAAGCTCGAAGAAGAAATTAAAATCCTACTTATCCCGGCAGACCCTGACGATTCAAAAAATGCAATCGTGGAATTGCGCGGTGGCACCGGTGGCGACGAAGCCGCACTTTTTGCAGGTGACCTCTTTAAAATGTATCAAAAATTTGCCGAGAAAAACGGATGGCAACTTGCCGTCTCCAGTTTCAACGAAGGTGCTTCCGGTGGTTTCAAAGAAATTATTTTCTCACTCACCGGACAAGGTGTTTACGGTATAATGAAATATGAATCAGGGGTACATCGGGTCCAGCGAGTTCCCGCTACGGAAACACAAGGTCGCGTACACACTTCAGCAGCTACCGTAGCTGTCCTCCCCGAAGCCGAAGAATTTGATGTCGAAATCCATGAAGGTGAAATCAAATGGGATACTTTCAGAAGTGGTGGAGCCGGTGGTCAGAATGTAAATAAAGTAGAATCCGGTGTCCGACTCAGATACAATTGGAAAAATCCCAATAACGGTATTGTGGAAGAAATCCTTATTGAATGTACTGAAACCCGCGACCAACCCAAAAATAAAGAACGAGCACTTAGCCGTTTGCGTACATTTATTTACGACAAGGAACATCAAAAATATCTTGACGATATTGCCTCAAAGCGTAAAACAATGGTCAGCACCGGAGACCGTTCCGCAAAAATCCGTACTTACAATTTCCCGCAAGGAAGAATGACTGACCACAGAATCAATTATACCATCTATAACCTTCAATCATTTATGGATGGAAACATACAGGAATGTATCGACAAACTAATTGTTGCCGAAAATACTGAAAAGCTTAAAGCTACTGAACTTTGATTCCTATTCCACTATAATCACTCTATTTTTATATGACAAGAACTGAACTCTTCCGACAAATTGTACAAAAACAATCATTCCTATGTGTAGGTCTTGACCCCGACATAAAAAAGATTCCTCAACACCTCCTGCGGACAGAGAATCCCATTCTCGAATTCTGCAAACAAATTGTGGATGCGACAGCCGCTTACGCAATAGCCTATAAACCCAATCTTGCTTTCTTCGAAGAACAAGGAGTACAAGGTTGGATTGCATTTGAATCAATTGTCAAATACATCCGCGTTAATTATCCTGAAATTTTCATTATAGCCGACGCCAAACGCGGGGACATTGGTAACACCTCAAACCTCTATGCTCGCTCTTTCTTCGAAACCTCCAATGTGGATGCTATTACTGTTGCCCCCTATATGGGTAAAGACTCGGTTGAACCGTTTCTCGGTTATGACGGCAAATGGGTAATCCTTCTCGCACTTACCTCCAATGTCGGTTCGAAAGATTTTCAGATGTTGCAACTTCAAAATGGGAAAAAACTCTACGAGCAAGTTCTTGAAACATCAGCTCAATGGGGCTCAGCTGACGAATTAATGTATGTCGTCGGAGCAACTCAAGGAAAACTCTTTGAATCAATACGCAAATACGCTCCGCATAATTTCCTCCTCGTCCCCGGTGTCGGTGCTCAAGGAGGCTCTCTCGAAGAAGTATGTAAATATGGAATGACAGCTCAATGCGGGCTTATCGTCAACTCATCAAGAGGCATTATTTATGCATCCTCAAATGAAGATTTCGCAGAAAAAGCCTCCGATAAAGCTAGAGAATTGCAACTTCAAATGGCCGACATATTAAAAACAATTATTTAGAGATTGTAAAATAAATGATAATGGATTTGGTATATTTCTTGAGAAAATTTCTATAAATGAGCAATAAGTGTACATACTGTACGACAGACGAATTTGCATAAATTGAGTTTTCCTGAATTTGGTTGACTCAATTTGTCTTTATTCCTGATAGAAGTTG
>JAMPEM010000005.1:52189-107874 GCA_023665145.1 Bacteroides sp.
CTTCATAAAAAGCACCCCAAAAGTTTTTTGTCTAACTTTTGGGGTGCAGTTCAAAATTCGACACACCCTCTTTTGATACCGACAACCCGGCTTGGAACCTTACAGATTGCAACTAAGAAAGCTGAGTAATACGTGCAATATATTTACCTACAATATCAAACTCAAGATTGACCCGAGTTCCCGGCTCAATCCTGCAAAAATTCGTATTGTCATGCGTATACGGTATGATTGCCACCCTGAAAGAATCTTTCTCAGAATCGCACACTGTAAGGCTTACACCATTTACTGTTATCGAACCTTTCTCTACAGTAACATACCCTTTACGGGCAAGCATCGGGTTAAACTCATATTTGAAAGTATAATACCAACTTCCATCTGCCTCCTGCAAATCCGTACACATCGCCGTGCAATCCACATGACCCTGCACTATATGGCCATCAAGACGCCCACCTATCTTCATGGATCTCTCAAGGTTGACAAGATCACCTACCTTCAGATCTCCAAGATTTGAACGCTCCAATGTCTCCTTAATAGCCGTAACTGTATAAGTACCGTCCCCCGGCAATGAAACAACTGTCAAACATACACCATTATGAGCTACCGACTGGTCAATACGTAGCTCATCAGCAAACGGACATCTAAGCGTCAAATGAAGATTTCCCTCTTCCCTCTCAAGGCCGACAATCACTGCGGCTGTCTCTACTATTCCTGAAAACATATCCTATTGAATAAATATCGATTTCTAATTAAAGCACAAAATTAGCACTTTTTTCCGAAAAAAAAGACTCCACCAAAGATAAAAATATTCCCGCGAATCACATCACGGGAATGATTGTCTTTTAATAATCGCTTGTCTTATATAAGACTTCCGGCTGACCGTTGTGCAAATGATACCGCCATCACAGCGTGGCCTCTCGCCATCGGGAACAACAATAAATCATCCTGACTGCATGTCGGTCATCCCTCTTTATTGTTAAACACTCCGGAGCAACCAAATGTTGACTCACACCACGCAATATTATGCTACAACAAAACGTTAATCATTAAGATGTTTAAAATAAATGTAATGCATTGGGGCATTATTTTTGAGGTAAATTCCACTTACATACCATATTTCCTCTACAACATCTAACATTATCAAACAGCTTTACAGAATAATGTAATTAACACAATCCACTGACTAACATCATGAAAAAGATTTCATCATTCACTATCAATCACGAATCACTCCTTCGCGGAATTTACGTATCACGCAAAGACACAACACCTTCCGGCGACATCATTACAACTTTCGACATCCGCCTTACTGAACCAAACCGCGAACCGGCCATCTCACCACAAATTCTTCATACTATTGAACACCTTGCCGCTACTTACCTAAGAAACGACAGCGAATGGTGCGACCGAATAGTCTATTGGGGACCTATGGGATGTTGCACAGGATCATACCTCCTACTCCAAGGAGACCACCAATCCGCTGACATCATTCCGCTTATGACACGCATGTTCGAATTTATCACAAAATTCGAAGGAGACATCCCCGGCGCAACCGCAAGAGACTGCGGGAACTACACTTTCAATGACCTCGACGGTGCCAAACAAACAGCTAAAAGATTCCTCGACCAAATCCTTTATAACATATCCGAAGAAAATATGAAATACCCCCTCTAAAATTCCCCTACTATCCCCCAATATGGGATATCACATTATCTATCTGTTCATCAATCTTATCACCAAAACGATGCTCAAAAAAAGCACTCCCTATGGTGAATGACCACGTCCCACTCTCCCTAACCTCATCAAGCCGCTTATAACAATCCACACTCCCGGCTACACATACAGGTGCCTGGACCTCTTTTACAACCTCCTTTATCAACGAAACAGCATCTCCCTCATATCGATACCCAAGCAAATCAATTCCATCGGCTCCACGACTTACAACCTCTTTTGCCTCCGATACAATCTCTTCAACCGTTCCCCTCAATACTGACGGCCTATCCTCTACTCGCCCAACGAACGGCATATACTTAATCCCACGCTCCCTGCAATACATCATGATTGACTCATAAAATTTTGACCCCATCATTATATCACATCCACACTCCGAAGCCATACGCGCTCCTGCCAATCCCCCCGCCTCATCATACGAAACAACCTCCAACACAGTCCTCTTACCATCCTTTCGCATCTGTGAATACAACGCCTTCATCTCATCTAAAGGCAACTCCTCCTCCTTCATTCCCCAATACAACGCTCCGGATTTATTCCCCTCTGCATAAACATCTGCAGCATTTAACACGGTTCTGTCATTACGCGTCAACATCACTACCAGTGCCGGTGACGCCTGATTCTCTTCTTTTTTCATGGTACTCTAATTTAGCTGCAAAATTACCCATTTTTCCCAACATATACAACGTATCCGTACAATCCACCGAAAAAAAAACTTACTATTTCGGACAGATACTGAAAAAATCGGCTCAGTTCGGACGGTTACAGACAAGTCGTTTATGACCCGACAGAACAACAAATAAACAATCTCTTACTTATAATTACACAAAAACCTCAGGCTTCAATCATGAGTTTTTTTTGATACATAACCAATCGGCTAAGTTCAGATGGTTACAGACAAGTCGCTTATGACCCGACAAAACAAATAAACAATCTCTTACTTATAACTACACAAAAACTCAGTCTTCAATCATGATTTTTTTTAATACATAACCAATCGGCTAAGTTCAGATGGTTACAGACAAGTCGCTTGTGACCCGACAAAACAAAAAACAATCTCCTACTTATAACTACACAAAACTCAGGCTTCAACCCCTAGTTTTTTTGAGATAGAACCGGTCGGCTCAATTCGGACGGTTACGTTACTAACGATTATACCATGTCGGCAAACAACACTGCAGCCGGGGGCAAATACCCTCGGCTGCATATCATTAGCAAAATTAAAATTATTCTTCTGCCTTCTTCTCATCTGCAGGAGCTGCCTCAGCTGCAGGTTCTGCAGCCTTCTTACGACGTGAACGACGAGTAGTCTTACCTTTCTTCTCGGTATGTCCACTGAGCATGTTCTCGTTAAAGTCTACAAGCTCAATAAAACACATTTCCGCATTGTCACCAAGACGATGACCGGTTTTCAAGATTCGGGTATAACCCCCGGGACGGTCACCGACCTTCTCTGCTACAGGACCGAACAACTCCTTCACAGCTTCCTTGCTTTGAAGATAGCTGAACACAAGACGACGATTCTGCATATCGTCCTTCTTTGCTCTTGTAATCAACGGCTCTGCATACATGCGGAGCGCTTTTGCCTTGGCAAGTGTTGTTGTTATACGCTTGTGAAGTATCAATGAGATGCACTGATTCATCAACAATGCCTCACGATGCGCCTTCTTGCGTCCAAGGTGATTGAATTTCTTATTATGTCTCATCTTTAATCTTTGTCTAATTTATACCGTGATATATCCATCCCGAATGAAAGATTGTTACGACTCAGTATATCCTCAAGCTCAGTCAACGACTTGCGACCAAAATTGCGGAACCTCAACAAATCATTCTTATTGAACGCCACAAGCTCACCGAGTGTCTCGACTTCCGCACTCTTCAAGCAATTCAACGCTCTTACAGTCAAGCCCATGTCGCTCAATTTTGTCTTTAAAAGTTGACGCATGTGCAATACTTCTTCATCAAATTCCTCTACCTCTGACTCCGATTGCTCCTCCTGAGTAATCTTGTCATCCGAGAACATGACGAAATGCTGTATAAGAATCTTAGCCGCATCCTTTAAAGCATCCTTCGGATTAATAGAACCATCCGTAGTAACCTCAATGGTCAATTTCTCATAGTCAGTCTTCTGCTCTACTCGGAAATTGTCTACTGAATACTTGACATTCTTTATCGGTGTATAGATAGAGTCAATCGCAATCACATTCGGATCTGAGCTCCCCATAATCTCGCGATTCTCATCGGCAGATACCCATCCACGCCCGTGATTCAACGTATACTCTATATGGAAACTTGAATTACTATCCAAATGACAAATTACAAGCTCCGGATTCAATACCTTGAAACCCGAAAGTGATTTACCCAGATCGCCAGCCGTGAACACTTCCGTCCCCGATACATTTACATCCGCTTTCTCTCCATCCGTGTCTTCGGTTATACGCTTAAACCTTACCTGCTTTAAATTCAGAATGATATTTGTCACATCCTCCTTTACTCCGGGTATTGTATCAAGCTCATGAGATACACCGTCGATCTTGATGCTGTTGATCGCGTAGCCGCTTAACGACGATAGTAATATGCGACGCAATGCGTTCCCTACTGTCTGGCCATAGCCCGGCTCCAACGGACGAAACTCGAATTTGCCGAACTTCTGATCCGACTCCAGCATAATCACCTTGTCGGGCTTTTGAAATGCTAATATTGGCATGGGTATTATCTTCTTTTTTTACTATATTGACTCTATTACTTGGAGTATAGCTCGACGATCAGCTGCTCCTTGATGTTCTCCGGAATGTCTGCACGTACAGGGACATGTAAAAATTTACCTCCCTTTACGCTCTCGTCCCATTCAATCCACGGATACTTGCTATGATTGAAGCCTGCAAGACAGTCACTTATAACCTCTAATGACTTCGACTTCTCTCTTACTCCAACTACATCTCCGGGCTTAACCTGATACGATGCGATATTCACTACTCCTCCATTGACCGTGATATGCTTGTGAAGCACCAACTGGCGCGCAGCCGGACGGCTCGGGGCTAAACCAAGACGATATACTACATTGTCAAGACGGCTCTCAAGCAACTGCAGCAATACCTCACCGGTAATACCCTTTGTGCGGGCTGCCTTCTCAAACAAATTGCGGAACTGACGCTCAAGAACTCCGTATGTATATTTTGCTTTCTGCTTCTCGCGCAGCTGCATTCCATACTCAGATGTCTTGCGACGTCGGCTGTTGCCATGCTGTCCCGGCGGATAATTCTTCTTTGCCAGTACCTTATCCTCTCCAAATATCGGTTCGCCAAACTTACGGGCGATTTTTGTCTTTGGACCTGTGTATCTTGCCATTTCTTTTCTTCTTAATTTGCGGAACTCGACTCAATGCCTTAGCGCAGCCGCGACTGTCGAGAGAAAAGCTTACCTTTGACAGCCTTTCGCATTCAGCATCTCATTCTTGTCCCATTCTTCTTTCTTTTTCCTCCGTCCCCTTTATACTCTTCTGCGTTTCGGAGGACGACAACCATTATGAGGAAGCGGAGTAACATCTACTATCTCTACTACCTCGATGCCGGCACCATGCACCGTGCGAATTGCACTCTCACGTCCGTTGCCCGGTCCCTTTACATACGCCTTTACTTTACGCAAGCCAAGATCGTATGCAACCTTTGCACAATCCTGCGCTGCCATCTGTGCTGCGTATGGGGTATTCTTCTTCGAGCCTCTAAAGCCCATCTTACCGGCACTTGACCAGCTGATCACTTGACCCTCGCTGTTCGCTAAGCACACGATAATGTTGTTGAAAGATGAGTGAACGTGAAGTTGACCCATTGCATCAACCTTAACGTTTCTCTTCTTTGCTGCGACTGTCTTCTTTGCCATACTTTATTTTTATTTAGTAGCTTTCTTCTTATTTGCAACTGTCTTCTTACGACCCTTGCGTGTGCGGGCATTATTCTTCGTGCTCTGTCCTCTTACAGGAAGTCCGATACGATGACGAATTCCTCTGTAACAGCCGATATCCATCAACCTCTTGATGTTCAGCTGAATCTCACTGCGAAGATCACCCTCCACTTTATAACCTGATTGAATCACCTCACGAACGGCTGCCGCCTGATCGTCTGTCCAATCCTTTACCTTAATGTCGCGGTCTACTCCCGCTTTTTCCAATATTGTCTTTGCGGCGCTGCGACCTATGCCGTAGATGTATGTCAAGGATATCTCCCCACGCTTGTTCTGCGGTAGGTCTACGCCGACGATTCTTACTGCCATATTCTATTCTGATTTTAGCAAGACCAAAGATTAGCCCTGACGTGTTTTAAATTTCGGATTCTTTTTGTTGATAACGTAAAGTCTGCCTTTACGACGCACTATCTTGCTGTCCGCCGTACGCTTCTTTAACGATGCTCTTACTTTCATATGTCTTGTCTATTTTTTTTATTTATATCTGAAGGAGATTCGACCTTTGCTCAGATCATAAGGTGACATCTCTACTCTCACCTTGTCCCCGGGCAGGATCTTGATATAGTGCATTCTCATCTTTCCTGAGATATGCGCTGTTATTTCATGCCCATTCTCAAGCTCTACCTTGAACATCGCATTGCTCAAAGCCTCAAGAATTACACCATCTATTTCTATTGCTGCTTGTTTAGCCATCTTCTCTGTCGTTTATGCGTTCCCGATTTGACTTGACACTCAGTTCTTTGCGGAATCAAGCGCATCCTCAATATACCTAAAAGTTGTCAATATCTCCGGCTCTTCTCCATTAATCAAAATCGTATGCTCAAAATGTGCCGACGGCTTTCTGTCTTTGGTACGACACTGCCAGCCGTCACGTTCTATGACAATATTTTTGCTGCCTAAATTTATCATCGGCTCAATAGCTATGCACATACCGTCTCTTAATAACGGCCCTATGCCCCGCCTGCCATAATTAGGCACCTCCGGATCCTCATGCATTGACCTCCCTATGCCATGCCCACACATCTCGCGAACGACACTGTAATTGTGTCGTTCACAATATGTCTGTACGGCATTGGATATATCACCTATTCTTTTGCCGGCCTTGGCAGCTGCTATACCTTTATATAGAGATTCTTTAGTAGTCTCCAAAAGTGCCATTACTTTCGGATCAATTTCCCCTACTGCAAACGTATAGCAACTATCGCCATTATATCCATTAAGTTCGGCTACACAATCAGTCCCGATTATGTCACCCTCTTCGAGCACTCGATCCGACGGAAATCCATGCACTACGGTCTCATTAACTTCAATGCACAGAGTCCCCGGAAATCCTTGATACCCTAAACAAGCCGGTGTCCCTCCATTATCTAAAATGTATTCGCGGGCTATTGTATCAAGATGCTTGGTCGTGACACCGGGTCTTACCCATTTTGCCACCTCTCCCAATGTACGGCTCACTAAATCGCAAGCTGCACGCATCTTTTCAATCTCTTCGGCTGTCTTCAGGTATATCATTGTGTCTATCTTTTAGAACGCTCCGTTACCTGTGGTACGACCTTTGATTCTGCCGTCTTTCATCAAGCCGTCATAATGACGCATCAACAGATGACCTTCAATGATACGAAGTGTATCAAGAATCACACCAACCAAAATCAGCAGAGACGTGCCGCCGAAGAAGCTTGCAAAGCTTCGATTAAGACCACACACTGTAGCAATTGCCGGAAGTATGGCAACGACACCGAGGAAGATTGACCCCGGAAGTGTGATGCGGCTCATGATTGAATCAAGATACTCTATGGTCGGTTTGCCCGGTTTTACTCCGGGAATAAATCCGTTGTTACGCTTCATATCTTCCGCCATCTGTGCAGGACGCACCGTTATGGCGGTATAGAAATAAGTGAAGGCCACAATCATGATGAAATAGACAATATTGTATGTCCATCCATACATGTCGGTCATCGCACCGAAAAATCCTCCCTGTCGGGTGGTGAATCCGGCTAATGTCACAGGTATGAACATGATGGCCTGAGCAAAGATGATAGGCATCACACCTGCTGCGTTGACTTTTAAAGGTATGTATTGACGGGCACCACCGTATTGACGGTTGCCAACGATTCTTTTGGCATATTGCACAGGCACTTTACGTGTACCTTGCACCAAAAGGACAGCACCGGCAATAACTGCAAGCAGAATTACAATCTCCACAAGGAAGATTACAAGTCCTCCACCTGCAGAGTTCATCAAACGTCCGGTGAATTCCTGAATGAAAGCCTCCGGAAGACGTGCGATGATACCGATAAGGATAATGAAGGAGATACCATTGCCAATACCTTTCTGGTCAATTCTCTCTCCGAGCCACATGATAAACATTGACCCGGCTGCAAGTACTATGGTCATGAACACGACGGTCCAGAATCCCATCTCGACATGGCCACCGGCAGCTGCAACCTGATATTTGAGGTTCATCAAATATGCCGGACCCTGGAGCACCAGAATCAGAACTGTCAGGTAGCGGGTGTATTGGTTAAGTTTCATCCTTCCGCTCTCCCCTTCACGCTGCATCTTCTGAAATGAAGGAAGCACCATACCGAGAAGCTGTATTACAATCGATGCCGTAATATATGGCATGATTCCAAGTGCGAAAATGGACGCCTGTGAGAATGCACCTCCTGAAAACATATCAAGAAGCTGCATCAAGCCGTCGGATGTGAAATTCTTTAACGCCAGAAGTTCGTCGGGATTAATGCCCGGCAGAACTACGTAGCATCCGAAACGGTAGATGATTACAAGCAAAAGGGTAATACCGATTCGCTTTCGTAAATCCTCTACGCTCCAGATATTTTTGATCGTCTGTGTAAATCCCATTTCTTACTTACTTTTTAACTACGCTGCCACCTGCAGCTACTATAGCCTCTTCAGCTTTCTTTGAATAGGCGTCGGCTTCTACCTCGATAGCCTTGGTCAGTGAGCCGTTGCCCAGGATCTTTACAAGACATTTCTTAGGCACAAGTCCTGCTTCGCGAAGCTCTGCAACGCTGATGCGGCTGAGCTCTTTTGCTGCGGCAAGAGCCTCGAGTGTGTCAAGGTTGACTGCCTTATACTCCACTCTATTGATATTCTTGAATCCGAATTTGGGGACACGACGTTGCAAAGGCATCTGTCCACCCTCGAATCCTATCTTGTGCTTATAACCACTGCGTGACTTTGCTCCTTTGTGTCCGCGTGTTGAAGTGCCACCATATCCGCTGCCGGGTCCGCGCCCGATACGCTTATTGGACTTGTTGCTTCCCGCTGCGGGCTTCAAATTATGTAGTTCCATGCTGTTTGCTCTTTTTAAAGTTTTGTAACTTCTACAAGATGATGCACTGTCTTTACCATTCCAAGTATTGACGGTGTGTCCTCTTTCACTACGGTGTGATTCATCTTTCTGAGCCCGAGTGCGTCAAGTGTGCGCTTTTGCACCGCAGGTGCGTTAATGCGACTCTTTATCTGCTTGATTTGAATTTTTGCCATCGTCTCAATGATTATTTACCGTTAAACACTTTGCCGACACTTACACCACGATTCTGGGCCACAATAGCCGGTGAACGGAGCTCGTCGAGAGCTGCAATGGTGGCTTTAACAAGGTTGTGGGGATTTGATGATCCTTTTGACTTTGCAAGCACGTCGGTAATACCTACTGTCTCAAGAACGGCACGCATAGCACCTCCGGCTTTGACTCCGGTACCTTCCGAAGCCGGCTTGAGCATGATGCGTGAGCCACCGAATTTTGCTGACTGTTCATGAGGTATGGTGCCTTTGTGCACCGGAACTCGGATAAGGTTCTTCTTTGCCGCCTCTGTGCCTTTGGCGATAGCGGCAGACACCTCGTTGGCCTTGCCAAGACCCCATCCTATCACACCGTCTTCGTTACCTACCACTACGATGGCGGCGAAGCTGAACGCACGTCCACCTTTGGTCACTTTGGTAACACGGTTGATGGCTACCAAACGATCTTTAAGTTCGAGATCGTTGGTCGATTTTACTCGGTTATTTCTTTTTGCCATAATCTCTTTTAAAATTTAAGGCCTCCCTTGCGGGCTGCGTCAGCCAATGATTTCACTCTGCCATGGAAGAGGTAACCGTTACGGTCAAATACCACTTCGTTGATACCTTTCTCAAGAGCTCTTTTTGCAATCTCTTCTCCTACCTTGGCTGATACCTCAGTCTTGGTTCCACCCTCAAGCCCTTTGGAGCTTGCTGAGCACAATGTGTTGCCTGCCAAGTCGTCAATGACTTGAACATAGATTGCTTTATTGCTGCGGAAGACACTCATGCGGGGACGCTCCGCTGTTCCGGAGATTTTACCACGTATGCGGGTCTTAATTTTATTTCTTCTTGCTATCTTGGATACCATAATGTGCTTTCAATTATTTAGCGTTAGCGGACTTGCCGGACTTGCGGCGGATGATTTCACCGACAAACTTCACACCTTTACCCTTGTAAGGTTCAGGCTTGCGGAGTGAGCGGATTTTTGCACATACCTGGCCGAGAAGCTGTTTGTCGGCCGATTCGAGTATAATAAGAGGGTTCTTGTTTCTCTCAGATTTTGCCTCTACTTTTATCTCTTTGGGAAGTTTTATGTAGATTGCATGTGAATAACCGAGTGAAAGCTCAAGAACCTGACCGGTAGCTGTAGCACGGTAACCGACGCCGACAAGCTCCATCTCTTTCTTGTACCCTTCTGAAACACCTACAACCATGTTGTGAATCAAGGCGCGATAAAGTCCGTGCATGGCACGATTTTCGCGAGTGTCATCAGGACGGGTCACAATGATGTGGCCATCTTCTTCTTTAACCTCGATGTTGGGATTGATTTCTTGTGAAAGCTCTCCTTTGGGGCCTTTCACTGTCACTACGTTGTCTTTGACCTGTACCGTTACGCCGGCAGGAATCGCGATGGGTGCTTTACCTATTCTTGACATAATTTCTCCTCCCGTTTAATATACGTAACATAATACTTCGCCGCCGATTTTTAGTTCTTTGGCTTCCTTATTGGTCATTACGCCTTTTGAAGTCGACAAGATTGCGATTCCAAGGCCGTTAAGCACACGCGGCATATCTTTGTAGCCGGTATACTGACGAAGACCCGGACGTGAGACACGGTGAAGATTCTTGATTGCATTCACCTTGTCAATCGGGTCATACTTCAGAGCGATTTTGATGACGCCCTGCGGAGTCTCACCATCCTCGAATTTATAGTTCAGGATATAACCCTGATCGAAGAGAATTCTGGTGATCTCACGTTTCATTTTTGAAGACGGAATTTCCACCACACGGTGTCCCGCGTGAATGGCGTTTCTCAGTCTGGTCAAATAGTCTGCTATTGGATCAGTCATTGTTTTGATGTTTAAATTGATTCAGATTTTCTGAACAATATTTAATACTCACTATTTTTCTATTAATGCGATAAAAAAGTAAAACTTCTTTATCTCAAAAGCCACCGTATGCTCATCTCCGCAAAACAGGCAAATCAGACGCTATAAAGCATCCAACTACCTCATTTAGCGATTGTTGCGAATAAACTCGCCACACCACAGCGCTTTTCAAGATGCAAAATTAGTAAAAAAAACAGCATTATGCAAGTATTTTTCAAAAAAATTGCATTTTGAGATATAAGCAGAACGCACAGATATTAAAATCCGTGCGTTCATTATCTTACGAGCCGATAATTACCAGCTTGCTTTCTTTACACCCGGGATGAGTCCGGCTGAAGCCATCTCGCGAAATTGGATACGGCTGATACCAAATTGTCGCATGTATCCTTTGGGACGACCTGTAATCTCGCAACGATTGTGAAGGCGCACCTTGGAGGCATTGCGTGGGAGCTTCTGAAGTTTTGTCAGTGCATCGTAGTCGATGTTGCCCTCAGCATCTGCAAGAGCTGCTTTTTTCAAAGCGGCTTTCTTTGCAGCATATTTGGCCACCATTTTCTGGCGCTTTACTTCGCGCGCTTTCATTGATTCTTTTGCCATAGTCTGCTTTTACTTTTTGAAAGGTAAACCAAATTTCTTCAATAGTGCGAAACCCTCTTCATCGGTTTTGGCAGAAGTCACAAATGTGATGTTCATACCTTGAAGTTTGGGTACATTATCGATGTTGATTTCAGGGAATATAATCTGCTCGGTTATACCGAGTGTGTAGTTGCCACGACCATCGAGTTTGGAGTTAATACCCTTGAAGTCACGGATACGGGGAAGAGCCACGCGGACGAGTCTTTCAAGGAACTCATACATTTTTTCACGACGAAGTGTCACCATCACACCGATGGGCATTTTCTTACGGAGCTTGAAGTTAGAGATATCTTTTCTTGAAAGAGTGGGGACAGCCTTTTGGCCTGTAATGGCTGTAATTTCATTGATGGCTGTCTCAATGAGCTTCTTGTCCTGGGTGGCTGCGCCGAGACCCTGATTGATGACAATCTTCTCAAGCTTTGGAACTTGCATCACTGTGGAGTAGTTAAACTCCTTCTGCAGTTCAGGGACGATTCTGTCCTTATAATCTTTGCTAAGGGTTGTGCTGCTCATTATTTAATCTCCTCTCCTGATTTTTTAGAAATACGGACTAATTTACCTGCCTCGTTAAGTTTACGGCCTACTCTGGTAGGTTTTCCGCTTTTGGGGTCAAGGGGGTTAAGGTTACTAATATGCACCGGAGCCTCCATCTTAACGATTCCACCCTGGGGATATTTTGCAGTGGGCTTAGTGCTTTTGCTCACGATATTCACACCCTCAACGATAGCACGTTGCTTTTTGGGGAACACCTCAAGCACGCGACCGGTCATACCTTTGTCATCGCCGGCGTTTACATAGACGGTATCGCCTTTTTTGATATGCAATTTTGCCATTTGTAATCGAATTTAAGGGTTAAAGTACTTCGGGAGCCAACGAAACAATCTTCATATTAGAAGCACGGAGCTCACGAGCCACCGGGCCGAAGATACGAGTACCGCGAAGCTCGCCGGCGTTATTGAGAAGCACGCAGGCATTGTCATCAAAGCGGATGTAACTTCCGTCCGGACGACGGATTTCTTTTTTTGTACGTACGACCACCGCCTTGCTCACTGTGCCTTTCTTGACATCGGATGAGGGGATGGTGCTCTTTACAGTCACTACGATAATATCGCCGACAGATGCATATCTGCGGCCGGTACCGCCAAGCACATGGATGCAGAGAGCTTCCTTTGCGCCACTATTGTCGGCCACTGTCAATCTTGATTCACTCTGTATCATGATTACTTAACTTTTTCGATGATTTCAACAAGTCTCCATCTTTTTGTCTTGCTCAACGGGCGAGTCTCCATAAGACGTACTGTATCGCCGATAGAACATTCGTTCTTTTCATCGTGAGCATGGTATTTTTTTGTCTTGTTGACAAATTTACCATAGATAGGGTGTTTCTCTTTCCACTTAATTTCGACTGTAATAGTCTTGTCGCATTTATTGCTGGAGACAACCCCTATTCTTTCTTTTCTCAAATGTCTTTTCTGTTCCATTTTCTTAAATAGTTTAGGGATTAGTTAGCAGTCTGAGCTTCAACAGCTGCAAGCTCTTTCTGACGCAGCACTGTCTTCATGCGTGCAATCTCACGACGATCTTTAGTAATCTTCGAGGGATTGTCTACAGGAGAGATCGCGTGCGTTACTTTCAATTCACGATAAGCTTTCTCAGCAGCCTCGATTGAAGCTTTCAGCTCGGAAATGCTTAATTCCTTGATTTCTTCCTTTTTCATGTTGATTAATTAAACTTTTACTTCACTTACGGATTTTTGAATCCGTTTTGATTTACATCAATTCACCGGAAAGTATATAGCTACTTACATCGTAAAAATATCTGCGACAAACACTTACACGATATTTCGCATACTTTCACACGGATTTTGTCCGCAAATCGACTGCAAAGTTAATAAAATTATCTCTAACATGCAAGAGTTTAACAAATTATTTTATTATGTAAACTTGTGCAAAGTTTCCAATAAGAAGGATGAAAGTTTCCAATAAGAAGGATGAAAGTATCCAATATGAAGGATGGAAGTATCCAATATGAAGGATGGAAGTATCCAATATGAAGGATGAAAGTATCCTCTATGTAGGATTACGAGTGATATTTCAGGATTTTCGATAGGTGTATTCGACTGAAAAAGACAACCATCCGAACTAAGCAGACTTGTTGTATATCAAAAAATCGTAATCATCCGGGAAAGTCATCGATTTGAAGTATACTGTTCAAATTATTTTAAAATGCTTCGACACCGACTCCTGTTTGGAGTCGGTGTCGATAAATTATCCTGATTCTTATTAAAGAGTCTGTGAGGGATCGTAGTCGCGACGCACCACAAATTTTGTGATAACGGGAAGTTTCTGAGCAGCGAGGCGGAGAGCTTCCTTGGCGACATCAAAGGGTACACCTTCCACTTCAATGAGGATACGTCCGGGAGTGACAGGTGCAACGAAGCCTTCGGGATTACCTTTACCTTTACCCATACGTACCTCAGCCGGTTTTTTAGTGATGGGTTTGTCAGGGAAAATTCTAATCCAGATTTGACCTTGACGTTGCATGTAACGAGTCACTGCGATACGAGCTGCCTCAATCTGACGTCCGGTGATCCATTTTGCTTCAAGAGTCTTGATACCGAAAGAGCCGAAAGCGAGCTGATTGCCACGCTGGGCTTCGCCCTTCATGCGGCCCTTTTGCGAGCGGCGGTATTTTGTCTTCTTAGGCTGTAACATTTCAGAGCGTGTTTTTAACGGTTATTGTTTCTTTTGCGGAATCCACCGTTACGACGATCACCACGTGAACGATTGTTATCGCGTTGTCCGTGTGAATGGGTGGGTGTGTAAGCGGGAGCGAGTTCCTTCTTACCATACACTTCACCACGGCAGATCCATACTTTTATACCTACGATACCGACCTTGGTCAGTGCCTCAACGAGTGCATAGTCAATATCGGCACGGAGAGTGTGCAGAGGTGTACGACCCTCTTTGAACATTTCCGAGCGAGCCATTTCAGCTCCGTTGAGACGACCGCTTACCTGTACTTTGATGCCTTCAGCACCTGCACGCATGGTGTTTTGGATAGCGCCTTTGACAGCACGACGGTATGCGATTTTCCCTTCAATTTGACGAGCTACGTTGGCAGCAACGATTTCAGCGTCGAGTTCGGGACGCTTGATTTCGTGGATATTGATTTGAACGTCTTTATCGGTGAGCTTTTTAAGCTCTTCCTTGAGGGCGTCTACATCCTTACCGTTCTTTCCGATGATTAGACCGGGGCGTGCGGTGCAGATAGTGACTGTAACCATCTTAAGGGTACGTTCGATAATAATACGCGACACGCTTGCTTTTGCAAGGCGGGTGCGGAGGTACTTACGGATTTTGGAGTCCTCAAGGAGTGTTTCTCCATATTTTTTTCCGCCGTACCAGTTGGAGTCCCAGCCACGGATTACGCCGAGACGGTTAGCTATAGGATTAACTTTCTGTCCCATCTTGCTTAA
This sequence comes from Bacteroides sp., assembly GCA_023665145.1. Lineage (GTDB taxonomy): Bacteria > Bacteroidota > Bacteroidia > Bacteroidales > Muribaculaceae > Lepagella. The sequence goes on from JAMPEM010000005.1 coordinate 67,409, forward strand.
GCTTTATCGTTGTTAATAGTGTCTACTACGAGAGTGACGTGATTTGAGCGTTTGCGAATTCTGTACCCGCGACCTTGGGGAGCGGGGCGGAGGCGTTTGAGCATAGGTGCACAGTCTACGAAGACAGTCTTGACGTAGAGTTCACCGGCTTCGGCCTTACGCTCGTTTTTCTGTTCCCAGTTAGCGATAGCGGAGCGGAGGAGTTTTTCGACCTTCACAGCAGCTTCTTTATTGGAGAATTTGAGAATTCCGAGCGCTTTGAAGACTTCCTGTCCGCGGATAAGATCCACAACGAGTCTCATTTTTCTCGGAGACGATGGAACATTGCGGAGCTTAGCGAAGTATTCTGACTTTCTGGCGCTTTTAATAGCGTCGGCAGCCTGTCTTTTTCTTAAACCCATTGTATTTTCTTATTTTATATGGTTAAGGCCGATTATTTTTTCTTATTGCCGGCGTGACCGCGGAAGGTGCGGGTTGGGGCAAATTCGCCAAGTTTGTGGCCTACCATATTTTCAGTGACATAAACGGGGATAAATTTATTGCCGTTATGCACAGCGAAAGTGTGGCCTACGAAATCGGGAGAAATCATAGAAGCGCGGCTCCATGTTTTGATCACGGCTTTTTTCCCGGATTCTTCCATGGCGGCTACTTTTTTCTCGAGCTTGACAGAGATAAAGGGACCTTTTTTTAATGAACGACTCATAATTGTCTAGATAATCAAATTTACTTTTTCCTTCTTTCAATGATGTACTTCGAAGAGTGCTTCTTTGGTGAGCGAGTCTTGAGGCCCTTAGCGTAAAGACCGGTACGTGAACGGGGATGTCCACCTGACTGACGGCCTTCACCACCACCCATCGGGTGGTCAACAGGGTTCATGACAACACCACGGTTGTGGGGTCTGCGACCGAGCCAGCGAGTGCGGCCGGCCTTACCTGACTGCTCAAGGGAGTGCTCAGAGTTACCTACTACGCCGATAGTAGCGCGGCAAGCGAGGAGCACTTTACGAGTTTCACCTGAAGGCAATTTGATAATCGCGTAGTTACCTTCGCGTGAGGTAAGCTGGGCGAAGGCACCGGCGGAGCGAGCCATAGAGGCGCCTTGGCCGGGACGGAGTTCGATACAATGGATAAGGGTACCGACGGGGATTTTAGCGAGGGGAAGCGTGTTTCCGACTTCCGGAGCTGCATCGGAACCGGATTCAATGATTTGACCTACTTGCAAGCCGTTGGGGGCGATGATGTAGGCTTTAGAACCGTCTTTGTAGTAAAGCAGGGCGATGCGAGCTGAACGATTGGGGTCGTACTCAATAGTTTTGACTACAGCGGGTACGCCGTCGTTGTTACGTTTGAAGTCGATCAGACGCAATTTTCTCTTATGTCCGCCTCCACGATAACGGGTGGAGAGTGCTCCTTGGTCGTTTCGGCCACCGGTGGAGCGTTTACCGACTGTAAGAGACTTTTCTGGTGTTATTTTTGAGACTTTCTTTACTTGTCCTTCGGCTTTGCCGTCGAAGGGGTTTTTAGCAGTTGAAATCTCATTTTTGAATACACCAATAATCTTGTGTCTTTGGCCCGGAGTTGTGGGCTTAAATTTTCTTACTGCCATTTTGGTTTAGATGTTGCTGTAATAGTCAATCTTCTGTCCCTCTGCGACTGTCACATAAGCCTTTTTGAAGGCGGGAGTCTTGCCGCGGAGAAGACCGCTTTTTGTCCAACGCTGTTTGCGTTTGCCGGCATAGTCGGCTGTGTTCACTTTAACGACGCGCACATTGTATAGTTTCTCAACGATGTCTTTGATTTGGAATTTGTTTGCATCGGGAGAAACAGCGAATGTGTAGCAATTAAGCTTTTCGCTGTAAGCGTTGGCTTTTTCGGTAACGAGGGGTTTGATATTTATATCCATTTCGATAGCCGTATTAAAGTTGGTTAATGATAGCCACGCTGTCTTCAGTGATGAGGATTGCGTCGTTGTTAAGCACTGTGTAAGCGTTCAGGTCGATGGCCTGTTGCATAAGTGCATTAGGCACGTTGCGTACTGAAAGGAGTACGTTTTGGTCTACTTCAGGCATAACGAGAAGGACTTTCTTGTCGGCCATATTGAAACCCTTTGCAATTTCCATGTAGGATTTTGTTTTGGGGGCGTCGAATGAGAAGTTCTCGATAACGAAGATAGCTTTGTCGGCGGCTTTAGAGGTAAGGGCTGCACGGCGAGCTATTGCCTTCATTTTTTTGTTAAGCTTGGACCGATAGTCGCGGGGTTTGGGACCGAATACGGTACCACCGCCACGAAGAAGTGGTGAGTTGATATCACCACGGCGTGCACCGCCACCACCTTTTTGGCGGCCGAGCTTACGGGTAGAACCTGAGATTTCGCTACGTTCTTTGCTCTTGTGAGTACCTTGACGCTGATTAGCGAGATACTGCTTAACGTCGAGGTAAACGGTGTGTTCGATGTTACCTTTGTTAAGGTCGCAAGCGAATACGTCGTCATTAAGAGTCACTTTACGGCCGGTATCTTGACCTTTGATGTTGTAAACTGCTACTTCCATTATTTCTCGACTGATACGATTGAACCTTTGGCACCGGGAATGGAGCCTTTAATAACTAATGCGTTGGTCTCAGGGATAACTTTGATAACCTGGAGGTTCTGGACGGTCACGCGGGCGTTACCCATTTGTCCGGCCATACGAAGCCCTTTGAACACTTTTGCGGGATAAGAGCAAGCACCGATAGAACCGGGAGCGCGCAGACGGTTGTGCTGGCCGTGAGTTTTCTGTCCTACACCACCGAAACCGTGACGTTTTACAACGCCCTGGAATCCTTTACCTTTGCTAGTACCCACAACATCTACGAAGCTACCTTCCTGGAAGATTTCTACGGTGAGTGTATCACCGAGTGCGGGGGTAGTTTCGAATGATTTGAACTCGGCCAAGTATCTTTGCGGGGTTACGCCTGCTTTTTTGAAGTGACCGGCCATTGGCTTGGTGGTGTGTTTGTCTTTTTTATCGACGAAACCAACCTGCACAGCGTCGTAGCCGTCTTTTTCAGCAGTTTTGATTTGTGTAACTACGCAAGGACCAACTTCGATAACAGTGCACGGAATATTTTTTCCGTCGGCACTGAAAACGGATGTCATTCCGATTTTCTTTCCTAATAATCCTGGCATTTCAGTTTTGTGAATTTAAAAAGCGGGAGGGTGTCCGGGGATGCCGTGCACCCTCCATAATTAATTTATTGTTTTATTAAAAATATTCAGGAGTCTTTGATTAGACTTTGATTGATACGTCTACACCGCTGGGGAGTTCGAGTTTCATCAGGGCGTCTACAGTTTTAGAGGTAGAGCTGTAGATGTCGATGAGACGCTGATATGAAGCGAGTTCGAACTGCTCACGCGACTTTTTGTTGACAAAAGTTGAGCGGTTGACGGTAAATATGCGCTTGTGAGTGGGGAGGGGTATTGGTCCGCTGACCACAGCGCCTGTTGATTTGACAGTCTTAACGATCTTCTCGGCGGATTTGTCGACGAGGTTATGGTCGTAAGATTTCAGTTTTATTCTGATTTTTTGGCTCATAGTGTTGTTGCGTTTATTTTAGTAAATCTACACGACCTTGAACTTCGGCGAGGACGTTCTTGGCGATTGAAGATGAGACTTCTGCATAGTGGCTGAATGACATGGTAGATGTAGCTCTACCGGATGTGATGGTACGTAAAGCGGTTACGTAACCGAACATTTCAGCAAGAGGTGCTTTTGCCTTAACGATACGGGCTCCGGAGCGGGATGTTTCCATACCTTCTACCTGTCCGCGACGTTTGTTAAGGTCGCCTATGACATCACCCATTGATTCTTCGGGTGTAACGACTTCAATTTTCATGATAGGTTCGAGGAGGACGGGGCCTGCTTTTTCCGAGCCTTTCTTGAATGCTTGAATTGCGCAAAGTTCGAAGGATAGCTGGTCGGAGTCGACCGGGTGGAAGCTACCGTCGATTAGTGTTACTTTGAGTCTTTCAACGGGATATCCGGCGAGTACACCGTTCTTCATGGCAGTTTGGAAACCTTTTTGAACGGAGGGGATATATTCTTTAGGTACGTTACCACCTTTAACTTCGTCTACGAATTGGAGAGAGCCGTCGAAGTCTTCATCGGCAGGTTCTATTCTTACGATTATATCAGCGAATTTACCGCGACCACCGGTCTGTTTCTTGAATACTTCGCGGAGTTCAACGGGTTTAGTGATGGCCTCTTTGTAAGTAACTTGCGGACGACCCTGGTTGCATTCAACTTTAAATTCGCGGCGTAGACGGTCGATAATGATGTCGAGGTGAAGCTCTCCCATACCGGATATAACGGTTTGTCCGGTTTCCTCGTTAGTTTCGACACGGAATGTGGGGTCTTCTTCAGCGAGTTTCTGGAGACCGACGCCAAGTTTGTCGAGGTCTTTCTGAGTCTTGGGTTCAACGGCGATACCGATAACGGGATCGGGGAATTCCATAGATTCGAGAACGATAGGCGCATCTTCAGCGCATAGTGTATCACCGGTGCGGATATCTTTGAAACCGACACCTGCACCGATATCTCCGCAACCGATGAATTCTTTCGGATTCTGTTTGTTGGAGTGCATCTGGAAGAGGCGTGAGATACGTTCTTTTTTACCGGAACGGCTGTTGAGCACGTAGGAGCCGGCGGCTATATCGCCGGAATAAACGCGGAAGAAGCAGAGTCGGCCGACGTAGGGGTCAGTTGCGATTTTGAAAGCGAGTGCACACATTGGAGCTTCGCTGTTCGGTTCGCGGGTGATGATTGTGTCTGGATCACCGACAGCGTGACCTTCTACAGCGCCTGCATCTTCGGGAGAGGGGAGGTAAGCGCAGACGGCATCAAGGAGAGTTTGTACACCTTTGTTTTTGAAAGAAGAACCGCAAATCATGGGGTTAACCTCCATAGCGAGGGTAGCTTTGCGGATAGCTTTCTTTATTTCTTCTTCGGTGATGGATGCCGGGTCATCGAAATATTTAGCCATGAGGTCTTCGTCAAATTCGGCGATGGTCTCAAGCATTTTGTCGCGCCATTCTTCGGCTTCACCGCGAAGGTTTTCAGGGATTTCCTCGATGGAATATTCCGCACCCATTGTTTCATCGTGCCAGAAGATGGCTTTCATTGTGATGAGGTCAACGACACCTTTGAATGTTTCTTCGGCGCCGATAGGGATTTGAATGGGGAGAGGATTAGCACCGAGGACTTCGCGCACTTGGCGTACTACTTCGAAGAAGTTTGCACCGGAGCGGTCCATTTTGTTAACGTAACCGATACGTGGTACGTTATATTTGTCGGCCTGACGCCATACGGTTTCTGACTGAGGTTCAACACCACCTACGGCGCAGAATGTTGCAACGGCGCCGTCGAGTACGCGAAGGGAGCGTTCCACTTCGACAGTAAAGTCAACGTGTCCCGGGGTGTCAATAAGGTTCATTTTATACTTTTCGCCGTTGTAGTTCCAGAAAGTGGTTGTAGCGGCTGAAGTAATGGTGATACCACGTTCCTGTTCCTGTTCCATCCAGTCCATAGTAGCGGCGCCGTCATGGACTTCACCGATTTTGTGAGTCAGACCGGTATAGAAAAGGATACGTTCGGAAGTAGTGGTTTTACCGGCATCGATGTGAGCCATGATACCGATATTACGAGTGTATTTAAGATCGTCGTGTTTAGCCATTGTCTAATACTCTTAGAATCTGAAGTGAGCGAATGCGCGGTTGGCTTCAGCCATACGGTGCATATCTTCTTTACGTTTGAAGGCACCACCTTGGTCGTTGAATGCGTCGACGATTTCGGCAGCGAGTTTGTCTGCCATAGTTTTGCCGCCGCGTTTACGAGCGAAGATGATAAGATTTTTCATAGAGATAGACTCTTTACGATCGGGACGTATTTCAGTGGGGACTTGGAAAGTGGCACCACCGACGCGGCGGGATTTAACCTCTACCTGCGGGGTTACGTTCTCGAGAGCCTTTTTCCAGATTTCAAGGGCTGATTTTTCTTCGTTGGGGAGCTTGTTTTTTACAGTTTCAAGCGCCGAGTAGAAGATGGTGTAGGCGGTGTTCTTTTTACCGTCGAACATCAGGTGATTGACGAATTTGGTCACTCTGATGTCATGGAAAACGGGATCCGGGAGGATTACCCTTTTCTTAGGCTTTGCTTTTCTCATTTGAGTAAGTTTAATGTTTTTGTTTCGGCTGCTTAGTTAGTATCTTCAACCGCTCGGACCGGAGAAAAAAGTCGGTATCTTCGCAGTTTACTCAACCGTTTTGTCTTAGCGCGTTGGGGTCGACAATAGTAGCAATCAGGAAATCAAAAACTAATTAGGGGTTGATGATTTGTAAGAAAGTTTACTTTTTAGCTGCTTTAGGTCTCTTTGCGCCGTATTTTGAGCGACGTTGAGTACGGCCTTGAACGCCGGCGGTATCGAGAGTACCACGAACGATGTGGTATCTTACACCGGGGAGGTCTTTAACACGGCCGCCGCGCACCATAACGATGGAGTGTTCCTGAAGGTTATGGCCTTCGCCGGGGATGTAGGAGTTAACCTCTTTACCGTTAGTGAGTCTTACACGAGCCACTTTACGCATGGCTGAGTTAGGCTTTTTAGGGGTAGTGGTGTATACTCTGACACAAACGCCGCGACGCTGCGGGCAGGAATCGAGAGCAGGCGATTTGCTCTTTTCCTTGAGAGCTACGCGTCCTTTTCTTACTAATTGCTGAATAGTAGGCATTCTTTGTCTCTGTTTATATTAATTTTTGTTAAAACTCTTGTTTTCGTCTCATTTCAGAGCTGAGACAATGCGCTTTAAAGAAGACTCTACCACACCATATTATACCACCTAAGCTTCTGAATCACAGAAACATAGTGGAACAATCATCTTGGATATAGCTCCAAAAAGCGCTGCAAAGTTACTAATTTTTAGTGGATTATGCAAGTAATTCCGGTTTTTTTTTGCATTTTTTATAAAAGTTGACGCCGGAATGTGTGTATGCACAGGGTATTAACTGATCGTTTTTGAGGGGGGATATTCGCGGTGAGTATGTTTTCAGGAGTGTTTGTATTCAGATGCTATTTTGTAAATTTGTTCGTAGATGCGTTTGTCGCTTTCCATCAGTGGTATGTCACGGCGTTGCATAACACGTTCGGCTATTTGATAGAATTTTTTGAGTGGCACATCTTTAAATCCGCCTGTGGGGGAGCCTTCGGAGAAGCTTGGGATAAATGTTCTGGGGAATCCGGCTCCATGGATATTGACTCCGACACCAACGACGGTTGCGGTATTGAACATACAGTTGATACCGGCTTTTGAATGGTCGCCCATTATAAGTCCGCAGAATTGGAGGTCGGTACGCATGAAAGAGTGTGTGGGATAATTCCAGATTCGGATTTTGGTATAGTCGTTTTTGAGGTTTGATGAGTTGACTCCTGCACCTATATTACACCACTCCCCTATTACTGCGTTTCCGAGATAACCGTCATGAGCCTTGTTGGAGAATGCAAAGAGAACTGCATTATCCACTTCTCCACCGACTTTGCAGAACGGGCCGAATGTGGAACCTTCATATATTTTGGCGCCCATACGAATTTTGGCATTTCTACAGAGGGCGACGGGACCGCGGAGAGTTGCGCCTTCCATGACGATGCTGTTTTTACCGAAGTATATCGGACCTTTTGTGACGTTGATGACAGAGGGTAATATTTCAGCACCTTCTTCGATAAAGTATGAGGGTGTTCCGTCGGATAATTTGGGATTCCCGATAAGTGTACACCATTGTGGAAGTGGCCGGGATGTTCTTCCTTTAACAATCCGGCGATAATCAGCTTCTATAGCTTTGGCGTTAAGGAGAAAAATATCGAATGGATACCGGATTGCGTCATATTGTCCGTCAAATTCTATTTTTTCGAATTTTGATTGGGCGAAATCTTCGGCTGAGCAACGTGCGGCGAGCAGGAATCCGTCATTAACGAGGGCTTGTCCCGGAGCAAGCATATTAACTGCATGTACAAGATTGGAATTGGGGAGAACGCTACCTCTTATATATAAGGAGACGGGAGCTTGAATAGCCGGGAATTTTTCGCGGAGGTATGCTACCGGCAGGTATGAAACGGCACCTTGACAAGAGCTTTCCCATTTATGGCGAATTGTATTAATACCAACGCGAAAATCGGCTATAGGGCGAGTAAACGAGAGAGGAAGGAGATTGTCATGTTCCTCTTGTGATTCGAATAAAATTATGTTGTCAAGTATATCCATTTTCATACGAGATAAATCAGACATGAGGCCGAGAAAAAAAAATCTCGAAACTGCCGAGGCATCCACCATAATTGCTCACAGATGGAAACTGTGTGCAAAATTATGAAAAATTCAGGATTGAAGCAAGCGATATAACAAAAATTTTGATTTTAAGGATTGAAGATTGAAAAAAAAATGTTAATTTTGCGAAAACATCCGCAAGACCATGAAAAAGAATTTTGAATATTTGACGTCATTGCGTCAGGCAATGAAAGAACACGGTATAGATTGTGTAATAATCACCGGGACAGACCCGCATCAGAGTGAGATTCCGCCGCACCATTGGCGCGGAAGAGAGTGGCTGACCGGTTTTTGGTCGGGGAACGGCACGAACGGCACTGCAGTGGTGCTTCAGGATCAAGCATATTGCTGGACAGACTCCCGTTATTTCATTCAAGCAGAGGATCAGCTTAAGGATACCGGATTCAAGATGATGAAGGAGGATGGTCCGGAGGCTGTGGACCTGATAGATTGGGTAACGGAACACATGCAGGCGGGGCAGACTGTAGGGATTGATGGTATGACCTTCTCTATATCCTTTGCCCAGCGTCTGGAGCAGGAGTTGAATGACAACGGCATTAAACTGAACGACAATTTCCCGCAGTTTGATTATATATATAAGGATCGTCCCTCACGTCCGATGAACAAGCTTTTTGTTCATGACGAGAAGATAGTGGGCGAGAGTGTTGACAGCAAGATATCACGAGTATTGACAGAGGTAAAAAGTGAGCTTGCCAATGCAGTAATGCTTTCAGCTCTTGACGATATCGCTTGGGTGACCAATGTACGTACAGCCAATGATATCAATTTTTCTCCGATGTTTGTCTCTTATCTGTATTTGAGTGATACACAGAGAGTGTTGTTTGTAGATCCGGAGAAGATGACGGATGAAGTCAAGAAACATCTTGATAAATATCATATAGAGGTACGTCCATACGACAGTGTATTGGACTTTGTGGCAGCTTTGCCAAAGAGTACACGATTGCTCATAGATCCGGAGAAGACATCACGCGGGATGTATGACAAGCTTGGCTGCACTCCGGTGTTTGGCGGCAGTGGCCTGGCAAAGCTAAAGAGTGTCAAGAACGACACGCAGTTGAAAAACTGGGAGACCGCGATGAAGAAAGACGGTGTGGCATTGACGCGATTCTTTATGATGGTGGAGCGTGAATATCCTGCCGGCAAATTGACGGAATTGGAGTTGAGCAAACGACTTCGCGCGCTTCGTCTTGCAGATCCGAGCTGCGTGGACGAGAGTTTTGCCCCGATTCTTGGATGGAACGAGCATGGAGCAATCGTACATTATGAGGCAACTGAGGAGAGCGACATAGCCATCGTTGGAGACGGACTTCTACTTGTGGATTCAGGTGGTCAATATACATATGGCACTACTGACATTACGCGAACTGTAGCGTTGGGGACACCTACTGCCGAGCAGATTCACGATTTTACATTGGTAATGAAAGGCCATATCGCTTTGGCGCAGGCAGTTTTCCCGGAGGGTACTACAGGGCATCAGCTTGATGTGCTTGCCCGTCAATTCTTATGGGATGAAGGTAAAGCATATTATCACGGCACGGGACATGGTGTAGGCTTCTTCATCAATTGCCATGAAGGTCCTCAGAATATCAGATTAAACATTAATCCCACACCGCTGCAGCCGGGGATGGTAACGAGCAATGAGCCGGGTATCTATTTTGAGGGTCGTTATGGTATCCGTTGTGAAAATTTGATAGTGACGAGACCTTCAATGAAGACAGAATTCGGTCAATTCTATCATTTTGAAACATTGACACTGTTCCCGTTTGATTTGCGGTTGTTTGACATCACAATGCTTACCGACAGCGAGAAGAGCTGGTTAAATAATTATCACAAGAAAGTAAGAGAGCGTTTGACACCGCTGTTGCAGCCGGAGGAGCAGGCATGGCTTGCAGAGAAGACGCGCGAAATTTAAGTATCACATAAAAAAACAAAATAATAGAAAATGGCAATAGTAAGACCATTACTTGGATATACGCCAAAGATTGGGAAGAATTGTTTTCTTGCCGAGACAGCGGTAATAGTTGGAGATGTTGTGATGGGTGACGACTGCAGCGTATGGTATAATGCCGTGTTGCGAGGAGATGTCAATGCCATAAAGATAGGTAACCGTGTCAACATTCAGGACGGGAGTGTTTTGCACACCTTATATAAGAAATCCACTATTGAGATTGGGAATGATGTATCAATAGGTCACAATGTAGTTATTCATGGAGCAAAGATTCATGACTATGCCTTGATAGGCATGGGAGCCGTAGTGATGGATGATGCCGTGGTAGGTGAAGGCGCGCTTGTAGCCGCAGGGTCGGTAGTGTTGAGTCGCACCAAGATAGGAGCTCACGAAATGTGGGCCGGTTCTCCGGCAAAATTTGTCAAGATGGTAGAACCGGAAAAGGCCAAGGAAATGAATATTAAGATAGCCAAGAACTATCTTATGTATTCAAAATGGTACGATTTCGGCCATGAAGATCCTGAGGAAGTACATTAATGTGGAGATGTATTGATCGAAAATACGAAAATAAAAAAAGAGAAAAGTTAATGTTAAAAATTGTGTAAAATTTTGCACAATGGAATAAAATAACTAATTTTGCAGCGCAAAACGCCCCGGAGAAATATTCTTCGGGGGATAAAATAACGTAACAATATAGAAATCAAAAACAAACGAACAAAATATGTTAATAGTACAAGTAAAAGAAGGCGAGAACATCGAACGCGCCCTTAAGAAATTCAAGCGCAAATACGAAAGAACAGGAGTTATCAAAGAGCTCAGAAGCCGTCAGGCATTCCAGAAGCCAAGCGTAGTAAACCGCAAGAAGATGGCCAAGGCTATCTATGTGCAGCAGCTTCGTCAGGCAGAGCAGTAATATCCACTCGTCGGCTTTTATCGAAGGTTGTCAATCGAAAATACAAGTTGTGCAAGTCGCTCGACAACATGAGAAAGTTGAGATTTTGGGAGAAATCCGTTGATTTTCATAACGGGGATTTATAAGAGCAACACTAAGCCTCAACTTTCAGGCCTCAAATTTAAAATAAGAAACATACCGGGAAAATTCTCGGAATTGAAAAATAAATAAGAGGTCAAAGAGATTACAACCTATAAGTAAGCTGAAAGAAACAAGCAACAAATAATGACCTTGCGGAGACATATGCCTCTGCAAGGTTTTTGTGGTTGGCATATAAATAACGGCAGCTTGTAAAATTCATTGGAGATTATAGATTTTGGTCAGCACTCTCTAATGAAGTATCTAATCTTTGGTAACGGGTGAACTATTACAGTTGATAATATTGATTGGTTGAGAAACTCCAATGAGAGGTATCTAAAAATTGACGAGAATACTCATTGGAAGATAATCTATTGAATGGATGCTGATTACATTCGATAATATTTGTTGATTGGGAACAAATTGCCATCACATTTTAGTAATATATTGGATTCGCAAATTGCAAACCTGCGAAAACTCAGAAATTTGAAGTTCGTATAATTAAAGAGGCTATATAAAATAACTCAACTTTTGCAAGCATTAACCTGCGAAAAATAGGGATTAGGCAAGAGATGTAACGGAGAATTTATGGCATTAAAGAGCGTTGAAAATATTGATTTTAGCAATGATGAGACCTTGATGGGGTTCAAATCATATTTGCTTTATGAGCGATATTGTTCCGAGCTTACAGTCAGAGCCTATCTGACTGATTTGTGTCTATTTTCTTCATTCTTGAAGAAACACCTCCAGGTGTCGGGATGTGTAACAATTTCACATGATTCGAGCGATGGATTAACGGTTGAATGGAAGAAAGTGAGTCGGGATGATATCCGTAGATGGATGAAGGCGCAGGCACTTGGGTCAGCACGTACAAGCACAATGGCGAGAAAATTGCAATCATTACGCACATTTTTTCGTTATTTGATGATAAAAAAAATAATAGAGACCAATCCGACCAAGGAGCTTAAAGTTCCGATTCGGCGTCACGAGCTGCCCAAGGTGGTGAGAGTGGACGAGATGGAGAATCTGCTTGGGGAGGATGTTGATGACCGGAATTTCAAGGAAGTACGTGACCACCTGATAATCAACCTGATGTATTCACTTGGACTTCGACGAAATGAGGTAGTATGCATCAATGATGATGATGTGGATTTTGTAGGCAGGAAAGTGATGATACATGGGAAGCGGAGCAAGATGCGACTTCTTCCGATGCCGGATGAACTGGTGGACGAAATAAAGCGATATATCAAGTTGCGCGATGAGATTTATCCGGAGTTGATGCCGGATTTCACTTCACACAAGCCGATGATAATCAATAAGGGTAAGCGAATAACGGCAGGGATAGTGCATGGTGCTGTGAAGAAGTTATTGTCGCAGACGAGTGCCCCGCAGAAGAGTTCACACGCATTGCGACACACATTTGCATCAGCGATGCTGAATAATGGCGCGGATCTAAACAGCGTCAAAGAGATGCTGGGACATTCAAGTCTTGGCACTACACAAATCTATACCCACATCACTACGTCGGAATTACTTGACAATTACAAGCGGGCACATCCGCGCAGCAAAAAGGGGAAGGAATAGAATAAGAAAGTAAAGACAGGTTAATAGGATGTTTAATAATAAAACTTAAAATGCGGATATTCCAAAACAAGAAAGGTGCAATATTGTTATGAAATAAAGGACGTGATAAAACAATTAGTAAATGCCTCCGACCTCACATACGTCCGAAAAGGAAATAACAAACAAAACATCAGGATTATGGACATCACAATCAATGCAATCCACTTTGACATCACAGAAAAGCTCACAGCATTTGTCAATAAAAAAATAGAGAAATTAGCAAGGCGCAACGAGTGCATCGAAAGTGCAGAGATTAACCTTCGTGTAGTAAAGCCCGAGACATCACTCAATAAGGAAGCGGGCATAAAATTAATGGTTCCCGGTACAAATGACCTTTTTGCATCCAAGGTTGCCGATAGTTTTGAAGAAGCAATAGATTTGTGCATAGCTGCGCTTGAACCGCAATTGGAGCGGGTAAAAGATAAGAAATAAAAGAAATGGGGCTGCTCGATAAAGTAAGGCAGTTTGAATTTTCAAAAGTATGCGATCCACGCGGCAACCTCTCTTTCATAGAGGGAGGTTGTCATGTGCCGTTTGCAATTAAACGGGTATTTTATATTTATGATGTACCCGGAGGCGAAACGCGAGGTGGTCACGCACATTATGAGAATTCAACTGTGCTGATAGCCGTTAGCGGCTCGTTCGACCTTCATCTGACGGACGGCCGCGAAGAGGTTATCATTCCCATGAACCGCAGCAACAAGGGGGTGTTGATACCTCCGGGTGTGTGGGATTCGATGCATAATTTCACAACGGGGACTGTGTGTTTGGCTCTATGTTCACATCATTACGAAGAGGAAGATTATATTCGTGATTATGAAGAATATCTGAGCAAAGTAAAAGATTTTGAGAAGTAAGGATTCAAAAAATATTGGCGATGCGATATCCGTTTTTACGACTTGACCGGAGTGTATTGGGCTGCAGCAAAGAACTTGAGCAAGCAGCGTCGCGAGTCATAAAATCGGGTAGATATCTGCATGGCCCGGAGACTGAGGGATTTGAACAAGAATTGGCCGAATTGTGTGGTGGAGGTTATGCTGTGGGTGTAAGCAATGGTCTTGATGCCTTGCGTCTTATTTTCAGAGCATATATCGAATCCGGACATTTGCAAAAGGGTGATGAGATAATTGTTCCGGCAAACACATACATTGCATCGATACTTCCTTTGATGGAATTCGGGCTTACTCCGGTGCTTGTGGAGCCGGACAATGACGATTTTTGCCTTGATTTCGGCTTGGCTGACAAATTTATGGGGAGTCGTACCAAGGGGGTACTTCTTGTGCATCTTTATGGCAATCCCTGTTGGAATCGGGAAATAATAACCCGATGGAAAGATGCAGGCATGCTGATTATCGAGGATAATGCTCAGGCTATTGCAGCTGAGGCGGCACAAGATGGTTTGCATGGCAGCCGGATGACCGGATTGCTTGGAGATGCAGCAGCCTTCAGTTTTTATCCCACAAAGAATCTTGGTGGACTAGGTGATGGTGGAGCTGTCCTTACCTGCGACAAAGAATTGGCTATGACAATCAAGGCTTTGGCAAATTATGGGAGTGATTACCGCTATCATAATATTTATTGTGGCTACAATTGTCGTCTTGATGAGATTCAAGCTGCATTTCTTCGGGTTAGGTTGCGTTGTCTGTCGGAGGATACAGAGCGGAGGCGCATGGTAGCAGAAACTTATTCCGAGTCAATTTACAATGAAGCAGTGAAGACACCCAAAATTTTTGAGGATCGTCGTCAGGTATGGCATCAATATCCGATACACACTATAGAGCCGAGTATCCGTCAGACTCTTCGCAACTATTTATCAGACAATGGTATCGGAACAGATATCCATTACGCTACTCCTCCACATTTGCAACCCTGTATGAAAAATTTGCATCATAAACCATTGCCATTGACCGAATCTCTTGCCGAGCGGGAGATTTCTCTCCCCATAGCCAATATCACCCCGGATGATGCTCGCATAATCTCTCAATATATCAATAAATTCCACTAATTACGATATGAATAAAAATCACGAGACTCCTAATAAAAGTCGCAAGAAAGCAGCTATACTGATTGGTGTGGCATGTATAATTGTTGTGCTTTTATGCGGCATGGGAGCGCCCTTTCTTTTTATGAGTGCGAAGGGTGACACCATCGTCAGAATTCCTCGCGATGCAAATGATAAACAATTGTCGGACACTCTGTCAAAATACTTTGACAAATCCTACTCCGACAAAGTAATGACAATCTTTCATTCACTTGGCGCCGATGCAGCCACCCGCCATGGTGCATATAATATCGAGGACGGAATGAGTCCGTTAAAAGCAGGCAGATTGTTGGCTCGCGGACCGCAGACACCTGTCAAAATCACCATCAATGGATTCAGATCGCTCGACCTTATGTGTGAACGAATAGCTAAAAAAATGAACTTCAAGCCCGAAGAACTAAAAAATACAATTACCGATTCTGTAACACTTGCAAATTATGGGCTTAAACCCTCTCAGGCTATGGCACTGTTCCTGGATGATACCTATCTGTTGTATTGGGATTCTACACCAAATGCACTTGTTCACAAGATTGGGAAACATTATCAAGAGGTATGGAATGATGAGAGAAAACGTAAAGCGGACGCACTTGGGATATCGCCGGCAGAAGCGGTGATAATAGCTTCAATAGCAGACGAAGAGACACTTAAAGCAGATGAAAAAGGGATAATCACGCGTCTGTATCTCAATAGATTACAAAAGGGGATGAAGCTTCAGGCCGACCCTACTGTACGTTTCGCGTTGAACGATTTCACTATACGGCGAGTGACCACTCCAATGCTTTCGGTTAATTCACCCTACAACACATACAAATATGCCGGGTTGCCACCGGGGCCGATTCGCACCACAAGCGTCTCAACCATTGACGCGCTTCTGGATAGCAAACCACATCCTTATATGTATATGTGTGCCAAAGAGGATTTTTCTGGGTATCATAACTTCTCCGAATCTTACGAAGAACATATGCAAAATGCACGGCGATATCAGCAGAAGCTCAACGAAATTGGTATCAAAGGAACATCAGACAAAACACCCCAAACCGAGAATAAAAATGATACAGATAGCGACATTCCCCAATAATGAGGCAGCTTATATAGCAAAAGGGATGCTTGCCGGACATGGTATACAAAGCAGTGTTGAGCAGACAGCACTCAGCAGCGTCTTTCCGGCACCGGAAGCAAATGTCGGCGGCGTGATAATGTATGTAGATGAATCAGAGGCCGAAGATGCACTTCGACTCTTAAAGGAGCATGGAGATATTTAGAGGTTGTTGACAATCAATTTGTAAACGTATCCCAAATAACATTTGTCAGAATTGAATAATAACAACGGAATATCACGAAAAAACACATACATGCCGAGAAAATTATTTCTGCAGCGAGTATCTTTACTCATTTTATTTATCATGGTTCTGTTAAATTGTTATGCCGCACCATCATCTGATGTAGATACAATACGAATCATTGAGAAAACACGCATTGATATATACCGCTATCCTGCTGCTGATTCCATTATATGTGCACCGGCATCGATTACCCGCGATGATTATCCGTCTGACGACAAACATTATGACGAAATAAGAATTACCAAACACCGCGAAAACGAACTTTCACCTGACTCAACGGCAGTCATATTTAATACATTCACCACCACATATGCACGCAAAGAAACAGAACCTACGTGGTGGAAAATGATGCTACGCGGCCAACTCAACCTCAAAGACACGACTATTGTATATCCCAAATTTGTGGGTTTATGCGTAAAAGTTTATAATTGGGCAGACAAATTCTTCAATACATACGACCCGGAATATGTAGAGGGTACGGGGAGACGATGGAAAGCATATTTGAAGAACGACAATCTCCTTGACAGTTACGCCATGACGCTCGGCCACAAAATGAATATCCGAATGATGAGCAATATCACCGCCAACCTCGGTCCATATCTTCAATACATGGCAGTGAGTGTCGGGTATCAATGGGATATGACAAACATAATCAGCAATCAGCCGCAAAACATGAAACGATGGGATTTCGGATTCACCTGCGCACTTTTCAGCGCCAATCTCTTCTATTGGACCAATACAGGCGGAAATGTCATTCGCACTTTCGGTGATTACAACAACGGACATCTCATCTACGCTCCAATCTCAGGTGTCTCCATGTCATCTCTCGGAATTGATCTCTATTATTTTCTCAACAACAAAAGATATTCTGAAGGAGCTGCCTACGGATTTTCAAAGATACAAAAAAGATCACAAGGCTCTTTTATATTCGGATTTTCATACGGCGACCAATCCATCAACATCGACTTCCGCACACTGCCAGCTCATCTTCTCCCCTATCTGACAATAAATCCGGCCGACTATAATTTCCATTACAAAAATTATTGTCTTCTGATTGGATACGGATATAATCTTGTCTTTTCAAAACGGTGGATATTGAATGTCACCGCCGTACCTTCTATCGGAATAAACCACTGTTACGAGGACTCCCTGGAGGGAGCACGCAATATTCTTTCAATGAATATCAAGGGGAAAATGGCACTTGTTTACAATCTGCACGACTTCTTTACCGGTGTTACTATGAAAATGGACGGACACTGGTATCGCAGCCATAATTATTCACTTTTTAATGCCACCGAAACACTCTCATTATGTGTCGGGTACAGATTTTAAAAAGTCATAGATTTGTACGACCTCTACGTATCAATCCTTCAATACTGATGAAGGATAATCAAGTGTAGCTATCGGATCACCATTGGGAGAGATATATGCAAAGCGCAGAATCATCTCACCATCCACGGCATATTTCACCAATGCATCGGTAGAACGCTTATATGAATCACGCAAAGTGACAAGATTACTTTCATAATATTTCTGAGCCTCTTCCCAACTAAGCGGTGACGTGATGTCCGCAAACTCGTATGTCAACACAATCATTTTATTCTTGTCGTTATAATCAAGACTCTTCCATGTCATACGATCGTTGACCCGTCGAGGTAGACTCTCTTTAATATATTTGACATTGTTTGAAAATTCTTTTCGGATAAAATCGGGTGATTGTGAAAATCCGGAAAGTACACCGGCTATTATCAAGTTCAGCAATAGAATCAGTTTTTTCATAGCGGAATGTGTGTTTTTACTTTAATAATTCAAGTTTCTCAAGTTGCCCTGCAACTTGGAAACTTGAGGTTTATGGTTTATAGTTTATGGTTTATAGTTTATGGTTTATGGAACGTCGTTGAGTTAAATTTTTCGATAATTTTCTAACCTCTAACCTTCAACCTCCTAACTTTTCGCAAGTTAAAGCTTGCGAAAGTTGAGTTTATTAATCAATATTCTCAAAACGAGATATAGAAATACAACGCTGACAGACTAAAAAAAGATTGCTCAAAATAGATAAATTTACACTAATTGCCCGCTTTTTTTACCAAATGCGCAACAAGAAAGGCGAAATGTTTGGGAATCACGCTGAAATTTTGTATCTTTGCACGATTTTACGAAGAAGAAATATATATGTTGAAACCTGTTAAAAAAACCATCGAGCTGGGTGACGGGAGAACCATCACAATCGAAACCGGCAAGCTTGCCAAACAAGCCGATGGTGCGGTAGAAGTCAGAATGGGCAACACGATGTTGCTCGCTACCGTATGTTCCGCCGAAGAAGCCAACGAGGGCGTTGACTTCATGCCTCTCACAGTAGAATATAAAGAAAAATACGCCTCTATAGGTCGTTATCCCGGAGGATTTCTTAAACGCGAAGGACGTGCATCTGATTATGAAATTCTCACATCCCGCCTTGTGGACCGAGTGCTTCGTCCCCTCTTTCCGGACAATTACCATGCCGAGACTTTCGTCAACGTAACAATGTATTCAGCAGACGAAAACGAGGCTCCCGATGCACTTGCCGGCATAGCAGCATCAGCTGCTCTTATGGTGAGCGACATTCCATTCCAGGGACCTATCTCTGAGGTCAGAGTGGCAAGAGTGGACGGTGAATGGGTGATTAATCCCACTTTCGACCAGATAGAACGTGCAGATATTGAGCTTATGGTCGGTGCCACCTACGACAATATTATGATGGTGGAAGGTGAGATGAACGAAGTCTCGGAAGCAGAATTACTCGAAGCTCTCAAAGTGGCTCACGCTGAAATCAAAAAACACTGCCTTGCTCAAATTGAGCTTATGAAAGAGGCCGGGAAAGAGACAAAACGTGAATATTGCCACGAAATTAACGACGATGAACTTCGTGCCGACGTTCGAGAAAAATGCTATGATAAAGCTTATGCAATAGCTAAAGCCGGAAACGCTGACAAGCACTGGCGCAACGACTCTTTCAAGGCAATCCGCGATGAATACATAGAGAATCTCCCTGAACTCACTGAAGAACAGGCAGAAAAATATACTGACGACCAGCGTATCGCTATGGTGAAACGCTATTATCACGATGTAGAAAAAGAGGCAATGCGTCGATGCGTGCTCGACGAAGGAATTCGTCTTGACGGCCGCAAAACAACTCAAATACGCCCCATTTGGTGCGAAGTGGATTATCTCCCCGGACCTCACGGAACAGCCGTATTTACTCGCGGTGAGACCCAGGCACTCGTAACAGCCACTCTTGGAACAACACTTGACGAGAAGATTGTGGATGATGTGCTTAATCAAAGCAAAGAACGTTTCCTGCTTCACTATAACTTCCCCCCCTTCTCCACTGGCGAGGCTCGCCCTCAACGTGGTGTAGGACGCCGTGAGATTGGTCATGGCAATTTGGCACATCGTGCCCTCAAGAGAATGTTCCCGGACAATTTCCCTTACACATGCCGTATTGTCAGTGACATCCTTGAAAGTAACGGCTCATCATCAATGGCTACAGTATGCGGTGGAACGCTCGCCCTTCTTGATGCCGGTGTGAAGATGAAACGCCCCGTAGCCGGTGTGGCAATGGGTCTTATATCTGACACTGACAATGTGAAATATGCAGTCCTTTCCGACATACTCGGAGATGAAGACCACCTTGGTGATATGGACTTCAAGGTGACCGGTACCGAAAAAGGTATCACAGCCACTCAGATGGACATCAAGTGTGACGGATTGAGCTATGAAGTACTTGAAAAAGCACTTGAGCAAGCACGTCAGGGACGTATGCACATCTTAGGCATAATCCACGACACCATCCCTGAGGCTCGCGAAGACTATAAGCCCCATGTGCCACGACTCGTAACACTTGAGATTCCTAAAGAGATGATAGGAGCCGTAATCGGTCCTCAAGGTAAAGTGATACAAGGCATTCAGGAAGAGACAGGAGCCACCATCTCCATTGAAGAGGATGAGAATCTTGGAATCGGTCGCGTAGAAATCGCATCCAAAGACAAAGAGAGCATTGATAAGGCACTTGCCCGCATCAAAGCCATTGTAGCTCAACCTGAGGAAGGAGAGACCTACGACGGAACTGTTCGCTCCATACTTGATTTCGGTGCATTTGTAGAGTTTATGCCCGGACGCGACGGTCTGCTTCACATCAGCGAAATTTCATGGAATCGTCTCGACTCCATGGAGCAGTCCGGTCTTAAAGAGGGTGACAAGGTGAAAGTCAAACTCATCGAGATTGACAAAAAAACCGGAAAATATCGCCTCTCAATGCGTGCTCTTACAGAGAAACCGGAAGGATATGTAGAACGCGAAGCCCGTCCACGCAGCGACCGCGGACCCCGTCCGCAACGCCGCGATGGCGAAAGAGGCGACCGTGGACCTCGTCCACAGCGTCCTCGTCGTAAAGAATAATAGAAAAGATAAATAGATATTACGATTGATGAGTGCATGATTGCACTCATCAATTTTTTATAATCGGTTCCATAACGTCTATATCGGAGAAAAGGTCAAATCAGGAGAATAAGGTCAAATCGAGAGAAAAGGCCTCGCGGATACTTCAAACCGCGAAACCTTTTATATCTTGATTAATCGAGAATCAGCCCGATTTAGAGAGCTTCAAGGGCCGCTCGGATTGCAGCCAGTTTTGATGTAGCGTCACTCTCTTTCTTACGTTCAAGTGCTACAACAGCCTCCGGAGCATTTGCCACAAATTTCTCGTTGGACAGCTTCTTCTTAACCCCGGTAAGAAATCCCTCATATCTCTTGAGCTCGGCTTCAAGTTTGCGGCGCTCCTCGTCTTTGTCAATATTGTCTTCCAACGGTATGGAATACTCGTTACTACCGGCTATAAAGGACGCGGATGTCGGGGATTTTTCAGTTACTGCCTCAATGCCATCAAGATTTCCCATCTTGATAATTATAGAGTCAAGTTTGGTATCGCGATTTCCTGTCACCTGTAATGTAAGAGTATTTCGATTGGGAATCTGGCGTTTTAAACGGATTGTTCTGATTCCGGCTATAACCTCTTTAAGCAAATCAAAAGAGGTTATTTTTGATGCGTCATAACCGGAAGATTTGGGAAGCTGAGCATACATAATACTTTCCCCCTCTTTGCGGTCTGCAAGGTGTTGCCACAATTCTTCGGTAATAAACGGCATGAAAGGATGAAGCATACGCAGGAGTATATCGAAGAAATCGAGTGTAGCTTTGTATGTCTTACCGTCAATCGGTGCGCCATATGCCGGTTTTACCACTTCGAGATACCAGGATGAGAATTCATCACGGAAGAGTTTGAATGTAGCCATAAGAGCTTCAGAAATACGGAATTTACCCATGAGGTCTTCCACTTCGGCCAATGTGCGCTGCATGGTTGCTTCAAACCATTCAATAGCGAGATGAGCCGTCTGAGGTTGGTCAATTGTTTCATCTACATTCCATCCTTTGACGAGTCGGAACGCATTCCATATTTTATTACAGAAATTGCGTCCTTGCTCGCAGAGTGAGTCATCATACATGATATCTTGTCCGGCCGGAGCACCGAGCATCAGACCCATTCTTACCCCATCGGCACCGAATTTATCAATTAGATCGAGCGGGTCGGGAGAATTACCCAACGATTTGGACATTTTTCGCCCGATTTTGTCGCGTACTATACCGGTGAAATAAACATTTCCAAATGGTTTTTTACCCATAAATTCATATCCGGCCATTATCATTCGTGCCACCCAAAAGAATATGATGTCAGGAGCTGTCACAAGGTCAGATGTGGGATAGTAATAATTAATCTCTTTGTTGTCAGGTTCAAGGATACCGTTAAAAAGAGAAATAGGCCATAACCAGGAAGAGAACCATGTGTCCAGACAGTCGGGGTCTCGTTTCAAGTCAGAAAGGGTCAATGCAGGATTACCGCTCTTCTCAATTGCGAGTTGAAGAGCTTCCTCATCGTTCTCAGCCACTACAAATCCGCCCTCCGGAAGGAAATATGCCGGGATTCTATGCCCCCACCACAGCTGACGTGATATGCACCAATCCTTGATGTTGGTCATCCAATGTCGGTAAAGATTTTTAAATTTAGGCGGCACGTAACGAATCTCATCATTCTCCACCCCGTCCAGAGCCGGGCGGGCAAGTTCATCCATCTTGACGAACCATTGCATGGAAAGTTTTGGTTCGATAACAGCGTCAGTACGTTCAGAGTGTCCAACCTTATTGACATAGTCTTCCACTTTCTCCACAAGATTCTTTTGAGCCAAATCAATCATTATCTGCTTACGGACATCAAAACGGTCCATACCGACATACATTCCTCCTTGTTCGGAGATTGTCCCGTTATCATTGAAGATATCAATACTTTCCAGGCCATACTTATCACCGAGCATATAGTCATTGACATCGTGTGCCGGAGTAACTTTAAGACACCCGGTACCGAAATCCATTTCTACATATTCATCCATGATGACAGGAACGGATCTTCCCACCATCGGGACTATCACTCTTTTCCCTTTGAGCCAGGTGTAACGCTCGTCATTCGGATTGACACATACAGCCGTATCTCCCAATATTGTTTCCGGACGAGTAGTAGCCACAACAATGTATCGCCCTTCCGGGTCATTTTCCACTTTATATTTTAGATGATACAGCTTGCTCTGTTCCTCTTTGTAAATCACCTCCTCATCAGAGAGCGCAGTCAAAGCCTGAGGATCCCAATTGACCATTCTGACACCGCGATATACAAGGCCCTTACGGTAAAGCTCTACAAAGACTCGGATAACGCTTTTGGAACGAATCTCGTCCATTGTGAATGCAGTGCGTTCCCAATCACAAGAGGCTCCGAGCTTTTTGAGCTGTTCGAGGATTATACCGCCATATTTGTGAGTCCAATCCCAGGCATGATCAAGAAATTGTTCGCGTGTAAGGTCAGTTTTTTTGACACCCTCGGCAGCCAACTTTGCCACCACCTTGGCTTCGGTAGAGATAGCCGCATGGTCAGTACCGGGCACCCAGAGGGCATTTTTACCCTCCATTCTTGCGCGTCGCACAAGAATATCCTGGATGGTATTATTGAGCATATGTCCCATGTGGAGCACACCGGTGACATTGGGTGGTGGGATTACGATAGTAAACGGCTCTCTGTCATCCGGCTCTGAATGAAACAATCTATGTTCCATCCAATAGGCATACCAGCGGTTTTCCACTGCATGCGGCTCATATTTTGTAGCGAGTCCTCCTTCTTGCAGGAGCTCGTCATTGTTTGTTTTCGCTTGCGACATAATCTATATGTTTTAAAGTGCAAAAATACAAAAAATTCTTAAGACAGACAATAGTAATATCAGTATGGGACGGATAGTGATATAATATTTTGAAATGATAAGAAAAAATCGTAACTTTGCAGATGAATGATTTGAAATATGAAAAAGATATACGGATTTATATTTGCAGTCGCAACATTGGCCGAAGGCTGTTCCTCGGATGATACATTTCGCGTTTCGGGCGTGATTGAAGGGGCAGATGATATGTCGGTTGTAGTGGAAAAAGCTGACTATAACGGCTATTGGACACCTATCGACAGCACCCACACAAACAATAACGGAAAATTTAAATTAAATGTAGCTGCCGCTGACCGCCCTGAAATTTATCGACTCTCAGTAGACGGACGTTATATATATTTCCCGGTGGACAGCACTGAGAATATCAGTCTTAACACTACTTTGAAAAATTTTGGCGTCAGCTATACACTTGAAGGATCGGAACAAGCCCGCGATTTTGCTATTTTTGACCAAGAAGCGATCAAACTGATATCTAAGGATGATACCGCTCGCGAACAGTTTAAACGCGATGTCTTCAATAAATACATCAAAGACCGCAAAGGGAAACTAATCAGCTATTATGTCCTAACAAAGAGCCTTGACGGCAAACTCCTCTATGACCCTACACGCAGCGAGGATTTGAAATATTTCAACGCTGTGGCCACGATATTTAAGAACTTTAATCCCGATGATCCACGAACAGCCGTGCTTGAGCAAATGGCTCTCCAAGGACTAAAAAAACGTAATCGTGAGATGGGGAAGAAAAATGTTGTGAATGCCACTGTGCTCGATGTCATTGATATCTCTCTTCCGGGAATTGACGGCAACAACAAGACCCTAATGCAGACAATACAGCCCGGAAAACCTACTGTGCTGATATTTACAAGCTTAAAAGACACTAACACACCTGAAATCACATTAAAACTTCGTGAACTATACGACAGCAAATCAGGTCGCATCAATTTCTATCATGTCAATGTGGATGGCGACCGATACGCATGGCGTGATGCTGCAAAAAATCTTCCTTGGACTTCCGTCTACGCTGATACTCAAATCGACGGGAAAACCCTTCGGGATTACAATATAACCGAAGTTCCTATGTACTTCATTTACAATCAAAACAGTGAGCTTGTAAACCGCGCGGAAAATATAGAAACACTTTCTTCAATCCTTTCCGCTTACTAATCCGGAATAAATCGTATTTCAATATTTTTTTACCGGATGTGATATTTTTTTCACATCCGGTAAACTTTTTATTTGCCTTTGATGTTTTACATAAAACTTAATAAAAATTTAACAATTTTAAGAATTACCTTAAAATCCTTAAAAAAAAGAACATTCTTTATACAAAGGATATAAACTCGGAACTATCCAACTAAAAAAATAAACCCATAAATTAACCGATATGAATAGAAAAATGCACATTATCCTCGCCGTGGCATTGGCAGGATTGTTCTCAGTGGGCACAACAGCTCAAGAAACAAAAAAGATTAAGGACCACCGCACCACCCCCGAACTTTATTTCCTCGAAGAGGGTGAAACTGCCAACAGCTTTGACTTGCTGCCACCTCCCCCTACTGCCGAATCAGTTCAATTCCTCTATGACAAGGCTCGATATGATTGGGGGAAATCCCTGCGCAACACAGAAAGAGGTGAGCAGGCCTTCCAGGATGCCCGCGTCAATGGCGATGGTGTACCCAGAGCTTTCTCAGAAGCGTTTGGCGTGGATATAACATCCGACGGCACCCCCGAGATTTATACTCTCGTACTCGGTATGCGCGAAGATGCCGGCGACCTTGCCACCCGTGAAGCTAAAAATTATTACAACCGTCAACGCCCATTCGCATTCTTTGGAGAAGACACCTGCAATCCGGAACAACAAGCCGAACTCAGCACTAACGGTTCCTACCCTTCGGGGCATACATCAATCGGATGGGCCACTGCATTGGTTCTCGCAGAGATTAATCCTGACCGTATTGACGAAATCATGGAACGCGGATACCAGATGGGTGACAGCCGTGTGATTTGCGGATACCACTGGCAGAGCGACATCGATGCCGGTCGTGTAGTGGGAAGCGCATCTGTAGCGGCTTTACATTCAGATGAAGGATTCCTCAAACAGCTCGACAAGGCGAAAAAAGAGTTTGCCAAGCTCAAAAAGGAGGGTAAAGTAAAACCCGGCAAACGTTCGGCAAAGTGACAAAATAACACAATAACGTACACTAAATTTTCAGATTATGAAGAAGTCAATATATATGGCGGCTGCCGCATTGCTCCTTGGAGTACAAGGGATAGCTGCTCAAGACAGTGAAGAGCCAAAATTGGAGATTAAACCTACCGGTCGTATCCTTTTGGATGGTGCATTATATGCCTCACCGCAGAAAGAACTTTTCCCTGATGGCGTGGCAATCCCGGATGCTCGTCTCGGTGTCAAGATGAAATACGGAAAATGGAGTGCTAAGATAGATGTCGGATTTGCTTACAATAAGGTAGGTCTCAAGGATCTCTATTTTCAATATAACTTCAAAGATAACAGCTTCTTGCGTCTTGGTTCTTTCATCCACCAGTATGGCTTGCAGAGTGCCACAAGCTCATCAATGAAACCGACTATGGAGGAACCGGTAAGCAACGCCGTTTTCAACGATTCCCGACAGATTGGTTTGATGTATGAATATGCCAACGACAAATTCCTGGCCACAGCCAGTATGCATGCTGAACCGAAATCCACTACAGTGATACTCAATCCCTCTCAATTCACCAAAGAGGGATATGGATTCCGCAGCCGCCTTGTCTATCATCCGATATGCGAAACGGGTAAAGTGGCTCAAATCGGTTTCAGCGGGGGATTTGCAACACCGCAAAATGTAAACGATGCAACCACGCCTCACAATTCATTCCAGTTTAAGAGCAATTTCCCGACAAGAGTGGCACAGGTTACAGCACTCGACGCTACAGTGGATCATGCCAAGAATCTCTGGAAATTCACACCTGAATTATTGCTTAATTATGGTCCTGTGGCTCTTGAAGCACAGTATTACTTCATTCAAGTGAATCGTCGTCAGATTCGTATAGACGGTGTCCCTGAAGTTGCCATTCCGAAGTTAAAACCATTCCGTGGGCAAGGTGCCTACTGCACACTTCGCGGTCTTTTGATTGGTGATTCTTACAGCTATGCGACAATGGACGGTGGTCTGGCCACTCCCAAACCGGGGTCTTTGGAATGTGTGCTTGATTACAACTATACTTCATTGACCGACAGCAAAGCATCTGTATATGGCGGCCGAATGAATGATTTCTCAGTGACTTTCAACTATTATATCAATAAATATATGATAGCTCGTCTGCATTACAGCTACACACATACATGGGATACCAATTTTGCCGGTCCACGCGATTTGAATGGATTTATGGCTCGTCTGCAGGTAATCTTCTGATGTATCAGTATAAGAACTAAGAGGGTCGACGCCGGAATTTTTCGGCGTCGATATTTTTTTAGTCATTTTTATACTACCGCTTATTTGGCTATCTCGCAAAATTTTACTAAGTTTGTATACTACAAATGCTAAACCAAAAAAAATGGATTGGAAAGATGCCCTTGCCGGCTTACGCAATGAGGTTCCGGAAGCTGCTCCGGAGCCGGAAGTAGAAGCCACAAAAAAGAATGAAATACAAAAAGAACCGCTGCACATCTTAATCGACCGCCGCCAACGGAAAGGGAAAACCGCTACACTAATAGAGGGATTCCTCTGTGATGACTCATCAGTCAAAGAGATTGCCGCAATGCTTAAACAGAAAATAGGCACCGGGGGAAGTTGCCGTGGGGGTGACATTCTTCTTCAAGGTGATTGGCGTCAGAAGGCAGCCGATATGCTCAAAGCGATGGGGTATAAATGTAAATTGAATTAGTTGGGATTAAAATAAACTCGTAATCAGCCGTGATAGAACTATACAAGGCTTCGGCCGGCTCGGGAAAGACATATACGCTTGCACAACGATTTATCCTCTATCTCATCTCTACAAAGACTGAATCGGGTAAACGACGTTTGCGCACTGACAAGGAGATGGAAGACTCCTTGCCACATATACTTGCCATCACTTTTACCAACAAGGCCACTAATGAGATGAAGGAACGCATTGTGGAGCGCCTTGCTGACCTTGCCGGACGCAAACAGTATGCTCCGGAGACAGATTATCTGGCTGATTTCTGTACCCTTCTCGAAGCATCCGAAGATGAGGTACGCCATGCCTGTGCCAAGGCTCTCTCTGAATTGCTGATCAATTATTCGGACTTCAATGTTTCCACCATCGACTCCTTCTTTCAGACAGTTTTGCGAACATTTGCATACGAATCGGATTTAAGCGATAACTATCAGGTGGAGATTGACAGTGAATGGGTGGCTCGTGTAGGAGTTGACGCTACTCTAAGCTCCATCAATGATGCTGACTCTGATATGCAAGTGCGTCATTGGCTCAATCTTCTGCAACAAGAGAAAACCGGCAGCGGTGACCGTTGGGATCTCTTTCAAAAACGAGAGGGACGTTATTCGGCATATAAAAGTATGTTGGAACGAGCCAAAAGTATGGAATCGGAGGAATATAAGGAGCGTCGAATCAAGCTTGACGAGTATTTCGAAAATTCGGCCAAACTCCGTGAAGTATATGATGCTTATGATTCTTATTTCAACGACCGTAGGGAATCCATTGTCGCAAAGGCGCGTGAGGCAGCCAATTCTCTTGCCGAAATATTGGAAAAATTCCCCGAATCAGACAATTTCGTTTCGGGCATCAGGGATATCAAGGGGAGAATAAGAAAGTCTGTCGAAGGTAATTTCTCATTCAGCTACAAACGTACTGCTAACGGTAATTATATAAAGAAAGAGGGTATGAAGTCCCTCAGTGACGTCACTCGCTGCGAGATAAATTCTGCCATCGAGGATTTCTATTCAGCCGTAGATGCCGTCAAGGAAGAGGATTCAAAGACAGACTCCCGCTTATGGCAACTCTATCGTCCTCAGCTCCCTTTCCTTGCTCTGCTGCAGATTATACGACATAACTCAACAGAGCTGTTTACCGGGAGCAATGTGGTGCAACTTAGCGAAACCAACTCTATCATTCACAGAGTGGTAGGAGATGACGATGCGCCCTTTATCTACGAGCGAATAGGCACAAAGCTGAATCATTATCTAATTGACGAGTTCCAGGATACATCCCGTATGCAATGGGAAAATATGGAACGTCTGCTCAAAGAGAGTGAGAGCCGTGAAGAGGAGAACCTGATTATCGGTGATGCCAAACAAAGTATCTATCGATTCCGCAATGCCGATCCATCTATAATCCGCGACACTGTCCCGTCACAATTTCCCGACTCTTGGCTGCGCGGCGACAAGTCCGGCGAAAACAGGAATTACCGCAGTTATGATTGTATCGTAAGATTTAACAACACCCTGTTTCGCGACCTTGCACAGAGAATTGATTCGCTTGGGGTGATTCGCAAAAAACTGACGCCACTTTATGCCAATGTAGTACAAGAAATTCAACACAAGGAGAATGAAGGGTATGTACAATTGTCCTTTGTAGAGTCATCCGAATCAAAACCATCTGAAGGGAATGACACTACCGATGAAAATTCCTATCCTGCAGTCTTGCTCCGAACCATCGAAACAATCCGTGAGATTCTTTCCCGGGGATACTGTATGAAAGATATCGGTATTCTTGTACGCAAAAACAGTCAAGCTACCGAAATGGTGAACGCTATCCTTGACTTTAACAGACATTTGCCGCCGGAAAGAGAGAAAGAACGTATTCGATTCATTTCCGACGAATCGCTCAAAGTCAGCGCATCGGAAGCTGTGAAAATAATCATCACAACTCTCGAAATGATAGAGCAATACACCTCTGACGACATTGAGGCCACACCGGAACCGGGCGACAATAATAAAAAAACAGTGTTCGGAATGGCATCGGCTTTTAACTTTTGCCGTATAAGCCATCCGGACTTGGATCTCACTGAAGTGGTACGCCTGTTCCTTAACAACACCGGCCACCAGGATATTCTCACAAAATTGCAACCTTGGCTGGTGAGTTCCACAGCCCTGCCGGCTGTGGTGGAAAGCATCATCGGAATTTTCGTACCGGAAGAACTACGTCGCCGGGATGCCGCTTATATTGCAGCTTTTCAAGATCTTGTGGCCGAACAAGCCGAAAAATATGCCGTGGATGCAGCATCATTCTTGCATTGGTGGCGCAGACAGGGAATTAAGAAATCCATCGCTTCGCCTGAAGGGATGGATGCCGTCACCATAATGACTGTCCACAAAGCAAAAGGTCTCGCCTTTGATTTTGTAATTGTGCCGGAACTTGACACATACGTCAATCTTAAGAAAGATTACTACAGCACTGAATGGCGCTGGGTGGAACCCCACCTCAAACCGCTGACCGACGGTGAGACTATTTTCACACTCCCCCCTTACATCCCTGTCGAGATGGGAAGTCGGATGCGAAAATATGTGGAATCCGGACTTGACCAATCTGCCGAAACAGCACTCCATGCTGACAAATATCACGAATGGCTCGATTCTGCCACCATGGACAATCTCAACAGTGTCTATGTAGCATTCACTCGCCCCGTCAAAGAGCTGTATATATATGCCGTTCTCCCCTCGCGTGGCAAGGACGGGACTCCCGCCGATAACGGGAAAATCGCCAAGATGCTTTATGACATGATGCCGGAATTCCCTCTAAACTCTGCTCCTGATTGTCTTTCACCCGGTGAAATACTGTATGACAAAGTTGATGGTGAAGAACGATTTTATCTCGGAAAAAAATCGCCCGGAGCCGAGATTGAGGCCGCCCTAAAACGTAAGAAGGAAGCCGAAAAAGAGGCTAAAAAAGCTGAACTTGTCAAACGCGGAATTATCAAGCCTGACCGGAAAGAGACTGAGACGGAAAGCGTGACAGTGAAGGAATATTCCGTGTATCAACGAAGCGAACCTTTCAAATATCGTGAAGCCACCGTCAGCTCAATGGATGATGAGGATGAAGACCCCAGATCGGAAGGTAATCAGCTTCATCGTCTGCTAAGTCGCATAAGAATACCTGATGACCTTGCTCGCTCGCTACGTAAAATGCGCCTTCAAGGAGAAGCTGATTCAGAGCAATTGCTCAAATATAAGGAATTGCTCGAGCCGGCGTTACAATTGGCTGTCACGGAATATGGATGGTTTCTTCCCGGGGCTACCGTAATTACGGAACGCAAAATCCTCCGATACGCTGAGAAAAACCGCATCCCGGACCGTATTGAGATAAGAGATGGCCATGCATTGGTCATAGATTATAAATTCGGAAAAGAAGAGAAACGATACCTCAAAGAAGTAGGGCGCTATTGCGATTTGCTCAGACAGACCGGACAATATAAATCTGTGGAGGGATGGATATGGTATGTCAAGGAAAATCGACGAGTACCCGTCGGTTGACATATCCACACCACATCAACACTCTTTTTCCGGAATGATTTAGGTATAATTCGCAAAAAAATTATTATCTTTGCACCTCAAACCAATCTACACCTATTTTGGACATTGACCCTTTACCGGCATCAACGCCGACCATAAATTTAATGATATTGCTTGCTGATGCTATCAGCTTCCACGCCCCCGAGTCATTATCGTGGTTTGCTTGGGGCGCTATTGTAGCCATTGCGTTTTGCTGTCTGTTGCTTTCCGCTTTTGTCTCA
This sequence comes from Bacteroides sp., assembly GCA_023665145.1. GTDB lineage: Bacteria > Bacteroidota > Bacteroidia > Bacteroidales > Muribaculaceae > Lepagella. Next base: position 98,824 of record JAMPEM010000005.1, read on the forward strand.
GGTTCGGAAATTGCCTTTTTCGGATTGACAAAAAGCGAAATTGATGACCTTCGCGATGACGAAGAAAACAGTCGCAGTCGCCAAGCTTACAATCTGGTGGCACATTCCGAACAGCTACTCGCCACGATTCTGATTTCCAACAATCTGGTAAACATTACAATGGTCGTACTCCTGACCTTTGCAATCAACAGCACCATTACATTCACCAACACTGTAATGGAATTTTTGCTCCAGACCGTCTTCCTGACATTCCTGCTACTGCTTTTCGGCGAAATATTCCCCAAACTTCTGGCTCGCGGAAAGACACTCCAATGGGTGCAATTTGCCGCTCCGGGTGTCAATTTCCTTTACCATATTTTCTCACCACTGAGCCGTTTTATGGTAAAAAGCACCGGGATAATAAACCGTATCGTGGCTAAAAAGGATGTCAGCATCTCTACCGATGAGCTTGAAAAAGCTCTTGAAATATCCGATGTCCAGGAAGGGAAAGACAAGGAGATGCTCGAAGGAATTCTTTCTTTCGGTGAAAAAGAGGTCAGCGATATAATGATTTCTCGCGTGGATGTCACAGCAATAGAATTTCACGATAAATGGAGCGATGTGCTCAAGGTGATTCTCGAATCCGGTTTCTCCCGAATCCCGGTATATGACACCTCACAAGACAGCATACGCGGTATTCTATATGCCAAAGACCTCCTGCCATATTTCGACAAGGCCGACGATAATTTCGAATGGCAATCGCTGCTGCGTGAACCATATTTCGTCCCCGAAAGCCGCATGATTGATGATTTGCTCGAAGATTTCCGTAAAAGGAAAATTCATATTGCCATCGTAATCGACGAATATGGCGGCACAAGGGGAATAGTTACCCTCGAAGACATCATTGAAGAGATAGTAGGCGAAATTGACGATGAATATGACGACAACGCCTCGATGTATAAGAAAATTGGCCCCGACACTTACATCTTTGACGCAAAAATTAACCTCCCCGATTTTTGTCGTATCACCGGAGTGGACGAAGAAGAGATTGAACAATACGCCGGAGACGCCGAAACTCTCGCCGGCCTGCTCCTCTCTATTAAAGGCGATTTCCCTGCCCGCAAGGAAGCTCTCTCATGTGGCAGATGCAAATTCCTCGTGCTCCGAATAGAACGTCACCGCATCACATCCGTCAGAGTAAACATCGAGCCTGAAAACTCTCAATCACAAGAAAATGGAGACTGATTTTATCTATTGGAGACATATCCTCCCTCATGGCATCAAGATTGAGGAGATATCCGGATGCGAAAACAAAGAGGGAGGTGTATGGCGCACCCTCGCCTATCAGGTTTATGGAGAAAATGGCAAGGACGGTTTCCGAAATATCTCTCATACAGAAGTCGGTGCTCCATTGCTTGAAGATAACCTCTCCAGAATATCTGTCACCCATACCGGCCACCTGTTGGCTGTTGCAACACTGCCCAAAACACCGGAAGCTGATCTTACACAATTCAACCCTCGCACTGCTCTCGGAATCGATGCCGAACAAGAAGATCGCAAGAAAGTAATTGACCTTCGCCAACGATTTCTCAACGATGATGAGCTCGAAATGATACCGGCCGATGATGTTAAGCTTAACATAATGGCATGGACTGCAAAGGAAGCTCTATACAAAGCAGCATTATCCTCAGGACTCGATTGGCGGAACGATTATCGTATCCTTTCCCTCCCTCCCCTGCAGACTCAATTCCCTCTATCGGCCAAATTACCGCTCGGGAAAGGGGAAATACGATTCGAAGACGGCACGTCTGCCCGGCTCGACATCTTCAGTTATCTCAGCGACGGATACATCATAACAGTTGCATTCTCTCCCAAATGCGCCAAATTTAAAAAGACCGTAAAATAATTTTTACAGTCTTGCTATTCTCCATTTTTTCTATCAGATCATTATAATCATACTATTCTCCGCACATTGTTACACTCCGTCAGATGCATAATTGAAATCCCGAAATATCGCGCCTGAACGATTGTCCCCTCTGTAGGTATGGTATTACATATCATTATACCCATATTGGCTCGCAACAATCCAATTTTCGTTATCAAATCATTTAAATGATGCGTCTGGACACTCGACCTCAGATTCTTGCACTCCACGAGCGTCAAAAGGGAATATTTCTCATCCCCTGCACAGTACGACTCAATACTGATATCGGTATCAACCACATTTCCGCACAAAGCTTTATATCGTCGGTGAAGAAAAATTCTCGAATTATCCGGATGAAACGGCAGCCTCCCCGCTTCCAATTCTCCTTTCAGATAACGATAGGCCACCTTCTCATACATCAGTCCGAGTCTACCGGAACTGTTAAGACTCATTAAGAGGTTGTTTAATAATAAAACTTAAAATGATTCGTTTACAAAATTATTAAATGATTCAAGTTTCTCAAGTTGCCCTGCAACTTGGAAACTTGAGGTTTATGGTTTATAGTTTATGGTTTATGGAACGTCGTTGAGTTAAATTTTTCGATAATTTTCTAACCTCTAACCTTCAACCTCCTAACTTTTCGCAAGTTAAAACTTGCGAAAGTTGAGTTAAATGAATTATCATCAGCATTTTAACAATTTTATTCATTCAAAATATTTTAATTGTCAAACAACCTCTAAAGCATAGATCTTATCTGCAATGCAAGAAGCAAAGCTCCCATTGCATAAAGAATCAATAATCCTCCATTGTAACGCGACGAACGTGTGTCACTCTTCTCTGTTGATTCATTCACAGAAAAAACATTTGAGATAATACGCATAGCAGTTTTCATAATTGTTTTGTTTTGACGGTTATGTTTTGTTTTGACGGTTATGTTTTGTTTTGACAATGCAAAGTTACAACCGACATACTGCCACAGTATTGCACTCAAATGTTAAATTTACTTAACTAACCCCAAACTCCCTTGTTTCCGAGATACTATATATCCGAATCCGCTCATGACAAATGCGAAGCACCGAAATGTGGGGATAACCCACCTACGATACTTCGCATCAAAATATAAATCAAGTTAACCGAAAACTCTAATCAGTCTCTACTGCTTCCGAAAAAACGGAGCAAGAAAAGGAAAAGATTGATGAAATCAAGGTAGAGATTGAAAGCTCCCATCGTAGCGAGCTTATCGGCAGTCGCATTTTCAAGTCCTTGTGTATATGCAAGTTGCTTGATTTGCTGTGTATCCCATGCTGTCAATCCCACAAATATCAATACTCCGACAATCGACACAATCCATTCCAATGTACTGCTTTTGAGGAAAATATTCACCAACATTGCGATAATAAGGCCAAAAAGCGCCATCATCAAATATGTCCCCATTTTTGTAAGGTCGGACTTTGTGAAATATCCGTAAACAGACATCGCACCGAATGTTCCGGCAGTGATAAAGAAGGTATAAGCTATTGATCCGAGCTTATATACCAGGAAGATAGGCGCAAGCCACGCTCCCATCAAAGCGGAATAAACGAAGAATAGTGTCATGCAGGTGGCTGTCGACATCTTGGCAAATCTTACCGGTATCATTATCGCCATGGCGATCATTACGATAGGAATACCTATCAACATAATCGTATTGCCGAAGATAAAACTGATTGCTGCCGGACTTGATGCTACACCGAGCGCAACAAACGCAGTAATCAGCAAGCCGATAAACATTCGCACATATACTCGCTTAAGAACGTCGGTTGCCGAAGTTTGGGCTACTGTTCTGCCGCCATAAAAGGGAGGCGGTGTCCCTTGATTGTAATCCATAATTTATTCGTTTTGTTATGAGGTTGTTAAAAAAGATTTTTATTTATAAAGGGTGTTTAATAATAAAACTTAAAATGATTCATTCATAAAATCATTAAATTGATTGTTACCAATAATTTAACAATTTTATTCACTCAAAATATTTTACAAACTTTCGCCATTCACCATTCACTTGTATTTAGACAAATTCCGTGCCAAATGGTTTAGTGGTCGATAAAAATTACCTATTATTTCACTTAACTTTCACAAGTTTTAACTTGTGAAAGTTAGGAGTTTGAAGTTAGAAAGTTAAGAGTTTGCAGTTATGAAGTTAGAGAATTATCGAAAAATTTAATTCGAAGACGCTCTATAAATCATAAACCATAAACTATAAACCTCAAGTTACTCAAGTTGCCGGGCAACTTGAGAATCTTGAATTATTACATTCTCTCCGGCATCTCTATACCAAGAAGTCCGACTGCCCTACGCAAAGTGCGAGCCACTACCTTTGACAGCAACAGACGTAATGCCCGTTTAGACGCATCCACCTCCTTCAGCACCGGGTGGTCATAATAGAATCTGTTGTAGGTCTTAGCCAAATCATAGCTATAATTGGCTATCAAAGCCGGAGAATAACTTTTACCTGCTTCCGCCACTACCGATGGAAAATCTGCCAATTTCTGTATCAGCTGAGTCTCAATCTCATCCGGGGCAGCTTGAGCAGCCTCGTTTTCGTCAAAATCGCCTGCCTTGCGGAGCACGGAACGGATTCTGGCGTAGGTATATTGCAGGAACGGACCGGTATTGCCGTTGAAATCAATACTCTCTTTGGGATTAAACTGCATATCCTTGCGAGGGTCTACCTTAAGCAAGAAATATTTCAATGCTCCCAAACCTACCATACGAGCCACCTCGTCTGCCTCATCTTTCGTCATATCGGCAAACCTGTCGGCTGAAGCCTCCTTGGCATCTGCTATCATAGTGTCCATAAGATCATCGGCATCCACCACAGTACCTTCGCGCGATTTCATCTTTCCCTCCGGGAGATTCACCATGCCGTAGGAGAAATGAGTCAAATCCTTACCCCACTTGAACCCGAGCTTGTCAAGGAGCAGCGAGAGCACCTGGAAATGATAATTCTGCTCATTCCCCACCACATATATCATCTTGTCTATCGGATAATCGCGGAAACGTAATTTGGCCGTACCGATATCCTGAGTCATATAGACAGATGTTCCGTCACCGCGAAGAAGAAGTTTGTGGTCAAGACCATCCGCGGTAAGGTCGGCCCATACGGAATTATCCTCCTTACGATACATGATACCTTTCTCAAGGCCACTGAGAACAAGATCCTTACCCTCCAGATAGGTGTCAGATTCATAATAGATTTTGTCGAAATCCACCCCCATACGTCTGTATGTCTCGTCGAATCCTTCATAAACCCATTCATTCATCATCTTCCAGAGTTTACGAACCTCCGGATCCTTCTGTTCCCATTTGCGCAGCATCTCGCGAGCCTCAAGCATCAACGGAGCCTGAGCCTTAGCCTCATCCTCGCTCATCCCTTCTGCCTGAAGCGATTTGACCTCTTCGCGATAATGCTTGTCGAAAAGCACATAGAAATCACCTATCAGATGATCACCCTTCTTGCCGGATGATTCGGGCGTTACACCTTCTCCCCATTTCTGCCAGGCAAGCATCGATTTGCAGATATGGATGCCGCGGTCGTTCACGATATTTGTCTTTACGACCTTATATCCGTTGGCCTTCAGAATCTCTGAGAGTGAATATCCGAGAAGATTGTTACGCACATGCCCCAAATGAAGCGGTTTATTGGTGTTAGGCGAAGAATATTCCACCATCACCAATTCGGAATCATCCGTCGCCTCACGGAATCCGAATTTATCATCCGATGCTATCCGGCACAACGTATCCACCCAATGAGAATCAGATATAGTAAGATTGAGAAATCCTTTGATTACATTAAATTTCTCTACTGTAGGCACATTCGCTACGAGCCATTCTCCAACTTCCGTCCCGGTCTGCTCCGGACTTTTGCGCGACGCACGCAACAATGGAAACATCATCGCTGTCAGATTCCCCTCAAACTCTTTCTTTGTAGCTGAAAGCTGCACACTTTCCTCTGATATTTCTGCATCATAGAGAGCTTTGAAAGCCTCTGCCACACCTCTCTTTATATCCTTTTCAATACTCATTTTCGGAGCGTTTTATTTTCTTTTTCGCTTTAATCGTCTGTTACATCTGAATATACACAACACATCTCTATCGACTGCCACTCTGACAACAAAGGCGACATCCCCTCTGCGGAGGGAGTGTCGTCTTATTTGTTCGTATAGGTGTATTTTATTTGCTCAGACCTGCTGAAGGTTTGAACTTAACGACCTTACGTGCGGGAACGTTGATAAGCTCGCCGGTACGAGGATTCTTGCATACACGTGCCGGTTTCTCCACTTTTGCGAATGTTCCGAAGCCGAGAAGCTGTACCTTATCATCATTTGCAAGTGCTTGTTCGATGCTTTCAAGAACGGCATCAAGTGCTTTCTTGGCGTTCTCCTTGGTCAGAGATGCTTTTGCTGCTATCTCATTGACTAAATCAGTCTTTGTCATATCTAAATGTGTTGGTGTTTAATTCGGCCACAAAACTAATAAAAAAAAACTTAATTTCAAACTTTTAACAAAGAAAAGTGTACAAAATACCCATTTTTTATGATTTCTTACGAAAAAACCCCGTAAGTCTCATGACTCACGGGGTTAATCGTTGATTTATCGCAGCTTTTCGTCGCTGCTGTATTCTGTTAGGAATTACTTACGGATAACTACTTTCTGTGCTTTGCCGTTTGCAACGCGGATATAGATACCCTCTGCAGGTTCTGCCACTTTCACTCCGTCGAGTGTATAATAAACGGCTTCTGCACCATCTACCTCGATTCCTTCTACAGATACGATATCTCCATCTTCACCAAGTGTAGCAACGCCCACTGCTGATTTGAGACCATCAGCTTCTGTCCAATATTTTACGGTCTCACCCTTTGCAAGTGATATAACACCACCTTCATAAACTTCTGCACTCTGAGCTGCAATGTTTGACTCGCTGCGCTCAATATAGGTGGTGACACCTTCAGCATTGATTACGTTCAGTTTGAATTTACCATCTCCCAAAGTTGCAATTTTGGGATACATTACGAAGCTTACTTTGGTTTCAGGTGATTTGAGAGTGCCGCGCTGTGCATATACATTCAAAGTATATTTGCCGCCTCCTCGTACACCTTCCTGCTCTGCAAGATTCAAACCTTCGACAGGAATACCTGTTGCTTCAGTAGCACCGGGAAGCATTACATAGTTTGCAGTACCATCGTCCGGAGTATTTTCTACAATCAGCACCATTTTAACCTGTGAAGGAGCCCCTTCGGTACTTTCAATTTTTGCCTGAGGTGCAGAAAGAGCAGCCTCTACAAGCTCAACTTGCACTGTTGCATCTTCAAGATTAACAGTTACATCGTATGTACCCTCAATTACATTGAATGCTTTATCAGTTCCTATATGAAGTGTAGCTTCCTCTCCGGATTCCAATGCAACATCATCAGTACCTGAACCCCAACGAGTCATTGTCCATGAAGCATCTGTTTCATCTGCTCCGAGAGCGTCACCGAAATAGAAATAACCTTTGCCGCCACCGGCATTACCGAATACTACATTCTCTGCTGTGAAAATACCGTCACCCTCGTTATTCATCTTGACGCCATTGTTAGGTGCAAATCCTTTGCCATTTACATTACCAAAGATATAAAGGTTGTCGGGTAATATATTTTTCTCCTCTACGAGCAAAGTTTTGCTGACAAGGTCAAGAGTCATAGTGTAAGTACCGGGAGTTGTTTTGAATGCATTCTCTCCGGCTTGAACTGTCATTGCAGTTCCGATTGTTACAGGGAAATCACTAGATGTTGCACCGTAGCGTTGTCCTACTTTATTCCAATCAGAATTCGGAGTCGTTAAAAAGCTGAAATACCCATCAGATGCACCATTTTCACCATTAGTGACTTTTACATCACCACTATACACACCTTCTCTAATTGAAGCAAGTACGGAGGTGTTGGTAGGTTCAAACTTACCACCATTAAGATGACCAACGACATACATTTTGTCGGGATAAGTTACCGGAGAGTCAGAGGTTACTGTCAGTTTACCGGTCTCGGCATTCTTGTCAAGCACGAAAGTGAATGTGTACTCTCCTGATGCAAGAATAAAAGCACTTCCTGACATACTTGCGGTGTAAGTCTCGCCAAGGTTAGCGTTAACATCACCAGTGCCTGTACCATAAATATAAGCCCCGGCCTTCATTTTGAAATAGTTAGTACTTGCTGTCAGAGTGTATTTACCTTCCCATACATTCTGTGTGCCCTCCTTTAGCTTCAGAGGATAATTGGTAATGTTTTCGCTCCATCCGTTACTGTTGATTTGACCAACAAGATAAACAGTGTCGTACTCATTCTCTTTGGCTGCTCCGGTCACAAGAATGGTATAATTGATTGTATTAATAACGATGGTAGCATCTTCTATTTTCCCATCAACGCTAATGTCACCACCATTTTTACTAGCCTTATACTCAACACCTTCCTGAAGTTTACTTCCATTTGACCCAAATGAAGTATCCCAGGAGCCGCCTTCTTTAATTTTAATATCTCCCGATAAGGATGAAACTGAAATTGAAAATTGATCCGTTGTGTTCTCTACAGGGGTTAATTTATACGTTGAATTGTCGGACCAACCAAAATTGGACCCACAGAGATACCAGTCAGCTGCGTGGACTGACAACGTGACGAGCAACGCTGTCAATAGTAGATAAATTTTTCGCATGATGTCTTTATTTTTGTTATTAATTAGTTATATTTTCAATACTTAACAAGATTTAACCTATAAAAAAGTTAAAAGTTATGCAGTTAGACGATTATTGCTCAGAGAATCTTTGTCGAAATTTATTGCTGTCCGATAAGATTTTTACTGCTGTTAGAAAACATTTTATATTCATAAAATCTTACACATTCACAATCCACTAAAGCTCGAGCTAACACATAACTCGCAAATTTACACTTTTTTCTTAAATACTACAAACATTTCCGTAATTTTTACAATATTTAACACTCATCCTATCCCCTATCCCCTATCCCCTATCTCCTATCCCCTATCCCCTATCTCCTATCCCCTATCTCCTATCCCCTATCCCCTATCTCCTATCCCCTATCTCCTATCCCCTATCCCCTATCTCCTATCCCCTATCTCCTATC
>JAMPEM010000006.1 GCA_023665145.1 Bacteroides sp.
TAGCAATGTCAACTGTTTGTGCAGAATCGGATTTGTTTGTATAAAATTCAAAAAATCAATCGGACAAACAAATTCTACTTTGTTTATCCGATTGATTATCTTTTATTTGCAAGTCCAAAAAGGCTTAATATTCGTCTTCGTTGAAGAAGAAGTCTTCTTTGGAGGGGTAGTCGGGCCATATCTCTTCGATGTTGTCATATGTCTCTCCTTCGTCTTCCATCTCTTGCAGGTTCTCTATCACTTCCATCGGTGCTCCGCTGCGCATTGCGAAATCTATGAGTTCTTCTTTTGTTGCGGGCCAAGGTGCATCTTCGAGCTTTGATGCTAATTCTAATGTCCAATACATATCTTTGTGTTTTTATGTTATTCTTTTTTTACCACTATCGCTTCTCCCCCTTTACTTTGTCTTACCTTATTTCACCGGATTCCAAATCACCTCTGTTTGTCCGGATTTATGATTAATATATCGCGAAAGGATGAAGAGGTAATCACTTAATCTGTTAATATATCCCAGCAGGGTCGGCGATATGTATTCTTGGTGTGAAAGTCTCAAGATAGCACGTTCGGCTCTGCGACAAACGGTTCTTGCTATGTGTGCGAATACGGCCGTTTCTGTTCCTCCGGGGAGTACGAATGCTCTAATTTTGGGTGTTTCTGCATCCAATCGATCTATCCAGCCTTCAAGTTCTTTAACGTCTTCGGTTGTAAGGTTGTTTACTTCCGGTTGTGTGCCGGGTTGAGGTTGTGTAGCGAGATATGCACCAAGGCAAAACATCATGTTTTGAATCTTTAGGATCTGATTGCGGATATTTTGCGGTGTATCTTTTCGTGCTGTCAACATTCCGAGATGTGCGGAGAATTCATCGATGGTGCCATAGGCTTCGAGTCGCAAACTGTCTTTGTTGACTCTTTCTCCTCCTACGAGCGATGTCGTTCCCATATCACCGGTTCTTGTGTAAAGATTACTTTTTTCCATCTGCAGTCGTATCTGATTTTTGATTCTTACGATAACCTTTCCCGATAGCTTTCTCTTCTTTTAACATACGTTATAACGCTAAAGATGGAAGATTGTTGCATGAAGTTATTTTTTTTCTTAACTTTGTAAAAAATTTGCGGTTTTTTTATTAGTAGTCACACCGATAGTTTTTTTTGCATACTTTATCAGAATGGAAGATAATCAGAGATATATCGTATCGGCGAGGAAATACCGGCCTGACAGTTTTTCTTCTGTAGTGGGGCAAGATGCTTTGACTCAGACTTTGAAAAACGCTGTTTCTTCGGGACGTCTGGCTCAGGCTTACCTGTTTTGTGGTCCCAGGGGTGTTGGCAAGACATCTTGTGCTCGAATTTTGGCCAAGCGCATCAATTGTCTTAATCCGACTCCTGATGGGGAAGCTTGTGGTGAGTGTGATTCTTGCAGGGCTATTGAGAGTGGATCTTCTTTCAATATTGTGGAGCTTGACGCTGCTTCCAATAATTCGGTAGATGACATCCGAAACCTTACGGAACAGGTCACGGTTCCTCCGCAGTCGGGTAATTATCGCGTTTTTATTATTGATGAGGTTCATATGCTTTCTTCCGCGGCTTTCAATGCGTTTCTTAAGACTCTTGAGGAGCCTCCTTCGTATGTAGTTTTCATACTTGCCACTACTGAAAAGCATAAAGTTATACCTACCATTCTGAGTCGTTGTCAGATTTATGATTTCCGCAGAATAACAATTGAGGATATGGTCAGGCATCTGTCATCAATTGCTGCCAGGGAGAATATTACTGCTGACCCGGCTGCTCTTGCCGTCATAGCACAAAAGGCTGATGGTGCGATGCGTGATGCTCTTTCCATTTTTGATCAGGTTTCTGCTTCGTGCAATGGCAATGTTACATACGAAAAGACCATTGCAAGTCTTAATGTGCTTGATTATGGTTATTATTTTCGTCTTACCGAAGCGTTTAATAATCACAATGTGCCGCAAGCTCTTCTTATTTATAAAGAGATTCGTGATGCCGGATTTGATTCACTTTTCTTCATTAATGGTTTGGCTTCCCATGTTCGGGATATGATGGTAGCTTCCGATCCGTCTACTGTCAATCTTCTTGAGGTAGGGCAAGAGATTGGTAAGCGTTATACGACTTTGGCTCAGTCAATGCCGCTTCAATGGTATTATTCCGCTATTCGTTTGCTTAATGATGCCGACCTTAAATATCGCACATCCGGGAATAAGCAACTGCTTGTCGAGCTTACCTTGATTCGGCTTTGCGGTTTCGGAAACGAACCTTCTCCTTCCCTCGCGCAATCGCGGCCGGCAAATACATCGGCATCTCCAACACCAAATCCACAAGGTAACGGCTCGATGACAAATTCGGTGTCAACTTCGCAAATGTCATCCCGGCCACATCCATCAGTACCACCCACTCATCAGCCGTATTCTCAACAACATTCAAGATTCACTGCTCCACAGCGTCCTGTGGCTTCTCCCCGCAGCGGAACTTCACAATATGCTCCGCGGGCTGCGTCTGCTCCTCGCACTATCCGGATTAATAATATCGAGGACAATAATTCATCCTCAGCATCCGACCAAAAATCTGCAAAGCCTCCCGCCCAAGGATCTTCAAATGCCGATGTATCATCGGAAGATTTTATGAATGCATGGAATCTTTTTATCGAAAAGCATCCGGCTCTGCCCTTGCTTACCACAGCCATGCGATCCAATCCACCTATGAAGATTTCATCTTTAGAGTATGCTATTCCCGTGGGAAGTATGGCTCAGGCCGGCACTTTTGAGAATGATCTTCCCACCCTTAATGAGTTTTTGCGCAATACGTTGCATAATTCATCAGTCACGGTGAATTGTCGTGAAGTGACTCAGCAAGCCAAACCAAAAAGATTGTTACCTGCGGAGCAGCTGAAAGCTCTCTGCGCTGAAAATAAAATGTTTCGTGACCTTTTCCTTGAAATGGATGCAGAATTAATATGAAAATTTATTGTCACAAATTCCCTCTCACTTCTTCGTCACTGATTTTACCGGTATTGTTTACTCTCTTTTTATATGCTTGTTCCGATAAAAAAGAAGCATCAGCCACAGATTCAGACACTTCTAAGATTTTAAAAGACACCATTGCCCGGATAGTACCACATACACCGGATTATATACTGCATCAAGTGGAGGGAGATGTGGAATCACTTGTTATTACACGTTTCACCGACACTCGTTGCAAGGATGTGGAACAGGCTGATTCCGTTCGCTTTAACGGTGAAGGCTGGTGGATAGGTACCACTACTTGGTCCGGGTCGGGTATAAACAAATATGTATATTCCGACATTCACATCTTCTATAATGAGGAGGGTGAATTTGAACGTGGCGAGGACACGGCATTTGAGAATCCTCTTAATTTTGTTGTCCAGCGTAATGATTCCGCACAGATTATTCGATGCGCAAGAATAGAATCTGAAGATAACAATTCCGAATTGGGATATGATGAGAAATGGGAGTGGCGCGGTGCGAAACCTTATCGCCATGAAATTACTGCTTGGGAATATGCCTTGACAAGAAAATTTAAATTCGGAGAAGAAAATATATATCCTTCCTCAGAAAAGGGTAAAACAGAAAACGCTGAGGGGAGTATCACAGAAGAAGTTTCATACAAATATACCGATTTCGACCCTCATGGCAATTGGACCCGACGGGTAGTAAATGTTACAGAAATCTTAAGAGATTACGATGTCAATACCGGGAGAATAGTTCAAATTGGTGAGCCTTCTCATAAATCTTATGTGGAAAAGAGACGAATTCATTATCGATGAGTAAAGAGGTCATTTTTAAACGACCCCTATAAATTTTCAATCATGAGATTTTTTTTCTTCGATGTAATCATTGCGACATTGGTCCATTGTACATTAGCGGCTACATATCTCTGTTTCGATAATGATATAACCGAATTGTGGTGTCATTCCGAGAGTCAGATGCTGAACGTCTCCGACACGACAATTGATTCCACCCCATTCATTATATTGAAGATGAATCCGCAATCTGCCTATATCGCCATGGCAGATTCCGTTATTCCTTCTATTGATGACAAATCGATAGCTCTATGTGTGGAGGCTGCATTTACCGGAGAATTACTTAGGGAGTTCAAAACCACTAATGTGGGTGGTAACTATGTGATTGAAGGTGTTTTTCGCAAGGGATATAAATGCAGAGCCAATACAGGATTCCTATATGCTGACAGAGATACTTTCATTATCTCCGCATTAGAGAATCAAGAGAAATGGATTGACAAGGCCAAGGTCAATCGCGGAACGTTGTTTCAGCAAATATTAATTATAAAAGAGAACAAAAACGTTTATAACGGATTTCCCATAAAACCATCTACTACGAATATCTATCGCAGTGCATGTATCCTCAACGATGGCAATTTCGCCGTCATACAATCTGCAAAGCCGATACCTTTCAATAGTTTTATCCGATGCTTGACATGTCTGGGGGTGAAGGATGCTCTATATCTTGATATGGGGAAAGGTTGGAATTATGGATGGTATCGTTATCACACTGAATCTGACCCCATAGTGTTTTTCGATTATCGCACCCCATATCAAACAAACTGGTTATTAATCAAGCATCGATAGTGAAATATATTGTAAAGTAAAGCTCCGTTAACACATATAAGGTTAACGGAGCTAATAATTCATTTTATTAATAAGTTTACATTGTCTTATCCTTTAAGCTTTTTCTTAAAGTCGTCAAGCTGACCGAGGAAAGCTGCAAAATCTGCATTGTCCGGATATTTTTTCAACGCGTGATGCAACAATCTCATACCAACTACAAGCTGACGTGCATGTTTTTCTGTCAATCCCTCTTTCTGTTCTGCGGTAGCTGCAAGAGCTGCCAAATCATGGTGACCGCCAAAATTAAATGACATCACCTCTTTGATTTTACCATCTACCACTTCGGTAATATTGAAATGATAAGAACGTTTTTCTTTATTACAATCCATAATTTGTGTGTTTTTATAGTTTTCTTAATTCACCAATAATAACATCAACATCCATGAGATGGTTTATTGCCCCTAATCATTTTAAGATTATTTAGTATCCGTTAAAACTTGCGAGAGAGGATTTATAGGAAACATATATATAGCAGGGTTGTTTAAATATAAATGATACCCTGTAAATTGTCCGACATATACTATCTAAAACGCACATTGTGTACATTTATATTATTGCTTTTCACGGCAGTAACATCTTTGTGTGCCAACGATAAAAATGAATCGGATGAAAGTCACTTCTGCATCACATCGTTTGCCATTAAGTCAAATCTTCTGCACGATGCTCTCCTTACCCCCGACTTAGGAATCGAAGTGGGTCTTCACAATAAATTTTCCGTTAGTGCCGAAGGTGTTTGGGCCTGGTGGAGCAATAATTCCAAACACCGATTTTGGAGAATATACGGTGCATGGATTGAAGGACGATATTGGTTTGGCAAGTTCTCATCTCAAAGACATTTGTCGGGACATCATGCCGGAGTCTATCTCTCGGCTCACACTTACGACTTTGAATTTGGCGGAAAGGGATGGCAATCTCCAAATGCCACATTCGGGGTAGGTCTAAGCTACGGATATTCTTTCCGAATTTCGTCAAGATTAAATGTTGACTTGTCAGCACGTGTAGGATACTCATCCGGGAAATTAATCACGTATCATCCCCAATGCGGTGAATATGTCTGCATCTCGCGCCATAATCACCATTATTTCGGTCCTACGGATTTATCAGTCACATTTGTATGGTTTCCGGGACGGAATAAATTCAACAAACCCGATAGATGAGAAATATATCAATAGCCATACTTGTCTTTCTTGCTACCATGTTGTTGGGTAGTTGTTCGGAGCATAAAGAGATTAAATGCCCCGCCGGGAATACTCGAAAAATCCACATCACTTTTATGTGGGATAAAGCAAAAGATGCAAATCCACAAGGTATGACTCTTTATTTCTATCCTGCCAATGGTTTGGGAAAATCATGGCGATTTGATATCAGTGGACGAGACGGAGGTGATATTGAAATTCCTTCCGGGAAATATAATCTGTTGACTGTCAACAATGATCTTCCGGGTATCTCCATGATAGATGAGAGCCGGTATTCTGAGATTGCCGCTGCGGTAAGACACTTTGACACTGACACATACGCACGCCCCACTGGGACAATATATTGCGGGAAAGTCACCGATATAGAAATCACCCCTTGCTCTCTCTCATATCGCAAGGAGGACGGCTCCATTAAGGAATGTCCGGCCGGATTAATTCGCTGTTATCCCGACACACTCTCCACCTTGTATCACATCACAGTCTCTGAGATTAAAAACATTCAGCTTGCTCGAAATGTAAAAATATCACTCTCGGGACTCGCCTACTCAAAAAAATTGTATGATGGATATGCTGTCGGAAATTCGGCAACATTTACTGAAGCTGTCATTAATCAAAACACTGAAGCATTTACAGCTTCCACCACAGCTCTCGGCCCACCTTCTTCACATTTACCCAACGATCTGACTGTATATGTCACACGGACTGACGGCAAAGTATTCTCAAAATCCTTCGATGTCACTTCACAAATATTAAACATGTTGGAAGCCAAAGTCGTATATATACATATTGAGGGATTAAAAATCCCCACTCAAGACATTACTTCCGATGCTGATGTAGGTATCGAAGTTGGCGTTGACGGTTGGAAAGTTGAGGAAATATTAATCACCACCTAAACATCTAATTTTAACAATCTAAATATATCATTATGAAAAGCACACATTTTTATATTACTTGTCTTTTAATTGCACTGACAGCCGGATCTCTGTCAAGTTGCAGCAACGATGTAACCAACGGCGATTCACCTGTCTACGATGACGGGGCGATACATTTTGCCGCCAAGACAGAATTTACAAAATCCGGCGATATCACGACAAACAATCTTGAATCCTTCAATGTGTATGCATACACAAACGAATCTCAAACTACGACCCTGTTTATGGACAATGTCGAAGTTACGAAGACCGGCACCAATACATGGACATATTCACCTCTTAAATATTGGCCGGCCAATGGTGCTGTCAGCTTCTACGCGTTTGCACCCGCTTTTTGGGTAGGAAATTCCGTACCTCTTGCTCCAATTCCTTACGAAAGTTATCCGGGCACTGAAGACATAATATATGCCGTAGCTCCAAATCTCACAGGGAATTCTGAATCGGCAAACGCTCAAGTGGTATTTAATTTCCGGCACGCCTTGGCTAAAGCAACCGTAAAGTTAAGCTCCACAAATACCGATATCGTAGTGAAAGTCAGCAATGTCGTTATGGCAAACATTATGTCTAAAGGAAACTTCAATTTCCCGGAAGGCTCTACATCTCAAGCACCAACCGATGGCAATGTAGGTACTTGGACTGATCAAAACACCCCACAGACATATATCTTCCACCTCTCTCAGGTTGCAGCCGATGTCATAACATTGTCTTCCACTCCTACCACACTCGATTCCGGTGAGCATGGACTTGGTGGAACAGCTAAATACATGATTCCACAAATCCTTTCTTACCGTTCAAATGGTTGTGGTAAAGATACCTACTTGGCTATAATGTGCTCAGTTTACGACGCAAAAACCGGTGTAAAATTGTGGCCTAATGCCAATACGCCTGAAGAAAACATTGTGGAAGGTTCCAATTTCGGTGACGGACTGCTTAAATTCTCACTCTCCACCAGCAATTTATCAGCTTGGCAACCCGGTGTTCATTACATATATAATCTCGTCATCAACTCCAACGAAGAAATGGGTGTCATAGAATTCGGAACACCTACCATCGACACATACGTTCAAATAATCAGCAACTATGAATAAATACCATTAATTCACAATCGAGGGGGCAATTCAAAAATTGCCCCCTCTCTTATTAACTGTCAGATTGCTCTTACTTAAGCAAATTTTTCACATAATCATAATCCGGCTCCTCGGCAATATTTTCCTTGTATGACACGCCCATTATTTTTCCATCCTTATCTATGACAATCACTGCTCTTGCCAACAAGCCACGCATCGGACCATCTACAATTTCCACTCCGTATATCTTTCCGAAATCACTGCGGAAAGCTGAAGCCGTCCTTACATTCTCAATACCATTGATTGAACAGAAACGTGCGGCCGCAAACGGCAAATCCATTGACACACACAAGACTGTTGTATCAGGAAGCTCTGCCACCTCTTGATTGAAATGACGAACCGATGCCGCGCAAACATCTGTATCAAGACTCGGGAAAATGTTTAGAACAACTCGTTTACCTTTATACTCCTTCAATGTGATATCTGACAAATCTTGAGCAGTCAATGTAAAATCAGGAGCTTCACTGCCAACCTTCGGAAGATCTCCGCAAGTGTGCATAGTGATATCTTTCAATTTCTGTGTAACCATAATATTTTGCTATTATATATACATTATTAATTTGCACTCTTTTAACAATCATACCCTTAATTGAGTTCACAAAACTCAACTTTACCAAGCTTTAACTTGCGAAAGTTGAGATTTTAACTCGAAGACGTTCCATAAACTATAAACCATAAACCTCAAGTTTCCAAGATACCAAGCAACTTGAGAAACTTGAATTCACTAACAATATAAACCAATTAATCTGAACAAACGTTCTTTATTATAAAAAAACGAATTTTAATTATGAAGCGTGAAGATTTTATTAAAACAGTCACCGGTTTGATTACTGAATACATATTTGAAAGAGTTGATTCTAAATCAAATGCACAATTAAGAATTAATCCCCTCACCCTATCTGCCTCCATTGTTTCCGACGCTGATTTTCTGGCTGAGATTGCTGACAATGAGGAAGCTATTGAGGATGCAGCTGCTGTAGATGGTCTTGAAAATGAAGATGGTGCCGACCGTCAAGCTGCTCAGAATCCTGACTTTTATCCGGTGGCCTCCCTTATTATTAAAGATTCAAAAGGTGCTTCCATTCCGGATAGTATAGAAATCAACAAACTGGTCGACAACTATTTTAATCAATAATACATCGCAATAAATGAAAAAGACTATATATCTGGCCGGAGGATGCTTCTGGGGTACTCAACACCTTTTCTCTCTTGTTCCCGGTGTTATTGAAACATCGGTCGGTTACGCCAACAGTGCTGTTCCAAATCCCACATACAAGGAAGTATGTTCCGGACAAACCGATGCCGCGGAGACTGTTAAAGTTATCTATGACAATAACAAAGTATCTCTGACTGACTTGCTGAAACTTTATTTCCGAAGCATTGACCCTCTGGCTCATAACCGTCAGGGGAATGATGTCGGAACTCAATATCGTACAGGAATATATTACACCGATCCAACAGATTGGCCGGTTATCGAGGCTCAAATCGCTGCAATCCAACGTCAACTCACTCAACCCGTGGCTGTAGAATCTCTCCCCCTTATTAATTTCTACCCGGCAGAGGACTATCATCAGGATTATCTCGACAATAATCCCGATGGATATTGTCATGTAAATCCATCTCTGTTTGAGGAAGCTAAAAATTTAAACTTTCATTCTAAAGGCAACAAAGAGGAATTACGTAAAAGATTAACTCCGCTTCAATGGGAGGTGACTCAAAATGCAGCCACAGAACGACCTTTTGAAAATGAATATGACAATGAATTCCGTCGCGGGATATATGTAGATATAACTGACGGCACTCCCCTATTTGTATCTTCCGCAAAATTCAATTCCGGATGTGGCTGGCCGGCTTTCTCGCGGCCAATTTCCGACGACCTTATAGAGAAACATCTCGACACATCCTACGGAAGAATCCGCACCGAGGTCAGATCTGCATCTTCCGGCTCTCATTTAGGACACGTATTTAACGATGGTCCAAGAGAATCCGGTGGTTGGCGTTACTGCATTAATTCAGCCTCGTTGAGGTTTATCCCTGTCGAAGACATGGAAGCCGAAGGGTATGGAGATTTGATTCCTCTTGTCGTTTAAAAATAATTATTAATGGATATGGGTAATATATGAGGAATTTTCTGTAAAGGAGCAATTAATATAACGGGCTACACGATTGATGAACTTGCAGAAAAGTTATCCTCGGAAAGAAAATGCTCGGCTAATGCTATGTCCCCGACATGATCCACATCAACTATCTTGCCCAAATCATAACCCTTAACATTCATCCCGGAGGCTATCAATGCCCTCTGAAAATTTCTCATCCGGCTCACCCCGCTCTCTATACAATCTTCAAGCAAATCTATGGCCGACTCATCAAGGCCGTAGATTCCTCCGCTTATGAATTGCACATTCGCAGTCGGTTCATCAAAAAATCCATAGATGTCATAAATCGGATTCGGCTCATCATAACTTGATTGCGATGCGGAAGTAGCGACATAAAGAGGCTTCTCATCCTCTATATAACCTGTTATCCCCATCATGGAATCCACATCGGCCGACGAGTCGGAAAACGCTCTTGTGTACTGCTTAAATGACTCCGTACGGAAAATTGTATCTACTGTCGTGAGAATGAATCTACCCTTTCCTCGCATCACACGGCTTAATTCATAAAAAGAATGCATCGAACTGGGAGTCGACTTTACTATCGTATTTAGAGGAACTGACAACCGGGCTGCCAGCTCATCCAAAAACTCCTTGACATCGTTCATCTCCTCATTGACAATCACAGAAACTGACTCTGCCTCCGACTCGACAAATACACGAATGAGCCGTTCAATCATCGCCACACCATTGAGCAGAACTAATGGTTTTGGTCTTGCCACACCCTCCTGCTGCAGTCTGCTTCCAAGACCGGCGGCTATTATTCCATAATGCATATCAATACAATATCAAAGCGTGTCTTTAGTCAAATCTACCGTCTTGTCAGCTCCTCGCTCCACATATTGCTTGCGAAGAGGATTGCTCACCGCCTTGTCATATATATTGCGGTTGCGATATATATCTATCGCCTCATATACAGCCTGACGCAACGATGTCTCATCTGCCATGTTCTTTCCCACAATGTCATATCCCGTGCCATGGTCAGGTGAAGTCCTCACGTAGGGAAGTCCGGCTGTAAAATTCACCCCTGACGATTGCGACAATGCCTTGAATGGTGCAAGCCCCTGATCATGATACATTGCCACCACACCATCATATTTCCGGTAAGATTCCGAACCGAAAAAGCCATCGGCAGCGTATGGGCCAAGACATACTATTCCTTCATCAACAGCCTCCTTAATTGCCGGAATTATTGCTGTTTGCTCCTCATCTCCTATTAATCCCTCATCACCATTATGAGGATTCAACGATAATATCGCTATTCTGGGACGCTCTATCAAGAAATCACGACGGAGTGATTGATCCAATCTCTTTATTGTATCAAGCACACTATCCTTAGTGATATTGTCATGCAACTCGGAAATGGGAAGATGGGTAGTGACAAGTGCGACACGAAGGTTTCCGTCAAAAAGTATCATCAGAGCCTTATCATCATTCTGTGCAAGGCGAGATTCCAGATACTCCGTATGCCCCGAAAAATTGAATTCTTCGCCATGAATAGCGTGTTTATTTATCGGAGACGTTACCAAAACATCAATTAAGCCTGTTTTAAGGCTCTCTACGGCCATTTCAAGCGCAAGCAATGCGGCAGCACCACCTTCCTTTGTCGCCTGCCCCAAATCAAGCTTAAATTCATTATTTGAAATATTGACCAGATTCACACATCCGTCCTGTGCCTCAGACGCATTTTTTATCTGATTAAAATGAAAATTGTCTATACCACAATGCTTCTTGAAATAAGCCATTAATTTGGCACTTCCAAAGATTATGGGAGTACATAATTCCGTAATCCTCTCATCGGAAAACAATTTCAAGAGAATCTCATATGAAATCCCGTTTATATCTCCATGGGTTATACCCACTCTTACAAGTTTTGACATACCTATAATTTCAAATTAAGGGCGCGACAACACATACATTCAATCTTTACACTTTTCATTATCGAGCCCTCGAAGTTGATTATCTGTTATTGCGGTTTCTAAAAAACGAAGCCGAGAAGATTTACAAAGTTTGAGACGATTATTGCTTACGGTTTTTGCCGGCAAGCATACCACATGCCGCCTCTATATCTTCACCTCTCGAAGCTCGTATAGTGGCCGTTATCCCGTTCTTGTTGAGATAACTGCGGAACATAAGCATCCTTTCTTCACTGCACGGTTTCAAATCAAGACCATCTATGGCATGATAACGTATCAAATTCACTCTACACTCTACACCACTATTCTTTATAAGCTTTACTAGCATCTCGGCATGCGAAATATCATCATTGATTCCACGCCACATTATGTATTCAAGGGAAAGCCTGCGCTGATGTGAGAAATCGCAACTCCCTAGCACTTTCATCACCTGTTGCAAAGGGAAAGCTTTCTGTGCAGGCATCATCGACTCTCGTTGCGACACTTCAGCCGTATGCACACTTAAGGCCACATGCACCTGAGTTTTCTCAAGCAAATCTTTCAATTCCGGAAGTTTCCCTACAGTCGACACCGTAATTCTTTTTGGACTCCAACCCATTCCCCACGGAGCTGTCATGATTTCAATCACTCTTTCCACCTCCTTAAAGTTGTCGAGCGGCTCACCCATACCCATAAACACTACATTGGTCAGTTCACGCATAGGTTCAAATCCTTTCTCAGGCTTTGGCGGAATACTTAATATCTGATTAATAATCTGCGCTGCAGTCAGTTGAGCTTTGAAACCCATTCGCCCGGTCGCGCAAAAATAGCAATTCATCTTACACCCGGATTGCGAGGACACACACAATGTAGCCCTGTCATGATCAGGGATGTAGACCGATTCCACGACTCTGCCGCCTCCTACGTTGAACAAATATTTCACCGTTCCATCCTTACTCTTGGAAGACTTCGCCGGCTCCTCTCTGCCCACCTCATACATCTCTGACAGTTTCTCCTTGTTTTTCTTTGAGATTCCATCCATTTGTTCTATTGATGTAACACGCTTCTCATACAACCATTTGGCTATCTGAGATGCGCTGAACTTGGGCATTCCACACTGAGTTACCACATTTTGCAACTCTGCAAGATTCATCCCTATAAGCGTTTTCTTCTCCATAGTGTCTATTCCTGTTTGCAGTGATTCAATATCCCGCTTTACTACAAGGTCTGAGAGACCTTTTAAACAAGCACCGGGAGAACGCGTTAAGACGCGACTCTCCCGGCTCTTATATTTTTGGTCCGAAATCAGTCGCCCGCTTCGAACTTGTAGATATTATTCTTAAATTTAAGGTCGCCTCTGAGCATCTTCGTCAAATCAGGGCTGATGAACTGCATATATTGCTGTTCAGCCTGCATTGCATTGTAGGGGAAGGATGCTTTGCCGTTACCTGCGACACGGAACACTGCTATACCGTTATCGCCTGCTTTTACACTCACCTTATTGCCCGGTTTTGTCCCGCTTATGGCTCCGACAATAGTGTTATCGTTCAAATTGGGGTTGGATCCGAAACGAAACTCATTGTTGTTCGTTTTGGTTACACCCATTTTTTGAGCTGCCTGATCCACAGATTTGCATGATGAATACTCCTTAGTCATTGCCTCACCTGCTTTCTTGGCTCTAACTCTTGCTTCGATATAGTCTTTGACCTCCTTGTTGGTCACCGGAGTATAATTCTTATATTCATCTTGAATTGCCACAACATAGAGCGCCGGTGCAAAGGCATCTTTTGATTCATAAAGGTGACTTACCTCATTCTTCTTGCCATCTATCATCACCCAACGTACCACCTGACGGCTGTCCGGATAATATTGATTCATTCCGGCCATACGAGGCACTGCGGGAGTGGATTGTGTGAAGTCGAAATTCTGCAGGTTATATCCGGCTTTAGTCGCATTAGCAGCGAATTTTGTAGCGTCATTATTAGTCAAGAGGAATTTCTCAAGCTTGCTGCGAGCATCATTCACTGTTTTTGATCCGGGTTTTAGTCTGTAAGAAATCTCATCATACGAATAGATTTCTACCGGAGCTGTCTCTTTATCCAGTTTGGCAAGAATTGAACCTTGCGGTGTTTGCATCAATGTAATAAACTTGCCACCTGCATTGCGGAGACTGTCAAGCTGTCCTTTTTCGATTACGTTGGTAGCACCTTCAGCAGTGTAGAGGGGGAACCATTGCTCCTTCTGCACCATGATACTGTCAGGTGAATATGCATGAGCAACACTGTCCGCTGAGAGCCCTGATTCGTTAAGACGGGCAAGAACCTTGGCCGGGAGTTGTTCACCTACTACCTGAACGAGTGTCACCTGAATAGAGTCGCTTTGTGTGGATTTACTCAAAAGTCGGGCTGCAAGGAATCCTTGCGGATTTTCTGAAACGAGGCGTGCCGTATCAAGCGGTGCGGTCATTAAGAAATCTTTAATCTGACCGGCACGGATGTCAGAAGCACGAAGCTCTTTATGTTCTATTGACACACCCTCCCTTTTGGACTCTTTGCCAAGCTGACCGTTCTTATTGATTTCAGTAATTGCTACTGCAGCAAGTTTTTTAGCAGCGTTGCGGTCAGCCGCAGAAGGTTGGATATCCACTGCTATAAAACTTACCGACTTGGTGGGAAGGTCAAGTTTAAACATCTCCTTGCAAGCTTCATATTCAGCTTTTATCTCAGCATCACTTACAGGATATTTCTTGGCATCGAGCTCTCCAAAAGGTTTAAATGCATATTCCACTTGAGTAGTAGCCACATAATCGTTATAGATAGCTTGTTTGTCGAGTTCATTAGCCTTGACTGAATTGACAAGGAGCTGCTGATACATCTGACGTTTAACCATCTGTTTTGTCTCTTCTTCAAGAGAGAGCCACAAACGCTGATAAGGCTCTACTTGAGCTTCTGTCATTCCGTTGCGTTTGGGATTAAAGATTATATCGTATGCCTGTTGAGGAGTCTGAACACTGATACCGTTCTGATTCATCTGCTGAAGGAGCACTCCAAGATTCTGATTGATGGGATTCTCCATCATGTAGAAACGGAGCTGCTCACCACTTACACGGATACCGAGCTTCTTCACGGCGGCGTCAATAAGCTTTTCATTGATAAGCTCGTTGAGCGCAAGTTCCGGAAGTGTCTGCATATCAAAACCGGCTACTTGCTGCGGGTTCTGCTTACGCATCTCTTCGATACGGTTAGCCAGCTCTTCACGTTTTTGCTGATATTCCTGAATATCGATTTTTATATCACCTACCTGAGCCACCGTGGAGCGGTTGCCGAAGAGGTTCTGTCCGTTGGTGAGAGCGTCACCAAGGATAAAGGCCAAAAGCGCGACTGCGATTATGACCAGCAGGAATACCGATTTACTCCTGATTTTCTCTAAGGTTGCCATTATTTAATGTCCAGTTGTATTATTTTGCTAACTTACAATCACCGAAAGCTCACATTTGTCCAAATCATCTATTATCGAAAAATTAGACATACACACTTTCAGCACGCAAAGGTAGCAATTTTTGTGCTAATCTCAAAAACTATTTGAGTTTTTTTTTACAACGTTCTGTTTTTAGCCCGTTTTTTGTATAACAAATGTCTTGTTGGGCAAAATTCTAAAGTTCGAAAGCTTTTTTTATTTCATCCACCTTATCGAGTTCTTCCCAGGAGAATAACTTGACATCTTTCACTATTGGAGCCTCACCGTCATACCGCGAATGGAACGTTTTGGTCACCACTTGTGGCTGACGACCTACATGCCCATAGGTAGCGGTCTCCTTATAGATAGGCTGACGAAGCCCGAGCGACTCCTCTATCTGCCGGGGACGCCACGGGAAGATTTCTCTCAACTTTTCGGCAATCTCAGTGTCTGAGGAATCTACATGAGATGTTCCATAGGTGTTGACAAAAATACTTACCGGATCAGCCTTACCAATAGCGTATGCCACCTGCACCAGAGCCTCATCTGCTACTCCTGCAGCGACAAGATTCTTTGCTGCATGGCGAGCTGCGTAAGCCGCCGAACGGTCTACTTTCGAGGGATCTTTGCCGGAGAAAGCGCCTCCACCGTGTGCACCGCGACCACCATAAGTATCCACTATTATCTTGCGACCGGTCAATCCGGTATCGGCATGAGGCCCGCCAAGCACAAATTTCCCGGTCGGATTTACCAAAACCTCTGTTTTGTCATCAAAGAGCTTCTGCACATCTTCAGGAAGACGTGAGATTACTTTGGGAATGAGCACCTCTACAACATCCTTACGGATAAGCTCAAGCATCTCATCATCTGCTTTTTTGCGTGCCTCATCCGTATCTTCAAGAGGCTCGACAAACTCGTCGTGCTGAGTTGAAACTACGATAGTGGCAATATGCAACGGCTTGCCGTCGTCACTATATTCCACTGTTGTTTGGCTTTTGGCATCGGGACGCAGATATGTGGTAAGTTTCCCCTTTCTATAGTAATTGAACGATTCACCGCTGCGGCGGATTTCTGCCAGTTCTCGCAGAATTCTGTGAGATATATCCAAAGTCAAGGGGATATAATTATCCGATTCATTAGTGGCATACCCGAACATCATACCTTGGTCTCCGGCTCCCTGCTCTTCTTCAGGAACATCATCGTGCTTAGCACGATCCACACCGCGGTTTATGTCAGGACTTTGCTCATGAATGGTACTTAAAATTCCACATGAATCCCCATCAAATCTGTAGGCTCCGCGATTATAACCGATATCATTGATGAGACGGCGGGTGACAGCCGGTATGTCGACATAGGCCTCACTTGACACCTCTCCGGCCACGATTACCTGACCGGTGGTGCATAATGTTTCAATCGCAACTTTTGAATTGGGGTCGCGAGCCAAAAATTCGTCAAGCAGCGCATCGCTAATTTGATCCGCCACTTTGTCAGGATGTCCTTCGGACACTGATTCTGATGTAAAGAGATAACTCATCTGAGTGTAATTTAAACGATATAAAAAAAAAGCATTTGTCGGGAGAATCCGCGCAAATGCCAAATCACAAGCCCTCATCGACTTTATCGGCTGCAGCCTAAAGTCTTGGGAATATGGTTGCGATTTTAGCATTTTTTTTAGTGGTTGCAAGCAGCCAAATTTCTCCACATGGAAAATCATTCGATTTCCGATTGCAAAATTACAAAATTTAAATGTCGAAATCAAGTTATTTTACTAAAAATTGATTTCAAAGAACACGAATTCCGATATTTTCATATCTTTACCCCTTACAAATTTTCAGTCGCTGAGTGGATCGACCACTCAGCGACTGAATTATATTATTTTTAATCAAACACTATATCCCCATACTGTAGTTTAAACAAACAATCTTCCAAACTAAGTTTCCCGGAATATAATTGATCTACCGGGGATCCTTCGGGATATCTATACCAAGTAGAATACCAATTACGTTTATTTTGACCTTTGAAACGCATCGTACCTGTGAGGTGGAACACTTTAGGTTCCGTACCGGAAAACGGCAAGAGATGTATCGTCCAACTGGTATTTGAGGTCTTGGTAATAGCTGAAATTCCCTGCTCTTTGAGGAATTGCGCATTGGTAATATCACATGCCCTTGTGCATGAAACTGTTTCTATAGTCTGTATATCCCATTCCTCAGCCTCATACACCTTATCTTTAAATTTCTCACATTCTAATATGACGGTAAAATTTCCGCTAAAAGATGGAAATATAAAACGATTAACTCCCGGATAATCACTAATCTTGAAGTTATTATCCTTATTATCGGTTATTGAATAGGATCTCTCCGATAAGTATCCTATTATATTGTCATCATCATCATTGCTACAACTACTAAAAACAACGAGCAATTGCAAAAGAGATAATATCAAACAACTATTTTTTATAAATCTTACTTTCATTTTTTTATAGGATTAAAGTTATACAAAATTTTCAAGTTTTTATCAAACAGAAGGTCTTTAGAAATTGAATCGTAATCTGTATCGTCAATATCTTTTTGATAACGTTCTCCTCCTAACGTCATGAAATACCCATTACTATTACCTCTCCATCCCCATACAAGATGTAAATAGTAATCTCGTCTATTGGGTTCTGACGGGAAAGCCAAATTTTCGGCTTCATACACAAGACATCCATCTATGTTCCAAGCATGTCCAACCTCTTCGCTTGAATTGGGTTTCTTTGTCGTACCAACAATAATAATAGGCTTTCCTTGTTTTACTTTATTATAAGCCGTTAATAGACTATAAGTTTCGAATTTACCACAGTTTGAGTATCCAAAGTTGGTAAATGTACGTTGAGCATTCTTCTCAATATTTGCACCACTACCTTCCGAGACATAAAGTTCACCGTAGTTCATATCAAGATTCTCCGGTCTTCCTAATTCACGTAAAAGATGGTACAATTGATCATTTGCGGATGGATATTGTTTTATGGCCGACCAATTGAAAGAATAACCAAGATATGTAATAGGCCATTCATAATAACTCATTATCATGGCAGTTGCTACGGCTGTACAACCAACGTACGCACTTTTTTTGTCGTTGGTGAAACAATATTGGTTATATGGGCTCGTTTGATCCCATAGTCTGACATTTTTGTTTAGGAGAGGTGAAATAGTTTCTATCAATTCATACCCACTACCTATAGCCCCTCCGGGATATAAACCTGTAATTGGACCACGAGTTGTGCTTAAAGAGGTCTTAATTACATCTTCTGTTGCTACAGCATAGATGTTAGAGAGTGTCATTGCGAGTCCTTTGTTCTGAGTAGTATCAGATAAAATAAGATTGCCATTATCTGAAAGAGCATAAAATGGACGTTCCATTCTACGATCGGCTGAGATGAGCGCAAATCCGGAATTGTCTTTAAAATTTACAAGATAAAGAGTTGAGTCCGGAAGAATGGTTTCTCCCGATCGTGTTTTAATTTGACCTATTAGTTCTATATCGGCAAAAGTCCTGACCGAACGCGTTGGCTCAGGATCTATCTCTGAAATAATAGAAGAGGCATAAGATAAAGCTTCTTCTTTAGTAAGTTTCACGGATAGGTTTGTACCGGATTTATCCTGTACAATTAAATCTTCTTGACTACAAGAAGATAAGATAACCCCAATCGCTGCAGTAAAAATACAGAATTTCTTCATTTGTTTGTACTGTTAATTGGATTCCGGTGCAAATATAAACATTATTTTGTTTTAATGCAAGTTTTTATAAATTTTTATTTTTATTCTTATTTATGCGAAGAGCGTCTTCGGCATTATAAAATTATTTTACTTTAAATGAAGAGTTTGGGGGGGGGCAGAATGTTATGTATTGCGACATCTAATAAATTCAGTCGCCAAGTGGCTCGACCACTCAGCGACTGAATTATAATTTAATTTATCTTTTTCAAGTTTTAACTTGCATAAGATTAAGAGTTTGATCGTTATTGGCTGGAGCAATTCGTGCAAAATTTATCATTCGTATACATTGTCAGTGCTCTCTAAACTCTCGACTCTAATCTCAAGTAAGTGAACAAGATTTATCTTTCCGTTTAATCGTCTATCCGAAGGAATTTTCCGGAGCGGTCAAATTCCAGGTCAAGACCATTACTCAGCTCTATTTCGTATTTGTTACGTGATTTCTCTACGGCAATTATCTTGGCACCTTTATAATTCTTGCTTACGTAATTATAGACACTTGCAGGAAGTATGCCGGCCGGGATTCCTTTCGTACCACAATCTATCTCTTTCCAATCGTCGCCATCGAAATCAATCTCAGTACCGTCGTTAAGGACAACATCGTATTCGTCGCTACCTACAATCTTTTTGTCAATCTTAATATGATTTATTGTTTTCTTGGGGAAATATTTCTTAAGCATCGTCTGCGCTGCTGCCGGCAAATCAGACGCATTGCGGGAAATTATATCTCTTGCTTGTGCCATTGTGACTCCCATTATCATGACAGTCAATATAATCAAAAATTTTTTCATAATACTTTTCTTATTTAAAATTTCTATATTTACTATATATTAAACAAGAAAAGTTTTCAATGGTTTAAGCTATTGTTTAAGCAATACAAACAAGATCTATTATTTAGACGGATAATCATAATACAGTTTCATCATACACTCATCCATATTTATCTTCCCGGAAAACAATTGATCTACCGGAGACCCTTCGGGATACTGAATCCTATAGTAAGACCAATCACGTTTTTCACCTTTGAAACGTATTGTGCCTGCAAGGCGGAATCTCTTGGGTTCTTCATCTGAAAATTGTAAAAGATGTATAGTCCAACTTTTCGTGGAGGTCTTGGTAATCGATGAAATCCCGTGCTTATTGAGAAAATTTGTATCGGTGATATCGTATTTCTGCAACGATGGAAGTATCCGGATTGTCTGTATATCCCATTCTTCGGTATAACTGATTTTACCTCTAAATCTCTCACCATCTGCTGTCACAGTATAAGTACCGCCAAAAGAGGGAAAGACTATATCGACAAGCGATGACAGTAAATCCCTAAATTTGAAACTATTTCCTTTATCATCAGTTAGTGTGTAATCCCTTATCGGTAAGTATCCTATTCTATTGTCATCATCATCATTGCTACAACTACTAAAAACAACAAGCAATTGCAAAAGAGATAATATCAAACAACTATTTTTTTATAAACCTTACTTTCATTTTTTATAGGATTAAAGTTATACAAAATTTTTAAGTTTTTATCAAACAGGAGGTCTTTAGAACTTGAATCGTAATCTGTATCGTCAATATCCTTTTGATAACGTTCTCCTCCTAACGTCATGAAATACCCATATTACCTTTCCATCCCCATACATGATGCATATGATATAGCTTCTTCATTTGATAGTTTCACAGATTGGTTTGTGACGGATTAATCTTAAACAATCAAATCCTCTTGACTACAAGAAGATAGGAAAACCCCAATCACTACAGTAAAAATACAGTATTTCTTCATTCCCCAAAAACAATAAATAATTCCCGGGACAGATATATAAATAATTTTTTTATTTTGCAATTTTTTTTGTATTTTTTGCATTTTTCCGGAAATTTTCTATTTTGCTTTATGTTTTGCCAACGTTTTGCTATCAATAATTACTGTGGAAACTTAGTATCGATGCTTTGATTTGGCTGAACAGTTACATTGTCGGGGTTCAGTGTTAAAAATTTCAAATATTTAATCAAAACAGATGCGGGGGTCGTTATTATATAAAGAACCCACTAAAACTATTCGATTATGGGAGAGTCAAATTTTATAAAGAAATTGGTAGGACTTCAGGGTAATCTTCTTAATTTCGCCTATCAGCTTACAAGCAATCGGGAGGCTGCGGAAGATTTGGTGCAGGACACCACTCTCCGTGTGCTTGACAATGAGTCCAAATATGTGGACAATGTTAATTTCAAGGGGTGGGTATTCACAATAATGCGTAATATATTTATCAATAATTACAGGCGTCAGGTAAGAAGCACTACTATTATTGATACTACAGATGATCTTTACCACCTCAATTTGTCGCAGGATTCCGGTCTCTCCACTCCGGAGGGGTCTTACGCAGCCAAAGAGATTTCATCGGTAATAAATACATTTACGGACGATTATAGAGTGCCTTTCTCGATGTATTTTGCCGGTTATAAATATTCAGAGATTGCTTCAAAGATGGGTTTGCCGCTTGGCACTGTGAAGAGTCGTATCTTTTTTGCACGGAAACGTCTGCGCGAACTTCTTCGGGATTATCGTGACTGATGCTGTGAAGTAAATTCAACTATTTTTCAAGAGGTCCGGGCGTAATCTGACAGTCCGCTCAAGGGCTTGATTATATCGCCATTCATCGATTTTTGCTTGATGACCTGACAGGAGTATATCGGGGACTTTCCATCCGTTGTAATCTGCCG
The DNA here is from genome assembly GCA_023665145.1 of Bacteroides sp. Taxonomy (GTDB): domain Bacteria; phylum Bacteroidota; class Bacteroidia; order Bacteroidales; family Muribaculaceae; genus Lepagella. The sequence continues at coordinate 21,890 of JAMPEM010000006.1, forward strand.
GACGGGTATAAATGGGGGGTGCAAGCAGATTGTCTTGGAAGCTGTCGGAAAGAGCTGATTGTTCGTCTCCTATGACACCGGGAATCAGTCGCACTATTGCATCGGTGAGAATTGCAGCCGGGAGTTCTCCACCTGTGAGGACATAATCACCTATTGTTATCTCTTTGGTTATCAAGTGTTCGCGAATACGATAATCTATCCCCTTATAATGTCCGCAGAGTATTATGATATTATCAAGCATCGACAGAGAATTTGCCATCGACTGATTAAATGTTTCGCCGTCGGGCGTCATAAATATCACATCATCGTAATTTCGTTCCTTTTTAAGAGCTGATATACAAGCATCTACCGGTTGTATCTGCATCACCATACCGGGTTCACCTCCAAATGGATAGTCATCCACTTTTCTATGTTTGTTGGTGGTATAATCCCGCAGATTATGCACCTTGATTTCAGCAAGACCTTTGTCTTGTGCACGCTTGAGTATTGAGCAACCGAGTGGAGATTCGAGCATCTCGGGAAGCACTGTGATAATATCAATTCTCATTTATGAGTAGGCGTTATGTTTACGGCATGCAAAATTAGCAATAAAAAATCAGTTGCGCAAGGATTATGCCTGTTCCTATATTGGTGATTAAATCTACTTTCGTTAGCTTTAACTTACAAAAAGTTAGGAGTTTTTAGGTTGGGAAATAAGAGAATTTTCCTTTGTTAGGATGTTTACACAAAAATCCCGGTCTGAATTGGACCGGGATTTTTGATAAATTATAAATGAATTATCGGAAATCAATCGATTTCTTCGTCAGCTTCGTATCCACCCATTTCGCGAATTGCGTTTTTGAGCATAACATACTGTTGGAAAAGGTGGTTAACGGGCACTTCACCTTCAGTGTAATCATGCATCGGGCTCTTAAGGAAGAAGCTCAAGAAGCGTTGAGTGCCGTATCTGCCTGCACGAGCTGCAAGGTCTGAAAGAAGCACGAGGTCGAGGCAGAGGGGAGCGGCGAGGATAGAGTCACGGCAGAGGAAATTAATCTTAATCTGCATCGGATAACCCATCCAGCCGAAGATATCGATGTTATCCCAGCCCTCCTTGTTGTCGTTGCGGGGGGGATAATAGTTGATACGTACTTTGTGGTAGTATTGTGTATCTTCGTCGTTGCCGTGGCCATAGAGGTCGGGTTGGTCTTCCGGTACGAGGATTGACTCAAGAGTAGAGAGTTTTGACACCTCTTTTGTACGGAAGTTGGCGGGTTCGTCAAGCACGAGACCGTCACGGTTTCCAAGAATATTTGTAGAGAACCAGCCGTTCAAGCCGAGGCAACGAGTGCCGATGATTGGAGCGAAGCCGGATTTAACAAGGGTTTGGCCTGTTTTGAAGTCCTTGCCTGCTATAGGCATTTTGGTACGTTCAGCCACTTCCCACATAGCCGGGAAGTCAACAGTGGTGTTGGGAGCACCCATGATGAATGGGCAACCTTCGAGAAGTGCGGCGTAAGCGTAGCACATTGAAGGAGCGATATGTTCTCTGTCATCAGCTTTCATAGCAGCAACGAGAGCCTCTTCTGTGCCGTGGATTTTTTCATCTACGGGTACATACACCTCAGTAGAAGCAGCCCAAAGGACAACAACGCGTTCCACTCCGGTTTCTTTCTTGAAGTTACGGATATCTTCACGAAGGCGTTCCACCATTTCCCAGCGGGTTATATCGCCCATAGTGTTGTCACCGGTAAGACGTTTAGCATAATTTTTATCGAAGGCGGCTTTCATAGGCTTGATAGCCTTGAGTTCGTCAGCAACAGGTTCGATATCTTTCTCCTTGAGAACTTCAGCATTGATAGCTGATTCGTAAGCATTTGCAGGATAAACGTCCCAAGCACCGAAAACGATGTCGTTCAAGTCAGCGAGGGGCACGATATCCTTGTAGTGAAGATATTTTTTATTTTCACCGCGTCCTACGCGGATTTTGTCGTATTGAGTCATGGATCCGACCGGTTTTGCAAGACCTTTGCGAGTCATCATTACACCGGTCATGAAAGTAGTGGTCACAGCACCGAGACCTACTACGAGAACACCTAATTTGCCATTGGCTTCCTTAGCTTTTGTTGCCATTTCTTTATAATTTGTTTTAATTTTATTATCTAATTAATCCGCTGTCAATATTTTAATGCCGTTTATTGCATAATATCCGCGAAATTCGGCTCAAAATTATAGATAAAATGAAATGTGTGCAAGAAAAACTAAATAAATTTAATCGACTGTTTTGTTAAATATTCTTAATAGCACCTCATATATGTTAACTTTTATGAAATTATATATTAAGTTTCTTATTTTAGTTAATTGTTGTTAACAGGGGTGCTCGCAAATTTACCACCAAATCAAACTGTTTTACTATCCGGAGATGATAAAGTGGTTGTTTTAACAATAAACCTTTAAATTAGTCCAAATCGGGATTCACCTCATTTATATCCACAATATTATGCACTACGGCAAAGATAGCAAGTGCTGCCGAAGAATGGATATTAAGTTTTTCGCTAATATTGCGTCTGTAGGTAGTGACGGTATGGAAACTCAGTGTCAGTTTATCGGCAATCTCCTTATTTGACAATCCATGAGCCACCCATCTTATGATTTCGCGCTCTCGATCGCTGAGCATGGTAGTTTTATGCCGATCCGAATTGCCAAGACTTTCTTCGTTTCTCCTTTTACGTCGAGACTCTTCGAGTCTCACTACAGCGGGAAAGAGCAGACCGTGTTCCACATTGAAGTGCATTTCAAGATCATTACGACAAGTCATGATATGCAGCAATGCCGTATTAATCATCTCATTACTTTGTTGCTTGTATTGATATACAAACAATTCCTCAAGATCGTCCAGCTTGTGTGCTATATTTTCTTGTCTTGAGGATATTTTCATTATTGAAGTATCGGTATCAGCGGAATCCTCGAGTAATGAATTAATATAGGAAAACACTTTTGAACCCTCATAATCCATGTATTTATTAACCTCCTCAACATATTTTTCAAAAAAGTGCATTATATGAATAGATATCTCAGAGGTGCTTGTCTGATGAATTCCCTCGATGAGGAGTTTTTTGATTAGGGGTAACGAATAGGCGGTAAAATGGATGTGAGACTTTTTAAGATATTCCATAAGGGCCGGGATGGATATGGTAAATCCTCCCCATGGCTTACCACTAATCATATTGATTACTGCGAGGAAGGTATCCGTATCCACATCATTTGCCGTACATATATCTTCGACATTGTCGTCGCCGAATCCTAACGATATGCCGAATCTGCACATTACCATCAGCACACCATTATTATGTTTTACAATATCACGCAGTCGATCATATCGACTGAAAGAAGCTGAATCCTTTATCATCCTGAGAAGGTTTAGGTCGCAAAGTTACAAATTTTTCCTCAAAAATTATACCCAAATCCATTAGAGGTCGCATAAACTGATGTGGAATCAATACCTAAAAATAGGGTTCAAACAAAAAAATATATGAATAAAACAGGAAAGTCGGAGCAATTATACCTAAATATGGGAATTTCATACGCATTAATTTTGCATTAATTTTGCACTCGAAAAGATAACCACAAAGAGAATAACAAAACCACAACGGAAAATGAAAACATTTAAAACACTTTTTGCCGCCATGCTTACCTTTTTGGCGATGGCCACATTGACAGCTTGCAGCGATGATGATAATGATGAGCCACAGACACCGGCCGCAGCTAAAGAGGTGCAAGGTACATATACAGGAGAAATGGCATGTGTTGTGATGGGACAGAATTTCAATTTCCCCAATCTTGCCGTTAAAGCCACAGCGAAAGATGATTCTACCATTGACATTGAGGTTCCCTCCTACGGCCCGGCAAATATGGAGATTCCGACATTCGTCATAAAGGATGTGAAAGTCAATGGAACAGACGGCAATTATACATTTGCACCGACTGAATTTGAAGGTACCACAACTACCGGTAAATTATTCTCCGGCACACTCGAGGGGACTTGTGTCAACGGCACAATCTCATTTAAATTTAATCTCAAATATGGCTCAATGCCGATGCCGTTAGTTTGCAATTTCACCGGCAAAGCTACTGACTAATAGGTTGTTTTAAGTTCTATTATTAAACAACCTCTAAATGACAGCAAAACCGTTTACCGTATTAACATCCACAATTATAGCAATGGCTTCCGTATTACCGCCAAGCGGGAATGCGGAAGCCATTGACGAGTTGGACGAGATAGTTGTGACAGCCACACGTACTCCGAAATCGCTGAAAGACGTTCCGGTAGTGACTCGTATTATCACTAAAGAGGAATTGAAAAAATCCGATGCAACCAATATTCAAGATTTACTTACAGAAGAGCTTCCGGGACTTGAATTCGGACTTGCCATGACACAGGAGACTTCGCTTAATCTTAACGGATTCGGTGGGAACGCAATTCTTTTTCTTATTGACGGAGAAAGGATGGCAGGCGAGACGCTTGACAATATCGATTATGCACGATTGAATCTTGAAAACGTTGAACGCATAGAGATTGTCAAGGGAGCATCATCCGCTTTATATGGCGCAAACGCTGTGGGTGGTGTGGTAAACATTATTACATCTGAGAACAATAAACCGTGGCACATCAATCTTAACACACGATATCGGGGAGCCGGAAATGAATGGCGCTACGGTGGGGAGGCAAGCTTCAATCAAGGGAAATGGAATTCCAACACATCCATTCAATACACATCTATGGATAGAATCCGTCTTGCCGACATCTTCGACGAGCAATCCCGCGTACATGAAATATTCGGTGGAAACACCTTTAATCTCAAGGAAAAACTCACATTCCGGCTTAACAACAATGTAAGGCTTACCGCCCGTGGAGGATATTTCACGCGTGTAAGCAAACGCACCACATACGACGATCATTATAAAGACTATTCAATAGGACTGAAATCCATTATCGACTTTTCTCCTTCACAAAATCTTGAAATCGGATACGGATATGACCAATACGACAAGTCGAGATATATGGGTGGCGTCAGAACACATGAACACGACTACTCCAACCGCCAAAACACTGTACATGCTCTTTTCACTCAATCATTTTCCATCAATGCACTAACCGTCGGTGCAGACTACATGAATGACTATCTTACGTCGTATCAGTTTTTAGACCATAAGAAACATGAACAGAACTCAGTCGACGTTTTCGCACAATTTGACTATAATCCCATTTCGTGGCTTAATCTTGTGGGAAGCCTGAGATATGACTATTATTCTGCATCAAGTCACGGTGCAATGACGGCTCGCCTCGCTTCTCTTTTTAAACTGAAATGGTTATCCATACGCGCATCTTATTCCGGGGGATTCAGAGCGCCGTCACTCAAGGAGTTATATATGGATTTCGATATGGCCGGTATTCAATGGATATATGGAAATCCGAATCTTAAACCTGAAAAGAGTCATAATTTCAATCTTTCTCTTGAGCGAAACGGAAGTGTCACCCACGGATTATTTGCCGGTTCATACAGTTTCTCAGCCATGGGGTATCTGAATCTATATGTCAGAAGAATCACCACTATGGATCACATAGGGATAAATGGTGACGGCTTTCAATATAGCAATGAAGATGATGTCAAAACATCAGGAATCGACCTGACATTTCGCTATCGCGCCAACAACGGATTCGGACTTTCAGCAAGCTATAATTACCTGAATACTATGGGAAATAAACTTGATTCCCAATTTTCCCAGCCGCGACCACATTCCGCCACATGGCGAATAGATTATGATCATCGTTTCAGTAAGAAATATCAGTTATACGCCGGACTGAGCGGCAGATATCTTTCCAAAGCCGATACTGAATATCCCACCGACGGTGCCTATTCTTTATGGAAATTAACTATTAGGCAGACTTTAAGCAAAGGGATTGACATCACCTTCGCTATTGACAATCTTTTCAATTACAAACCTAAGATTTATTATTACAATTCCCCATTGACAAAGGGTATAACCTGGCAAATAGGTCTTTCCCTCGACTTGAATTCGATTATCAAATAAACTGACTAAGAGGTTGTTTAATCGCAAACATCTATTTTCAAACAACCTCTAAATATACGATACTGTCTGATTGAGCGGTTTGCGAGAATCGTGATTGGGCAGAGGGTCGGCTCCTTCGGCAGCAAAACCTAAATCAAGAATCATAAGAATCTCCTCTTCATCGGGCAACCCTAATGCAGAATGGAGCTTTTCGGGGTCAAAATTATTTACCCAACAGGAGTTTACACCAATTTCCGAAGCTGCAAGAATCAAGTGTGTTGCGACAATTGTGGCATCCTCTATTCCGGAATCTCTTTTTCCACCGGGATAGGTAAATACATTATCTTTATTAAAGGCAACAACGAGAACGGTTGGTGCAGCATAACGACATGGAGTACACCGGTCTATCTTTGCTAATGCCTCGGCTGACCGGACAACATAAATATGTTGCTCCTGCAAATTTTTTGCAGTGGGAGCCAATCGTCCACAATTAAGAATGTAATCAATATCCTCCGGACTTACCTGACGGTCGCTATATTTTTTACAAGAGAATCTTTTTCTCGCCAATTCTTCAAATTTCATATCTAATCATTTTAAGAGGTTGTTTACAATCAATGAAACGGTTTTGTTATAGCATTCTGAATCTCTTGTATAGTCCCTGCAATAGGAGTAATAATGGGTTTGAACTCCGGTTCACCGCTACAAAAAACATTCAGGCTTTTGGGGTGACATTTGATATCAATCTCTTTAGGAAACATCACCGGCTCTCCGTCGATATGACCCTCCATTTCCGAGCCGCACTCTATAGTGAAATGCGACGCCTGACGAGTATCAAATCGACCGTTTGTCTTTATCAACCCCGTAAAAAGTTCAATTGAATTCCGCGCCAGGTCAATTGGATTTCCGGGATTGACTACGGTAAGATCAAGAAGTCCGTCGGTCATTGACGCATGCGGAGCTATAAAAGCATTATTACCATATTGAGAGCTATTGGCGACTGCTATTATTAGAGCCTGTTTTGTAAACTGTTCATTTGGGGTAGTGACACGATATGTAAACGGTTTATACGATTTAGCCTCTTTAGCAATCACTCTTAGATAAGCGATTTTACCCCTCTTGCGACAACGGGCAAACTCATGGCTAACACGGGCATCAAATCCTACTCCAAACGTACAGAAGAATGGTTTACCATTGGCTGTAGCATAATCACATCTCATGGAATGTCCATGCAGAATCACCTTCAGAGCCTCAACGGGATCAAGCGGCAAAGCAAGGTGACGAGCCAAGCCATTTCCGGAGCCACATGGTATTATACCCAGACATGTAGAAGAATTACAGAGAGCTGAAGCCACCTCATTGACAGTGCCGTCACCACCAATTGCTACTACAGCATCATACTCATCCTTGACTGCTTCAGCCGCAAAATCATATGCATCACCTCCGGCAGACGTTTCCACAATGCTGCCATCGATATCAAGCTCTGTCATACACTTCAATGCAAATTCCGCCATCCGTGACTTTTCAATAGTCCCGGATACCGGATTTACCACTATCAGATATTTACGCTTCATACTTTACTGTCAAAACAAAATAGCGCATCAGAAGTACAAAATTACATAAAAAAGACGAGTCCTACAACCCCGGAATCCCATCCTCCTGATTCTGTTCTACATAAAATCAATACTCCATCGGAATTAAATTTTCACATACAGAGGTTGTTAAAGAATAATTCCTTTATCCGTACGCATAACACATTAACGGGGCGTTTGGGTCAAAATCAAATGTAAAAAATTGCAGATAAAGAAATCGGTCTTATAAGACACACCCTAATTTGCAAATAGTCAACATCTTGCAATTTTAAAATAAAAATAAATGCAAGATAGATTAAAAAAAATTTTGTCAGGAGAAAAAAAAATTGTAACTTTGCAGTCAGAAAGCCCGGATGGCGGAATCGGTAGACGCGTCGGTCTCAAACACCGATGGAGCAATCCGTGCCGGTTCGACCCCGGCTCCGGGTACATAATCGGAAGTTTTCTTTGGAAAACTTCCGATTTTTTGTTATTTTTGAAGTTGCTAATAACTGTTCTTATAAGGCAAATTATGGGTGTCTCATGCAGGGGATATCAATGAAGCAAGCGAGGGGAGTCGATAAGTGCCTTGAGGAAGCTCTATTGGTGTCGTTTCCCATTGCGTGCTTTCAAGCCAAGCTGTCTTGCAGCCTATTTCTTTGGCCGGTAGGATGTCCTTTTTTACACTATCCCCTATCACCAATATATCTTCTGCCGGAATTCTCAGCCTTGTAACGGCCATACGGAAAATTTTCGGATCGGGTTTGCGAACACCGGCCGTTGCACTTTCCACAATTACATCAAAGAGGGTATCTATATTAAAATCTTTAAGCACTGTGTGAAGATTGCCATAAAAATTGGAAACAAGTGCGAGCGGATATTTTTCATGCAGTTTTTTAAGCACTTTCGCAGCAGAAGTCACGCATCTACGCGCATAGGCATAGCAAAACTCTGCCAATACATCAGCTTTTTGCTCTATAAGTGCCGGGGGAAACAATCCCTGTTCTGAAAGCCATTGCAGCTGTATATGTATCTTAATTCGCAACATATCGTCAAACTTATGATTGGGCAATATATGCAGGACACGTGCGAGTTCTCGTTCCGCATAAACATACGCTTGGCGAAATTGACCCTTTGAGACGGCAACTGATTCGGCATGATATGCAAGCCAAATGACCTCGCTCCAATGTTCGCCAGCTGTATCAAGTGTGCCACCATAGTCGAATATTATGGCATGTATGTTTTCGAGAATTGGATTGTCCATCATAGTTTTTATTTGTTGTTCTTAATTTCAATTGTCAGTTTTTGGCAAATCTTCTCGTGCCGATACATCATATAAATCAGAAGTATGTTTAATACAGTGATTTCAAATGCGAAGTAAAGCCATGGCATTCTAAAAATAAGAATTGCGGCAAAGAGTGCGAAACATCTGGTATTGAAAGAGAGAATGTTGGTATATTTCATGAGTGGCAGCGAGAGAAGGCGGAATTCTTGACGGAAGGAGGCCGGTATTTCTTGCCCGTATTTCTGCAAAAGGGCACGACGCATACGCTGCATCCAGGGTGTTCTTTTCTCTTGTCCTACGGTATAGTTGGTATAGAAGGCAAGTACCAATTTGGCTCTGAAATCATGTTTCCATGTCAATGCATTGAATCTCTCCCGGAGTGTTTTTGCATTATCCAATTCGCTCCCGGCTTCGCCCTTTAGGAAATAGAGATGAAACTGTCTGTAATAGTCGGCCATGGCAGCCTGCACACCATGACAAAAACCTGTAACGGCGGCCAACACCCATATAGACCAAGGATGCTGCATAAAGAATGCTGAAGTATGGACTTCTCTGAGGCATATTGAAGCATAAATTGCGACAAACCATATATCTCCCGAAAGTCCGTCAAGGATTCTCCCGAGACGGGAATATTGTCCTGTCATTCGAGCAAGTTGTCCATCAGCACTATCGAATGAATTAGCCCATACAAGAAGCAATGCACCAAGCAAATTCCACCATATATTGTTGAAATAAAATGCCACACCGGCTCCAATACCGATGAATATTGATGCTACCGTTATTACGTTGGGATGGACATGTAGTTTCTTGCCAAGCACAGCCCAAGCAAATCCTATAGGACGATAGAAAATAAGGTCAAACCATTCTTCAGTGTCATAGGATTTTAACGATTGTCTATATGAATCGCGCAGGGATTGCTTTTTGGTCATTCTTTTATTTGCTGTATATATTTCGCAGTTGATAAGTTTTTTCTCTGAGCATTTCTCCCAATCCTTCGATATTTCCTTTGTATTGCGCCTGTTCTTCAGGCATAATGGGATTGCCGATGGATATGTGCACCTCCTTGTTTCGCTTGCGAAAAACCTCTGAGGGAAGTCTCAGTGAACGTGCCGGCCAGCATGCATGTCCCAAGAAATTGAAGAGCCAAGAGTTTGATCCGTGAAAAAATATCGGTATTACGGGTACTTTTGCTCTGGAAATAATTTCGAGTACCGATTTCTGCCAGGGACGGTCGATAAGCTCCCCCTTCATATTTGTCTTGCTCATTGCTCCCGCAGGGAAGAACCCGATTGGATGTCCGTCGCGTAGCTGTCGGAACACTTCGCGTATACCATTGATGGAGATTGATCTTTTTTTAGGGTCGATTGACCATGCATCCACAGAGATAAAATTGGGGCGCATGGCTGAGAGATGAGAAAGGAAATAATTGACCATTACTTTATAATCAGGACGAAGACGGGTAATAAGGTAGATAAGTGTTATTCCGTCTACAGCACCGAAAGGATGATTGCTCACCGTTATGAAAGGCCCGGTTTTGAATCTGTCCAATATATCCTGATTGTCTATCCGCATCTTGAATTTGAAATCATCCTCTACAAGATGTTTAACAAATTCAGCACCGGGGGTCTGAGACCAACGTCCGTGAACACGGTTAACTTCATCGACGCGCAGCCAATGAAGCAATGCGTTTACAAGCTTCTCGTGTCCTTCAAGCTTTGGTGCCATCTTGCGAATGTCATCGTAGGTCAAAACAGCCGGCCGGACATTATATTTTTTTATCAATTCTTCGGAACTCAATTGTGAGTCATCGCGTTGATCAGTTGCCATAATTCTTGATTGCTAAATTCTTGAGAGATTCAATTGGCTTTGATATAATTGACATATCTATCCATAAAACGCTTAAACGCCGGTATCTTCATAAATCCGTATTCAAACAGAATAAATCCGGCCAAAGCACAACCTATTCCACCCATTACATCGATTATATAATGATGGGAGGTGTAGACCGCTGTAGTCCATATTCCGAGAGTCACTATCCCAAGAAGAATCTGCCAGAAAAGGCCTGAGCGGAGTCTGAGTGCATATATAAAGGCCACAAGGGTATAAGCAGAATGAAGGGAGGGGAAAGCTGCAAAGACATTTGCATTTCGTTCATAAAGGCCGTGGAATATATTTAATCCGGTCATAGCGTCGAAGGCCGCTAATCCGGCCATATTCCCGGGAGTCCCGGTGACAGGGTCGAATCCATATTTGGCCGGATACCATGGTGGGGCTGCCGGATGTACGTAATATAGTCCAAACCCTATTAGATTGACAAGCAGAAAGACAATAGCGAAATGAAGGTAACCTCTACGTTTTTTCTTCCAATAAAGCCACAGTCCGTATATTACCGGAAGTGGCACCCAGCACAGATAAAAGAGTCCTCCGAGGAAATCCATGAGCGGTGATGTGTGTAGTGCAAAGTATTCGTTCGGAGTCAGGACTCCTTGCGCCGTTGCAATACCAAAGAACTCTTTTTCCGCGTCATATAGCCCTTTGACGTCGATTGGATTCACTTCATAATTGGGGAGAAGATTCATCCAATCGTATGAGATTCCAAAAATTATAAAAGGGAGAAGGGCTACAACAAGTCTGCGAGACGGTGTCGTGACAAAGAAGAGTGCTGAAATCAGGATTGCCAATCCTATGTGTTCGGGACGAAATCCGATAAACAGTATAGTGATTGACAACCATAATGCCAATGCGATAATACATATTCCGGATTCATAGAACGATGGTGTCCGAATTATTTTGTTTTTTTTCATTCTGACAATATTGTGGATTCCGGATTATATCACTGCAATTGTTTACGACAATGATTCAATCGTGCTATAGCTGTGATATTTGCAAAGAGGGCAATTATAGTCATTCCGGCTGTCAATATCCAATCGGGATTGAATCCGGCCTGAGAATGTGTCATACACATTCCCGTAATACCGGTAGCAAGCAAAGAGACACAAGTCACCACCACGCGTTCAGGACGTTGCATAAAACCGATTTTACATTCCAAACCGAGACCTTCAGCCCTAGCCCGAGTATATGATACCATGATTGAACCTACAAGAGCAAGGAAAGTAACAAGTGCTCCTACGAGTGAGCCTGTCTCAAACAAATAATATGATATCCCGCCAAGTGTTGCCAATTCACAATATCGGTCAAGAACAGAATCGAACATTGCACCGAAGCGGGACTCCATTTTCCCCAATCGCGCCACTTGACCGTCAAGCATGTCAAAAAGAGAGAAAGCGATGATTACTCCACCGGAAACCGTGACAAGTATATAGTCGCTGTCACCACCATTCATCACCTTCCATCCGGCCACTATCAAAAGTGCTGCTCCGGCTATCTGTCCCAACAACCCGATAAATGTTACCATATTGGGAGTTACTCCCATTTTTATCAAGAGATGTACTAACGGATTGATCACAAAATAAATCCCCTGTTGCAGAGAATTTCTCAATGATTTGAATGTAGACTTATTTATCATATTATAATTTGCAAAATTTAACAGTCACGACTTCTCTTTTATGCCTCATTTCATTGTTCAGGCTCTGTCTTGAGTCGTTTTTTGGGTATAATCCAATAGGTGATTTTTATAAAGTATTTATCCCACTTGAAGGGGCGATATACGAAATTGCGTTGAAGTACAAAATTCCAGAACCAGGAGACAAGCAGCGAAACGAGCAATGTAGCCGCAGAGAAAACAATCTCCGGCTCTATGTCAAGATGTTTTACCCATTCGGCACGGCTAAGTGCAAAGGTGGCAAACGTAGTGCCATACATATTAAGCAGCAGACTTCCGGTCCATACCAATATATATTTGACAGCTACAGCCCTTACATTCTGACCAGATGCGTGGAACGTAAATTTGTAATTAATCGAACAGTTTACAATGCCACCCACCAGAGCTCCGATTGCTACTGAGAGATTTGACCGATAAAAATCGCCCATCGAGGCAAAGACAAATGTAAAGAACACGAAGCGGCATCCCATATCAAGCCATGAAGCTGCCTGGGATGACACTACCGAGCGAAGGAACTCAAAGAACCAGTTGTCGGAATTAAGTAATCGATCTTTAATTTCCACCGATTTACGGTCTTTCTTTGAATCCCCGGTCTGTGCGGAAGGTGCTGTATTTTTGTTACTCATAGGAGAGCAATGTTAGGTATCGTTAGTTCTAAATTTCAAATAAAAAGATTAATGACAAAAACCACAAACCCGGCCATGATACCGGCTGCAATATCATCTGCCATCATCCCTATCCCCCCCGGGAGGTCTTCGAGTTTACGGATTCCCAAGGGCTTGTAGATATCGAAAAGTCTAAACAAGGCAAACGCCAATAATATCTCCCACCATGGAGAGGCCATCCCGCCGGCTGTAAGAGGAACTATGGGAAGCAATGCTATCCACTGTCCCACTGTCTCGTCAGCGCAAGCAACCACCGGATCCTTCCCCCAATATTTCTCTGCTTCGGTGCTTGCCCATGTCCCCGCCACACAATATATTATAATGGCCGAAAGGGTAACGGCAAACGTGGTCCAATATCCTGCCCATATATATAGCGGCAACCATAAAATAATGGAAAGAAGAGCACCCCACGTTCCGGGAGCAACTGGAAGGAATCCCACTCCAAATGACGTGGCTATCAGTTTTGGAACGATAGGAAATTTTTTGTCAGTAATCGGTATCGGTCTGCGAGATTTCATCTCCTTATATTTTTTGGTCGTTTATGTATTTCTTTATCTTTTTGAGCAGATAAGATGCAATAACCGGTGCAGCTTCTTTGCGACATGGAGCAAAGCTCGGCCAGTCGTTAAAATCAATTATTTGAAAACTTCCGTCACTGCTCACTATGCAGTCCCCGCCATAAATATCTACATCGAGCACCTTACATGCCATTTCACAATATGACAGCAACGAAGCTTTATCAAATTTATACTCGGTCGGAGTGCCATTAATTGCATCAAATCCATATTTCTCCCTATGCCCGTAAAAGGGATAGAAATAATAGAAGAACTTTCCATTCCTGACGCCGTAAAATTTCACCAAATCACCCTCAAGATGACGGTTGATGACAGCTCGTTTTATCCCCCTGTAGAAAAATTCATGCACTATCTCCTGTGCCTCCTCGAGGTGGCGGCAATACGCCACATCCTCACGATGAAGAGAATGAGATTCGCCTCGTTTCACCCAACACTGCCCAAACCCTTTCTCCTCAAGCAGAGGACGAATATTTTGGTCAGTATCCACAATAAGCGATTCCGGATAAGGAACACCGGCCGCAATAAGCATCCTGGTCATATATTCTCTTGTGCAATTGGCTATCCCATAACCGGAATTAATCACCAAAGCGCCCTCATCCTCAAGCTGTTGCAGCTTGATTATCGACGCTCTCTCTCTTGCCATATTCAGAATAATACGCTGCGGAATATCCTCATTCTGAAACTGTTCCTCACTATAGGTAGTCACCGAACAACCACGCTTGCGCAGTTGCTCTAACACAAGATTGAAAATTGCAGCATCATTCCCAATATGATTGGGAGAAAACGCTCCGGCGCGCATCACACCGGCAATATTAATGTCTGTCATCGGATTGCAAAATTACAATTTTCTTGACAAAGGAACAAATATCTTCACATTTTTCCGCCCATTTCGATATTCTTCCCATTTCTGTTTTTTTCTTTTTTGCTTGTATGAATGGAGTTTTATTGCTAATTTTGCACATAACTTGCTGTTTCTTTATCCTCATCAAACAATCTTGAGGGTAGCTAAACGCATACAATTAACATTTTTATGGGAAAGAAACTCAAACATTTATCTCTATGGACACGACGCAAGTCGCACCTGCCGGTTTTCATAATCGGTGGCATTATAGTCATAGTTCTCTTTCTCAACGAAGACGCTTCAATATCCCTCAACATGAAATATCAGCGACAAATCAACGATTTGACAGAACAAATCAAACTCAGTCGCGACTCGGCTGAATTCTATCGAACCAAAAGAGAAGCCATTATTGAGGGTAGAGAAGACCTTGAACGAATAGCCCGCGAACAATACAACATGCAACGTCCCACAGAAGACGTCTTCATCATAAACGATTGAAAGAAATGTCGATAAAAAACAATAATACCGACTCAGGAAGTCAACGGAGCGAAGCTCAAACAACCTGTTTGCGCAACCGAATGGAGAATATAGCCGCCTTCGGTCTTATATTGGTATGTATAGCCCTGGCACTTCCGTTCGCAAGCACATTTGCTCCCCTGTGGATGCAAATCGGGAAATGGACTCTTGTAAGCGGAACTGTCGTATATCTTGCTGCAAGAATAGCATATGCTCGGGACCCCAAAGAGTCCGACCGCATACGCAGACTGCGCCGCATGGAGACCTGGGCGGGATTCGCATTTGCCGCCGGGGCTTTCTTCTGGTTTTGGAATGAAGCCCATCTGGGACCATACGCAGGTCCGCTTGCAGTGCTTCGCGATACTATTATGTTCTGTCTGGCCGGTGCTATGATTCAAATTATAGCATCATGGCTCATTGTATGGCGACGTAAAAAAGAACAATCATCAAAATGAACGGAGTCATTACTATAGATCAGGGTAACACAAGAGTTAAAACAACTCTTATGATTGACGGCAAAATGGTAGAGGAACACATCACCGAATCAGCCATACCTGATGTAGTGCTTGGAATCATAGACAGACATGATGTGGAAGGCGCAATTTACAGCAGTGTTGCCGGAATGGATGTGCGCTATATCGAGTCGATTCGACATCTTCTTGACGGGCGTGTAGAAGTTTTTACCCACACCTCCCCTCTTCCGATAAAGATTGCATACAAAACTCCCCATACTCTCGGGCTTGACCGCATAGCCGCTGCCTGCGGTGCCGCTCATTTGCATAAAGGGGAATCCCTGCTTGTGGTTGACGCCGGAACATGTGTAACACTTGATGTACTCAGCGCTGACGCAACATTCATAGGTGGAAATATCACACCCGGTGTGCTTATGCGTTTCAAGTCACTGCATAACTTCACCGGTGCACTTCCTTTGGTAGCCTCTAAAGGAGACACTCCATCCTTCGGATATGACACTGCTACAGCCATCAGAAGCGGTGTAATCAACGGAGTATTAGCTGAAATAGATTCGACTTTGGCACGTGCCAAACAATTATACAACATCACCGGTATGGTCCTGTCGGGAGGCGATATATCCACTCTGGAACAAAACGTTAAAACAATATGTAAAAACCGGGGAATCAAGCTCCATGACGAGCCACACCTGATACCGGCAGGTCTTGAACAAATATTTCGTTACTAACATGATTATAAAAAAACTATATCTGCTTGTAATAGCATACACAGTATGCTCCACCGCATACATGGCTGCACAGAATGTCACTACACCTTATTCCATGTACGGATATGGTATACTCAACGATTATGCCACATCCAAGCAACGCCAAATGGGGGGTGTCGGAGTTGCTATGCAGTCGGGACGTCAAATCAACGTTATGAACCCCGCCTCCTATGCTGACATGGACTCACTGACATTCCTTTTCGACATGGGAGCCGACCTCTCACTGATGTGGAGCAAAGAGGGTGCAGCCCGCGAACACTCCACAGGTGGCGGTCTTGACTACCTGACCATGAAATTCCCTATCTGCAAATACATGGGAGGATCAATCGGACTTCTCCCCTACTCCTCAGTAGGTTACGCATTTGGAAATGAGGTCAGACACGGCACAACGCAAAATCAAGGCTCCGGCGGTATCAATCAAGCCTATTTCGGGTTGGCCGGCACTTACGGAGGATTCTCTCTCGGTGCCAACATTTCATATTCTTTCGGTAATATCATCAACGATATTTACGCTTATCCGGCAAGTCAGGGTCAATCACTCTTCGAACACGTGATGCATATCCGTGACTGGAATCTCCTACTAGGAGCCCAATACAACGCAAAGCTGAATAAACATGCCAACTTGACACTGGGATTCACCTTCTCGCCGAAGAAGAGTTTGCATGGTGACTCATACGCCTCGATACAAGAGTTGGTTCAAGAATCAAAAGCTGATACTCTTGGCATGATGAAACTCGGTGGACACTATTTCACACCTAACTGCTATGCTGCAGGTATAGCTTTCACATATTCAAGAGCATATCGTGTATCAGTAGAAGGAGATTTCTCTTATCAACAATGGTCAAAAGCTCCTTATGAACCCCTTCGCAACGATGCAGGGAAGGTGCTTTTCGACGGTATGGAATTCAATGACCGAATCCGAGCTGCTCTCGGTGCGGAATACACCCCCCGTCTTCGCGGTAATTACGGACAAAGAATGACTTATCGTATTGGCGCTTATTATACACGTGACTATCTGAAGATACGCAACAATGCAGTTAAGGAATACGGAGTCACATGCGGTTTAGGACTTCCCACCCCCGAAGGAAGAACGGAAATCAACCTCGGGTTTGAATGGAAACATCGTAACGCATACCCCGATAAGCTTTTGTCCGAAAATTATTTCAACATTACTCTTGGAATAAATTTCAACGAACTCTGGTTCTGGAAACGGAAAATCAACTGATTTCCGGATTCCGACCAAACACAGCAACAAAGACCTCATTTTCAACGTTTAGAAATTGAAAGTATTGTCAAAACAAATACTAAATCCAAGACGTATTCTACCTCTTGTCGCAATGGCTCTCATCCTTATGATGGCTTGCAAAAACGAGAAGAAAGTCAGCGTTGCCTCTCAACTCAATCCCAAGAAGATGCCCACAATGGCTACAACAAATGTATCCACCCTTATCTCCGACTCCGGGATTATTCAATACAAGCTCGTCTCTCCCGCTTGGTATGTTTACAACGAAGTTGATACACCTTACTGGTATTTCCCTAAAGGTATTTATCTTCGCAAATACGATCGTTCCTTCAAAGTAATTTCTTCCGTCGCCGCTGATTCTGCAAGATACTTGTCGCTGCTGAAAATTTGGAAACTTGACGGACACGTTGAAATCCATAACGGCACTGATGAACTTTTTCTCACAAACCAATTATTTTGGGACGAACGGCGACACAAATTATACTCTGACTCGTTTATACATATAGAGACTGAAAGCCATATCCTCGAAGGGCGCGGATTTGTAAGTAACGAAAGACTCACACAATACCGCATACTCAAGCCCACCGGAGTATTCCCCGTCAATCAGCAACAACTCGAGCCGGGAACTCCGGCTGAAGTGCCCACAACTTTACCTACACCCACGGAAGCCATCGACATCCCCGAACCTCCGAGGCAAGAAGAATAGCATTCATCTTAATCATTTTTTAATATGGATCCGGTAACCGCCATAACTATCACTATCATTGCAATACTTTTCTCCGGACTCTTCTCCGGAACTGAAATTGCTTATGTCCAATCCTCCAAGGTAAGAATGCAGATCGACGCATCCAAAGGAGGGATGGTCAATAAAATAATAAACGGATTCTCGCGTCATGAGGAGATGTTCATTTCTACCCTTCTCGTAGGTAACAACATTGTTTTGGTAATATATGGTATCACCTTTTCCATACTCATCAATCCTCTGCTGCAACGTTGGTTCCCAAGCGAAGCTCTCGTCTTGATTGCCAACACTCTTCTTTCCACCGGTCTGATACTTATTACCGGAGAATTCCTTCCCAAGACAACTTTCCGCATCAATCCCCATTTCATGATGCGCTTCTGCGCCATACCAATCTTCCTTATTTACATTATCCTCTATCCAATATCCATCCTCGTTTCTTTCATATCAAAAGGACTCATGGCTCTGTTCGGGATAAAAAACAATTCTTCCACGTCCTCACTTCTGACTATTGAACAACTCGACGACTACCTCTCCCAATCCATCGACGAGACACCGGCAGACAAACCCGTAGAAAACGAACTTAAGATTTTCCGCAATGCTATAGATTTTAAGGATACTCAGATAGGCGAATGTATGATTCCACGCAACGAGATTGTCGCCGTCAATATTGACTCAACATCAAGAGAAGAACTTATTAAAACTTTTATTGCTACCGGATTATCAAAAATAATTGTATATCACGAAGATATTGACCAACCACTCGGATACATACATATTTCCGAGCTTTTCAATCCCGACTCAGATTGGCAAAAACAAATAAGACCTCTTCTCTATACACCCGAAACCAAATTGGCCAACAAGATGATGCGCAAAATGATGGCTGAAAAAAGAAGCCTCGCTATCGTAGTCGACGAATTCGGCGGGACAGCCGGACTCGTCACTCTCGAAGACCTTGTTGAAGAGATTTTTGGTGATATTGAAGACGAACATGACCAAAAGAAATCTCTCGCACGTAGACTCCCCGACGGAACTTTCGAATTCAGCGGCCGAGCTGAAATCGAGAAAATTAACGAAGAATTTGACCTCGACATAAGAGAATCAGAGGAATATCACACTATTGCCGGATATATCCTTGAAAATCTTGAGGCTCTTCCTCAGCAAGGTGACACCTTTATAATCTCTAACCTCAAATTCACCGTCTTGCAAATGTCACAAACACGAATCGAGCTTGTAGCTGTCTCAATCGTAAATGATGACGAATAACCTTTCATTATAGACATCATCAAATTTCCAATATTTTTTTATAAATTTATTTCAAAATCTTTTGCACATTCCAATAAAAAATTGTATTTTTGCGATGTCAATGAATTGCTCCGGCAATAATTGATATCAATAAGATAACTTAACACTATTGAGGCATTTAATCCTAATAAGACAAATGCCCACTATATCAATCAGATAACAAATAACTGATGAACCAAAACACATCCTTCAAAGCATCCGTACTCGGCATGCAAGGAAATCTTCTTTCATTTGCGCTCAAACTGACGCTAAACAAAGACGAGGCTCAAGATCTTGTCCAGGACACTACGCTGAAAGCTCTTTACAATGAAGAAAAGTTTGTTGAAAACACTAACTTCAAAGGCTGGATGCTAACTATCATGCGTAACATCTTTATAAACAATTATCGTAAAGCTGCTCGCGAAAACACTACCATCGACAATTCCGAAGATCTTTACCATATCAATATCGCACATGACAATGGCGCTCACAGTCCGGAAGCCGCATTCGGTATTGATGAAATCTCACGTATAATTGCCGGATTTCCCGCTGATTTCCGCAATCCCTTCAATCTTCATGTAGCCGGGTACAAATACGAAGAAATTGCAAGCAAACTGAGTATGCCTCTTGGCACAGTCAAAAGTCGCATCTTTTTCACTCGAAAACGTCTGCGCGAAATCCTTAAAGACTATAGATAAACTTATATATTAACGAAAAGTTTATAGCACCGGCTTGATTCCATTTCCACACAAGTCGGTGCTTTTATTATCATACCCTTAATTCGAGACGATTTCCTTAAACAGGCTCCACCCATGCGCACTCCTATATTTCGATACACCACCTGACGGAACTACCAATTCACACTGCTTATACATACCATCTTCATCCGGCTCAAATGGGAAACTACGACACTCGAATCGGGGTGGAACACTCCTCGGAATCTCCAATACCCGCAACGCTCTGCATCCGGAAAATATCAATTCACCCAACTCTGCCATCGCAGTTGACAACCTGCAAATGCGTAAAGATGTACACTCTGCGAAAGCATACGATTCCAGCGTTGTCAACTGCTCCGGCAATCTAACTTCCGACAAACTTCCACAGAAAGCGAAAACATTCATGCCAATATGACGTAATCCTGCCGGAAATTCCACTCCTTTCAAACTCACGCAATGAGCAAAGGCTGACCGATGTATCTTCCTTAATCCCGCCGGAAATTTTACAGACTCAAGCCGCACGCACCCTCTGCATAGAAAAGCCGGAATTTCAGTCATCCCGGTCGGTAATCCCAAAGTTCGCAATTCCTTGCAATCCATTAAAGCACCTTCTCCCAAACGAGTATTATCCGTAAACGATAACGAATCAAGACTCTCGCATCCATAGAAGGCGTAATCCCCTACTATTAACGGTGATTTTCGCGGCTCTAAAATCACCCTGCGAAGATTCACACAACCCTCAAAGGCATATTGTCCGATACTTGTCACCGTAGCCGGAATCCTTACCACTGTCAATGTAGTATCATCCCGATACTCAGAACGCGCCACCTTTCTCGTACCGCTCGGCAAGTACAATTCCCGAGCCTCCGCAATCATCGAAAACATTATCATTACACACAATAAAATCCGGTGCATATTCAAAATTTTTTCGCAAAGATATGAAAAATTCATGGATATTAACTAACTTTGCATAAATAAGCACTTATTTTTAATGGAAAGTAACCCGATAAGCCGGAAAGAGGAAACATCAGCCAAGAAGATATTCGGCCTCGCGTTGAGATATCTCTTGCCGCTGCTTCTCACCATCACTTTGGTTTGGTATCTCTTCAGCAAAGTGGATTTTCACAAAATGCTTGAGATTATACGCCACGGTGCAGACCTCTATTGGATTATCTGTGCTATGGTGATTAGCATATTTTCTCACATATTCCGTGCCGCGCGATGGAGATTACAACTTCGGGGGCTCGGCATCAATCCTCCATTTTTGGCACTATGTTGTTCAATATTCGGAACATACGCCTTAAATCTCATTTTTCCCCGTCTCGGAGAAGTGTGGCGTTGCACATATATCTCAAAACGCCAAAACGCATCGTTTACAAAGGTCTTCGGATCAATGGTCGCAGACAGATTGGCCGATACAGCCACCGTTTTATGTCTCGTTGTTCTGACTTTCATCGTAGCCAACACCGCTCTTACCACTTTCCTTGAAAAATATCCTGTCGGCCGGGATTTACTCTCTCTTATCACCAATCCACTCTTCTGGGCCGCTATCGTAATCTCTATAATGGCTGTTTTATCCTTATTGCACATATTCAGAAAATCAGCTTTCATCATAAAATTACGCCAATGGTGTGCTGAATTATGGAACGGCTTTATCATAGTGGTAAAAATGAAAGGACGGGGAAAATTCCTCCTCCTCACAGGCTGTATCTGGGGATGTTATTTCTTCCAACTTTACGTAGCATTCTTTGCATTCCCCTTCACCAAAGCTCTTGTATACGAGCCGGGAACAGCCTTTGGCCTGACACCATGCCTGGTAGCATTCGTTCTTAGCTCTATCGGAATGGCTATACCAAGCAATGGAGGCCTCGGACCATGGAACATCGCTGTAATGTTCGGACTCGCCCTTTTCGGGATAAACGACACCCAAGGGACGGCATTCTCCATGCTTCAATGGTCCGGCCAGACAGTAATGCTCGTCTTGCTCGGAATATTCACTATGGTCTATCTCTCCATAGGTAGAAAACACTACTATAACTCATCTTCCTCAGATTCAACTATTACACCTGACAATAATCAAGTTTAAGACAACACATCCTTATGGATCATTATAACAGACACAATTACGACGACCCAACCGAACGTCACAGATACAATGAATCCAACCATCATGATTACGATGATAATTATGATGACGATTATGACGGAATTGCCCGGGACTCTGAGGCAAATGATGATGACGACCATGACTACTTCAGCGGACCCGACCTCCCCGATCCACCTTCCAAGCAACAGAAAAAACCGGTACTGAAACCGGAAGACCCGGATTATTGGGAACAGGATGAATCAGAGTGGGAACACCTAAAGCCATCATCCCCCGTTTCCAAGTGGATGATTATTGCCGCTTCGGCCATCGTTCTCGCTCTTTTCATTGCCATCTATCTGAGATACTTCTCCCCCATCAGAGAAGCCGCTACTGAAGTAGGGTATGTGGAACGGATTGAAACCAGAGGATACATATTCAAGACCATTGAAGGTGTACTCCTTCCTTATAAAGATTTAAAGGACAACAGTCGCACTTATACACACGATTTCATCTTTACAGCACAAAATAAAGAGGTGGCTTCGAAAATTTACAGTGCAATGATAGAAAACCGGCCTATCCGTGTCACATACAAAGAGTATGCCGCTCCTCTACCATGGCGGGGTGAATCAAAGATATTGGTAACATCTGCCACTGTAGCAGACCCCACAAAAATCCTTCCTCCCGACCGGCAGCCGCAAGTCCCCTGACAACTCTAAATCGAACCCGTACGCATTGCATTGCTGCGATTACGTTTTGATTTCTCCACTGACTTGGGATCAAACGGATTTACCGTCGGATCGAAATAGTCGTCATCCTCCTCTTCAGTATTCTCAGTCTGCTTCTTACCTCGCTTTCTTACAGAAGGCTTATTCTTCCTGATTGCATCAGGCTTCTGCTTGTCGACAGCTGTATCATAAAGACTCCACATCTGATCTATCGTCCAATTTTTCTTAAGATTAATTTTTTTTGGATAATAGAACACTATTTCCGGCTGTGTCTGTGAATCATAATTCCCGGTATCAAATATTCCGTTGCCATTAGAATCAATAGTCAATCGTGCATAATAAGTACCCGGATTTACATCTTTAAATGTACAATTACCATTCATTACCGGTGCTCGCCTTAACGGAGAGTCTGAACTGCTAAGAAGCTCTATAAAGGCCGGAATTGAGTCGTTCAATCCGGTAATGGAGAAATTCAAAATAGAATAATCAGACTCCTTCTTTATGGTGAACGACTGATTAATCGGCCCGTTTGAAAGACCGTAAATACTCTGTACACCAAGCGAATCAATCCGTAGACGGTACTGCTCACCATATTCCCATGGATGCTTAACGGCATATTTTCGTATTTGCAACGAATCAAGAAGAGTAACGCCTCCAAAATCCGGCACCGTGCTCCACACAGAGTCAATCAGATGCTCCAAATGCACCGCATCAGAATAAAAAGTCTCCAATGGTTGGTCGGTCTCAAGAATCACCGGAGCATATATATCCATCATTGACGGTGCTGATACATTAATTGAGAGCAATTCCGGTTTTACTATATCAGTCTCTCCCTCTTTCTTATCTTTCTTTTTTGATGCTTTAGGTTTCTTCACCACAGGCTTAACAAGCGTAATAGTGTCAACTGCGGCCTCCAAGTCACCATTCCTGAGAACTTTTGTATAGTCAAGACGAAAAGACAGTGTATCGGCTTTAATCATCTCCGGGTCACGCAGCCAAAACATCAACGTGTCATTTGTGACACTCCGTTCGAGATCATACCAATCATCTGACGGTGATATATTAATTGGTATCAAAGATGGTGTAACCGGAGATTTGGCATTAAAAACCAAATTAATCTTTGTGGAATCGGGACGCGATGTTGTCACCGGATATTGCTGCTTAAAATTGATATTGAAAAGAGACAGGAGCAAATCATTGGGCAAGAAACGGGTGCGCATACGATTAACAACAGTATCAATCTGCATTGTCTTCAAGTCATAAATGGTATCCGCTACAGTGACTTGCTCTGTCTGTGGCACTACGATTTCAGGATAAAAAGCTATTGATTCCTCCGGATTATCCCATTTAAAATCATTATTCATATCCTGAAGCGCGAATACTCTGTAGGGACCCGGCTTTAGACCACGCACCACAAAACGCCCCATCTCATCAGTCTTTGCCACCTTTTCAAATGGTAATGACATAAAAGTTGAATCGGCAAGAATGGAATGTACTCCCACCAAGACTTGCTTCACAGGCTCCAATGTTGCCGCATCAAACACCATACCGCTGATGCGCAGCGAGTCCAGTTCCGGTCCTGTAGAGAACGTATAAGTGAACCCCTCAAGAGGGTTTGACTCATTGACATCCTCTATGGCATTGCCGAAATCTATAGTATATGTAGTGTTTGCAAGCAACGTATCTTGAAACGTCACCGTGACACGACGACTGCCGTTAGATGACACCCGAGGTGTTCTCACCGATGGTGGTGAAACTGTAACATTTGAAAAGGCATCTTTGACGTTTACCAATTCGTTAAAATCTATATTTATAACCCCGGTACTGACATTAGTGGAGCCCGGAGCCGGATTCGATTTTACAAAACGAGGCGGATCTTCATCCCTCGGACCTCCTGACGGATTGCCAATCGAGGCACAAGAATAAAGAGATATGAGCACTGCTGCGAGGGCTGAAAATTTAAGCAGCATGTGTAAATTATGCAAATCAGATGCAATCTTCATTGAAACATGATTTTTAGCCACAAGGCTATATCGAGCAAATCGGCTTCAAAAATAACAAAAAACCGGGACATATTCCCTCAAAAACAAGAAAAAAAAGCATTAAATGCATTTTAAAGCCTCAAAATGCGTCATACCTCAAAAAAAAATGGTATATTTGCGAGCTGAAAAGTATTGTGCTAAAAACACAATGCCTATAAAAAGCACCTTTAACTTAAAAAAAATTAAATAAAATAACATAAAAACAATGCAGAACAAAGGGTTTATCAGCACCATTGCCGTCCTTTTGGTACTTATCTGCGGCTTTTATATTTCCTTTTCTTTTGTAACCTCCCATTGGGAAAAGAAAGCTGAGGAATATGCCCGGACAGTTTCCAAAACCTCGGACGTTACCAATGATGAGTACAAACGCAGTTTGAAGCAATTCAATGACTCAATCGACAAAGAAAAAGTTTACCTGAACTACACCTATAATCAGGTACGCAAAATGGAAATCGGTATGGGTCTTGACTTGAAAGGCGGTATGAACGTCGTACTTGAAATTTCAGTCCCGGACATCCTTCGCCAGTACGCAGCCGGTGATCAGCAACTTAAAACCATCAACGATGCTATTCGCAAAGCTGAGGCTGAAGGTGTCAAGGGTAGTGATAAGGGTTTCATCTCAAAAGTGGCATCCTTTATCCAGCCCGGAGCCATGGCTTCACTCTTCTCACGCGAAGGTGAATTCCTTGGTGAACTCAAGTCAAATTCCAACAACGCCCAAGTAACAGAAGCTCTTGAAAAGCAAGTCAACAGTCAGGTTGATGCCGCTTTCAACATCTTCCGTACCCGTATCGACCAATTTGGTGTCGTTGCGCCTAACATCCAGAAACTGCAAGACAAAAACGGTCAGATTCTTCTTGAGCTCCCCGGTGTCAAAGAACCGGAACGTGTCACTGAGTTGCTGCAATCCTCAGCAAATCTCGAATTCTTTGAAGTCTATAACTACAAAGAAATCGCGGCAGACCTCAACGCATTTGCCACCGCTTATGCTGCTCAGGACACTGTAGCTCACACTAATATTATCGCTCTGCTTGGCGGCTCCCAGAGACCCGATTCTCCAGTTATCGGTCTCGTTTCTCCCGACAACAAAGCGAAGGTAGATAGCATCCTCGCTTCACCTCTTGCCAAGGCTAAACTTCCCTCTGACTTCTCAGCCGTTTGGCAGAAAAAACCGGTTGAACTTCCCGTAGCTGACAAAAACGGCAACCCTGTAAAGAAAAGCAACGGTGAATATAAAACCACACCTTACTGGCAGCTCGTAGCCCTTAAAGGCGAGCCCGTGCTCGAAGGTGACGCTGTGACTTCAGCCACATCGGAATATGACAAAATGCAGGGTAACATGGTCAACATGAAGATGAGCGAACGCGGTGGTCAAGAATGGGCTACTGTAACACGCAACAACATCGGCCGCCCTATCGCAATCGTGCTTGACAACTCTGTCTATTCATTCCCCAACGTTCAGAACGAAATCACAGGCGGTTCTTCTCAAATCACCGGCAACTTCACCCCCGAAGAAGCGAACGACCTTGCAAACGTCCTCAAGAGCGGTAAGATGTCCGCAAAAGTTGACGTTGTCAGCAACAACGTAATCGGCCCGTCTCTCGGTGCCGAGGCTGTTCAACAAGGTTTCCTCTCCTTCGTCGTAGCAATCGTGTTGCTGATGATTTTCATGATTGCCATCTACGGTTTCATCCCGGGTCTGGTAGCTAACGTAGGTCTTATCCTTAACCTCTACTTCACACTCGGTATCCTCGCTTCACTTCAAGCAGTCCTCACACTATCCGGTATCGCCGGTATCGTACTCGCGCTCGGTATGGCTGTCGATGCCAATGTGCTTATCTTCGAACGCACTAAAGAGGAACTCGCCTTGGGCAAGAAGCTGCGTCAGGCTATCTCGGAAGGTTACAAAAACGCCTTCTCCGCAATCTTTGACTCCAACCTTACTTCCGTCATCACAGGTATAATCCTGCTAATCTTCGGTTCAGGTCCCATCAAAGGTTTTGCAACAACCCTTATCATCGGCCTTGTTTGTTCATTCTTTACAGCTGTCTTCCTGACCCGTATCGCATTTGAACTCATCACAGCCAACGGTCGCTGCGCAAACATGACATTCTCAACCGCTATTAGCCGCAATTGGTTCAAAAATTCAAAAATCAACTTCCTCGGACAATGGCGCGTAAGCTCAGCTATCTGGGTAACACTGATTGTTATCTCAATCGCATCTCTCGCCATCCGCGGCATGAATCAGGGCATTGACTTCTCCGGTGGTCGCAACTATGTTGTTCAACTCAACAAGAACATCAATCCTTCAGACATCCAGAACCACCTGCTCGAGAAATTCCAAACTGCAGCCAACGACAAGACCGTTTCTTTAGGTGTTATAACTATCGATACCCCCTCAAAAGTACGTATCTCCACCAATTATAAAATCAAAGAGAACGGTGAAGGTATCGAAAATGAAATCACCGACCTCCTTTACACATCACTGCAGTCAGCTCCCGGCAATCCTCTGGGCAACATGAGCAAAGAAGAATTTGCTGTAGCAGACGAAGCTCACGGTATAATCTCAATCCAGAAAGTCGGTCCCTCTGTGGCTGATGACATGAAGAGAGACGCTTACTGGGCTGTCAGCATCGCTGTCCTCTGTATGTTCCTCTACATTTTGCTCAGATTCCGCAATATCGCATTCTCTGTAGGTGCCGTTTGCGCCGTAGCGCTCACAGCATTCCTTATCATCGGATTCTATTCCGTATGCTGGGGATTCCTCCCATTCTCTATGGAGATTGACCAATCCTTTATTGCAGCAGTCCTTACTATCATCGGTTATCAGATTAACGACACCGTGGTGGTATTCGACCGAATCCGTGAAATGATGAAGATTTATCCCAAAGAAGACAGATTCTTGACATTCAATAAATCGCTCAACCAAACCTTGAGCCGTACATTGATGACATCAATATCTACTCTTCTCGTGCTTCTCTGCATCTTCTTCCTCGGTGGTGATACTATCAGATCATTCACTTTCGCAATGATATTCGGTGTCATCGTAGGTACATTCTGCTCTATCTATTGTGCTGCACCTATCGCTTACAACATCTTGAAACGTTCCAACGCTAAAGCTGCTGCGAAAGAGTCTGTCACTCCCGTCCAAAAAGGCAACCGCAGATTCAATTGATTTCATAAGTCAATTCATCGTGTTGACTTAAATTGATAATAATATTTTAATCCGACCGGCAAACGCTTGAAAGCGTTTGCCGGTCTTTTT
Organism: Bacteroides sp.; assembly: GCA_023665145.1. Classification (GTDB taxonomy): domain Bacteria; phylum Bacteroidota; class Bacteroidia; order Bacteroidales; family Muribaculaceae; genus Lepagella. Next base: position 50,290 of record JAMPEM010000006.1, read on the forward strand.
CATTTAATTGTTACTGCACTGAACCATTAGTCCAAGACATAAGTTATTACTAAAGAACACTGACCGGGATAATTATATCTTTAACCAATCACATAACCCCGTCGGATAAATTAAACTTTCAGCTATGAAAAAGATATTTAAATTTACGCTTTTGGGAATCACAACCCTTACATTCTCCGCTATCACTGGAGCGCATACTCTCGCCACAACTATTAACGAAGACAAACCAGTTATTCCGCAAAATAATCAATTAGTAAATCCGATAGAACTCTCCGGCCAAGACCTTATCACAAAAGTCTATGGAATTATTGAACCAAGCAATGCTGTTACAAAGCAGGATTGTATCCAAAATTGCATCTCTTTGACAAATCTTACCCCATCTGAAGACGAGTTCGGACTTTGGCTTGAAGACACAGACGGATATATACCATCATGTTACGGCATATCACCAAAAACATCAGCTTTGGCCGCTTATGACAATAATCAACTCGAAAATTACGAATATTTCTTTATCTTCCCTTACAGCGCCGGAGAACGTGAAGCCACAAACCTTCGTCAAGCACAATTTTGCGGTTCCCTATTGCAAGAGTTAAAAGACCTCGGACTTGATATGGCTGCATCTCAAACAACTGACGCACTGTTTGATGTGACAGGAGACAACAATAATGACTTAGTGGAAATCCGCCTTATAGACGAAACAGACAATTCTACAAAGGACAATTCTCAAATTCAATTGACGGACAATCAATTAGCAGGAACCACTAATGCTCTCCGTCATTTTCCCGGAGCCGGACGATTTATCCTTATCCTGACAATTGACCCCGGTGCATCAACACCGGCATGAAATCGCATTTAATTATTATTTGAAAACAAAATATACAGCAAGTATTAAACACACAAACGCTGCAAAATGATTCCAATGCAATGATTCCCCCTTAAAGAATACCACAGTAAAAACAGTAAAAACCACAAGCGTGATTGTCTCTTGAATTACCTTCAGCTGCATCAACGAGAAAGGACCGCCATTACCATGAAAACCTATCCTGTTGGCCGGAACCTGACAAAAATATTCCAACAATGCTATACCCCATGAAATCAATATCACGAAAATCAACGGGGTGGAATTATTTATCCAATTGAGTTGCTGCATCTTTAAATGTCCATACCACGCAAAGGTCATGAAAACATTAGCAACAACAAGCAAAACCACCGTATAAATTGCTGTCGTCATTTCAGTACTATTCCCGAATTATTCATTCTCAACTACCGGCATTAAAGCACCTGTCTCCGTCTGCATAACATATCCACTCACAGCCACTCCGGAAGGTGGCATCAACGGATGATGCTTAATCAAATCCACAGTCTCGGCAACAGCCATCCGAGTATCCTCAAATCCATGAAGCCAACCGTCAAGGTCTATGCCACAATGGCGCATCAAATCAATATGCTCATCGCTCACACCCCTACTACGCATCATCTCCAACATCTCTGCCGAATCCATACCCTGAACGCCGCATCCCGTATGTCCTATAACCATTATCTCATTGACACCCAATTCATACACAGCTATCAAAAGGGAACGCATAGTTGAATCAAACGGATTCGTAATAGTGGCACCCGCATTCTTGATAATTTTCACATCTCCATTACGGATTCCAAGTGCTGCCGGCAATAATTCCACCAATCGCGTATCCATACACGATACAATCGCTATCTTCTTATCCGGGTATTTATCCGTCGCAAACTTCTCATACCCTCGCGTTTCTACAAACCTCCTGTTAAATTCAAGAATCTCCTTAATCATTGCTGTAATTTGATTTGATATTGCAAAATTACAATATTTTAATAAAACAGACAAACCCTCGAAACCATCAAACCCTTATTTTCACCCCATATATCAATTGCAATTTCACTCCTTCCCTCCAAAATCTTGAAAAAATTCCTTAATTATTGTTGCACAAAGTCTAAAAAATAGCTAATTTTGCACACTAATACGCCCTATATCCACTTGTCCTCACCGACAAGTAAATGGTGCGTAGTGCCAATTTATACGCTTAAAATATTAACAATAAATAACTTAACTTCTAATTCAGAACTGCTATGTGGTTATCAAGCTCATCTGTAGGACGTAAGTTTGTCATGGCTCTTTCGGGCGCATTCCTCGTCCTATTCGTCACTTTCCACTGTTTGATGAATTCCATAGCCATCTGCTGGCCCACCGCCTACAACTCCATCTGCGAGTTCCTCGGTGCTAACTGGTATGCTCTCGCTGCCTCAGCTGTATTGGCTCTATTCATCTTAATTCACATTATCTACGCTGTAATGCTTACGGTTCAAAATCGTAACGCCCGCGGTAAAGAACGCTATTGTGTTTCTCACCGCCCAAAATCAGTAGAATGGTCATCCCAGAACATGTTCGTGCTCGGTATCGTTATCCTCGCATTCCTTATCGTTCACCTCATCCAATTCTGGGCTAAAATGCAGCTCGCTGAAATTGCTGACTGCGTTGATGCAATTCCTCCTGCTGCAGGTACACTCTTCCTTCAGGAAGCTTTCTCCTGCTATTGGACTCCAATCATCTACATCATCGGATTCATCGCACTCTGGTTCCACATGAATCACGGATTCTGGTCAATGTTCCAATCAATCGGTTGGGATAACAACATCTGGATTCCCCGTCTCAAATGTATCTCATGCTGGTGGGTGACCATCGTTACAGCTCTCTTCGTCGCTCAGGCTATTGTCTTCACTGTTCGCGCTAACGAAAAATACTATCTGACCAACGAAGACCTCCGCGACCAATACAAAGACATGATTATGCCCATGATTGAACATGACTTCGGTCCCGATGCCGTTCAAATGGGCAAAGCTATCGAAAATATGCCTTACGCTCAGGTATCTCAAGGACTCCGTCAGATGAACGACCAGATGAGCGCACAGCTTCAGCAAATGAACACACCACAGGTGCAGCAGATGATTAAATCACAACCCGACGGTGAAAAACAGCTCGAAGATATGGCTAACAAAGCTGCCGGACTTAAAACTGCAGTCAAATTCCTCGACTACCTTGAGCAAGGCGATCCTCAACAACCATCCATGTCCAACCCCAACATTTAATCTCTAAGCGATATGGCTACTAATACAGAAAACATTAAAGTTATGAATCCGGCGGATTCCAAAATCCCCGAAGGTCCTGTCGCTGAGAAATGGACCAACTATAAAGCACACCAGAAACTCGTCAACCCGGCCAACAAACGTCGCCTCGACGTTATAGTTGTCGGAACAGGTCTCGCCGGTGCTTCCGCTGCTTCCACTCTCGCCGAAATGGGATTCAATGTCCTTAATTTCTGCATTCAAGATTCACCTCGCCGCGCTCACTCTATCGCTGCCCAAGGTGGTATCAACGCAGCTAAAAACTATCAAAATGACGGCGACTCAATCTATCGTCTCTTCTACGACACTGTAAAAGGTGGTGACTATCGTGCTCGTGAAGCTAACGTTTACCGCCTCGCTGAAGTGTCCAATAACATCATCGACCAATGTGTAGCTCAAGGAGTCCCCTTTGCTCGCGAATACGGCGGTCTGCTCGCAAACCGCTCCTTCGGTGGTGCTCAGGTATCCCGTACTTTCTACGCTAAAGGACAAACCGGTCAGCAGCTCCTTCTCGGTGCATACTCTTCTCTCAACCGCCAAATTGAACTCGGAAAGGTAAAAAGCTACAACCGCTACGAAATGCACGACGTTGTCCTCATCAAAGATAAAGACGGTGTAGCACGTGCTCGCGGTATAATCGCAAAAAATCTTGTAACCGGAAAATTTGAACGCTTCGCAGCTCACGCTGTCGTAGTAGCTACCGGCGGTTACGGCAACACTTATTTCCTTTCTACTAACGCTATGGGTTGCAACTGCTCTGCTGCTATGGCCTGCTATCGCAAAGGTGCTTATTTCGCTAACCCCGCATTCGTGCAGATTCACCCTACCTGTATCCCCGTTCACGGTGACAAACAGTCAAAATTGACCCTCATGTCAGAATCTCTACGTAACGACGGACGTATCTGGGTACCCAAAAACATCGAAGACGCACAAAAACTCCAGAAAGGCCAAATAAAAGGCTCCGACATCAAAGAAGAAGACCGCGACTACTATCTCGAACGCCGATATCCGGCTTTCGGTAACCTCGTGCCACGTGACGTCGCTTCCCGCGCTGCCAAAGAACGCTGTGACCACGGATTCGGTGTCAACAATACCGGACTTGCAGTCTTCCTCGACTTCTCCGAAGCTATCAACCGCCTCGGTATCGACGTAGTTCGTCAACGCTACGGCAACCTCTTCGACATGTATGAAGAAATCACCGACGTCAACCCCGGTGAACTCGCTTGCACCGTTGACGGTGTCAACTACTACAACCCAATGATGATATTCCCCGCTATCCACTACACAATGGGTGGCCTCTGGGTAGACTATGAACTTCAAACATCCGTTAAGGGTCTCTTCGCTATCGGTGAATGTAACTTCTCCGATCACGGTGCCAACCGTCTCGGTGCTTCCGCCCTTATGCAAGGACTTGCCGACGGCTATTTCGTTCTCCCATACACTATCCAAAACTACCTCTCAGACCAAATCACTGTGCCTCACTTCCGCACTGACACTCCCGAATTCGACGCCGCTGAAGCTCGTTGCCAGGAAAAGATGGACAAATTCCTTAACATCAAAGGTAAACGCTCTGTCGATTCCATTCACAAAGAACTCGGCCACATCATGTGGGAAAAAGTCGGCATGGCACGTAGCAAAGAGGGTCTCGAAGAAGCTCTGGTTGAACTCAAAAACATCCGCAAAGTATTTGACAGCGACCTCTTCGTTCCCGGCACTGCCGAAGGTATGAACGTTGAACTCGACAAGGCTTTCCGCCTTAACGACTTCATCACCATGGGTGAACTCATCGCTTACGATGCTTTGAGCCGTAACGAATCATGCGGTGGACACTTCAGAGTAGAATATCAAACTGAAGAAGGTGAGGCTAAACGTGATGACGAACACTGCTTCTACGTAAGCTGCTGGGATTATCAAGGCAGTGACGCTAAAGCTCCGGAACTCATCAAAGAACCTCTCCACTACGAAGCTATCAAAGTTCAAACACGTAACTATAAGTCATAAACTCATAGAATAAATTCAATTATGGAAGAAAATGTAATGAAAGTCAATCTCAAGATCTGGCGTCAGGCAGGTCCGAGAGCAAAAGGCGGGTTTGTGACTTATCCCGACGTCGAGACAACCCCCGATACATCTTTCCTCGAGACTCTTGACATCCTCAACGAATCACTCGTGGAAAAAGGTGAAGAACCGGTAGTATTTGACCACGACTGTCGTGAAGGTATCTGCGGTATGTGCTCACTCTACATCAACGGACACCCCCACGGTCCCGCTACCGGTGCCACTACTTGCCAACTCTACATGCGTCGTTTCCGCAATGGTGAGACTATCACCGTTGAGCCCTGGCGCTCCGCAGCTTTCCCTATCATCAAAGACTTGATGGTGGATCGCAACGCATTCGACAAAATTCAGCAAGCCGGTGGGTATGTATCTTTCAACTGCGGTGGTGCTCAGGATGCCAACGACCTCCCCATCCCCAAAGTAAAAGCTGATGAATCCATGGACTCTGCAAGCTGCATCGGCTGCGGTGCATGTGTAGCCGCTTGCAAAAACGGCTCCGCCATGCTCTTCGTTTCCGCAAAAATCGGTCAGCTCGCTCTCCTTCCTCAAGGCGAAGTAGAGAAAGACCGCCGCGTCCGCGCCATGGTTAAGAGAATGGATGAACTCGGATTCGGAAACTGCACCAACACCGGTGCCTGCTCAGCTGAATGTCCCAAGAATATCAAGCTCTATAACATCGGCCGCATGAATCGTCAGTACATTGCTGCTAAATGCAAAGAATAATACCTATTACCATGATGCTCCATGCATCCGGGCAATAGCTAATGTAAAAAAATCTCGTGAGTATATATCACTCACGAGATTTTTTTACATCTGAAAATCCGTACACATTATAAGTCAGCTGCATTACAGCTAAAGGATAAATTCCACCTCCTTAAAAGCGTATGTATGCTCCACTCCGGCCTTATCCTCAAGTGTGATATGACCTAATGGTGCTATCTTTACGATTCGGGCATCAAACACTTTTCCTTCGGCTCCGTCACGATAAAGATAATACCCGTCTGATCGCCATAGATGTAACATGTACTCTTCATGATACATCGAATGATCCGATGACATGAAAAGCGCATCTATTCTTTTGCACACACACTCAATCACACACTCCGTAAACCTTTCCAAGTCTGTATCCTTCCCAATCAATTGTCGTAAGGAAACAGGATTCGGTGCATCGCTCAAAAATATTCTCTGATTGACATTAATACCGGCACCGGCTACTGTCTGCATTATATTCATCCCCATCACGGCATGTTCTATCAGAATACCGCAGATTTTCCTATCACCAACATATATATCATTCGGCCATTTTATCTTTGCATCTACTCCAAATTCACGAAGCGCATCACACACGGCAAGCGAGAAAGCTTCTGAAATAAAAAATTGTTCCCGGGCAGGATAATTCTCAGACTTAAGAAGCACACTGAACGTTACATTTTTCCCGGATTCCGATTCCCATGAGTTTCCTCGCTGCCCCCTCCCGGCTGTCTGCCTCTCGGCTGTCACAAAGGTAAAGTGTTCAAGTTCGGAGGCATTGCGGAAAGTATATGTATTAGTAGAATCCGTCTCTTGTAAATGCAATCTTTTCATTCCTCAATTGATATAGTTCTTTTACCGGACAACGGGTCTTCTTCCACCCTCACATAAACAGCTTCATCGGGAAGCAATGTTCCTATCATTTCCGGCCATTCAATCAGACACAGATTCCCCGAATAGAAATAATCTTCCACTCCAATCTCCAGTGCCTCTTGAGGAGAATTCAGTCTGTAAAAATCAAAATGGAAAATAGTCTGTCTGTCCTTATCTGAAACATACTCATTTATAATACTGAACGAAGGCGAATTAGCCGGCTCTATTACACCAAGCGCACGGCACAATTCGCAGATAAACGTTGTTTTCCCCGCTCCCATTTCACCATGAAAAGCAAAAATCCGATGCTTCCCCATAGCTGAGATAAACTCTTTAGCTGCATTTGGCAACTCTTCTATTCCATTTATTTCTATTTTCATAACGATGTTTTTACAATCTCTTTTCCATGTCTTGCAAAGTTACGAAATAATACGTATCTTTGCAATTATATTTATAATTTGAAAAAATACCTGATTTGATTATGATTCGAAAATACCTCACAGTCCAATTATTGTTCTTGACAATATTTTCATTTTTGACAATTTCCGGTGTCGCCCAAGAAAAGAAATCCTCCGCAACTCTTAAAGCACAGCATCCCAAACCCGGGGCTGTACATCAATCCAAAGACGGTGCACTCGAAATTAAATTTGCCGGTCAAAAACAAAATTTCAGCCGGGCGATGAAAAACACCTTCGATGTCGACATTCAGTCTCCCAAGAGTGTTAACGTGCACCCCAACGGAAAAAAATATTATGTCAACTCTCTCGAGGGGGGTAAAACTGTGGTTTATGACCAACGTACATCAAAAAAACTTAAGGTGATAAAGCACACATTCGATAATCGACATACATCATTATGGGCACCCCCTTCTCCATTCTATAAATTCAATTACAACGTTAAAAACCCGAGAACGTTCACCGGCAAACCGGTAGAAAGCACTTTCTCTCACAACGGACGTTACCTCTGGATTCCATATTACCGACGCTCCTTCGACATCAATGCCCAAGATCCCTCGGCAATAGCCATTATTGATACGGAAACAGACGAAATAATCCGTCTGATGGACACCGGACCTCTTCCAAAAATGATTGCAGCCTCCCCCGACGGCAAATATGTAGCTGTCTCGCATTGGGGTGACAATACTGTCGGACTAATAGACATCTCATCGCAAAATCCCAAAGACTGGAAACACGTAAATATGTTTGTCATTGACAATAAACTGCAACTTAATTTCAGCAGAACAGTCCCCGTCAATCGAGACAATGGCTCCGGCAATGCTTTGCGAGGCACAGTTTTCACCCCCGACGGCAAATACCTTCTTGTAAGCTGCATGGGTGGCAACGGAGGTATCGGGGTAATTGACCTCTCTGAGAAAAAATATCTCGGCAAGATATATGGGATGATGTCAAATGTACGCCACATGGTCATATCCAACGATTATCTATATCTGAGTATCAACAATGCAGGATATGTGCAACGTATCCCACTTAAAACACTTTACAAAGGCATAGCGACTCTCGGTGATAAAAAACGTGCCGATGTGTCCGGATGGCAAAGTGTAAAAGTGGGAGGAGGAGCACGCACCATCGAACTAACCCCGGACGGGAAATATGTATATGTAGCATGTAATTCAGCAAGTGCACTCTGCATCGTGGATACCGAAAAGTGGGAACTTATAGCCACAGTCCCCGCTGATTCTTTCCCCGTCGGACTCGATATCTTCCCCGACGGACATTTAGTCTATATGACAATGCAAGGCCGTAAAGGCTCAGGTGGTGGAAATGCTGTAGACATATTCAGAATTACAAGATTAAAATAGATACCTGCAAATGGATAGTTCTTTAAAAAATGCAATAACAGACGCTGTAAAAGAATATTGCGACGGAGAAGAGATATATGGTGACAACGCTTATATCGAAATCAACCCAACGGAGAAAATAGCAAGAATTGTAACAGACGAAGAGGCAGAAGATTCTCCATACGACTGCTACGAGGTGAATTCGCTTATCCGTCCAGATATGACAAATCCCTCACGCTGGATGCCCGACACAGACACAATTCAAGAACTTTTAGAGCAACTTTAAATAGAAAAGATGGCAGATGGGACGTCTAAGATTGATTTATTTTTCTGCTACAGGGGCTACAAAAGCACTCGCTGAAGATTTTGTCGGACTCCTCGGCTCAGACTATACTCATCTTGACATAACACACCCCATCCCTTCGCTTTTGAATGTGATGTCAGAAAATGATACTGCTGTTATCGCAGTCCCGGTATATGCCGGAAGAGTGCCGAAAATAGCTGCACAACGATTAAAATCTTTCGATGGTAAGCATTGCAAATGTATATGTCTTTGCGTGTTCGGAAACAGAGCTTACGATGACGCACTGCTCGAGCTATGCGACATTGCCGCGGAAAGAAATTTTAATGTCATATCTGCAGGAGCTTTTGTTGCAAGACATTCCATTTTCCCAAACGTCGCCGCCAACCGACCTGACTTTCCTGACCGCAAACTGCTTCAGCGATTTGCATTACTTAGCAAGCAAAGAATCAACGGAGAAAGCAAATTTGACATCTCCAATGTCCCGGGAAACCGGCCATACAAAAAAACAGACAAAATACCATTTTATCCTCAGCTCGACAAAAATCGATGTACCGCCTGTGCAACTTGCGTAGAAGAATGTCCCGTGGGGGCTATATCAAACGATAATTTGACTGCCGACAAAGATAAATGTATCAGCTGCGCACGATGCATTTCGATATGCAGGCATAGAGCAAGACGCTTCAGCGGAATTACTTATAAATCCGTTTCATTAATTTTTTCTCATAAATGCGCTCGACCCGTTTCTCCGGAATGGTTTTAGATCTTGTGTGATTTCTCAAAGAATATCATATAGATACAAATTTATCAAAATAAAAAACACCCAATTTTTTGGAATACGACAAAAAATTTATTAATTTTGCATCGAAAAACGGTTCGGTAGCTCAATTGGATAGAGCAACAGCCTTCTAAGCTGTGGGTTCCGGGTTCGATTCCCGGCCGAATCACAAAAGGAGCTGTTTATCAGCTCCTTTTTTCATAAAATGTAGTTTAAGAAGAGTATATCTCACCTCACTTGCACAATTCGTTTGAAATTCTTACTTTTGCAAACAAATAACTGATATCGTGAATAGATTACCTGTTTTTCTCATAGGCTTTCTCACCGGTGGTGCTATTGTTTTTGCTATTATGTTCCTTTATTCTTTATCAACACATTCTCTTAAGGAACAGAAGAAAGAAACATTGGAAGAATTTATTGCGAAAAACGAGCAAGCAATGGAGCAACAAAAACGCAACAATATGCAATACATCGAGGTGAAAGGTAAAGATGGAGAGATTATTCTTCATACTTTTATGCACAAAGATTCGGTAAAAACACTTATGGGGAAACCATCGAGAAGCGACATGATGACCATCGGTACGGATAATCATGAAACTTGGACTTATGAATTTCCCGGAGAGGGTCTTTACGAGCCTGCAAGAAGACTCTGCATAGAATTTATTAACGGAGAGCTTGAGAGCCTCTCAGAGCTTTAGAAATCGCAGGAATTATATAAAATCCTCTATCGTAAAATTGATGAAGCGATTGAATCTCTGCATCTGCTTCAAATATGGCATTATAACCTTCTCTGTAGCATCTGACGGCACCGGACTACTCAAATCAAACACCTCAAAGAAGGAATCATCCACATCTTTCCATGCCAGGAAATCTCTCGGTCTTACATAATCCACAAATTCCCAGTTCCTATCAATTCCCATCGGTGCTGTCTTAAGTTTATTGTCACCCAAATTGGGCAATAACGCCCTAAAACGCTCATCCTCCACTATGCTGCGGTATTCATCTATCTCATCGTAAATGCTCCTCCGTATTGCTCCGACAATCTTCGATGGAAGACATACTGTTCCGGCTGCAACAAGTGACTTCCCCGGCTCAAGGTGAAAATAATAACCGCAAGTGAGCGACTTTTTTCCATCCGGGGGATTGACAAACACTCCAATGTGTTTCTTATACGGAGTCTTGTCCTGACTGAATCGAGTGTCGCGATATATTCGATAAGTACAATCTGACGGCTGCAATCGAGCTGCCTCGCTGTCTATACGACTTATCAAATTAATTAATTGTGAAGCAAGCATCTCTGTTTTTTGCTTCACAATTGCATATTCATCCTTATGCGAATGAAACCACTCCCGGTTGTTATTGGCAACAATCCGGGAGAGGAACGTCATTATATCTTTCATTTGTTAAAACCAAAGACTCATATCACAGCCTTATAAATAGCTGCACGTCCATCGGAAGTGCGTACACTCACGATATACACTCCGGAGATGAACCCATCGAGCGAAATGGAATTTCCGGGACGATGCAACCCATACACCAATGAGCCATCTATACAGTATACCGCCACTTCTGCCGCCTCTTCTTCCCCATTGAAGGTGATTAGAGAGCCTTGTTGTGTAAACTCGAAATCTGCCTTGTAGACAATCTCCGGAGCCGACGAAGGAACAGTCCCTTTGCGGGCACCCTGTAGATAAGCCGACACATAGAAGTCGCCTTGATTATCTGCAAAAACAGCATCGGGAACACTCAATCTAATGGAATGTTCACCGGCCTTCACCGAACCCAAATGTATCTCACGGTTCGGAACAGCCTGGCCGGGACACCAGTTGGAATAATTGAGCCAAAAATCCATATCCGGGCTCACCCCGTAAATCATATTCCCTTGAGTGTTATATTTTCTGTACGGTTCACAACTCACACCTCCGGGCGTATAATCAAAAATCGGCTCACCATCGTATGAGACAAAGTGATGACGTCGATTATACTCCTCACCATTTTCATTTGCTCCATGATTAGAAGTAATAAGCATTATACGTGCATCGGCAAGATCCTCCGGTACTGTAAATTTATAAGTCTTGGCCGGAATTGTTAGCTCATCGCAAGCTCCTTCAGTATAACTGTTGAAATTGAGCGGGCCGAACACCTCCGTGGTTTTCATGACGATAGGCACAAGCACATTATCATCGGTAAGCGGAGATGCTTCGCTATATGACTCAAATTCCAATGTACCTGTAAAGACATCCGTATGACCCTTGCATCCGGTAACCTTTTGCTGTGCATCGTATGGTATACCGAAGACTTCCAGCTCTATCCAGAAATCATATTTCTCTCTGAGTTGACTGTCACGCAAGATTCTTGACACCCCGGGAATATTATAAGTATACGGCACACTGCGCGGATACTTGTTCTTGTTCATAAATGGAGTGATAAATCGGGCTATCTCTATTCGGGTGGTTGTCTTGAAATCATAGGACGTCTCACCTTTTGGCACAAGTGCCAAAGTGACATTCCCAAGACGATCATAATTATCGCAAGCAGCACCGATAGTAACTTTCAAACGAAGATCCTCACCAAACCAATCCATCAAATCCTCAGGAATCTTCTTCGAATATAAATAATTGGTATGGCGTAAGATTCCATCATCTTTATCTGCATCCACCACATTGCTCTCATATCCATCATAGAATGTCACATTCTTAAAGATGGTGCAGCCTCTGAAATCAGCCTCATCCTGTGCAGTGGCTGTAGAAGCAATAACTGCAAGGGCTGCGTATGATATATATTTCTTCAGTTTCATGTAATGAAGGTATTTCACTGTTAATTACTGGTTCACATTACGTCCGCAGCAATTCTTATATTTCTTGCCGCTACCACATGGACATGGGTCATTACGGCCTATTTTCGGACCTGCTTTCACCGGAGTGCGCTGGGGTTGCGGACGATTAACACTGGCCGCAGCTTGACGTTGTGCACTTTCTCCGGGATAAGTATCACGAGTTGTCGAATAGTTGGCATAGGGATTGGGTACACTCCGCTGTGCATATTCACGACGAATCTGTTGCTGAGCCATCTGTGCATGTTGCACTGCGGCACGACGCTGTTGCTCCTCGGCTTGTTGCGCCTGCTGCTGTTCGGCTGCCTTCTTTGCCTCTTCATAATCAGGCACTGCCAACTTTCCACGCATCAGTGTTGACACCGATTTAGAATTCATCTCCCAAAGCATCTTCTTCCAAAGTTCGTATGCCTCAAGCTTATAAATAACGAGCGGATCTTTCTGCTCATATGAAGCATTCTGAACTGAATGGCGCAACTCATCCATTTCGCGCAACTGTTCCTGCCAAGCCTTGTCGATTGAGGATAGGAGCACCGCCTTTTCCCATGCCTTTGTTATAGGCTTGCAATCTTTTGCATATGCCTCCTCAATATCTGTACGGATATTGAAGACCCTGCGACCGTCAGTCACCGGAACACCTACCAATCCTTTTGCTCCGCGCTCCTCCACAAATTCCTTGATATACGGAGCAGCGCTGCGGGCCATATTTTCCTCCTTGCGGCGCAATGTGGACATGGCTTGCTCGGCAAGTGCATCAATAAGATCATCTGTAGACATCTTATTATATTCCTGTTCTGTAAAGGGCACCTCGATAGCAAACGATTTACGCACCATCTCGTCAAATTCAGGGAAATTATTGCTCTCAGTCACAATATGCTCTGCCACCTTAAATACCATATTGGCAATATCGGTGCCGATGCGCTCTCCCTTCAAGGCATTCTGGCGACGTCCATACACACCTTTTCTTTGAGCATTCATCACATCGTCATATTCCACAAGACGTTTACGAATACCGAAGTTATTCTCTTCGACACGTTTCTGGGCATTCTCTATAGAGCGGGTCACCATCTTACTCTCTATCATATCCCCTTCCTTGAATCCAAGCGAGTCAAGTGTTTTTACTACTCGCTCGTTGGCAAACAGACGCATCACCGTGTCTTCAAATGAGACGAAGAATACTGACGAACCCGGATCTCCCTGACGTCCGGCACGACCGCGGAGCTGACGGTCAACACGGCGGCTCTCGTGACGTTCCGTACCGATGATGGCAAGCCCCCCGGCATCTTTAACTTCCTGAGGCAGCTTGATGTCGGTACCACGGCCGGCCATATTAGTTGCTATGGTCACCGTCCCGGCTTTACCTGCTTGTGCTACAATGTCTGCTTCCTTCTGATGCAATTTCGCATTGAGCACCTGATGAGGAATCTTTCTCAATTTTAGCATCTTGGAAAGCAATTCTGAGATCTCCACTGATGTCGTACCGACAAGTACGGGACGGCCGGCATCCACCATGGTCTGCACCTCCTCTATAATGGCTGCATATTTCTCCTTCTTGGTGCGATATACATGATCGTTCTGGTCATTTCGCTGCACCGGGCGATTGGTCGGTATCTCTATTACCTCAAGCTTATATATGTCATAAAACTCACCGGCTTCGGTCATAGCGGTACCTGTCATACCCGCAAGCTTGCGATACATGCGGAAATAATTCTGCAATGTTATTGTAGCGTAGGTCTGTGTGGCTGCTTCAACTTTCACACCCTCCTTGGCTTCAATCGCCTGATGAAGTCCGTCGCTGTATCGACGTCCCTCCATGATACGACCGGTCTGCTCATCTACAATTTTAATCTTATTGTCGTCGATGACATATTCTACATCCTTATCAAAGAGAGTATATGCTTTAAGAAGCTGATTGACAGTATGCACACGCTCTGCTTTTACAGCATAGTTCTGTAATAGAGTGTCTTTCTCCTCCTGTTTCTGCTCATCGGTTTTCTCTCCGGTATCTACCTGGCTCAATTGTGATGCTATATCTGGTAGTACGAAGAATTCCGGATCTTGGGTAGTACCGGTCAACACCTCGATACCCTTGTCTGTCAGCTCTATACTGTGATTCTTTTCGTCAATTACAAAATAGAGAGGCTCGACGGCAATCGGCATTTCCCGGTTGTTATCCTGCATATATTTTGCTTCCGTTTTCAAGAGGATTTGCTTGATACCCTCTTCACTCAAATAACGAATAAGTGGATTGTGTTTCGGAAGTGCTTTATAGACACGGAAGAGCGACAAACCACCTTCTTCAAGAAGTTTGTCAGCTGTAAGCGGTTTCTTATTGGGATTTTCGGGATCCGGTTTATCGAATTTTGCAATCTCCTTAGGATCACCGCTTTGTGCTGCAGCAATCTTTGTCTTCGCATCAAGCAGAAGAGTCTGAGCGAGTTTACGTTGAGCGGAAACTACCTTTTCCACATTGGGTTTGAACTCGTTAAACATCTGATCATCCCCCTTTGGCACCGGCCCGGAAATAATCAGAGGGGTTCTTGCATCATCGATTAACACTGAGTCCACCTCATCGACAATTGCATAATAGTGTTCTTCACGCTGCACGAGGTCTTCCGGCAGTGTAGCCATATTGTCGCGCAGATAATCAAAGCCAAACTCATTGTTTGTACCGAATGTGATGTCACAATTATATGCACGTCGACGTTCAGCACTGTTAGGCTCAGTCTTGTCTATACAGTCTACTGTAAGTCCATGGAATTGGTAAAGCGGACCCATCCACTCGGAGTCACGTTTAGCCAGATAGTCATTGACCGTTACTACATGCACACCCTCACCGGTCAATGCATTAAGGAATACCGGCAATGTAGCGACAAGGGTCTTACCCTCACCGGTAGCCATCTCCGCAATATTATTGGATGCTTTATCACCATTGAGGATACCATGTAGCACCATACCTCCAATAAGCTGCACGTCATAATGCACCATGTCCCAACGGGTCAAATTGCCTCCGGCTACCCATTCATTCTTGTAAATAGCCTTATCACCCTCGATGGTAATAAAATCTTTCCCGGCTACTGCCAATGCTTTATCAGCATCAGAGGCGGTCACCTCTACTGTATCATTTTGGGCAAAACGGCGGGCTGTCTCTTTTACAACAGCAAAAACTTCCGGAAGGACCTGATCAAGTTTCTGTGCATACATCTTGAACATATCCTCCTTAAGGTCATCTATTTTTTTCCAGAGCGGCTCGCGTTTGTCATAATCGAGCGTCTCGATTTCTGCACGAATTTCCGCCATCTGATTCTTATATTCCTTTGCTGTCCCACGTATATCATCGCGAATCACGTTGATACGTTGACGAAGCTCATCGTTGGAGATTTTTTCTATCTCTCGCGATATCGGGTTAATCTCTTTCTCCAGACGATTCCACAGCGGACGCACTGCGCGCTCGCTCTGATCTCCGAAGAGTTTTTTCATTATTGATGAAAATCCCATCTATTCTGTAATTATTTATAGCAGGCAAGCGATTGATTTACAAGCTCTTCTCAAACACCATTCCGATTTGAGACATACCGTAATCACTTGCTAAAGTTTTATTAATTGAATTATCGCACAAAGTTACAAAAAATGTGCGAGTTATGAAAGGAAACGAAGCCGGCTATTTGCAGAAATATCTCAATTGAGCTGTTATTTTTGCGGCATCGTGAGGATTAGGGGGCGTCCTGTAGCGCCATTGGGACTGCGAATACGCAATATTTGTGTGATGGTCGGAGCTATTGCTTCAGCATTGACTGTGGATGATACAGTTCTTGGTTCAATGCCGGGACCCATGAAGAAAGCCGGCGACACAGTCCCTGCCATTGTGACTGTCTTTACGTTGACCGGATAACTAAAATCATCTGTTATGATCCATCCGGGCAAGTATGTGACGATTAAATCTCCGGCTGTTTTGGAATCAACACTAAGATTAAGACGTTGTGCTTCTTCACTAAGCGGGGATAAGATATCTCGAAGGGTGAAGACACTTTTTATCCCACTCATTTTCATAAGAAAATCCCTCGCTTCCATAGCTACGTCCGCCACGTTAAGCCCTTTCCGCTCTATAATCTTCGAATCAAGATATATCTGCGAGTTTGCAAATTGGCTTACATAATCTGCATTGCCAAAACGTGCACTGAGAAAGGCGTTCAGCAATGAGGCAGCCCGTTTGGTGGAAAACTCGCCTCCGGGAATTTTGTATTTTGAATTATCCACCGGAGGGTCATTGTAATACCCTGTAGACGATACTACTACAAGCGTATTCTCCAAACCTGCTGATTTGTCGATAGCTTTAAAAAGTCGTGCCAATTGAGAATCAAGACGTACGTATGCGTCTTGTTGCTCCATAGAATAATCTGTACCGGAAGTTACAGCCGAAGGATTCAGACAATATCCGATATTGAGAACATCAAGAGGCTCACCGAGCACTGAAGCCTTACCGGTTGAACCCGAATACCTTGTGCCCAACTTCATCGTTTCCAAACAATTGATGGCCAAGTCCGTTATCTCTCTATTGGCCATCGGTGACGCTGCAAACCTCGTGTAGGCATCACGTCCCGATGTAAATGTATATCGGAAAGGATGCTGCCGTTGTGCCGCGCTGATATTCAGATATTTGTCAGAGCTAAGTGAGGGAGTCCAAATTATTGTGTCAACGCGTCGTGACAGCGGTGATCGATAATTGCGTTCCGATACGGGAGTCGGCAGCTCTTTATAGAAAGAGGATGAGGCCCATTTTCCGGTATTGGAATCAATCCATATCGCTCCATTTCCGGCATGTCCGGCAAGAATCAATGCTTGCTGAGGATCTGCCGCAATGGAATAAATAAGGGAAAGACCATTACCGTTAACAGCTATTTCATCCGTTACGGTAGAAAGTCTTAAACCCTCCGGAGATAGGGTCTCGGATGTCGCGTTACCGGAATATTTGCTGTCAGTCAACGTCTTTATCATACGTCGCTGCTCCGGATCAAATATTGAAGCAGCAGGCACACCGTTAATCGATCCGTTTGCACCGGTCATCAATATGGCTGTGGAATTGGCAATATCCGGATTATCGTTGCCGAAATTCACATCCCGAAGGTAGGTGCTTTGGTGAATTAACCTATTGAATCCATCCGGACCGAAAAGCGATTGGAGATACTCCAAATCTGCCGTCCTCAATTGGTCAATAACAATGTTTACCACAAGTTTGGGACGATTCGTCCCGGCTTGCAGCATTGCATTGAATCCTACCAATCCAACAATGACGGATGTCAATAATCGATTCATTTCTTAACAACTTATTTGCGGGAACGGTTTGATTTACCGCGCGCACTGAAATTTAACGCTCCCTGTCTTCCTTTTGTTCGTTTAGAGGATGCTCTCATTCCATAGTGCGAATCATCATCCTCCCATTTATTATAACTCGGATGAAAGGATAATATTGCATAACTTATGCTCATAATAAGTGTTGCAATCATGAGTGGAAAGAAAGCGGGATTGGCTGATTGCGGCTGCATGGGCCAGATGACAAGCAGAGACAGGAGCACTACGCAATCAACTATACTCATTGACTTGCACAATATCCGCCCTTTATGCCACCAAATGAACAGTGGAAATATAAGTTGAAGAGGATTAAGCCAGAGTATCAAAAGATTAGGTGACGTTGCTTCATGACTTGACACAAAAACAAGGAAAGCAGACAGGCATCCGGTAATACCCAACATTCCAAACCATATCGCATATCCCCATTTCCATAATCTTTTCTTGACAATGGATACTGCACTAAATATTATACAAATTATTAAAGCTGCGATACTTAGAGACATAGGTGTAAGATATGGTGATGTAGGAGGAAGAATTGCATCCTCTCTACCTTCTGTCAATACCCGCTCCGCTTTTACAAGCGGTCTTCCATCACCAAAATGAGCGTTTCTTGCCCGCTGCATAAGCATCATGGGGACAAACATATCGTCTCGTCCTGTCATCTCAGCATCCAATCCTGACCCAAGTGCAAGGTCAATTCCGAATTGATACCACGGATAGTTGGCATGGTAATGACGCATGGCATCGCGCCATGTCTCAAATCGATTCTCTTCCGGAAAGATAATATTACCGGCAGCCACGCTGTCGAGTCGGGAGATGATTCGTGTCGAACAGTTATCTTTTATATAGTTATATCGGTAAGTATTGTTTTGCGGAAGCCCTTCTGTCTGAAGCATTTTCCTAAGAGCAATAGCCTGTTGGGGTGTAAGATTGAGATCCTGCTCCACTACCTTTGAGCCTCTATGAAGATACTCCGGTAAAAACCATGCAAAGGGATAACCGCCCAGATGATAATCAGTCTCACCCTTTACGAACCTGTATACAAAATTAGGCTCGTTGAAATCAAATAGCCCGAAATTCCAGACAGAATCTGTTGTTGGAGTTTGCACCCTTATGGCCTCATGTCCGCAAAGCTCATAAATTTCCGGACCGGGGAAACATGTCACCAAACTGACCTTCACCGTATCATCCGAAACCACCTGTTGAGCTTGCCCGACATTGCTCAATGACTTAGACATCTGAGCTTTACGGGCCTCAACTATCGGAAAGAGGCAGAGGATGATAAGAATCACCCCTGCCACTTTCTTTATAGCATTATTGTGAGATAAGCCGATTATCATCAATTTATGGCTTATCAATATTCGCAATTGTTCGGATAACGCGGGAATGGTATCACGTCACGAATATTCTGCATTCCTGTCACAAAGAGAACAAGGCGCTCAAATCCGAGGCCAAAGCCGGAATGAGGAACAGTGCCGAAACGTCGTGTATCGACATACCAGTCCATACCGGTCAATCCAAGCTCATTGACACGAGCCTCGAGTTTCTCAAGATTCTCTTCTCGCTGCGAACCTCCGATAATTTCACCAATTTTCGGGAAAAGCACATCCATGGCACGTACTGTCTTGCCATCTTCGTTGAGCTTCATATAGAAGGCTTTTATCTCTTTCGGATAATCCGTAAGGATAACCGGCTTCTTGAAATGCTCCTCTACAAGATAACGTTCATGCTCCGATGCAAGATCTACCCCCCAGTATACAGGGAATTCAAATTTCTTGCCACTCTGCTCAAGAATCTTGATACCCTCTGTGTAAGGAAGACGGACAAAGTCATTCTCAAGAACAAATTTGAGACGTTCCGGAAGTTCCTTATCAAAATGCTCGGCAAGGAATTCTATGTCATCTTTGCAGTTCTCAAGAGCATAGGAGATGCAATATTTAATAAATTCCTCTGCCAAATCCATATTGTCCTCAATCTCATAGAATGCCATTTCGGGCTCTATCATCCAAAATTCCGAGAGATGGCGAGGAGTGTTGCTGTTTTCAGCGCGGAATGTGGGGCCGAATGTATAGATGCAGCCAAGTGCCGTGGCTCCAAGCTCACCTTCGAGCTGACCTGAAACAGTCAGACATGTTTGCTTGCCGAAGAAATCAGAACTGAAATCTGTTTTCCCGTCTTCTGTTTTGGGAAGATTGTCAAGGTCAAGGGTTGTTACCTGAAATTGAGCACCGGCACCTTCACAATCCGATGCTGTGATAAGAGGTGTATGAAAATAATAGAACCCCTTGTCGTTAAAGAATTTATGTATAGCGTAAGCAAGTGCGTGACGGATACGGAGCACAGCGCTGAAATAATTGGTGCGAGGACGCAAATGTGCTATTTCGCGAAGGAACTCCAATGAATGTCCTTTCTTTTGCAATGGGAACGTTTCGGGATTGGCTGTTCCATATACTTCTATTTCGGCAGCCTGAACTTCTACCGACTGCCCCTTACCC
This sequence comes from Bacteroides sp., assembly GCA_023665145.1. Classification (GTDB taxonomy): domain Bacteria; phylum Bacteroidota; class Bacteroidia; order Bacteroidales; family Muribaculaceae; genus Lepagella. The sequence goes on from JAMPEM010000006.1 coordinate 70,678, forward strand.
TGAGAGGCAACAAGTTCACCTTGCACATGAATTGATGATCCGGTGGTAATAGTCTTAAGTTCCTCTTCGGAAAATTTTGCAAGGTCAATTACTATTTGCAATGTCTTGATGGAAGTTCCGTCGTTAAGTGCAATAAACTGCACATGTTTGTTTCCTCTTCGGGTACGCACCCATCCTTTGACGTCCACTTCAGTACCGACATACTTATCCGGTTCCTCAAAGATACGTCTTATGGTAGTTCTTTTGATAGATTTCATCTTCAATGATATTTTTATTATTCAAACGAACCGCGACGTAAGAAATTCACTTCCTCTTGTGTGAGGTAACGCCAGCGGCCACGTGGAAGATTCTTCTTCGTCAGTCCGGCAAAATATACACGGTCAAGCTTGATGACACGATATCCGAGACTCTCAAAGATGCGGCGCACAATACGGTTTCTGCCCGAATGAATCTCTATTCCGGCTTGATTGCGATCCGTGTCGCTGACATAACTGATGGCATCTGCGTGTATTTCACCATCTTCAAGCTCTATGCCGTCTGCAATGCGCTGCATATCCTCTTCCGTGATATCCTTATCTGTCCAAACGTGATAAATCTTTTTCTTTACAAATTTGGGATGAGTCAGCTTGGAGGCAAGGTCACCATCATTGGTGAGCAAAAGGACACCGGTAGTGTTGCGGTCAAGACGTCCTACAGGATATATACGTTCCTGACAAGCATTCTTCACCAAGTCAAGCACGGTGGTTCTTCCATTGGGATCGTCGCTGGTAGTGACACAATCTTTTGGTTTATTAAGAAGCACATAGCATTTCTTTTCAGGTGTCACTATACGATCCTCAAATTCCACCACATCATTTCTTGTGATTTTTGTGCCGAGCTCTGTCACTACTTCACCATTCACTTTCACACGACCCTTCTGGATATATTCATCAGCCTCGCGACGTGAGCACAGACCGGAATTGGCCATATATTTATTAAGGCGAAGCACTTCATTGGGATCGAAATCTTCGATAACATATTCTATCTGCTTCGGACGCGGAGTAAATCTCATCCCCGGTTTACGTTGCTGGAATCCACCGGGTCTGTTCTGTCGGTAGCCACCTTGATTTCGTTGCTGATACCCGTTATTGGGACGTTGCTGATAGCCACCTTGGCGTTGCTGATACCCGTTATTATGGCGAGGTTGATAGCCACCCTCTTGATTGCGAGGCTGATAGCCGCCTTGATTATGTTGCTGATATCCGTTATTGGGGCGCTGCTGATAACCTCCCTGACGTGGTTGGTAGCCGTTATTTTGGTGAGAATACCCACCTTGACGAGGCTGATATCCATTATTTTGACGTGGCTGATAACCGTTATTTTGACGAGGCTGATAACCGTTGTTAGGACGCTGTTGATAACCTCCCTGACGCGGCTGATAATTGTTGCGCTGCTGATAATTGTTGCGCTGCTGATAACCTCCCTGACGCGGTTGATAATTGTTACGCGGCTGATAGCCACCCTCATTATTATATTCACTTTGAGTCTTGTCTCCATCCTTTGAATCGGAAGGGTAATTGGGTCTCTCGTAATTATTGTAACGAGGGTAGGGATTATTACGTTGTTGGTAACCGTTATTATAAGGGCGCTGACAATCTGAGCGTGATGTTGAGTTTCGTTCTTCCGAATTCTCCTCGTGATTAAAGTTCACTTTTTCATAACGATCCGAGTCCTTAGAGGCATCCTGCATTGCACTTCCTAGCGATGCTCCGATACGTGGACGTTTTGGCTTCTTTTCAGTATCCATGTCTAAAATAGGTTTTTTACTTTATCCGAAGCATCTCTGCTTCGGCATGCAGATGGCCGAGAAATCGCTCCTCAGCTTGTAAGTTTTTCGTTTTTAACTAATTACTAATAATTCAATTCTCTTTTTATAATTGATATTCCTTTTAGAGTGCAAATATAATACGAAAATTAGTAATACACAACACTTTCCGTATTTTTTATCACGGCTCAATAAAGTTACCAACTTGTGATAGTTGTTAAAGAGGTTATGTCGTTCATACGGGGAGTTGTACAACATACAATAATATGTTAAAATATATTTATATATGCCACCTTAATGTTAATTAATCATAAATACAATAATTTATTTTCTGTTTAATAACATAGTTTAAGAAAATTATATTACCTTTGCAATCGAGTTTTTCATGGTATTAGATTTTAAGGTTAACACAGAGATTGGTTGTCGTGATGACAATCAATTTTTTTGTCCTACCTTTTCTCTCATCCTTTCGCAAGTGCATAGCAAGCTATAGCCGCTGCAGCTGCCACATTTAGGCTATCCACACCATGACTCATCGGTATAGTAACAGTATAATCACAATCAGCAATAGTTTGATTGCTCAATCCTTCCCCTTCTGTTCCCATGACAAGAGCAAGCTTCTCGTGAGCGGTAAGCTGCGGATCTTCAAGAGATATCGAGTTATTACGCAGTGCGAGTGCCACTGTCTTGAATCCATATTTTTTCACATCCGCGACATTTTCTATCCAACACCACGGTATCTGAAAGACTGTTCCCATAGAGACTCTAATTGCTCTGCGGTTGAGGGGATCGCAACTTGCCCGGGTCACCATTACGGCATCCATACCCAAAGCGGCTGCACAACGAAAGATGGCGCCGACATTGGTGGTGTCACATACCTGATCAATTATTACTAACCTGCGGGACTTTCGGCATATATCTTCAATTTTCGGTAATTCATACCTCCGCATGGCGCAAAGCACGCCTCGCGTCAGTGCATAGCCGGTCAGTTCACAAAGCACTTCGCGAGACCCCGTATAAATAGGGATATCCGGCATGGATGCGATAATTGAAGCGGCATCACCTTCTATATGACGCTGCTCACATAAAAGGCTTAACGGACGGCATCCTGCATCCAACGCACGTTGTATCACTTTGGGACTCTCGGCTATAAAGATATCGGGACACTCCCTGCGAAGATTTCGCTGAGTGAGTGCCCCGAAAATTGCCACCTCGGGAGTCCGGATATCCGTAATCTCGAGTATTTTCATCTCTTTGAGTTTACCCTACTGATGATCCGGGTGCCACCTCTCCATGAGGGCCGATAACAACCAGGCTGCCGTCGGAATTTACTGCACTCAAAATCATACCCCGGCTGACAACACCTTTGAGTTTGCGAGGCTCGAAATTAGCTATAAAACAAACCTCTTTCCCAATTAAATCTTCCGGTTGATAATATTTTGCGATTCCGCTTACAATGGTACGGCCACCCATACCATCGTCAATAAGGAATTCGAGGAGTTTGTCGGCTTTCTTAACTTTCTTACATTCGAGGACTTTCCCTACACGGATATCCATCTTCTCAAATGTCGGGAAATCTACAGTGGCTTTTACCTCATCAGGTTGCCAAAGTTTTCTTTCGTTATCCTCTTTAGTCTTGCGAAGTTTCTCTATCTGAGCTTCCACCACGGTATCTTCAATTTTCTCAAACAGGAGTTCGGGCTCGGCAAGTTGAGTGCCGGCCGGTATGAGATTGAATTTTCCGGTCATTCCCCAATTGATATCTGTGAGTCCGAGTTGACGGCAGAGAGATTCGCTCATAAAGGGAGTGAACGGTTCAAACACGACAGCGAGATTCGCACAGAGTTGAATCGACTGATTGAGTATTGTCTTGACACGTTCCGGGTCTGTCTTGACAAGCTTCCAAGGCTCGGACTCAGCAAGATATTTATTCCCTACTCGAGCGATATTCATTGCTTCTTTAAGACCCTCGCGGAATTTGAAATTATCCAGGCAGTCTTCAAGAGCTTTCACACTTTTGCGGACTTCCTCTTGCATGGCGAGGTCAAAATCGGTAAGTTCTCCCGTTTCCGGTACTTTCCCTTCATAATATTTCTTAACGAGCACAGTGGCACGGTTGACAAAATTGCCGAGTATGGCCACCAATTCGGAGTTATTGCGAGCCTGGAAATCCTTCCATGTGAAGTTATTGTCTTTCGATTCCGGAGCATTAGCCGTCAGGACATATCTGAGCACATCCTGCTTGCCGGGGAGTTCACGGAGGTATTCATGAAGCCACACAGCCCAATTGCGTGATGTGGAAATCTTATTGTCCTCGAGATTAAGGAATTCATTGGCCGGAACATTCTCCGGAAGATTATAACTTCCATCAGCCATAAGCATTGCGGGGAACACAATGCAGTGGAAGACGATATTATCTTTGCCGATGAAATGAAGCATTCGGGTAGAGGGGTCTTTCCACCAAGTCTCCCAAGTATCGGGGCAAACATCTTTTGTGTTGGAAATATAACCGATTGGCGCATCGAACCATACATACAACACTTTACCGTCAGCACCCTCCACGGGAACGGGTATTCCCCAATTCAAGTCGCGGCTTACGGCTCTGGGTTGCAATCCGAGATCGAGCCATGATTTACACTGGCCATATACGTTTGGCTTCCACTCCTTATGTTCTTCAAGAATCCATTGACGCAGACGCGGCTCCCACTTATCCAGGGGGAGATACCAGTGTTTTGTTTCGCGCATCACCGGCACAGAACCTGTGATTGCAGATTTGGGATTGATAAGGTCTACTGCATTGAGCGATGTACCGCAAACCTCGCATTGGTCACCGTATGCTCCTTCAGCTCCACAGTGGGGACACGTTCCGGTCACATAACGGTCAGCGAGAAATTGTCCGGCTTCCTCATCATATAGTTGTTGAGAGGTCTGCTCTATGAATTCTCCTTTGTCATAGAGATTGCGGAAGAAATCAGAAGCTGTTTTACGATGCGTTTCGCTTGTCGTTCGTCCATAGACATCAAATGAGATGCCCAGTTCAGCAAAACTGTCGCGTATTATTGTATGATAGCGGTCTACAATATCCTGAGGTGTCACACCTTCATTACGAGCTTTGATTGTGATAGGCACCCCGTGCTCGTCGCTGCCACCGACAAAGAGGACTTCTTCCCCTTTAAGTCTGAGATAACGGGCATATATATCGGCCGGAACGTAAACACCTGCCAGGTGTCCAATATGCACCGGACCATTTGCATACGGAAGTGCCGATGTGATAAGTGTTCGTTTGAATTCCTTTTTCATCACGTTTTATATTTTGTCAATCACTTGTTTTTCAATATTTCAGGACGGTATTCAAAATGCATTGTATCATAATGATACCAGGCACCGCCCCATATAAATCCATGTTTTTCGAAAATCTCTACCATACGTCGGGGCATCCTGTTGGCATATTTTATCTTGGATGTCTCCGATGCACCGGGATTTTTCCAGAGCCAATAGTCGCTCAACGGCACACCGACATCTATGGCAATCCCGTAAGAATGGGCACTCAGACGTTGCGCACCTCTGACCTTGCGCCAATAAAATGTGCCGGACGATTTGAGGTATCTTGCCAGTTCGGGTTCCTTAGCTAAATCAGCGGCCACGCGCCGCAACGCATCAGCAGCTCCATTCACTTTAGTAAACTTTACAGTTTCACCATGCCAATCCACATTGACAAGATTTTTGCGTACGGCAGATTCACTATTTCCGTACATACTTTTAAAGAGTTTCTCCGAGCGGCTTCTCCCCGCATCATGCAGATATTCGGGTGGAATGGAGGTGCTGCTGTAGGGTGTGAAGAACATATCTTCGGGGTCACTGTTGTCAAGCATCTCCACGAAATTTTTCTCCTTACCGTCATCATATAATATCCTGCTTCCGTCAGCCATAATCAGACAGCCCTCTTCATATCCCTTTATGCTTGCCGGATAGACATCCAGAAGTATTTGTGCTCCTTTTGGTATCGGAAGATCCGATTTGGTATCTTTTATATCTTGGGGTAGCTTGTACGTTGAATCAGCCGGATTTCGCAAGGTATCCTTTCCTTCATTTGAATCCTTTGAGGTGCAACCCGTTGCAAGAATAAATAGTGCTACGGCACATCCTGCTGCCTTTGATATGACTATGAACCGATTCACTCTATAAAATCTATTTTATTCCCAAGACTGTATAGTCTTAATATTGGCTTTTTCGTATCTATTTAACTCACTCTGCGGGATTTCACTACGATATGGGTTGTACCAACTGCAGTCGCCGAAGATTTGCTGAAGATCTTTGCTCCGGAAATAGCGGCCGTGGCGGGCATATATTGCGTTGCGTGCCACTCTGCGTTCCTGTTTGGACAGACCGGCAAGCCATTTTTCACTAACATAGCTCTGCGAAAAATCCATATTGGCAATCTCTTGAATGTTGCCGCTGGTGTAATTATATCCGCCGGGTGTGGATTGTGACGGTGCGAGGTTAGAGCCGGATTGGGATCCGGAATCCACAATCTCGATATCGTCATCATCATCATTTGCACGCTCCACTGTCTTAGGTTTGTTTGCCATAGCTACAATCAGCCATACAAGTAATCCGACTATAACAATTGCAAGACCCAATCCAATCGCCACCATCGTATTATTTCGGCTTTTTTGAACCGGGTGATAATGGAAATCTTGCTTGGGCACAGCTTGAAGCGGAGTGCCGCAATTGGAGCAAAAACTTGCACCGGGAGTATTGTCAGTTCCGCAGTTATTACAATACATATTATTTATCTACTATTTTATCTAATCTGAATTTTTCCAAACCTCAATCATCCTTCTTGCTATGGAAGGCGGGGTGGGAATCATCGGTATATTATCCCGACTGAAAAAACCGCCGTCAGAGAGTTCGTCATCTGCAAATCTCAGGTTTCCGGATTTATAATCTGCCGTAAACCCTATCATCAATTGGGAGGGGAAGGGCCAAGCCTGACTGCCGAAGTATCTGACGTTGCATACCTCCAAATCGGTTTCCTCCTTGATTTCACGAGCCACACATTCTTCGAGGCTTTCACCGGTTTCAACAAACCCGGCAACCAAACCGAAAAATGGACGTTTGAATGTTTTTGCATGTACAAGGAGAGCCTCCTCACCTCGCCGCACAAGGACAATAACAGCCGGAGAGACGTTGGGGAAGATTTCCATCCCGCAATTGCTGCATTTCTTGCTTATTTCGGTATGCCGAAACATCTCAGCACCGCATTTACCGCAATATTTTGTATTCCCGTCCCAAAAAACGAGTTCCTCACCTTTCCCCGCAGCTGTGTAATCCTGCTCAGAGACTGCACTCCACAGTTCTCTTATGCCGTGATACTGCATATTGTCAACAAGCTCTGTGCTTTCTCCATCCAAGGCAACATAATCTTCATCCCCGATCCTGAATCGGAAACGATTGGTATATCCCGGCTGTATCTCGTCACTCATCGGGAGTCGCACTTTTCCGGCATTGGTGAGTACTGCCACTTTGCAATCCTTAACTGCTATTACTTTCATTCCTTATGACATTCAATGTCGTTGAGCATATCCTCGGCAGTTTTGCCGGTCACAGGATGCCGCCATCCCGGAGCTATCTCAGCAAGCGGTTCGAGGAAAAATTTGCGGTTTGCCAATTGAGGATGTGGCACTTTAAGCCGATTGGTATCTATAACCATGCCGTCAATTGCCACAATATCAATATCAATTACTCTGTCGATATATTTTCCGTCGGCGTCACGATGAGAGTCAGGACATATTTTCTTTTCTATGCGCTGAAGTTCATCGAGGACCTCATGTGGATTCTTCTCACTGACAAACATCAAACAAGCGTTAAGGAACTTTGATGTAGACTCAAATCCCCAAGGCTCGGAAACCACAGCATGCGACATTTCGAACTCACCGAATGTTTGCGCTATTGAGGCAAGCACTCTGCTAAGGTTCAAACGACGGTCGCCCTTATTGCTTCCTATATTGATTATATAATGCATGCAATTATTTTTATATTTACCCTGTTATTATTCACCGGTTAACAGGCTCTTGTCAAATTCTCTGTATGGTCGGTCAAGATCCATATACCAGAACCGGTGCTGATGTCGTTTTCCGGACGGCGGGGGAGTCTGCCAATCACCAAACAATTGACTCAAATATGCTTCATTATTTTTCATCCCGTTTGCATCAAAATCTTCAAACAAGACCGGCTGTGGATCTCCAAGCACCTTCTCTTTGTCCACCATGCTTCCAAGACCATCGTTGTGGTTGACAGCTGCAAGTTTCGATGTCTCAAAGGGATGTTTCATCATCCACCTCTTTATTTTAGACTGCAATCCTTGTAATGTGTACATTTTACGTGCAAGCAACGGAATCCAACTTGACACACCGTGTCCATGCCTATATGGGTCACGGCAAAGGAAATATAGCATCTTTTTGAGATACTTGTAACGTGCATCATAAAACCTTTGTGCAATCTTCCCCTTGGGAGCACCGTCTATCGGAAACACATCTACATATATTCCTCCAAGATAAAATAGATGTGGACGTTCTATCAGAGTGGTTCTTGCATCCTGTATCTTGCCGAAATGAAGGGGATAAGAAGAATCAGTCTCAAACGAAACGAACTCCAGGTGTTTTGGAAGAATCTTTTCGCGTTCCTTGATAAGCCTTTCATAGTCAGGCCTTGGCATGGCTATGTCAATATCGTCATCCCAAGCAATAAACCCCTTTTCACGAACTGCGCCAAGCAGTGTGCCATCCACCATATAATAGCGCAACCCTGCGCTTTTCAGCGCAGAGTGTACCTCTTTTAGCACTTCAAGAAGACGAAGCTGCAAAGGCCTTATTTCATATTCCTCACCGGGTTTCATTCCTCTTTGTCGTTGCTGTCAATCTCCGGGAAACCGGCATCCTTCCAGAATTTCTTGTTACACTCCTCCTCATAAATTTTGGATAGCACCATAAACTTATATACTGCATTCTTCTGAGCCTGTATCAATCCGGCAATTCCGAATCGGAAGCTCCCTTTCAGTATATAAGTTTTGAAAAATCTGTAGAAGGGCTCCAATGTCATGTTTAAGAGCGAAATCTTTTTCCCTCTTCTGCGCACCACCTCATTGTCGGAATACAGATTAAGTCGACGCAAAGATTTATGAACTGAAGAAGATATATGTATCAGAGCAAGTTCACGTCTGCGAGCCGGGATTTTCATAACCGGTCCGGCTATATTCGGCACACTATGGATGGTATGAGGCCAATCGCTTCCCTCTTTGAGGAAAAAGCGCAGCTGATAATCGGGATATGATGAGGCCATGAATTTATGCAGCATATAATTTTTTCGTGGCACATACAGACCGGCATATCCCTTGGGGTCTTTCACAAATTCACGAAGATAGTCATGCAAAGAGGGTGGTATCAATTCATCGGCATCAACGACAAGTACCCACGGATTACTTGCTGACTGGATGGCAAAATTGCGAGCCGGTTCGCAGATGGTACGATTCCCTTTGGGGAAATGTACCACCTTGCAACCATATCGTTCCGCAATTTCGCAAGTGTCATCGGTCGACTCCATATCACACACCACAATCTCATCAAACGGTTTGGCCGTCTTCAGCACCTTCTCAAGATGTTCCGACGCATTGTATGTGTTTATTACTACCGAAATTTTCATAATATCTTGTGATTAAGGTGTGTAATATTTCTACAAAGAGTTAAAGAGTCTTCTTAACTTCTACCTCTTCGTATGCTTCTATAAGGTCGCCCTCGCGTACATCGTTGTACCCTTGAATGGAAAGACCGCAATCATATCCGCTGACTACGTCCTTGACATCATCCTTGAATCGTTTGAGAGAGCCAAGCTCACCGGTATATGTCACGATGCCATCGCGAATAAGACGTATCTTGCTTGTGCGCTTGATTTTACCTTCACGCACAATAGCACCGGCAATAGTACCCACCTTCGAGATGTGGTATGTCTGAAGCACTTCGGCCGTACCGATAATCTCTTCCTTGATTTCCGGAGCAAGCATACCTTCCATGGCGTCTTTCACCTCTTCTATTGCCTTGTATATGACTGAATAGAGACGAATCTCGACACCTTCTTTGTCGGCTTCCTTGCGAGCTGCACCACTTGGGCGTACCTGGAAACCGATGATGATGGCATCAGAGGCAGCGGCCAATGTAACATCACTTTCGGAGATTGCTCCGACACCTTTATGGAGAACATTTACCTGTACCTCCGGAGTGGAGAGTTTTATCAGTGAGTCGGAAAGGGCCTCTACAGAACCGTCCACATCACCCTTGACCACAAGATTCAACTCATGGAAATCGTTAAGTGCTCGACGGCGTCCAAGCTCTTCAAGGCCGAGACGTTTCTTGGTGCGCAGACCAAGTTCACGTTGCAATTGCTCACGTTTGCCTGCAATCTCGCGAGCCTCTTGTTCGGTGGCCATCACATTGAAGGTATCACCAGCTGTGGGGGCACCGTTAAGACCAAGCACGAGAACTGGTGTGGATGGACCGGCCTCCGTGACACGCTGATTTCGTTCATTGAACATGGCCTTAATCTTACCGTAATGAGTACCGGCAAGGACTACATCACCTACGTGCAAAGTACCATTTTGCACAAGAACAGTCGCTACATAACCACGTCCTTTGTCAAGACTTGATTCGATGATGTTTCCTATTGCTGCTCTGTTAGGATTTGCCTTAAGGTCAAGCATTTCAGCCTCGAGCAACACTTTCTCCATCAGCTCTTCCACACCAATACCTTTCTTGGCGGATATATCTTGTGACTGATATTTACCACCCCATTCTTCCACAAGATAATTCATCGAAGCGAGTTCCTCTTTAATCTTGTCGGGGTTGGCAGTTGGTTTATCTATCTTATTGATTGCAAACACTATTGGCACACCGGCAGCACTTGCATGATTGATAGCTTCGCGAGTCTGCGGCATGACATCATCGTCTGCTGCAACAATAATAATGGCGAGGTCGGTCACCTTTGCACCACGAGCACGCATGGCAGTAAACGCTTCGTGTCCCGGTGTGTCAAGGAAGGTGATATGACGTCCGTCGGGTAGCTTCACGTTATAAGCACCGATATGTTGTGTGATACCTCCGGCCTCACCGGCTATCACATTTGCTTTTCGAATATAGTCAAGCAAGGATGTCTTACCATGGTCGACGTGTCCCATTACGGTAACGATAGGTGGACGTGGGAGGAGATCTTCTTCGGCATCCTCTTCGGTGGTGATAGCTTCAGACACTTCAGCGCTGACATATTCCGTGGTGAAGCCGAACTCTTCAGCCACAATATTAATTGTTTCAGCGTCAAGGCGTTGATTAATGGATACCATCACACCAAGACTCATACATGTAGCAATGACATTGTTGATGGGGATATCCATCATTTGGGCGAGGTCATTTGCCGTTACGAATTCCGTAATTTTCAGCACCTTGCTTTCAGCGGCTTCCCTTTCAGCAATTTTGCGCTCGCGATTGTGCATCTCTTCGCGTTTCTCTTTACGCCATTTGACGCTCTTCTTCGTCTGCTTGTTGGTCAGGCGTGCGAGTGTTTCTTTTACCTGTTTTTGTACATCTTCGCTGCTTACCTCTACGCGACGTTCACCGCGGCGATCGCCACGACCGTTTTTATTGCCACCGCGTTGGTTCTGGGAATTGCGCTGATTTCCTTTATTTTCACCGCGATTGTGGTCACGACCTCTTCCGGAATCCTTGGCTGCCTGTTGTCCGGCCTTATCAATATCCACCTTAGTGGAGCTGATACGTTTACGTTTGTTTCTGCCTGTAGTTTGTCCGGTGGCAGCGTCTCCTTGTCCGGGCTTACCGTTCTTGACACCTTTTTTGTCACCCCGACGACGAGATTTGGATGAGGGGTCGAGTGATGAAAGATCAATAGTCCCTAACACCTTCAATTTCGGTCCCTCGACATTGGGATGAAGTCTGAATGGCTTGTTTGTTTCGGGGTTTTCTTCTTGCTCCTCAACGGGTTCAGATTTGCGTTCAACCTTCTTTTCTTCCTTCAGTTCAGGTTTCGGTTCCGGCTTTGGTTCAGGTTTTGGTTCCGGTTTCGGCTCCGGTTTTGGCTCCGGTTTTGGCTCCGGTTTCGGTTCCGGTTTTGGCTCCGGTTTTGGCTCCGGCTTAGGTTCCGGTTTCGGTTCCGGCTTAGGTTCCGGCTTAGGTTCCGGCTTTGGTTCCGGCTTTGGTTCCGGCTTTGGTTCCGATTTAGGTTCCGGCTTTGGTTCCGGCTTTGGTTCGTGAGCCGGTTTACCTATATTTTCAAGGTCAATTTTACCGAGCACTTTCGGACCGGCCGGTTGAGCCACTTCCGTTTTGAACTCTTTCTGAGCTTCGGGTTTGGTGCGAGCCGCTTTGACTTTATTGCTCCCGAGGAGGTCAGACTTAGCTTTAGCGTCTTTGTCTACCTTATATTCTGTATATAATAATTTTACCGCGTCATCATCGATACGGGCGTTCGGGTTCCCGTCAACTTCCACGCCGTGTTTGCGAAGAAACTCGACTACGGTATTCACGCCTACATTACATTCGCGTGCTATTTTATTAATCTTTACTGGCATACTATCAATGTTGCATTAAGTCTGCAGCCTCGGAGGGCTCGTCAAACTTTACATCCCACTTATCTCTTTTTCTTAAATTAGAATTATAGAGTTTATTAAAAAATCCAAATTAAGGAATCAAGTGATTTCTAATATCTCACATTGAAGGCAATCAGTCTTCAAACTCTGCTTTGAGCACTTCGAGAAGATGAGCAAGAGTGTCGTCTTCGAAGTCAGCCTGATCCAAAATCTCTTTAGGGGCATTAAGGACAGCTTTAGCTGTTCCAAGGCCAAGGTCTTTGAGTGTTTCAATTACCCAATCGTCGATTTCATCGCGGAATTCATCGAGATAGATATCCTCTTCACCCTCTTCAATGTCGCGGTATACGTCGATTGTATAACCGGTAAGCATAGAAGCGAGGCGGATGTTGCTACCACCCTTTCCGATTGCCAATGACACTTCATCAGGATGCAAGAACACCTCAGCCTTGTGTTCCTCCTCATTGAGGCGTATAGATGACACCTTTGCGGGCGAGAGTGCTCTTTGGATGAAGAGTTGAGGATTTTGAGTATAGTTTATAACGTCGATATTCTCATTTCTGAGTTCGCGAACTATACCATGAATACGACTACCCTTGACACCAACACAAGCGCCTACGGGGTCGATACGGTCGTCATAACTTTCCACAGCGACTTTTGCTCTTTCACCCGGTATTCGAGCTACAGCCTTGATGGTGATAAGACCATCGTGTATCTCGGGTACTTCCTGTTCAAAGAGTCGGCGAAGGAATCTTTCGTCTGTTCTGGAGACTATAATTTTGGGATTACTGTTAGGATTGTCCACACGTTTTACAATAGCCCTTACCATATCTCCTTTATGGAAATAGTCTGAAGGAATCTGTTCCTCTTTGGGCATTATCAGCTCATTTTGCTCATCGTCAAGCAGGAGCATTTCGCGTTTCCATATTTGGTGTACCTCACCTACTACAATTTCCCCTTCCAACTCTTTAAATTTGCTATAGAGAGCATCTTTTTGGAGGTCGAGAATTTTACTCTGTAGAGTCTGACGCAGGTTAAGTATAGCGCGGCGGCCGAATTTTTCAAAGAATATCTGTTTGGCCACTTCTTCACCGATTTCACATTCGGGGTCGATTTCGCGAGCTTCGGTATACCCAATCTGCATATCTTTATTCTCCACCTCGCCATCGGGCACTACTTCCAGATTCTGATAAATCTCGCAGTCTCCCTTGTCGGGGTTCATAATCACATCGAAATTTTCGTCCGTGCCAAACATATTGGAAAGTACTTTGCGGAACGACTCTTCGAGCACACTAATCATCGTCGTTTTGTCGATGTTCTTAAGCTCTTTAAATTCCGCAAAGCGGTCCACCATGTTGACGGTCTCTGCTTTCTTTGCCATTGCTTTTATATTTCTTTCTAATTTTTATCTGTTTTAATATCGGTCAGAATTTGAGGTCATAGACCACACTTTTTACATCCTGATAATCAAATGGATATTCCACCTCCTCAATGACGGGTCTTTTTTCACCGGGTTTCTTGATTTTTTCCTCTTGCACAATTGTAAAACCGGAATCGGTAACATCTCGGAGGATTCCGTGCAGTTTACGGCCATCCTTTGTAAGCACGACAACCGGATTACCTAAATTTTTACGATATTGACGCACAACCTTGAAAGGTGAAGTAAGTCCGGAAGATCCCACCTCGAGTTCATAATCTTCCACATCACGATTAAACTCCCCTTCGATAGCATGAGTCAACGAGATACATTCGTCGATATCAACACCTTCGTCGTTGTCAATCTCTACGGTAATTTCATTAGTTGGAGAGACCTTAAGGTCGACAAGATAATTGCCGGAACCTTCAAGTGAATTTTCGATGAAATCGCGAAGTTTCGAAGAATCAATCATAATCGGTATTTATAAAAAACGAAGGAGACGATAGCGTCTCCCTCCGGAATTCTTTGCAAAGATACAAAAAAAAATCATCACATCCTAATAAGAAGCTAAAAATACGACAACGCACCTGATTATTTAAGGTAAATTAACAATTGTTTACATTTATTTCAAACTTACCTAAAGCGATAACATTGATATAAAAAAAATTGATTGTCATCACGACAACCAATCTCTGTGTTAACCTTAAAATCTAATACCATGAAAAACTCGACTGCAAAGGTAATATAATTTTCTTAAACTATGTTATAAAACAGAAAACAAACGACAAAATTTAAGATTATTTAATATAAGACCCTATTATTAAACATTTGTTAACACTAATCCCGGTGCGGCATAGTGGTTGCTAAACATTAAACCTCTAAATATACCAATTTGAATATATGCACCTGGGAGTGAGAATAAATGGAGGATATTGGGAAATTTTGGCAGATAATATTCTTAATTTTTTTTGCCATAAACATAATTCTTACTAACTTTGCATTAATAAATGGCCGCAACATAGCGGCTTCCACCCTCAAATATGAATAAAGAATTGACTGTCAACGGCTTGACATTTGTGCCGTATTTAACAGAGGAAGAGATTGCCCGTGAGGTGAAACGTGTAGCGGATTCATTGCGAGCAGACCTTGAAGGTTCAGAGCCTATATTTTTATGCGTTTTAAACGGGGCCTTTATATTCGCAGCCGATTTGGTGCGTGAGATAGGGCTTAACAATGCCAAAATCAATTTTGTGAGATACTCGTCGTATGACGGAACATCGTCTACGGGCAGAGTGAAAGAGATAATGGGACTGAGCGAGGATATAGAAGGGAAAGACGTAGTGATAATTGAGGACATTGTGGACACCGGATTGACTGCTAAACACATGGTGGAAGATTTAAGAAAACGGAATCCCAAATCAATCCATTTTGTTACATTACTTCATAAGCCGGAAAGCAGTAAAACCGGGTTTAAGCCTGACTATGCTGCATTTGAGATACCGCCCAAGTTTATAATAGGGTATGGTCTTGACCTTGACGGGAAAGTACGTAATCTCAAGGATATATATGTAATAAAAGAGGAAGACTAATAATTTACGCAGATATATGCTTAATTTAGTATTGTTTGGCGCCCCCGGCTCAGGCAAAGGAACTCAGAGCGCAAAATTAATAGATGAGTACGGGCTATACCATATCTCTACAGGAGAGGTGCTTCGCGACCATATAGCTCGCGGTACAGAGTTGGGGAAGATAGCCGACAGATATATATCAAAAGGTCAACTGATTCCGGATGAGCTTATGATTGATATTCTTGACGATGTCCTTGATAAGAATGCATCCGGAAAGAAAGGTGTGGTATTTGACGGATTCCCTCGCACGATTCCACAAGCCAAAGCTCTTAAAAATCTTTTACAGAAAAGAGGATCTGATCTTCATGCCGTCATAGGGTTGGAAGTTCCGGAAGAGGAGCTTATTGAGCGTATGTTAAAGCGTGGTCGGGAGACAGGTCGAGCTGATGACAATCGTGACACCATAAAGAATCGTCTGGATGTATATCACAACCAGACAGAGCCGTTGAAGGATTACTACAGCACAGAAGGGAAATATCTCGGAATCAACGGGTCTGGTGTAGTCGATGAAATTTTTGACGACATAGCGAAAGGAATAGAACGAACTACGGGTCTAAAGCGTCGCACCAAAAGATAATATTTCGTCATCAAATATAGTTTTCAGAAGAGCCGTCGAAATTTTTCGACGGCTCTTTTATGGACGCATGGAGGGATGTAGTGACAAAAATGAGGCAAGCTCTTGCTGCACACGCGATATGAATTGTCTGCTTTGTGCACTTTCCACCAAAGGACGATGTTGTATTTTTCGGAACAGAGATTCGGCTTGCGCCACCAATTTATCTCCCTCACTATCAAGGTATCTTCGACGGAATTGTTCCCACACATATTGCACGGCATCGGATGAGGGGTGCACAAGGTCGGATGCATAAAATCGATAATCACGCAAATCATCAATGAGCAATTCATACGCAGGAAAATATTCAGCCGGATATGATTGTGGATTGGAAACAATGCTGTCTACTGCCAGCTGCAATATACTTTTTGAGATAGTATTGCCATGCAAAAAGTCGCGGACATGTCTTACGGGGCTGACAGTAAAAATGAATTTCAGATTAGGATTGACTACTCTAATTCTTTGCATAAGTGCACTCCATTCGTTCACAATTTCATCTATGCCGAGCAGGCGGGATTGAAATAGCTTTGCGGGCATTTTGTGACAGTTGGCCACTACAGCCCCATCTATTTCATATATTCTTGATGTCCCGAAAGTCAAAACAATAAATTCCGCATCAATGATGTAACGATGAAGATTAGAGAGTGCATCTTCGCATTTTAGTCGACAAGCCGATTCGTTTTCAGCAGAAAAGAGAGAAGGGAACTCCCAGGAATTCCATACTCCTTGATGTTGGAAATACCGCAACCCGACATAATTATCATCGAGGGCTAAACTAAGAATACGAGCTATCGAAGAAGGATTGAACAGTGTTCCGCAAGGATTAACAGCTACGTTCCAAAACGAGCTGCGCATCTTGCGTCCGATTTCGTCACTAAAACAGCTTCCGAGGAGTACACCTGATTTTTCGGGGGATAGAGTCAACTCGCCTTTAGTCAATTCAATTTCAGTACGGAATCTCATTATATCGGAGGGTTAAAATTCAAAATTTGTAGAAATTACTTGAAATTCAGTCCGCCGGTTGATTTGGTCAGCGGCATCCTGATCCTCAGGGCTGAGAGTCAGGATATAATCCTCTGTGAGCACAGTTCCTTCGGAGAATTGGGGAAATTCCTTATTAATTCTTTTGGTAACGGTTTTAGGTTTTGACTCACCATATCCGGCCGGATTCAATCTTGCTCGAGATATTCCGGCTGCTACAAGATAGTCTACCACGGATTTGGCGCGACGTTCCGATAGTCCTATATTATAAGCGTCTGAGCCATGACGGTCAGTATGAGAAGCCATTTCAATAGTCACATGAGGATTATCCTTAAGCAATTGGACTATCTCATCAAGTGCTTCTTTGGATTCGGGTCTTAAAGTAGCCTTATCAAAGTCGTAGAATATATTTTCTACCACTTGGGGCTTATTAATTGCAGCGAGGATAAAGTCAATACCATAATCGGCATCTTCCTCGGCTGAGTCGGATTCAAACTCCTGTTTTACGTTTAGATAACCCGGAGCTCCGGCCATCATTACATATTTGACACCGCGTTGAAGGTTGAATTTAAATGAACCGTCATCTCGAGCCACCTCTTTTTGATTACTTCCGTCATTACCAACTATTCTTATAATGGCATTAGGAACCGGCTCATCATCCTTATCAAGCACCCATCCGGAAATGGTAACTTTAATGTCAGGCAGTTCGAAGGAATATATATGGTCATAACCACGGCCATCACCGCGGTTGGAGCTAAAGAAACCGTTTTCCCCGGGGCCGAAAGTTATACCAAAGTCGTCTCCGGCGCTGTTCATAGGTTCCCCCATATTTTCCACACTCCACCGCTCGCCTGTACTGTTAAGCCACGCTCTGAAAATATCGAGACCTCCGAATCCTTGATGACCATCGGAAGCGAAATATATGAGCGAATCACTCCTCACGAACGGGAACATTTCATCACCGGGAGTATTAATGTCAGAGCCGAGATTTTCGAGAGATCCGGCACGTTCATCAAGTCGGATTCTCCAAATATCCTTACCACCGTAACCGCCCGGCATATCAGAAGCGAAATAGAGCCACTTACCATCGGGAGAGACAGCCGGGTGGCCTACGGCAGAGATAGTATCAGAAATGATTTCGAATTTTTGAGGTGCACTCCAAGTGGCATCACTGCGACGGGAGGTATAGATTTCCACAGATGTATTTGCCACAGGTGAGCGACGCGCCTTTGTCAGATACATTGTCTGACCGTCAGGTGAAAAGCTGACAATACCTTCGTCATCCGCAGTGTTCAATTCCCCACCTGCAGCTTCGGGTCGCTCCCATTCCCCCTTCTCATTTTTTTTTGCATACCAAATATCACTTTTCTTCATACCGGTAATCTCACTGCGGTTTTCACCGGTCACCTTCTCATTGCTTGAGGTGAAATATATCTGGTCGTAACTTTTGTCAAGATACATTGGTGAGAAGTCAGCACGTCGGGAATTGAAAAGTTGGGCATTCTTAACAATATATCTGGTTTTCTTTTTATTACTCTTGGCATCGAGAGCCATACGACTGCCGAGCAGGCCTTTACGCGCTCTTACATCTGCCGGACGCCATTCAAGGAATTTCTCATAATTGGTGATAGCCGGAGCGTATTTACCTTCAGCCTGAAGTGACCGGGCAAGCCAAAAATATGCCATCGAATCGGGGTATTCATACCGTATGGCATTTTGAAAGGCTGCAGACGCTCTGGCAGACTGGTTAAGACGGCGATAGCAAGTACCCATTTTATATGCAATCTCGCCACGTAAAGGACGGTCTTCGCGTTTGGTGAGCTTACGATAGATTTTCTGATAGGTGCGTGCGGCATCAAAATATTCGCCACGTTCGAGCTGTTCGTCGGCAACAGAGAGTTTAGCCTGTTTGCATGAAGGGAAAAGCGAAAAAAACATTGACGCCACAACGACGACAAACAGTCTTAAATATATTTTATTACAAGAAATTTTCATAATTAAAACAGTGCCTGGAAAAGGAGTATTCCAACTCCTTATACATTATAAGAACGTATCAATGGCTTAATTTATTGAAGATATATAAAAAATAATTTTTAACATCTCGCAATTCTTGCCAATATCAAAAAAAATAACTACTTTTGTTCAGGAAAATCCGTGGCCAAATACAGGCTACGGCAACAACTACTTATATAAATATGTCTATCAACGAGATACAAGACGAAATAATAGAAGAATTCGACGGACTGACGGATTGGATGGATCGCTATGCGTATATCATAGAGCTTGGGAATTCACTTCCGGCTCTTGACGATTCGTTAAAGACACCTCAGAATCTGATAGAAGGATGCCAGAGCAGAGTATGGATAGTGGCAGACATTGACAAGGAAGGTAAAATGAACCTGCGAGCTGACTCCGATGCCCTTATCGTGAAGGGTATTGTAGCATTGTTACTGCGAGTTCTTTCGGGACACACTCCGGATGAGATTTTGTCGTCAGACCTTTATTTCATAGAAAAAATAGGACTTCGGGAACATTTGTCACCCACACGGTCCAACGGACTTGTCAGCATGGTCAAACAAATTCACAACTATGCAAAGGCCTTTAAAATATTATCTTCAAAAACAGATTAATCACACAAACCTAATACTGAAAACTTATGTTCAAGAACCAACCTAAGGGACTGATTCCTGCAGCACTCAGCAACATGGGAGAGAGATTCGGTTATTACATCATGAATGCCGTGCTTGTACTCTTCCTGTGCTCCAAGTTTGGAATAAAAGAGGAGACATCAGCCATCATCTATTCCTGCTTTTATGCCGGAATCTACGTATTGAGCCTCGTCGGAGGTATCATAGCCGACAAGACACAAAACTATAAGGGCACCATCATTTGGGGTCTTATTGTAATGACACTCGGATATATTATCCTTGCAATACCCATCTTCCGCACAGAGGGTAATCACGTTTGGCTGCTGGCATTGACTTGTTTCTCACTATTTTTGATAGCCTTCGGTAATGGTCTTTTCAAAGGAAACCTTCAGGCTGTAGTGGGCCAACTTTACGACAATCCGCGCTATGCGTCACAACGCGATTCCGGCTTCCAGATATTCTATGTATTCATCAACATCGGTGGTGTGATAGCACCATTTGTAGCTCCAATGTTGAGATCATGGTGGCTTGGCGAAAACGGACTTGCCTACAACGCATCCCTACCGGCACTTTGCCATGAATATCTGAGTATTACCGACAGCATGGACACACAAAACCTCAATAACCTTTATGCATTGATATCACAAGTGGGAGGTAATGCAGCCGGTGACATCTCAGCTTTCTGTTCACAATATCTTGAAGTATTCAATACAGGTATCCACTATTCCTTCTTCGCATCCGTAGGTGCGATGCTTATTTCTCTGATAATCTTCCTTGTGACCAAGAACGGTCTTCCCACTCCGGGCAAGAAGAGCGCAGCAGAGACAGCTCAATACTCGTCTGAAGAGAAGAAAGCAATGGCAAGAGAGATCAAACAACGCATGGCAGCACTTTTCGCAGTGCTTGGCATAGCCATCTTCTTCTGGTTCTCATTCCATCAGAACGGCACATCATTGTCGTTGTTTGCGCGCGACTTTGTACGTTCCGACTCCGTTTCGCCTGAAATTTGGCAAGCATTGAATCCATTCTATGTCATAATTCTTACTCCTGTAGTGATGGCCGTATTCGGAGCTCTTTCACGCCGCGGCAAAGAGATTTCGACACCGCGCAAGATTGCAATCGGTATGGGATTGGCAGGTATTGCTTATCTATTCTTGATGATATTCTCAGCTGTGAAAGGATATCCGTCAGCAGAAACATTCAAGGCTCTTCCGGTGGAACAAGCAGACGCATTGAAGACAGGCCCGTGGGTGCTCTTCGTGCTATACTTCTTCCTCACTGTGGCAGAGTTGTTCATCTCACCACTCGGACTTTCATTCGTATCAAAAGTTGCCCCAAAACATCTGCAAGGTCTCTGCCAAGGTCTATGGTTGAGCGCAACAGCCGTCGGCAACCTTATGCTTTGGGTAGGGCCATTGATGTATAATGCCTTCCCGATTTGGGTGGCATGGACAGTATTCCTGAGTGTCTGCCTGATTTCGATGGGTGTAATGTTCGGTATGGTAAAATGGCTTGAGAGAGTCACAGCCGACTAAGAGGTCTTTTAATATAAAATGAAAATATGAATCGTCTCCGAATAAACTCGGGGACGGTTTTTTATATTGATTGAGGACAAAAGGTTGTCTATATTGAAAAATTTCATTACTTTTGCAATGGATATCTCCTCCCGTCAATAGATTCTTCAATTTGACATTATAACCCACAAGCTAACACAATAAGATTATGCGCCTTTTTATCGCGCTCCTCATATTAGCCATATTGCTTCCATCATGTCACGAAGCAGACAAATCAATGTATTCCGTTGAGGGGAATATAAAAGCTGAGGATACACCTCGCACGGAAGAAGACATACAAGCTATATACGATGAATACTTCAATGTCCCGAAGCTTCCCGGAGGATTTCACATCAAACCCGGAAGGCGGGATTTTGACCGAATCCATGTCAACAATTTGGGAAATCTCGCAGAGCTGTTTAATGATTCGAATAAATATCAATATGAATATGCCGAGCGGCTTGGCATCACTCCCATTACGGGGATAAAAGATGCATATCACACATCGCGGCCGCTTGTCGAGATTTCCACCAATCCTTTCTATGTGGTGGATCCGTTGACACATTCCGTACCATTCCTTGTTCCGGAAGCAGCTATTCTTCTTCGTGATATTGGCAGGAATTTCATTGATTCGCTTGGTCATCGGGGTGCTGACGGTTATCGAATAATAGTGACAAGTGTACTTCGCACGCCACAGTCTGTTAAGAGTCTGCGCAGAATAAACCGTAACGCTACCGATTCGTCAACGCATAAATTCGGGACAACGTTCGATATCACCTACTCCCGGTTCGCATGTGCCGATTCTTCACGCACCATCCATGACGGAGACCTCAAGAATCTTCTTGCAGAGGTGCTCAACGATTTACGTCAGCAGAAACGGTGCATGGTGAAATTTGAGAGAAAGTCGCCATGCTTTCACATCACTGTCACTCGATAAGGGAAGCGTTTTCGCTATCTTCTAACATTTTATTCGTTTAGGGCGTTATAATGGAAAGTGAATGTCTGTAAGGAGTTTGCGACTCCTTCAGATAACATAGTCCACTATATGCTATGAACGAATATAAACACACACAAGAGCCGGAATCGATAACCGGCGGCATCGGTAAGGCGGAGAAGCACAATAAGCATCCGGGCAGGAGGATTGCTTTTTATGTCGCTATGTGTGTGTGCGCAGCGATTATTCTATGCAGTGTATCAATCACGATTTTGACATTATGGCTCACACCACAGCGTCTCTCGTCAATCGTTTGCAAAGAAGCGGAGAAATATCTTGATGCCGGGATATCTGCAGGGGATATACGATTCACCTTCTGGAGCACATTCCCACACCTTCGCATTGAGGTAGATTCGATCAACATAGTCTCAAACATACTGAAAAACATCACACCGGAGCAGAGAAAGACTCTTCCGGAAAATTCCGATTTTCTTGCCTCGGCCGGTTCGCTGAAGGGGGGACTCAATATCCTTAGTTTGCTGCATGGAGAGATAAACCTCTCAGACGTTACCCTTGACAGTTTGCGTATAAATTGCATAGCACTCAATGATTCAATTGCCAATTATGAGATAATCAAGATCCGGAATAAAACCCCTGTGTCGGTGCCGCGTTGCACGGCAAAATCCGTAACGTTGACACACCCACAGTTGCTGTCATACTATTCGGCAGCAACAGACACACACGCGCAACTCACTTTTTCAAATGCCGGATTGAAGCGAATCAATAAAAAAGAGAATCAGTATAAGGCAATTTTCAAAGGCGATTTCTCTTTTAAATCAGGGAATTTGGAGGTGTTGCACAATTTTCCATTCATTCTGAATGGGGGAGTAAAATTGTCTTTCAAACCATTCCGGCTCTCTTTCAGTAATTATACCATCAATTTGGGGAATACTCATGGGAAGATGAGTCTTAATCTTGATTTGGAGAACCATATCGGGGTTAATGATTTCACCTATACATTATCATCGGTTAATCTTATGCGTCTGGCACAATATATGCCTGCAAGATATATTCCTCTACTTAACCGTATAAAAGCGGACATTTCAGTTGATATGAAGGCGACGCTTCTTAAGCCTTATAAATATTCACCATCTTCGTTGCCGAGTATTGGTGTGGATATTTCCGTACCTGTCGGGTCAGTGACTTATTCCATTTCAGATGGGAATAATTATGAGATAGATAATATAGATATGGATTGCGCACTGATATTTGACGGTGACAATCCGGATAAATCATATTTCGACATCCGCAATTTCTCACTCAAGGGATTGGGTGCTTCCTTACAATTATCCGGGAGGGTGACACATCTTGGAGAAAAACCGATTGCGGAAATGAACCTTACCGGTGAAGCTGATATTTCTAAAATGTCGGGAATTATTACGGAAATTCAACCTCTTAGAGCATCGGGGAACGCATCAATTGATACTCATTTTAAATTCTTGATTAACAACACATCCGTTCCTACGGTTGATGGTATAACATTGGCCGGGAATATCACCTTGAGCGATTATTCTCTCAATTCAGCCTTATCTCCGTTAAAAATATCCGGAGATAGACTTAAGCTCAAATTCCGTTCCTCTGCCGAGAATTTGAATGTTTTGAGCATAAAGGGAACGAAAATAGACCTTATGGCAGATATTTCCAACTTAAATTATCATGACTCTGATGTGGATGCAGTCGGCAGAAAAATGAATATCAAGGCCTCTTACTATGACAAGAACACCTCGTCATTTTCACCCTTAAATGCGACGATTAAGGCTCAAACCCTCGCTGTCACATCAAAAAAGGACACGCTGAATATTAAGGCCACTGATGCCAACATAGATGGTGTCGTGCAATCATATCCCAAGGGCATAGGCACAAGCCTGAAATTCGTCGCCAAAAGCTTTACCTTTTTCACACCGCAAATAGATTTTAATATCAACGGGATGAAATCGCAATTATCCTTACGGCCGTCTAATAAAATTTATGATTCCGGAACAAAGCGAATTATGATGCATTCAGACTCAGCTTTCCTTGCTTCGATGCCTCATACTCCCGACTATATCAAAGTGACAGCTCCGGTGAAGATGAAAAAATTTTTCAATACTCATGACTTTAATGTGAGATTGATGGCAAATTCGGGGAATTTTCATTCTGAAGCTTATCCGGCACATAATACGGTGCATAACCTTGACATCGCTTTGAGCAATGACAGATTGGATTTGAGGTCACTTCGTCTTAAATCAAATTCTACTGTGATGTCGCTCAAATGTCGCCTTGACAATTTGCAAGCCCTTATTTGCGATTCAGATCCGGTGAAAATTCCGTTCAACCTGCGTTTAGCGCTCGACACCGTAAACATTAATGAGATAGCATATCATTACGAAGAAGGATTGCGTCGCACACAGATGAGAGAATATTATATCCCCCGTCCTCACGAAGAGTTTGACCACCGTCAAAGCGATTCAGCCACCCTACTTGTGCCTCGCAATCTCATAGGACATATTGACATTACCGCAGATGAGACAGTGTATACGAATCTTCATCTTTATGACATTATAGCCGATATAGATATACGCCAGGGAGATGCATTTATAAATAAACTTGGTATAGGCTCGGATTTCGGAAAGGTTAACCTTGCTCTCAATTATTTATCCTCCTCGGTGGAGAATATGCACGTTACGGCAGATGTTGATGTAGAGAAGATAAATGTGGTGCGTTTCTTTGACAATTTCCACGCGTTGCTTATGATGATGCCTCAAATGAAAAACCTCTCAGGAAATATCTCTGCTCACCTGGATGGTTATGTGCCGATGTTCCCAACGATGTTTGTAAATTCCCCCGGCATGAACGTAACAGCCTATGTTGAAGGTAGCTCGCTCAAAGTACACCAAAGTCCGTTTATCAGAAAAATCACCAAGATGCTCCTGATAGGAAATGACGATGATTTAAAAATCGACAATATGAATATCCGGGCGGAGGTAAATAAAAATATGATTTTCCTTTACCCCTTTGATTTCGTCTTTGATCGTTACTCACTCACCATGGCAGGACTTAACAATTTCAACGGAAATCTGTATTATCATATTGGAGTCAAAAAATCACCGCTACATTTACCATTCGGAATTAATATTAAAGGTGATTACGACCATCCGGAACTTCGTTTCGGCGGTTCTCAATATAAGGTGCAAAACGCTTGGAGAGTGACCGAAAATATTCAAGGTGAATATCGCTTCAATATCACACGAGAACTGCGTTACTTCGTAAAAATATTTGTACATAAAGCAGCTCAGGCTGCACTTGATCCCAATCTTTCATTATAAGAGCCGGATTCATATTATTTGTGTGAAGATTTTGACAGACATTGGATGAACTGCCAATATGGGATTGTCCCTGTCGATTTTTTTTTGTACCTTTGTTCTATATGAAGCAATCATTCATCACTGCACTTAGGGAATGGCGTAATCGCAATCATTACCCCACTTCTCATCTTTTGACGGCTCTTATAGATATGGATGGTGTCCTTTATGACTCCATGAAATACCATACATTAGCATGGCAAAAAATGATGGAAGAACTTGGGATTCCCTCCACAAGAGATGAGTTTTACACCTATGAAGGGATGACGGGGACTGCCACAATCAACCTTTTATTGGAACGTGCCGGACTGCCGCCTGTATCCGAAGATAGAGCTAGGGAAATTTACGCCATCAAGAAAAAATACTTTTTAGAATTAGGTCATAAAGAACCCATGCCGGGTGCTGACCTCATGCTTAAAGTATTAATGGACAACAACATCAATAGGGTACTTGTCACCGGCTCGGCTCAATCCACTCTGATAGATGCACTTGCGGAAGATTACCCCGGGGCTTTCTCATCCGAATTGAAAGTTACGGCTCTTGACGTCAAACATGGGAAGCCGAACCCCGAACCTTACCTTATGGGACTTAGGAAATCCAAAACAAGTTCACACCAAGCTATTGTAATAGAAAATGCACCGCTCGGCGTCAAAGCGGGGGTTGCCTCCGGATGCTTCACAATAGCTGTAACCACCGGTCCCATCAAGAAAACGAGTTTCGAGGATGCCGGTGCCGACCTTATCTTCACATCAATGCCCGAGTTTGCCAATTATTTACCATTATTAATCACCTGTTTCAATGACGAATAACGTCCTTTTTACCACCGACACGCCATCTGCATTATCTCAATATATATCGACTCACAATGTAGCCCCGATTCTTTATCTTACCGATTCCAACGTAATGAAATGTTGCGCTGCACTATTTCCGGATTCATCTCCGGAAAAGATTGTCGCAATTGAGCCGGGAGAGGAATCGAAAAATATCAATACTGTGACAGCGGTATGGAACAGGCTTGATTCTGCCGGGGCCGCTCGAAGCAATGCTCTTATAAACATTGGGGGAGGCATGGTAACTGATTTGGGAGGATTTGCCGCATCGACCTTCAAACGAGGAATTAAATTTATTAATGTGGCTACGAGTCTGCTCGCTGCCGTAGACGCATCCACAGGAGGAAAAACCGGTATCAACTTTAATGGTGTAAAGAATCTCATAGGGGCATTTGCATGGCCCGAAATCACAGTCATAGCACTTGATGCACTTGTCACCCTCCCCACTATTGAATGGCTCTCCGGTTATGGAGAGATGCTCAAATGCGGATTTATTGGCTCAGCAGATATGCTTAATACCCTTATTCGTCCTGATATCCTTGAAAACATAGTTGAATCGGAATCAGCACAACAACGGATGAGAGCTGCAAAAAGTCTTTCGCCATGGATTAAAGAATGTGTGAGAATAAAAGTCACTACAGTGGAGGCAGACCCCAAAGAATCCGGATTACGAAAGACACTCAATTTCGGACATACCATCGGACATGCTTTTGAATCATTCTCCATTAAATCCCACGCCCCGGGCAGTGAAATAGTCCCACATGGCATAGCTGTGGCATACGGCATCCTTACCGAACTTATACTCAGCCATTTAAAACTCAACCTTGATTCATCCGTCATAGAAAGATATTCAACCCTGCTACGTAATTATTTCCCGAAGTTTTATTTCAATTGTGAGGATTATGACTATTTAATAGACAAGATGAAAAAGGACAAGAAAAATCCCGATTCAGCACATATAGTCTTCACACTTCTCTCTAAAGTCGGGGCTCCGCATATTGACTGCACAGCTTCCATAGAAGAGATACGCAACGCATTGGATATCACACGTGATTATCTTAAAATCTAAGAGGTCGTTTAATAATCTGAAAAAATTTTTTCAAAAAAAAACGTACTTCTATGAACCTTTCATATATTGCAAACGTTTACATTACAGAAAAACGAATTCGACAAGAGAGTCGAAAAAGGGTTAAAGAAAAATCTTGCCTCCGGGCAATGAATAAATAACACACACTGAGCGAGCATTTCACTCACTCTATTTAAAGATATTACTTAATCTTCGGTTTGTTCGAATGAATACCAATCTTCGAAGTATAACCGGAAACTATGAAAGACACATACTGTAAGCGTTCTGAAAAAGTTGTTATTGTTGTTTTAATTGGAAAAGGGTCGATTTGATATCGACCTTTTTTTTATCGCAATATTAGAGGTTGTCCCATTGATAACAAATACAATCAGACAAGCACTAATGCAACGAAAGCTCTATCGTCTCCCGACGTTAGAGCTTCTGTCATTTCCGACTGACTTAATCAGTTCAAAAATAATACACCTAATTATCCTTTTTATTTACCTACATGGTCAAGGTACGCTAATCAAAACGCGCACCATGACTTCGGATTTATTTCTTCTTCTACAAAATTAATATCTGCCCTATCCATTTCCAAATATTTAATAAAAATTTTACATTTTTTATGCTTTAAAACGTTTTAAATGTAACGAAAACGTTTGCAACTCTTGCATTTACTATTTTTTTATATTATCTTTGCGCCATCAAAGGAGCGATTAACCCTTGGGTAATTATCTTCTTTAAAAATATTGCCTTTTGACACTCTTTTTTATGCGACGAATCACAATCAAAGACCTGGCCAAAGACCTGAGTCTCTCCCTCTCCACAGTATCAAGAGGACTGGCAGGCGACAAATCTATTAGCGAATCAACACGAAATAGAATATCTGAAGCCGCGACTCGACTCGGATATCGACGTAATCTTCATGCAGCACACCTTCGTTCCGGACGTTCCGGATTAATTGGAGTCATCGTTAACGAACTCAACTCTACAGCCGCGGCTAATCTTATCGTCGGCATACACGATGCTCTTGACAACTCTAACACCAATATCATTATTGCAAGCTCAGATAACGACCCTGCTCGCGAACTCTCCAATCTACACATGTTTGCAAATTCAATGGTTGACGGTCTTATCGTCCTTCTTTGCGATAACAGCACAAACCTCCCGGATTTTCAAAAAGTAATTTCCGATGGTCTCCCCACTGTATTCTGCGATTACGAAACTGACCGGAATGATTCAGCTGCCACAGTCACTTCAAATCATCACACCAAAGCATTCTTCCTCACTGAGCACCTCGTGAAATCCGGCCACAGAAGAATTGTGCATATCACTGCAAATTCAATCCTTCCCAAATACCCCATTATACTCGATGCTTATAGGCAAGCTCTTGAGAAATATGATATCCCCTATGACAATAACCTCGTTATCAAGGCCGATATCAATTTTGAAGGTGGGAAAAAAGCTGTCGATTCTCTGCTCGATCGCAACATACAATTTGATGCTATCTTTGCATCACACGATTCAATTGCTATCGGGGCAATGAGTCGTTTGAGAGAACATGGAATTAATATCCCCGAAAGGGTTGCAATGGCCGGATATTCAGGCTCAGACTTCGCTATGGTGACTTATCCCCCCTTAACCACTGTTGAAATGCCTTTCAAAGAGATGGGGAAAGAGGCCGCCGGAATGTTATTGAACATATTTGAAAATCCCTGCGAAAAACCATCGCAAGTTATTGTCAACGGCAATCTCCTGATAAGGGAATCATCCCTTGCCATGTACACCGCCTGAGACACAATCTTATAGTAAGAGGTTGTTTAATAATAAAACTTAAAATGATTCGTTCATAAAATAGTTAAAT
>JAMPEM010000007.1 GCA_023665145.1 Bacteroides sp.
ATTGTTAAATTATTGGTAACAGTTAATTTAATGATTTTATGAATGAATCATTTTAGGTTTTATTATTAAACAACCTCTTAAGGTATTCTTACAAACAACCTCTTATTCTTTAAAAGCATTCCAACCTTGAGCTTTAATTGGGAATTCCTGACCATCGGGACAGACAAGAGCACAACCGAGCTCAGGTTTTGTCATATATCCAATCATAGAGACTCCCTTCAGACGCTCTATTTTATCCTTATCTGTTAGAGGCACGGTAAAGACCAATTCATAATCTTCTCCACCATTCATTGCCGCTGTCACAAGATTCATATTAAACTCTTCAGCCATTACAGCCGTTTGGTAATCTATTGGAATTTTCTCTTCATAGATTCTGCAACCTGTATCAGAAGCTTTGCAAAGATGAAGAAGCTCTGACGAAAGTCCGTCACTGACATCCATCATGGATGTGGGATGAATACCATTTTCCCGAAGCATAGCGATGATATCTTTTCGTGCCTCCGGTTTCAATTGACGCTCAAGAATATACTCTTTACCTGAAAAGTCGGGCTGAAATCCTTCTTTCTGCCCGGCAGCAATTTTATTTTCACGTTCAAGCAGTTGCAATCCCATAAAAGCCGCACCTAAGTCACCACTTACACAAATCAAATCAGTGGATTTTGCTCCATTGCGATAGACAATGTCGTCTTTATTAGCCTCACCGATACATGTAACGCTTATTACGAGTCCTGTCACCGATGCACTTGTGTCACCTCCGACAAGGTCTACCCCATATATTTCACAAGCAAGCCGGATGCCGGAGTATAGTTCCTCAATATGCTCAATAGTAAATCTGGAAGAGATACCAAGACTGACTGTTATTTGCTTGGGAGTACCATTCATTGCATATACGTCGCTGAAGTTGACCACCGCAGCTTTGTAACCGAGATGTTTAAGCGGAACATATCTCAAGTCGAAATGAATACCTTCCAGCAACAAATCGGTAGTGACAAGCACCTCTTTATTATTGAAATCAAGAACAGCCGCATCATCACCCACACCTTTGACTGTCTGCTGATTGACAAGCGGCAAATTCTTTGTAAGCTTATCTATAAGTCCGAATTCACCGAGTTGTGATATTTCTGTTTCTTTCATAAGACGTGTTATAATCTTTTCCGTGATTTACCTGTATCTAATAGAGGCGTGATACCGAATTGGTCACGCCCCATATATAATAATTTAAAATTATTCAGTATGCTTTATTTTTATCAGAGGCGGGCAAGCATCTCTTTCATGAGCACTGTCATTACGGGCTGGGCTGTAAGTGCAGCGCGTTGCACCTCTTCGTGACTTGGAGCTTCGGTGATGTCTTTGCCGCCAAGATCAGTGATGACTGAGACACCAAACACTTCCATCTCGGCATGATTGGCTACAATTACTTCAGGCACTGTAGACATACCGACTGCATCCCCACCAATTATACGGAAATATTCATATTCAGCAGGAGTCTCAAATGTTGGGCCGGGAGTTCCGACATAAACACCATGCATTAGTCTGATCTGCTTCTCTTTTGCTATATCTTCTGCAAGTGAAATCAGACGGTGTGAATATGCTTCAGTCATTGCAGGAAATCTGACACCAAGCTCTTCAAAATTTTTACCACGAAGTGGATTTTCCGGGAATAGATTGATATGGTCTGTTATAATCATTACATCGCCGACGCAGAATTCCTTATTCATACCTCCGGCAGCGTTGCTCACAAATAATGTTTCTACACCAAGTTCTTTCATGACTCTTACGGGGAAGGTGACTTGTTTCATATCATATCCCTCATAATAGTGGAAGCGTCCTGACATTGCCATTACATATTTGCCGCCAAGATTTCCGAAAATAAGTTTTCCGCTATGTCCTTCTACTGTTGAAAGCGGGAAATTAACTATGTCTTTATAAGCGATTTCTTTTACAATCTCCATGTGGTTGACTAAATCACCCAGGCCGGTGCCAAGTATAATTCCTATCTTTGGAAGATCCACCACTTTAGTCTTGATGTTGGAAGCTGTTTCCTTTATAAGATCAAGCATATTCTTTTCCATATATTTGATTTTTAGGTATTTTTACATTAATAATCATTTATCCGCGAGCGAAATATGCGTCAAATCCTCTATTGACACATTATTTCATTCCAATCCACTTTTATTAACACTTCGCGACGTCAAAAGTTTTATAATCTCTTAATGACCGCTATATGTCCGCCTCTGAAGCTTCCTCCTCTTCATATCTTTCGGGCGCACCTATTACTACTCTGACATCTTCAATGAAATTGCCATCGCCCTTATCTAACACCATATTCACTACTATGGGTAAATAAAATGTAAGCGGTTTGAGGCTCTCAGGGAAATAGGGATTATTTAGCAGACGAACAGCATCCTTTTCCGTAGTAATAATCACTTTCCGTTCCCCCTTCATGCTATCAAAACTTTTTTCAATATTCATTAGGTCTTTACGGCTAAAATCATGATGATCTGAGAAATGACTAACCTTTACCTTGAAAGGAAATTGTTTGAAATATCTGATGAAGGTACGTGGATGCGCTATACCCGTCAACAAGAGCACAGAATCACGTTTACCCAATGAATGGATTGACACATTATATGGCCTATCATCTGCAAATACCGGCTTCAACGATGAGTATTCATATCTTGAAAAATAAAATTTTTGAAATGCAAGTAAATCCAAACCGTTTTCCACGAGTCTGCATTCCAGCGGACTTAATTCCTCCGGACACTTTGTGACTATTACCATATCAGCTCTATCTGTGGAGTGTCTGTTCTCTCTCAATCTCCCCAATGGCAGAAGTTTGTCTTTCCATGTGGGTCTGTTATAATCCACAAGTAATATGGACAGCAATGGTTTTACATATCTATGCTGAAAAGCATCATCAAGAATGATTAAATTGATTTCGGGATGCAAATCAAGCAGTCGGATAATTCCATCTTTTCGCTTTTCGCAT
The DNA here is from genome assembly GCA_023665145.1 of Bacteroides sp. Classification (GTDB taxonomy): domain Bacteria; phylum Bacteroidota; class Bacteroidia; order Bacteroidales; family Muribaculaceae; genus Lepagella. The sequence continues at coordinate 2,990 of JAMPEM010000007.1, forward strand.
ACGGCCACTTGCACTTTGTGTCCAAACTTCTGATATATCTGATACGACTCATCTCCGATTGAATCGGGAGTACTCTTAGAATTGGCAAGCAGAAAACCGCGTGTTTTACGCTTATAACCTCTACTCACCACACCTATTCTATATTCAAGAGCCAGCTTGCTTATCAAGTATTCCACGTGGGGGGTTTTTCCGGTACCACCCACCGTTATATTCCCGACACTTATTACCGGAATATTAAATTTATACTCTTTTAAGATTTTAAGATCGAAGAGCTTGTTACGCACACTTGTCGCTGCTCCGTAAATCCACGATAACGGAGTCAGAGCATACGTCATGAGAGTATCGATAGTATCAAGCTCTTTCATCTTTTCTACATAGTTAATTTAAATTCCGGCATTCGGGCTTGTATATGTGAGCGTGTCAGTATTTTCGACACCGTCAATATGGTGTACATATCCATTTCCGGATAGTCTGCTTTTAGTTGTTTCACCATAGACATAACATCAGAAGTCTGCATATAATCCCATATTCCTGGTTCTACTACCGGATATACGCCTACATCATATTTATCACCTAATTTCGCTTTTTTTGCCGCATACTCTACTGCATCTTGCAACGATCCGATTCTGTCTACAAGCCCGATGGATTTCGCTTTTACTGCATCCCAGACTCGACCTTCTGCTATAACGCGGACTTTCTTCTGCGGGATCTTTCGTCCGATTGAAACTCGGTCTATAAATTGGTCATACCCTTGTTCTATCCATTTTTGCATTGCGGCCCGCTGTTTCTCATCCACAGGAGCAAACACATTAGGGAATACAGCTTTAGGATTTGTCCCTACTGTTACTACATTGATGCCAAGTTTGTTCATCAATCCGCTCGCTTCGGGTATAAGACCAAATATACCAATCGAACCGGTTATCGTCATTGAGTCTGCAAATATATAATCAGCACCGCTTGAAATCCAATAACCTCCCGATGCGGCATAGTCTCCCATTGATACAATATAGGGTTTCTTCTTTGATTTGAAATATTCAAGTGCCTCCCATATCTGCTCTGTTCCAAATACGGAACCACCCGGGGAATTAACACGAAGCACAAGTGCTTTGATGTTATCATTATCAGCAAGTTCAAGGATTTCCGGCACGAGATTTTCATAATTTATGCCGGCAGTGACATTTTCGGCAATCTCCCCTGTAGCGTATAATACAGCCACCTGATTTTTTGACTGTCGGAATTGTGACAAATCCGTTTGCGATGCCATCAATGAGGTTGAAACATAATTAACATCTTCTGCATCTTTTCCCAAGAGGTTGCCAAATATATCATCCATTGACCGCTCATAGACTATTCGGTCTACAAGCTTACTTTTAGATGCAAACTCTGCACGACGGAAGGAGATGTTGTCACGGTTTATAAGTGTGTCAATATTTGAAGCATTGAATCCTCTTGAAGCAGCAATTTCTTGCTTCATCTGTGTCCATATATTTCCATACAGGGTGTCAAGTTGAGCACGTGCCGGGTCACTCATCGTTTCAAGGATATATGGCTCTACTGCACTTTTAAATGTTCCAACTTTGAAAACTTGGAATGATATTCCAAGTTTATCAAAAAGCCCTTTAAAGAACATCGCCTGACCATTGATGCCATGCAAATCCACTTGTCCCTGAGGATTTAGAAATACACTGTCGGCTACACTGGCTACATAATAATCACCCTGCGCATAACTGTTTCCGTAGGCATATATCTTCTTTCCGGATTTTTTGAAATCCAAAAGGGATAATCTGAGAGCATGCATTGTAGCAGGGGCTGCCGATGCCCCATTACACTTGATATAAATTGCTTCTATATCAGAATTTTCTTTAGCTTCGCCTATGGCTCTGACCAATGAGCTGAGGGTCTGGTTTCGCTCGATTTTGCCGGAGAGTAAAATATTAAAATCAAAATCCCGGAGCACTTCTGTCTCTTGGATTTCGCCTTCCAAATTAAGCACCATTACAGATTTCTTTTTTATCTGTTCGGCGTTTTGGTCAGAAGATGCCAGTTTACCAATTAATGCTAATGTCATTATCACAGCAGCAATACCACACAGGGCAATAGCCAACCATGTTCCGACAAATGACGAAAGCGTATTTAGAAAAAATTTCTTCAGCATTTCAATTCTATGATATCAATTTTCAGTCAACATCAATTCCGGGTGATTTTGCCTACAATATCCTTTATTTTATCGGCCAATTTATCTGCAGCTTCCATTGTGGCTGCTTCAGAATATATTCTTATAATGGGCTCCGTATTTGATTTGCGTAAATGCACCCACGAATCCTCAAAATCTATCTTTACGCCATCTATATCGGTGATTTTTTCATTCTTGAAATGTCCTTTCAAAGCCTCAAGAATGGCATCTACATTAATTTCCGGCGTTAATTGTATCTTATTTTTTGCAATCTGATAAGCAGGATACGTTTGCTTTAGCTCGCTTACTTTTTTACCACTCTTTGCAAGAAGAGTTAGAAATAGAGCCACACCAACAAGAGCATCTCTACCATAATGAAGTTCCGGATAAATGACACCGCCATTTCCCTCACCGCCGATAACTGCGTTTGTTTCCTTCATCTTAGATACAACGTTTACCTCTCCAACGGCAGCCGCGTTGTATTCACAGCCACCGTGACGGTTTGTAACATCACGAAGGGCTCGGGAGGAACTTAAATTGCTGACTGTATTTCCGGGTGTATGCGACAAAACATAGTCTGCCACCGCTACGAGGGTGTATTCCTCTACAAACATTTCACCATTCTCCATAACGATAGCCAACCGGTCAACATCCGGATCCACCACGAATCCCACATCGGCTTTGCTATCTCGCATCAGAGAAGATATCTGGGTAAGGTTTTCCGGAATCGGTTCCGGGGTATGAGCAAAATGGCCTGTAGCCTCACAATTCAGCTCGATAACATTCTTCACGCCCAGTTCACGAAGAAGTTGAGGTATAATGACACCCCCAATAGAATTTACGGCATCCACCGCAACCGTAAAATCAGCTTTTTTTATTGCTTCTACATCTACAAGTTTGAGGTCTTTGACCATCTTTATATGACGACGATTATAAGTATCGTTCTTAAGCTCCAAACCAAGATTCATTACGTCTGCATACGTATAATCTTTTTCGGCAGCAATTCTGAGTACCTCTTTACCTTCTGCATCGTTAAGGAATTCCCCTTTTCCATTAAGTAGTTTAAGGGCGTTCCATTGGATAGGATTGTGGCTTGCCGTGATAATAATACCACCATCTGCATTTTCCGATGTAACAGCTAACTCTGTGGTGGGTGTGGTGGCCATACCTATATTTACTACATCAAACCCCATTGACATAAGAGTACCGACAACAAGTTTCTCCACCATAGGCCCGGATATTCTTGCGTCACGTCCCACTACGATTACATCTTTGGCATCTGACGTTTTCCTTCGACGTATAAACTCGGCATAGGCTGATACTATGTTGACAACCTCTACACTGCTTAGACCATCATCAGCCTTTCCTCCGATGGTACCTCTTATTCCTGATATTGATTTTATTAATGACATGGCTATATACTTTGTTTTGACAGCTAAATCTACTTTCTATCAATATTCCGCTTTGAAATATTTTACTTTATAGATATATGGAATACACTGGCTCTGATCTGTGGTAAATCCCTGATAGCTTCTCATCACCATCTCAACCTCGCAATCATATCCCAAAAATTGAAGAGGGACTTGGATTCCGGTGCCATAGAGTGATGTGCTTTCTATCCTGTAATTTCCAAAAATTATACTTGTAGCACCGAGAGAGGTATTCATATCATTTGCATTACCTTCCCATGGTGCGGAAATTCCATCGTAAAGAGCTTTGATGTTTTGTCGCGAGAATCTGAAATATACCATATCACCCAATTTGGGACGCCGGGTTAAATCGCCGGGATTGATTACCTTAAGATAGAGGTATCCGTCATCATCCATCTTGTAAAACGGCGCATCTTGACCATGCAACAATACGGAATCTTCCGGGATTGTCAGTTCTATCTTTTGATTGGCCATATACCAATTGGTAGCCTTCTCTTCATCATTGAGAAGCTCTGAATAGCTTTTTGAATCATCACATGATATAAAGGTGACACTTGAAATCAGCATCAGTGACGCAATTGATAGTCCATGTATTATATTATTGATTCTCATAATTATCATTGTAAATAAAACTACTTATTAACGCACTCTCTCAGTTGCATTTCTAAGGGCTTCTTTATAATTCGGAAGAACATCAATGAGGAGTTGGCGACACTGCTCGAGAGAGCCTTCTTTAAATTCACCTCCTGCTGCCATAAGATGCCCACCGCCTCCATAAAGATTTTTGCAAATCTCATTAACCGGAAAATCTCCAATGCTTCGTGCCGAGACTTTTATACAGTCAGAGTCCTCTCGAAGAAAGAAACTTGCTATTACGGTATCAATATCAAGAGGTCTGTCTACAATCCCTTCCGAATCACCTTTGACATAATTAAACCTGTCAAGCTCTTCTGCATTAATTGTCACAATAGCCACTCTCTGATTGCAATGCAATTCCAATTTCTCGGCCCAAGCATAAGCCTGCAAGCGGAAGCAATCAAGTGTCTTGACACGTAAAGCTTTACGAACTATTCTTGGTTTATCAACTCCCTTATCAAGGAGTTTCATCAGGACTTCGTATATTTCTGGATTATTGCAATTGACAGTAAAATTTTGGGTATCAGTTATCAATCCGGTGCATAAGGATGTAGCCGAATCCAATCCCATCTCAGAATAATATCCCAGCGCAGCAATGATACGAAACATCAGTTCACATGTGGATGACATTTCGGGAAAGGAGAAGGTCAAATCACAAAAGAACTCCGGTTCTACATGATGATCTATCAGCACTTTCTTACAATTGCTTTGAGACACAACATCTCCGAAATCGTCGAGTCTCTTAATGCAATTAAAATCGCAACAAATCATCAAATCACAGTCATTGACAATCCGAACAGCATAGTCCGGATATTTGGAATATGCCACTATATCCTTATAACCCGGCAAAAAGGAAAGAGAGCGAGGCGGCAAATCAGGAGATACGACATGTACATCCTTTCCGAGATGGCGCAAAAGATGAGCCATTCCCAATGTACTCCCCACAGCATCACCATCAGGACGCACATGGCATGTAAGAACCACACACCGACTTTTGTCCAGCAATTCGTTAAAACGCTTTATTTCAGATTCTTTTAGTATCTTTGTTAGCATTGGTGTTATTTTCAACTGACAAAGATAATAAGATTCTCAAAATAAATCACTATCTTTGCAAAGAAATTTCTTTCTTTGCTACAATATCTCCTTCATTTTTCTAAAAGATTATTACAATATGAGCAATACAAGAGAAAAAAAGCTTGAATCATTTGGCCGATTGCTTGACACTCTTGACACTCTGAGGGTAAAATGCCCTTGGGATGCCAAGCAGACAAATGAGTCACTTCGTCCCAATACCATTGAGGAGACTTTTGAACTGTGCGACGCACTGATTAATGATGATGTCCATAACATTAGAAAAGAGCTTGGCGATGTGCTGCTTCATGTCGCTTTTTATGCAAAAATAGCAGAGGAACAAGGCCGTTTTGATATCGCAGACGTATGTAATGCTCTTACAGACAAATTAATCTTTAGACACCCTCATATTTATGGCGATGTTCAGGCAGATAATGCTGATACTGTAATAAAAAATTGGGAAGAAATAAAACTAAAAGAAAAAGGGGGAAACAAGACGGTGCTCGCCGGTGTACCTAAAGCTTTACCGGCCATGATTAAAGCCAATAGAATCCAGGAGAAAGCAAGAAATGTGGGGTTCGATTGGGAAACGCCGGAACAAGTCTGGGATAAGGTTAAAGAGGAGATTGGCGAGGTGGAACAAGAGATTAAATCAGGACATAAAAACGAGCTTGAAGAAGAATTTGGAGATTTACTTTTTGCCGTCATAAATGCAGCACGCCTTTACGGTGTTGATCCTGAAAATGCCCTCGAGAAAACAAATCGTAAATTCATCCATCGTTTTAATCATATTGAGGCTCGGGCTGCGGATATTGGGAAATCGCTGAGAGAAATGACTCTTGCTGAAATGGACAAACTTTGGGAAGAAGCCAAAAAAATTCCCGTGAAATGATATTGTGTATCACTGAGAAACCTTCTGTAGCCAAAGATATCGCAAAAATAATTGGCGCAAATGTTTCCTGTTCCGGATATTTTGAAGGTAACGGATACTGCGTTACGTGGACTTTCGGACACTTATGCACACTCAAAGAGCCTCACGATTATACTCCTGTTTGGAAATCTTGGGCTATGTCCACTCTTCCAATGATTCCTCAAAGATTCGGAATCAAACTAATTCAAGACAAAGGAATTGAGAAACAATTTAATGTTATCAAAAACCTTATTTCACAAGCTGATGAGGTTATCAACTGTGGTGATGCCGGCCAAGAAGGAGAACTCATCCAACGGTGGGTGATGCAAAAAGCGGAATGTAAAATTCCTGTAAAGAGATTGTGGATTTCATCCCTTACAGATGAAGCGATTCGGGAAGGATTCGAAAAGCTTCGTCCTCATAAAGACCTTGAACCTTTATATTTAGCCGGTCTATGTAGAGCAATTGGTGACTGGATGCTCGGAATTAATGCCACGAGGCTATATTCTCTTAAATATGGCGAACACAGACAAATCTTATCAATAGGTCGTGTGCAGACTCCTACTTTGGCGCTGGTAGTGAAACGCCAGCATGAAATTGATAATTTCGTCCCTAAAAATTATTGGGAATTGAAAACAGTGTATCGGGACACTCTTTTCTCCGCTGCCAATAAGGGATACCCTACCGAGGAGAAGGCTCAAGAAGCACTTAATCTAATTAAAGATAAAGCATTTATCATCACAGAAGTTACTAAAAAGAAAGGGAAAGAAGCACCCCCGAAACTTTTTGATCTGACATCCCTGCAAGTAGAATGTGATAAAGTGATGGGATTGTCGGCCGATGAAACACTTAAGACTATTCAATCTCTATACGAAAAAAAGGTGGCTACTTATCCTCGTGTCGACACAACGTGTTTGCCAGAGGATGTATACCCTAAGTGTGGTTCAATCCTGAATTCGTTACGGCATCTTTTCCCTCTGATGGATCCCATTAAAGGGAAAAAGCTCTTAAAACGTAAAAAGGTGTTTGATAATTCTAAAATCACTGACCACCACGCAATTATTCCTACGGGACAACAATTACCCAACAATCTCTCTAAGACAGAAAAAGACGTTTTTGATTTAATTGCAAAACGATTTTTAGCAATATTTTTCCCCGACTGTGAGTTTGAACAGACCATCGTCAGAGGTTCCGCTGACAAAATTAATTTCAAGGCAAACGGTAAAGTTATAATCTCTAAGGGATGGAAATCTGTCTTTGAAAAAGACAATATCATAAAAGAGGATGAATCAAAATCTGATGAAGATAAAGATAAAATCCTTCCACCTTTTGAAAAAGGTGAATCCGGTCCCCATTACCCCAAGACTGTTAAGAAAACCACCACTCCTCCAAAATATTATACTGAAGGAACACTATTAAAGGCAATGGAAACGGCCGGAGCCCAAGTGGATGATGAAGATTTGCGCGAGTCGCTGAAGGCAAACGGAATAGGCAGACCATCTACTCGTGCCGCTATAATTGAAATCTTATATAAAAGAGGATATATAAGAAAAGAGAGAAAATCTTTACGCGCCACTGAGGCCGGTATTAATCTTATTTCAATAATACATGAGGAATTGCTCAAATCTCCAAAGCTTACCGGAATTTGGGAAGGACGCCTCAGAATGATTGAAAGAGGTCAATATTCACCACAAGAATTTATTGATTCTCTTAAGAAAATGATTTCCGATATCACCATCACTGTAATGAAAGACAACACAAACAGACGCATACATACTGAGCAAAAAAATTAATATTATGAACACAAATCTATTGATACAATACACCGTTGTGGCTATCATAATATTGATTGCTTTGATTTGGATTATCCTAAGAGTCACAAAAATAGCAAAAAAGAAAGATGCCAATACAGGATGTTGCGGATGCTCTTTAAAGACAAATTGCAATTCCCGGAAACACCCTGAAAAGGGCTGTAATGCTGAAACTGAAGTGAATAATAAGGATTCTCGCTAAATCCAACTATTACATATAATCAAGCACCTTCACAAGTGACTCAAATGTTTCCCTCGGAGCATCGCTCCAGAAATTCTCATATTGACTGATATTTTCCTCCTCTCCCGGAGTGTCACTGATTACCCTGAGTATATTGAACGGTACTTTCTCCATCATACACACCTGGGCAATAGATGCCGATTCCATATCTACAGCAAGTGCTTCAGGAAAAATTTTCTTTATCTCTTTTATCTCCTCTGCCCCACTGATGAATTTATCCCCGGAACAAATCAGTCCATATTTCACCTTATCTCCACCAAGCACCTTGCGACTCTTCTCCACAAAATTCTTGCCGGCATAAAGTTTCTGTTCAAATCCTGCTGCAGCTCCATATTTCGTGCCGGGGCCACACCATACATCATGGTAAGCTACCTCTTCCGCTATAAAAATATCAAGCACATGCATACTTGCATCAGCACCCCCGGCAACTCCGGTATTTATTACTAATTCAGGTGTAAAGGCCTCTATCAGACCCAATGTCCGTATAGCGGAGTTTACCTTCCCTATACCACACTGGCATACCATCACCTCATGATTACCCATTTTCCCCCTATACATTTTGACACCTCTTACTTCCTCAATCCCCTTATTCTCTATAATGGGAAGAAGCAATTTCAACTCCTTCTCCATTGCCACTATTATTCCTATTTTCATACCTTTTCTTATAAGCCCTCAGTAAGCCGTTTATCGGCACATCTTACTGTACGCGCAGGAAAATCTTCTACAAGCTGAAGATTATGCGTTGCCATTATTATAGCTTGGCCCTGATGCGACAATCTGTGTAACAAATCCACTATCTGATATCCCGTCTGGGGATCAAGATTACCCGTAGGCTCATCTGCAAGAATTAATTCCGGATTATTTAGCAACGCTCTGGCTATTACAATACGCTGCTGCTCGCCACCGCTAAGCTCAAATGGCATCTTATACCCCTTATTATTCATTCCCACCTCTTGTAGCACCTCTTCACACCGATCCTCAATCTCACCCTTTGATTTCCAACCGGTCGCCTTAAGCACAAACCGGAGATTGTCAAGAGCTGACCTGTCTTGCAACAATTGAAAATCCTGAAATACTATCCCCATTTTTCTGCGAAGATACGGTATATCCCTCTTTCTTATATCCATTAAGTTATATCCAAGAGCCTCAGCTTTATGACCCTCATGAATCAGAACATCAGCATACATCGACTTAAGCAACGAACTTTTGCCTGACCCCACTTTCCCTACCAGGTAACAAAATTCACCACATTGCAGTGAAAAATCAACATTCTTTAACACTACCCTTTCGGCTCGTTCTATGTCTACATCTTGATAATCAATAATCAGACTCATACTTTTGCTCTTTTGTCAACGTTGGAAATCTCTTATACCGCAAATTTAGCAAAAATTATTTATTCCGCAAAGAATTTCTCGCTGTTTGATGTCAAAGAATGAATCAAAATATGGTCGCTATTTGATACGTTATAACTGCCAATATCCATGCCAAAACAGTATTATATACCACTGAAAATAATCCATATTTCCACGATCCCGTTTCTCTGACTATGGCAGCTATAGATGCAATACACGGGAAATATACAAGCACAAATACCATAAACGCCAACGCCTTGGCTGCATTAAAAGGAGACTGACCCGTTATAGGATCCGGACTTTGTAATCTTTCTGAAAGGACTTCCTCATTATCTTCTCCCACATATAACACTCCAAGTGTAGATACTACCACTTCTTTCGCCGCTGCACCGGCCATAAGCGACACACATCCCTTCCAATTCTGACCAAACGGCTCAACTACAGGCTCACACCATTTACCGATTCGTCCAAGAAACGAATACTGTTGTTGATATTCATTTAAAATCAATTCATCCACCGCCTCTGCCGGAATTTTATCAGAATCCTTTATCTGATTCCTTACATTCTCTGCATAATTACTCGGAATCCGGTCATAACTGTATCGAGGGAAATATGACAACGCCCATACCACTATAGATGCTACTAAAATAAGGCCGCCCATCTTTCGAAGATACTGCACTGCTTTTGCCCACATAGCTCTTGCTGTCGCTTTCATGGTAGGAATCCTATAAGGAGGCAACTCCATCACAAACGGTGTCTCATCCTTTTTAAACCAGAATCTGCGTAACAATCTTGCTGTTATCACAGCTATTACTATGCCAAGCAAATACAATCCGAACATCACCATTGTGCCGTGTCCGGGGAAAAACGCTCCGGCCAATAATATATAGATGGGGATTCTGGCCGAACAACTCATATAGGGATTTATCAAAATCGTTATCAAACGAGATGATTTACTCTCTATTATTCTTGTTGACATAATTGCCGGAACATTACACCCAAAACCCATCACAAGCGGGATAAACGATTTGCCGTGAAGACCCATCTTATGCATCAGTTTATCCATAATAAAGGCCACTCGCGCCATATATCCCGAATCCTCCATAAAAGAGATAAATGCGTATAATATCAATATATTGGGAAGAAACACAATTACGCCTCCCACTCCCCCAATGATTCCATCGAGCAATAGATCCTTCAGCGGACCATCATGCATATTATCCCCTATTATTGACGATACCCATGCCACAAGTTGTTCAATCCATTCCATTGGATATGACCCAAGTTCGAAGGTGCACCAGAACATTAACCACATGGCAATCAAAAATATCGGAAAACCGAAAAGTTTATTCGTCACAAACGCATCTATAATGGAAGTCGTCTTCTCCTCATGCTTTATGGAATCCTCCAAACACTCTGCAAGCGCTCCCTGAATAAAACCATACTTTTCGGAAGAAATCGCAGCCTGCGGATCTTCCCCGAGCTGCTGCTTTATTTTCTCCACACCCCTATCCCTTATCTCTATCCAGTTTTGATAATCCGGATAAGATTTAAGTGTACGCTCCACCTCCGGATCTCCTTCAAGCAGTTTTACGGCCAAATAACGCGGCGAAAAATGTTGCTGCACATTTTTTGATCTCTTCAGCGCATCCTTCAACTCCTGCACAGACTCTTCCACCACAGGATTCATCTTGACATGAATATGACGGACATCCTGATCACGCATCTCATAGACGTCTATTATTTTGTCCAATAGTTCATTCACCCCACGACCCGCTGATGCCACTGTCGGAACTACCGGGACTCCCAACAACTGTCCCAATAATTTATAATCAAACTTGATGCCGCTACGCTCCACCTCGTCATACATATTCAAATCTATAACCATGGAACGATTCATGTCAATCAGCTCAGTAGTCAAAAATAAATTACGCTCCAAATTCGAGCCGACCACGACATTAACTATTACATCCGGAGTCTCTTTCCTCAAATATCTTAGCACATAAAGCTCCTCAGGAGAATATGCCGATAATGAATATGTACCCGGAAGATCCACTATCCTCAGCTCATACCCTTTATACCGCATCTTCCCTTCCTTGGCACTTACAGTCACTCCGGCATAATTTCCCACATGCTCATGTGCTCCGGAGACATTGTTAAAAAGAGACGTTTTACCACAATTGGGATTTCCTATCAAAGCTACATTTATAACCTTGTCTTCCCTCACGCCGCGTTCTGCCGTATCATCATGACTGTCTGTATCATGTTGCTTCGACGACGGCTCATCCCAATTTACCATATCCACTACTTCTATAAGGGACGCCTCTGCTCGTCTCAACGACACCTCATAGTCCATTATTCGATATTTTATTGGATCCGAAAGCGGAGCCTGAAGGAGTACTTTTATATCTCTACCCTTCACAAAACCCATTTCCATCACCCGTTTTCGAAATGCTCCGTGACCAAGTATTTTGGTTATTATGCCATTCTGTCCAGGCTTTAGTTCTGATAGTCTCATTGCGGATTTTTATATTCCTACAAAATTAAGAATTTTTGAAATAACATTGAGTATATTTTGACACAAAACTCCCTTTCCCACCATAGAAAATACCTAAATGTAGGTATTTCCCCAACTACGCATCCGCAAAAAAAATCAAAAGAGAGACCACTATAAAGCGGCCTCTCTTTTATTTCTCGACATTGATATGCCAATATGTCAGTTCTCTAATTCTTCTGCATTGGAATCTGAATCATCATTCTTATCGGCATCCTTGGAAGATTCCGAATCAGAACTTTCCTTCGGCTCAAGTCCCAAATCGGGAAGGAACAAAAACGAAAGCTTATCATCACCCTTCGTATAATTAGCTTCAATTACTCCAGAAGCCTCTCCGGATGATTTAATTGTCAAGATAAGCTCTGCCAATTCATCCTCAAGATATTTCTGAATGGCTCGCTTAAGCGGCCGGGCGCCAAAATTAGGATCATAACCCTTATCCGCTATGAAATCTCTTGCTTCCGCCGACAATTTAAGTTCAAATCCAAGTTTGGATATTCTCTCATAAAATCCTTTCAACTCTACATCGATAATCTTGAAGATTGCATCCCTGTCAAGCTGATCAAACATTATAATATCATCCACTCTATTCAGGAACTCCGGTGAAAAAGCCCTGTTAAGTGCTTTTGAAATGACACCATGTGCCGTATCCTTGCTAATCACATTGGTATTGAATCCCACACCTCCGCCAAAATCTTTCAGCTGACGTGAACCGACATTGCTTGTCATTATCAAAATTGTATTCTTAAAATCTATCTTACGCCCCAACGAGTCAGTCAGACGACCCTCATCCATTACCTGAAGAAGAAGATTGAAAACATCCGGATTAGCCTTCTCAATCTCATCAAGGAGGACTACTGAATATGGCTTGCGTCTCACCTTCTCTGTCAATTGGCCACCTTCCTCATATCCCACATATCCCGGAGGAGCCCCCACTAGGCGTGATACCGTGAATTTCTCCATATATTCACTCATATCTATTCTAATCAAAGAATCGGGAGAATCAAAGAGATACTCCGAAATCTTCTTCGCAAGATGAGTCTTACCCACACCGGTGGGGCCGAGAAACATAAAAACACCTATTGGCTTGTTCGGATCTTTAAGACCAATTCGATTTCGCTGTATGGCCTTCACAACCTTCTTTATCGCATCATCCTGACCTATTACTGCTCCCCGAAGTGAATTACCCATCTGCAATAAACGGCTTCCCTCTGCCTGTGCTATACGCTGCGTAGGCACACCGGTCATTATCGCAACTACCTCGCGAACCTTGTCCTCGTCCACAATTTGACGATTCTTATCCAGTTCATTTATCCATTTATTCTTTAACGCTTCATACCGACGCTTCATCCTGGTTTCCTCATCTCTATAGCTTGCAGCCAACTCGAAATCCTGAGCATTTGCAGCAGCAAGTTTTTGCTCATATTTCTCTTCAAGCTGCTTCTCAAGCTGTTCGATTTCCTCGGGTGCCTTTATTTCTGTGATATGTACACGGCTACCCGCTTCATCAAGCGCATCAAGTGCTTTATCCGGAAAATTGCGATCACTTACATACCGTTCCGTCAAATCTACACAAGCTTTCAATGCCTCATCAGTATAAGTCACATTATGATGGTCCTCATACTTCGACTTCACTCTTTCAAGGATTGCCAATGTCTCTTCCGGAGTAGTCGGCTCAACTACCACTTTCTGGAATCTGCGTTCAAGTGCACCATCCTTTTCAATGTTTTGTCTATACTCGTCAAGCGTAGTTGCTCCTATACATTGTATTTCACCTCGAGCAAGAGCCGGCTTCAGAATATTTGCTGCATCCATCGAACCCGGTGATGCTCCTGCTCCTACAATAGTATGAATCTCATCTATGAACAGTATCACATCCTTATTCTGCGACAACTCATTCAGAATTGCCTTAAGTCTCTCTTCAAACTGTCCGCGATACTTCGTCCCGGCCACAACACTCGTCATATCCAGTCCTACTACACGCTTATTGAAAAGTACACGGCTCACTTTCTTTTGATTTATCAACGTAGCAAGACCTTCCACAATAGCCGACTTACCTACGCCCGGCTCACCTATCAAGACGGGATTATTTTTCTTTCTACGTGACAAAATCTGAGCCAAACGCTGAATCTCATTCTCTCTTCCCACAATTGGATCAAGACGTCCCTCAGCGGCAGCTTTTGTCATATCATACCCATACTTATTAAGTGTTGGTGTCTGACCGCCACTCCCTCTTCCGGATTCCGGAGTCGCCTTCTGAGTCTTGCTCTGATATCTCTCCTCTTCTTCTTCATCCATTTCAGAATCTTGAGGAGCAGAATCTGTCTCTCCTATATTCTGTACAGAAATGTCAAAATTAAGATACTTTTTCTTAAAATTAGACAAAAACTCACTGTCCAATGCCTTCGGATCGTGTATCAGAGCCATGAAAACATGCTCGCCGGCTATCACCGGTGAATGCATTTTTCGTGCCTCGGCAGTAGCACATTGTAATAACCTCACTGCCGAAACCGCTATCTTATACTGTGCATCAAAGAGTGTGGTAGACTGCACTTCCTCCTTATGCTGCATTATATAGTTCTCAAGATCTGATATCATCTGGGATATATCTATATTTAGCTGAGAAAGCATCTTATATGCAAGACCATTCTGCTGACGTAGCACTCCGAGAAGAAAATGTTCACATAGTATCACCGGTGAATTATAGCGTTGCACCTCTTCATTGGCAAGATCAAGTAATGGCCTGAATCTTTTTGAGAAATCGCTTTTCATATCTTTTCTGTTTGGTGAATTGTTATCCTCAATCAGTGTTAGTGGTTGTTTAATAAAACTTAAAATAATTCATTCATAAAATTGTCAAATTAGTTGTATCCAATCTGTCAACAAATTTTTTACTTATAATATTCAACAACCTCTTAATACTTTTTATCGTATTTCTTGTCCGACACTTTTTTATTATAACAACTCAATCGTTAAATTTCTTTTTCTATTAAACAAATAACGTGCCAAAAGTCGTTAAGAATACTGTAACGATTCCTACATTGCACACTAATTAAATGGTATACAATGCAATCCACCAATAAATATGTCTTGGAGAGAATACAATAAGAATTTTTACAAATACACAGATTCAGAATCTGTCGTGGATATATTTCAATATCTCATTCGGCTGACTCACCACATGATCTGCATAAGCTTTTCGCAATTCGCTCACCGGACGGAATCCCCATGTCACTCCCACATTCTCTACGCATCCCCTTCTGGCCGTCTCTATATCCACTGCCGAGTCCCCGACAAACAGTATATCCTTCTTGGCCGTAGGATAATCATTCAAAATAGAAAATATTATTGAGGGATCAGGCTTGACAGGTCGCTCCGCAATCTGACCCTTAATCGCAACAAACGGTATATCCGTAAAAAAATGGTTTATTATTCGCTCCGTAGCCTGCTGATACTTATTTGACGCTACTGCTAATGCTATCCCCTTTGAAATTAATTCATAAAGCAATTCCACTATTCCCGGATAGGGCTCTGTAGTGTCTGTGCAATGCTCATCATAATGCTCTCTGAAATGACGCAACAACTCATCTATCTCCGAGGCATCAGCATCAGGTTGCGCCCGCTCCATTAATTTCCGAACCCCGTTACCTACCATAAACTTATACGCACTCAAGGGGTGTTCCGGGTATCCCATCTGTTTCAGCGCATAATTTGTTGATGCTCCCAAATCTCCTATTGTATTGAGCAACGTACCGTCAAGGTCAAATATTACAAGCTTTTTCATCTTATCTCTTTTATGCTACATCTTATTAACACTCAAACAGGAGACATGTATTAACCATCTTAGAATCAAAATGGATATCCGATTGAAAAATGGAAACTCGAATCCCTCCCCCATTTCGGGTGTATTATTGGCCACGGTTCAGCTCCCTCTGCCGGATTATGTGCTTTCATTCCCAAATCAAATCGCAACAAGAAATAATTAAAATCAAGTCTTATTCCCACTCCGTATGCTGCCGCTATCTGTTTATAAAACTTATCAAATAGGAATACACCACCCGGTTGCTCCGGATAATTTCTTATTGTCCAAATATTTCCCGCATCCACAAAAAACGCTCCTTCTACTACCCAAAACAATTTTGATCGCATTTCCGCATTCATCAATAATTTTATATCTCCACATTGATATATAAAATCACTCACCAATCTTCCTCCACGATATGACCCGGGGCCAAGAGTCCTTACCGACCATCCTCTCACTCCATTGGCACCACCTCCGTAAAAACGTTTCTCAAACGGAAGTACATATGAATTGCCGTATGGGACACCTACACCCATACCCACATGTAGCGCAAGTGAATTGCGATGGTCAAAATAATGCACATACGACACATCTCCCTCCACCTTGAAATATTGAGAATACCTGATTCCAAATACTTTATACGGATTCTCATGGAAATTCTTCCTATGGGTGAATATACTGTTGATTAAGAACAAAAGATTACCTGCTATCTCACCATTAAACCGCAATGTATATATATCCTTTTGCATCCCGCGCGTCCACAAATGCTCCCTGCGCTTATTGCTATGGTAAAACTGATACCCCATCCGCATAATGAAGTGGTCCTCATAACTATATCTCAGCAACGGATTATCCGGAGCTATCTGATTCAGAAAATCATTCGTACTCTCCGGTAAATAAACATAGTTTATATCTATCGGAGTAAGTACATGACGGTTTCGAGAATATCGCTCAAGCCATTTGTATGACCATCCCATCGTCCCGATTACCCTCGTATATTCCGGACGCTCCTGATAATTCATCGAAATATTGAATTCAGTCTGAGCTTGTATCCTACGTTTGAAACTCTCTTTTAACAACGGAGCCTTGAATTTCGGAAAAATCAAACCCACCTCTGTCGAATACTCCATATATCGGTTATGGATCAATCCGTCAAGATTCCCACTCACTGATTCATACGCTCCTCTGAACTTCGCTGACAGAGTCTCACTACCCTTACCTATATTCCTGTGTGTATACGTTACTGCCGCAGCCAAACCCAAATCTCCCTCCGAATGTGTCCCCTCAAGTTCAAAAGATACAGACTGTGACTTACCCGGTGTCAATAGGATATACGCATCCATGAACTGAATATCATCCGACACCCCTATCGGAACGAAGCGTATATTGGTAAACTTCAATATACTCAATCTGGACAGCGCTTTATAAGTACGATTCACATTCACCTCACTGTATATCGCACCCGGCTCCAAAAAACAATTGTCATACAACACAGACGGACGCAAATACTTATCTTTGCCGTACAATATTGTTATCCCACGGAATTCTACCGTATCCTCAGCCTGTATTCTCGTCAGATTATCCATCTTTGACGGGTCATAATCTGTCACATAAACCACCTTCCTCAACACATGTCGCAAATGACTCAATCGCTCCGCTGACAATCCCGGTGACGACGGCGGATTGCTTACCCGCATCGTCAAATCCACATCATAACTCCCTTCAGTCGTATCTGCCACAAATGTCACATACTCCTTCGTAAATGTGTAATAACCACGATTTCGCAAATATTGAGTGATAATTGATTGTTGTTTCTCCAATAACGAACGATCCAATGGATCACCATCCTTTATGGTGAAATGCATCGAATCCATCATCACTATATCCCTCAACGTATCATTTGGAAACTCATAATTTATACTCTTGACTCTATGGACACCTCCCGGTTTCAGGCGATACCCAACATTAGCCTTCTTCTTGACCGAATCAAGAATCGTATCAACCTCTACCTCTGCCTCAAGATAACCCTTATTTACCATCGCAAGTCGCAACTGAGCCGCACTATTGAGGGTCAAAGCATTATCATAAATTACCGGAGGTTCCCCTATCTTGCGTATCCACCGATTCCACCACTTCGTCGTATCCTTCCCGCTCATATTATAGATATTAAGACGCAACTTAGTAGTCCACAGCATCTTATGATTAGGAATCTGACGCAAATACAACATCATCTCCTGCTCCGACAAATCTTTGGTACTGTCCTCAATATTGATACTTACCTTATCAAGCAAATATTCTCCCGCAGGTACATGACGAGTACTGCTGCACGACCATAAAACAACGCACAGCAACATTACTAATATGCCGCCGGTAAAACTTCTCAATTTTATTTTTCTTTCGAGATTGATGTTTACCAACCTCTCGATTTTAGGATTACAAAATTACAAAAAAAATCCGTAACTTGTCACATCAACTTTTAAATATATACATTTGTTCTCATTATATAATTATGACCCACTATTGACACTATGGACTATTACAATGCAATGCATCCAAATATCAAGAACAGATTTGACAATGAGCTTTTCAATAACCAAACAGCTCAATGTTCTCGATGTGAATCAGATCTATACTTAAATGCGATCAATGATATTAGATCCATTAATAAATCTCCTCTCATCTTCAAAACCATTACTACCAACGACATCCCTATTATAAAACCATATCTGGAGCAACAGTTTGCTCGCACCACAGATTTCTCTATCGGTGGATTACTCATGTGGGTTGAAGTTTTTCATTACAGATATTGCATCTATAAAAATACCCTTTTCATAATCGGTGTACTCGAAAACGACTTCTCCCGACCGGCCTTCTCCATGCCCATAGGTGAACTTCCTCTCGAAAAATCCATAAAAATACTCAGAGAATACTGCAATGAACAGCACATCTCCCTCGAATTTTCTGCTGTGCCCCTGACATACCTTGACCAATTCTATAAACTAAATCCAACAAACGTCTACGAAATCAATGATTGGGCTGACTATCTATATGACGCAGAAGCCCTCGCATCCCTCAAAGGTAAAAAGCTCTCAAAAAAAAGAAATCACGTCAATCGCTTCATGGCCGATTATCACGACCACGTATTAATCTGCATGACACCCGAAAACGCACACATGGCTCTAACCTTCATGGACAAATTTGACCTCGAAGGAGATGATACCCCGATGGCTATAATAGAGCGTCGGCAAACGAGAAAATTAATTCGCGAATTTGCCAAATGCAAAAACGATATGACTGGTGCATATCTTATTGTCAATGGCACTATTGCCGCATTCACAATTGGCGACATTATCCGAGATACACTATTCATACACATAGAAAAGGGATTGAGACAATACAACGGATGTTATGAGACAATAAATACCCTTTTTGCACGACTCATCACAAAAACTTACCCCAATATCAGATACATTAATCGCGAAGACGATTCAGGAGACCCGGGTCTGCGAAAAGCAAAACTATCTTACCATCCACTCACAATGCTCCGGAAATTTAATGTTTCTTTCTAAGACACTTGAAGGGTGCACCATACATAATACGCATCCCTTCATAAAATGGAATATGAGGTGGACATCAAGTGATGTCCACCTCATATTCCATTTTATCTAATTTTATTTTATTACTGTCTGCTAAAGTTTAGCAGACAGTAATAATTTTATAAAATCTTAGAGATTCTTACTGCTGGGCCCGATCCTCATTGAGAATTCTAATCATCTCAAGTGCACTCTTCGGTATTCTTGTACCGGGGCCAAATATAGCACATACACCTGCCTTATACAAGAAATCATAATCCTGAGCGGGGATTACACCTCCGGCTGTCACTAAAATGTCAGGACGGCCAAGCTTTTCAAGCTCTGCAATCACTTGGGGAATGAGTGTTTTATGTCCTGCTGCAAGCGAACTTACACCAAGGATATGAACGTCATTCTCCACAGCCTGACGAGCTGCCTCTGCAGGTGTCTGGAACAATGGTCCCATGTCCACGTCAAAGCCACAGTCTGCATATCCTGTAGCGACAACCTTTGCGCCACGGTCATGTCCATCTTGACCCATCTTGGCTATCATTATACGAGGCTGACGACCTTCACGTTTTGCAAAGTCTGCAACTGCTTTGCGAGCTTCTTCAAATTCGGGATCACCCTTTTCTTCGCTTGAATACACACCTGATATTGTTTTGATTACTGCCTTGTAACGTCCTACTACCGCCTCACATGCATCGGAAATCTCTCCCAATGACGCTCTGAGTCCGGCAGCCTTGACAGCAAGGTCAAGGAGATTACCCTTGGAAGGATCTTTCACACACTCTGTGATAGCCTCCAATGCTTTCTTGACAGCCTCCTCGTCACGTCCCTCACGGAGAACCTCAAGACGTGCGCACTGCTCTTTTCTAACCTCTGTATTATCCACCTCAAGGATATCAATCGGATCCTCATGATCCAAGCGGAATTTGTTGATACCGATGATTGCCTGCTTACCGGAGTCGATACGAGCCTGTGTACGAGCTGCAGCTTCCTCAATGCGAAGTTTCGGAAGTCCCGTCTCGATTGCTTTAGCCATACCGCCAAGCTTCTCAATCTCCTGGATGTGTGCCCACGCCTTGGTTGCAATCTCCTCAGTGAGTTTCTCTACATAGTAGCTACCGGCCCAGGGATCCACCTGCTTGGTGACATAAGTCTCCTCTTGGATGTAAATCTGAGTATTACGTGCTATACGTGCTGAGAAATCCGTGGGAAGTGCGATAGCCTCATCGAGTGCGTTTGTATGAAGTGATTGTGTATGTCCAAGAACAGCGCCCATAGCCTCAACACAGGTACGACCTACATTGTTGAAAGGATCTTGCTCTGTCAATGACCATCCGGAAGTCTGGCAGTGTGTACGCAATGCAAGCGACTTGGGATTCTTTGGATTGAATTGTTTAACAATCTTCGCCCATAGCATACGGGCTGCACGCATTTTGGCTATCTCCATGAAATAATTCATCGAGATTCCCCAGAAGAATGACAAACGTGGAGCAAAGGAGTCAATGTCCATTCCGGCATTGACACCTGCACGAAGATATTCAAGACCATCGGCCAATGTATAAGCTAACTCAATATCAGCTGTAGCACCAGCCTCTTGCATGTGATATCCGGAGATAGAGATTGAATTGAACTTAGGCATATTCTTTGAAGTATATTCAAAGATGTCTGCAATTATCTTCATTGAGAATGCCGGTGGGTAAATGTATGTATTACGCACCATAAATTCCTTGAGGATGTCGTTTTGAATTGTTCCGGCCATCTCTTCGAGTTTAGCACCCTGCTCAAGTCCGGCGTTAATGTAGAAGGCAAGTACGGGAAGTACTGCGCCATTCATTGTCATTGACACCGACATCTTGTTCAATGGAATACCATCGAAAAGTACTTTCATATCCTCTATGGAGCAGATTGACACACCTGCTTTACCCACATCACCTACCACTCGTTCATGGTCAGCATCATAGCCACGGTGAGTCGGGAGGTCAAATGCTACTGAAAGACCTTTCTGACCCGACGCAAGATTACGGCGATAAAATGCGTTAGATTCCGCTGCAGTGGAGAATCCGGCATACTGACGGATAGTCCAGGGACGCATCGGATACATACCGCTGTATGGGCCACGGAGGAAGGGGGGCAAACCGGCTGCATAGTCGAGATGTTCCAGTCCTTCAAGATCGGCCTTTGTATATACTGATTTTACAGGTATGAGCTCAGCTGTCATCCAGTCTGCGCTTTCAGCTGTCGGCTTGTGTTCGCCGCAGCTTACCACCTTTGTGATATCTATCTCTTTATAATTGGGTTTCATGTTTACTTCAGAAGTTTAGCGTTAAAACCTACAAGGGTGTCAAGCACATTCACACGTACGTGTACAAAATGCTCTATACCCTGAGCCTTGAGTTCTTCCATGCATACCGGAGCTCCTGCCACTACAAATATCGCACGGCCGTCAAGTGCCTTAAAGGCCTCCGGTGCATATTGTGCATACTCATCGTCGCTTGAACAGAGCACTACAACATCCGCACCTTTCTCCATAGCAGCGTCGATTCCTTCCTGCACACTATTGAAGCCGATATTGTCGATTATCTCATATCCTGCACATCCGAAGAAGTTGCCGGAGAACTGTGCACGGGCAAGTCTCATGGCAAGATTTCCGATGGTTAGCATGAATACTTTGGGGCGTTTGCTGCTACGTTCCGTATCGAGACGAAGTTGCTCGAATTGGCTTGCAGCGCGGTCAAAGTGAAGATAATCCACAGCACCATCTGCCACATCTTCTGAGCATCCGCATGAACCGGTACATTCTTTAATCTCAATCTTATCGAGTGCCATTTCATTGATGTTGGGGAATTGGTTTGTTCCCAAGAGGCTCTCTTTACGACGTGCAACGTCTGTGTGACGTTTTACACTGCTCTCCATGATTGCTTTTTGTACATTCCCTTGTTCGAGCTCTGCAAGGAATCCGCCTTTTTCTTCTACGGCAGTGAACAATTCCCATGCCACTTTAGCTATTGAGGCTGTCAATGTCTCGATATAATAGCTTCCGCCTGCGGGGTCTACCACTTTGTCAAGGTGTGACTCATCGCGGAGAAGGGATTGCTGGTTGCGTGCTATTCTCTCTGAGAACTCATCGGGATTCTTATATGTGATATCGAAGGGAAGAGTCTCTATTGAATTTACACCTGCCAATGCTGCACTCATTGTCTCTGTCATTGTGCGGAGCAGATTTACATGAGCGTCATAGATTGTTGTATTGAAGCGACTTGTGATGGCATGTACATGCATCTTGCATGCGCAGTCACATGCAGGATTGTAAGCTTTAACTATTTGAGCCCAAAGCATGCGAGCTGCACGGAATTTGGCAAGCTCCATGAAATAATTGGATGAGATGCCACAGTTAAATTTAATACGGCAAGCAGCTTCAGTCGGGTTCAAACCGGCATCGGTCAGAATATTGAGCCATTCCGCACCCCATGCTAAAGCATATCCCAATTCTTGAGAAATATATGAACCGGCATTGTTAAGCATCGCTGAGTCTACAAGGAAGCAACGCATTCCAGGTATATCTTTGACTGCATTATATACCTTTAATGACTCTTCTTTGATATCCTTGGGGAATTTGAGTCCATGCTTGAGAAGTCTTTTGAAGGGATTAAACTCAATCGCACCTTTGAAATCATCAGCAGCACCGGATTTTTTCACATAAGCGACAAATGCTTCTGCCACTTCTGCCGCACGTCCGGGACAGCATGAGAGGTTGATTTCGATTTTCTTCAAATCTATTCCGGAGAACAGCTTGTCGAAATCGGCAAGATTAAAATCACGATTAATCTTGAAGCCAAGTGAGTCTGCGCCACGTTCGATGTTATGGAGTGCATGAGCATTCATCACTTCTGCATTTTCTCCGATAACTGTCTGGCGTGTACGCCATTCATTGTTGTCGCGTGTCCCGCGAAGATAAGGGAACTCGCCGGGAAGTGTGTCCAATGCTGCGAGTCCTTCAAGGTCTTCACGACGATAGAACGGCTGAACATTGAATCCTTCATTAGTACGCCACACCAGTTTCTTCTGGAAATCGGCGCCTTTAAGGTCGACATTTATCTTCGCCAACCACTCTTCGGTGGTCACCGGCGGAAACATGTCAAAAAGCTTTTCTTTGTTTTCTGCCATAATTAAATAGCTGTAAAAAGTATGATATAGTGTAGTCTTAATCTACTGTACAACAACAACTTATGTTATCATACAGATTAAATGCCACGTCTTTTTCAAACTTGAAAATTCGGTATCAGACTCAAGGTTGAGAGCCACGGGCACTCAATTTTGCGCAAAGATAATAATTTTTTTTGAATTATCTCTCTTAAAATGCGTAAAATTATCAAACATTTATGCGATGTCTGATAATTTTACGACACATTTATTTTAGTGTTTTTCTTTGTTTGATTGTTCCGTTACTTAAACAGGTATTGTGAAGATATTGACTGATGGTTATGAATTCTTCTGATTGTATCTGCAAAAAGTTTTGCTACCGGGAGAACGGTTGCCTTCGGGTTCTCCTTTCCGTACGGAATGGAGTCGGTAAAGATTATTTCAGTCAGGCCTGAATTTATTACTCGTTCGGTAGCCGGGTCGCTCATCACCGGGTGGGAGCATAGTGCTCTTACTGATTTGGCACCAAACGAAAGCAACAAGTCTGCTGCTTTTGTTATTGTTCCGGCTGTATCCACTATATCATCCACCAATATCACGTTCTTACCCTCTACATCTCCTATGACGGTCATCTTGGCAACAACATTGGCTTTGGCACGCTGTTTGTGACACAACACCAATGGAACATCGAAATATTTTGCATACGAATTTGCTCTCTTGGCACCACCTACATCAGGTGATGCAATCACCATATTTTCAAGGTGAAGGCTTTCGATAAATGGTATGAAGATAGAGGAAGCATATAGATGATCCACCGGAACATCAAAGAATCCTTGTATCTGGTCTGCATGGAGATCCATCGTTATTAATCGATCGATTCCGGCTACGCTCAGGAGATCGGCTACAAGTTTGGCAGCGATGGAGACACGCGGTTTGTCTTTTCTGTCTTGACGTGCCCAGCCAAAATATGGAAGAACGGCGATAATTGTTCCGGCCGATGCTCGTTTGGCTGCATCTATCATCAGAAGAAGTTCCATTAGATTGTCAGAGTTTGGGAAGGTGGATTGCACCAAATATACCTCTGCTCCTCTAATCGATTCATCAAAGCAGACTTCAAATTCGCCATCGGCAAAATTATCAACATGCATACTGCCCAGCTCTATGCCGAGTTCTTTACATATTGCTTCACCGAGGTAACGACTGTTTGTGCCTGCAAACACCTTGATGGGGGGAAGTGAATTGCTCATTGTTTAGAGTTTGTATATATAATGTAATATTGTTATTTTTATCTGTTATCAATTAATATTGTTGGGAGCTTATCTTCGTTGAGCTTCATGAGTTTCAGCACTACGGCACTTTTTGATCCGACAGATAAAGCTGCTACTTTATCGGGATATAATTCCATTTCTGTCTTGCCGGATGTCCATTTGGTGACAGATGACAACAAATCCTCGGCACTACATTTTCCTATCGGCAATTTTGCCATTTTATACGCCAATGAAGGTATATTCACTTTTACCTCTGCCGGGGCGTCTGAGAAATTGCATACTATGAGCAATTTCTCATCTTCACTATATCGTAAAAAAGCGTATGTAGAATGTGGATTAAAGTCGGGATTCTGCAAATTCACGTACATTAAATCAAAGAACGCGCCATATCTTAAAGCTGACTCCGAGTTCAAAAGTGTCAATACTTTGGTATATACTTCACGAAGCCATTTCTCATGAGGGCTAAACCGTGCGCCGTCACAGTTACCATCATTATACCATCTCCGCATCGAAGCGTAACTCCAATAATCAAAAATTGTAGTGCGATGATTATCTCCGGCAAACCCTTCATTATCTTTCGCTGATTCCCCAAACTCCTGTCCGTAATATATCATATAAGGAGAAGAAGATATCATGCTGCTCGCCACAAGATACGGCAGAACCTTTATGGGATCTCCTGCAAATTCATCCGAACCGAATCTCACCTCATCGTGATTCTCCAGGAAATTAAGCATCTTGTCTGATATTCCTTCCACCGTCTGCCATGTCCCCGTCAGCCGGGCTGCTGACACGCCATGGCGTTCAATCCCTACCAGTGTGTCATACAGATTCACCTTATCATACAGATAATCAAAACAACCATATTCAAGGAAACTGCGATATAATCCTACATCGTATATCTCACCGATAAATATTATACCCGGATGTTTCTTTTTGACTTGTGGTATGACCCAATGCCAGAATGCAAGAGGCACCATAAACACCATATCACATCGGAAACCATCCACTCCTTTCCCGGCCCAATACAAGAGTATATCTCTCATTTTAAGCCACGTGTCAGGCACCGGATTGAAATGATCTGAATTATCTCCATAATCATGTCCATAATTCAATTTCACAGTCTCATACCAATCATTGCGGGTGCAAAAGGCGGTAAAACAATCATTACCCGTAGCCTTGGCCGGAAATTCCACGTACGGGACATCCCCCTCAGCGTCAAGAGGAAAGTCCGGACTGAAAAGCTGATTGGTATTATAATAATAGTTATTGGACGGCTTGAAAAAATATGTTATGTCATCACCTTTCCCGAAATCTTCCACACCTTCAGGTGAGCTGTCTGAATGATATACTCGTGCTGTATGATTGGGAACAAAGTCTATCAAAACCTTCATACCCTCGTTATGCACTCTTTCTACCAAGTCTTCAAATTCAGCCATTCGATGATTGACATTCTCCGAGATGGCCGGACATACATCATAATAATCTTTGATGGCATAAGGAGAACCGGCCTGACCTTTCACCACATTAGGATTATCGGCCGGAATTCCTTCAGAATCCCACCCCGTTTTGGTCGCACACTCGATTATTCCGGTAAACCATACGGCATTAACGCCCAAGTTCTTTATGCTTTTCAGCAGTTTGGGCGTATAATCGTTCAAATGGCCCGAACCGTTTTGTTCCAATGTTCCACCCCGGACACATGAATCATTAGTGTTGGTAAATATTCTGGGAAAAACCTGATATATCACTAATCGCTCTTTATTGGGGTCGGGGTTCATATCTTTTTCAGTTAATTGGATTTTTCCAGCACTCGACATGCGGTATCATATCCGTAGGTGACAAGTTTCCTTATTGATGAGAGATCAAACGTCTTATATTTTGCCGTCTCCTGAGTCTGAATCACATAATCACAGAGATTCAAATCTTGAAGCATATTGGCTTTCGACATCAATGTATACGATCGCATCGCTATGTCGAGCATCGAATTTTTATATCTGTACGAACGATTCAATGGCGAACAATTGCTCCCGTAAAGCACACTGCAATGATCTCTGATTGTCCATGCAGGCATATTGCGAAGCACTCCTCCGTCAACGTAATGTACACCATTTATTCTTACCGGTTGGAATATTATGGGTATACTGCATGATGCCAAAACACGAGGAACAATCTCACCTTTGCTCCATCCCACAGATTTACCATTGTCAAAATCCGTGGCACACACCATCGTAGGAATCTGCAAGTCCTCAAGATTCTTTACCGGCAACCAGTTGTCTAATAATTTTGCGAATTTTGTCAGGCGTAAAAAACTTGATTTCGGAATAGACCATTCCGTGAAATCACCGAGCTTCGGTTTCGAAGCAAAACATTCGATTATTTCAAGTGGTGACAATCCGGAAGCATACAGCACTCCGGCTATTGCACCGGCTGAGACTCCCGATATTATATCCGGACGTTTTCCAAACCGCTCAAAAGCCATCAAGACACCGACGTGGGCAAAACCGCGAGCTCCACCTCCACTGAGTGCAATACCAATCTTACCTTTGTGTAGAGTGATATTTTCAAACATTCCGTCAAGTATCCAAGACATCTTGATTGCGTCTGTTAATTTCTTTGTGCAAAGTTAACAAAAAATATTCTTATCGACAACATCGACCTTAATTCTATTTCTCTCTAAATTTTTTTATATAATCCCCGGTATTTCATTTAATATAATGCCGGGAATCGACTTAAGATGTTATTTAAGTGATTTGTATCTACTTACCTCAAACAACAACATTACAATAATCCGCGAGGCATTAACTGCTGTTATACTCAATTCCATTAACATTAATTTTTTATCAGCCTCTTATGTTATTACGGCTTCATTTCAATCGAAATGAAGCCGTAATGGTTTATCAAGTTATTTTTTAGGTTGTTGAAAAATAAAACAATCTCTTATCGGTCACCTAAGGATTGCCTTTTGAACCTTATTCCCGGTCTTTATAATGTAAAGACCATTTTGTGGATTATTTACGGGTATGCCCTGAAGATTGTAATACACGGGAACAGATCTTTCCTCATCTTCTTCAAGCAACTCCACTGAAGCCGGGTCTGTATTCCATCTCAGAACACTGACTGCAGGGGCAGCATAATACATCTCGAAGCTGTCCAATCCCATCAATGTAATACTTTCTATAGGGAATGTGACAGTCTTGACGTAACCCTCAGTAGTCATCTTGATTCGCAATTCCTCAGGAGTTTCATCTATACCATCCCCAAAATCTTCGTTATAAGAAGACTCACTAAATATAAAATACTCGCCATCTTCTTCATCAAACAGGCCGACGCTCTGGTCATAGAGCAGAATATTCTCCGGGTAAGTGGTGTCGATTACCATCGGAGGACACTGCTCGGGGTCTTCACCTAGAGCCTTATAAAGCTGTTGATAGGGTTTTTTCACCATATATCGTACAGGATCGTCAAGATCTGCATATACCTCTACCTCTACAGGCTCGGCTTTCCAGTCTTCTACAAAAAGATCGCCAAGAATATTATCCGTAAACGTACCTTTTCCACTCAAAACCCAATTTCCATCAGGATTAAGAGCCGGATTCGACACGAGGAGTTCATTGTCACAACTTAGAACATACCATCCCAAATCCTCATCAGCCGGGTCGCCAAGTGCCCATATATCATCAGCCGGAAAGACGATATCCCCATTCTCGGTAAATGTTCCGACTGTGGCCGGAGTTTTGCTAATTCCGTCCACCAATTCATAATCGCTTGTGAAGTCCTTAAGATAGAAATATATCGGACCATCTTCATCCTCACCTACCTTCTGATTGTTTGAAATAGAGAAAGTACCTTTCTCAAGATCTATTGCAACCGGAATTTCAAAGTCTGCCAAATAGACTGTACCGTTACCCGTTGTTGCATCATAATTGAAAATCTCGAGGGGCTCGGAGATAACCCCATCATATTCAAGCATATCTGTAGCAGTCCAATAATATACCTTATCCTCTGTCAATGAAGCCGCCTTACGAATTCTTGACGCTTTCTTTGAGCCGGAAATCTTCTTAGCTCCGTCAAGCACTCGCGCTACCGGAGTCTTGGCTCTGTGAGATTGATTGAACGCTGCTTGCTGACGGTCGGCAGCAGCAGTAAAGCTCACTGCCGCAGCAAGTCCAATAATGTAAAGTCCTTTCATACAATATTGTTTTATGGTTATACAAAAAGTTTATAATTATACAATTTTCAAATTATTATATCTTAATAAGAGATTGTTTAATAATAAAACTTAAAATTATTCGTTCACCAAATTGTTAAATGGATATTTTTCAGTATTTTAACAATCTTGTTCACTCTAAATATTTTAATTGTCAATGTCTTTAGACTTCCTTTGGGAGAATTTCTGCAAATTCGTCAATCATGTTGCTCGCTACATTCTTTTCCCATTGAGAGAAATTTCCTCCTAAATTATGTCCAAATCCTTTAACTTTTATTTTTAAACATCCTCTAAATCTCACGGATAGGATTAGGAGTATGTTATTTTTGTCAAAATATAAAGTACCATCAAAGCATTACTATCTTAGATGGTACTTCCAATATTTATTTGTTTAAATCATCTTTGGCAAGTTATTGCTTACCCAAAACTGGAGAGCGAAGATTATCCCAAGAAGCTCAAAAGTACACCTGCTGCGACGGCGGAACCAATCACACCGGCTACATTCGGGCCCATGGCGTGCATCAAAAGATAGTTTGTCGGATCATACTCAAGACCAATATTGTTAGAGATTCGTGCTGCCATTGGCACTGCAGAAACTCCGGCATTTCCAATCAAAGGATTGATTCTCTTATCTTTCTTAAGGAAAATATTGAAAAGCTTCACTGAAAGCACACCCGCTGATGATGCTATGATGAAAGCGGCAAATCCGAGTCCGAACACCAAAAGTGTATCTACCTTAAGGAATTTGTCTGCTTGAGTGGAGGCTCCGACTGTAAGACCCAAAAGTATTGTTACAATATCTGTCATGGAATTACTTGCCGTCTTGGCAAGTCGTCCGGTCACTCCACTCTCTCTAAGGAGATTGCCAAAGAATAACATTCCAAGCAAAGGGAGTCCTGAGGGAACAACAAAACATGTAAGAATCAGACCTACAATCGGGAAGATGATTTTCTCGTTTTGCGATACAACTCGCGCCGGTTTCATCTTGATACGGCGCTCCTCATTGGTAGTGAAAAGACGCATCAACGGAGGCTGTATCAATGGTATCAAGGCCATATATGAATAAGCTGATACAGCTACAGCACCAAGCATCTCAGGATTAAGCTTTGACGTAGTGAATATTGCTGTCGGTCCGTCGGCACCGCCTATAATGGCAACACAGCCGGCTGACAATGGATCAAAACCACATAATAGCGCCAACATATAAGCTCCGAAGATACCGAACTGTGCACACGCTCCGATTATCATCAATTTCGGATTTGCAAGAAGTGCAGAGAAATCTGTCATTGCTCCAATCCCGAGGAAAATCAATGGTGGATACCAACCCTTCTCGACTCCGTTGTAAAGAATATTCAAGACTGAACCGGGCTCATATATTCCAATCTCCATGCCTGGTTGAAACGGTATGTTTCCTATCAACATACCAAATCCTATTGGAACGAGAAGTAGTGGCTCAAAATTCTTCTTTATGGCAAGCCATACGAAGAAACAACCAACTGCAAGCATGACAAGATTCTGCCATTCACAGTTGTAAAAACCGGTGAACTCCCAGAATGTTTTGATTGTCTGGGTTATAAAATCACCAAAATTAGCTTGTGTAAGTATCATTAAAATAAAAATCAAGTGCCGGTAAAAATAATATAGAGTAATCTGCTGATTTATTAATCTTCACGACGGCGGCTCTCGCCGCGGTCTGTTACTAATCTTTTACTTAGGCACGGGGTAAATAGGATGTAGAAATTTTTATCCTCCGTGTGTGTGCAGAGGTTGAGTAGAAATAGAGGTACGAATTATCCGCTTTTGACCGTCCACATTGCATGTGTATGCAACAGGACGGGTCAATTCATTCGGATAACTTTCGTTATAGAATAACTTTCGTTATAGAATTGCGATTAACCTTATTCTATAACCATTATGTCTGTTCCCTCGAGGATAGCGTCACCTACGCTTACAAGAATCTTCTTAACGGTGCCACCGGTGGAACAGTGTACATCATTCTCCATTTTCATAGCTTCAAGTACACATACAGTGTCTCCGGCATTGACGGTATCACCTTCTTTTACATTGAAGCTCATGATAGTTCCGGGCAATGGACTCTTTACTGTTGAACCGCCTGTAGAAGCAGCCGGCTTGCTGATTACCTTAGCTCCGGTCTCTGTACGTGGAGCCGCTGCAGGTTGTTTGGAGGCTTTTAATGTTACTGCCTGAGGTTTCCCCTCCTCATCTATTATTACATTGTAAGGAGTGCCATTTACTTCTACATGAATCTCGTTGCCGTTAAGGTCTCCCACACCAACGGTAAATTTTGTTCCGTTGATTTTATATTTATATTCTTTAAGTTTCATCTCAAATATTTTATTAAGATGTGCATTGCATCAGCGACGATTACGCTTCAACTCAGGCACCTCTCTCATGTTATAAATTTTTGAATTCCAAGGCGAATATGCTCTCTTCATGCGTCGTATGGTCAATATGGTGTCTTCCATATCGTGGCCATTAGTGTTGAAATGCTGTGCCAATGCTGTAGCTATGGCTGCAATAACCTCACCTGAATCTACATCTTTATGGTGGTCAGTTGCATCCTCTTTAGTCAAACCTTGTGCCGCAAGTTTTTTGCGGGACATAATCTTGGATGAAATCTTTCCAAAGCATAAAAAAAGAATACTCAATATCACAAGTGCCGCTATGACTACACACATGGCGATGATTGTTATTCCACCTCCCCATGAGTCGTTCACCTCGGCATTGTGAGCCTTTTCTGCCTGAGTCATCTTCTTGGCCGTGGCACTTTCCGTAATGGTGTTAGTCTCGGTACTGGTGTTATCCCATTCTCCGGTGACAGTAGTTTGCCCGTCTGAATTGGAATCCACTATTGTCAGCTGTTCACCTTCCGGAATTACCGCTGATGCATATGCCGTGGATCCGAAACATAACGCAATAGAAAGAGCTCCGGCTGCTAAAAGTCTTTTAATCATAGATTGTCTTATAAATAATCTTCACTCTATTTTCCCTCTAATTTGAAGGAAAATCGAGGGGAAAGCAATTTATATTGCATCCCCTCAAGTATTGGTTACAAAGGTATGTTACCGTGTTTCTTCGGCGGATTTGACACCTTTTTGGTCGCAAGCATCTGAAGAGCGCGAATTACGCGGAAACGAGTGTTTCTCGGTTCAATGACGTCATCGATATAGCCATACTTCGCTGCATTGTAAGGATTGGCAAAGAGTTTGGTATACTCGTCTTCCTTCTCTTTCATATATGCTTTGGGATCTTCTTTTGTCTTGGCCTCTTTTGCATAAAGAACGCCGACTGCACCCTCAGCTCCCATAACGGCAATCTCCGCTGTGGGCCATGCATAGTTCATGTCACCACGAAGCTGCTTACAACTCATCACGATGTGTGAACCACCGTAGCTCTTGCGAAGTGTTACAGTCACTTTAGGAACTGTTGCCTCACCGTATGCGTAAAGCAATTTAGCTCCGTGGAGAATAACACCATTGTATTCCTGCCCGGTACCCGGAAGGAAGCCCGGTACATCTACAAGGGTTACCAACGGAATATTGAATGCATCGCAGAAACGCACAAAACGTGCTCCCTTGCGAGAAGCATTGCTATCAAGCACGCCTGCAAGCACTTTGGGCTGGTTGGCTACTATACCTACAGCCTGTCCGTTCATTCTTGCGAAGCCTACTATAATATTTTTGGCATAATCACGCTGCACCTCAAGGAATTCACCATTGTCAATGATGGCACCGATTACTTCATACATATCGTATGAACGTTTCGGACTGTCAGGCACGATCTCGTTGAGCTTGTCTTCGAGACGATCGATTGGGTCATCACAGGCCACAAGTGGAGTCTCTTCAAGATTATTCTGCGGGATGTAGCTTATTAACTGACGAATGAGACGCAAAGCGTCTTCTCCGTCCTCGGCGGCAAAGTGTGTCACACCGCTCTTTGATGAGTGTACTGACGCACCGCCAAGCTGTTCCTGAGTCACATCTTCTCCGGTTACGGTCTTGACTACTGTAGGACCTGTAAGGAACATATAGGAAATTCCTTTGGTCATGATAGTAAAGTCGGTAAGCGCCGGGCTATATACGGCACCTCCGGCACACGGGCCAAGAATTGCGGAAATTTGAGGCACTACACCTGAAGCCAAAATATTGCGCTGGAAGATTTCTGCATATCCACCAAGAGCATTAATACCTTCTTGTATACGTGCGCCACCGGAGTCGTTAAGTCCTATGATAGGCGCACCCATTTTCATTGCAAGATCCATCACCTTGCAAATTTTTTGCGCCATTGTCTCGGAAAGTGAACCTCCGAATACGGTGAAATCTTGCGCGAAAACATATACAAGACGACCCTCAATTGTACCAAAACCGGTTACAACGCCATCACCGAGAATATGTTTTTTATCCTGGCCAAAGTTGGTGCAACGGTGTGTGACAAACATGTCAAGCTCTTCGAAGCTGCCTTCGTCAAGCAATTGTGCAATACGTTCGCGAGCAGTATATTTACCGCGTGCGTGTTGCTTCTCTATAGCTTTTTCACCACCACCCAAACGTGCCTCAGCGCGTTTGTCGATGAGTTCCTGAATCTTTTCTTCTTGTTTAGTGCTCATTTTGAGTAGTTTTATTTAACGCCTACACAAACTCCCATCTAAAATTCGTGATTTGTATCTTCAAAATGGAATTTTGTTTACTTTAGACGCCGTTATAAATTTATTTTTTTGATGGATCCTCGCAGAGCTCTGTCAGTACAAACTGAGTAGTCTTGGGATGAAGGAATGCTATTTGGAGACCATCTGCCCCTTTGCGAGGTGCTTTGTCAAGCAAACGTACACCTTTCTCCTCTGCTTCTGCAAGAGCCTCTGTCACACCATCCTCGACACAGTAAGCGATGTGGTGCATTCCACCTTTGCCGCCATTCTTTTCGATAAATTTTGCAATAGTGCTCTCTGGTGAGGTAGGTTCGAGCAATTCTATCTTCACGTCACCTACCTTTATGAAAGCTGTAGTAACTTTCTGATCTTCCACTACCTCGGTCTTGTAACATTTCAAGCCGAGAACTTCTTCATAATACTTGATGGCAGCTTGCAAGTCGGGAACTGCGATGCCAATGTGTTCAATGTGCGAAATTTCCATTGAATTTGATTCAGTTAGGTTTTTGTATTATAGTTTTTTGTAAATCTTTCAAAATTTATAATTGATTGGCATATTGACAGAAACAGCCATAATGCGTTACCATATAACCAAACACATAAATTTCGGTGCAAAACTACGAAAAAATAATGATACTTACAAACATTCTGCAAAATATTTTTTGCGATAATAATTGAAATGTCATATTTTGTCCTTTAATTGTCCTTTATTACTTGTTTTTATATTCAGTTTGAGAAATTTTGTGTATCTTTGCATGAAATTTTGACAATATGGAAATAACGGTTAAAGATATTGCCTCAATAATTGGAGGGAAGGTGGATGGTGACAGCTTTTCCAAGTTATCCGGTTTTGCACCTATTCAAAGTGCCCAAAAGGGACATTTGACTTTTCTTTCGAATCCTAAATATACCCCATACATTTACTCTACGGAGGCTACGGCCGTTCTCGTAGCCGACACATTTCAAACTACCGAGCCCGTCAATACGACTCTAATACGAGTAAAGAATCCATACGATGCTCTTGCTTCCCTTATGAACATGGTGCAGAGCCTAAAGGCCAAGCCCGTTGGTGTGGAACCTCAATCTTTCATATCTGATGATGTGGCACTACCGGAAGGATTATATGTAGGCGCTTTTGCATATATAGGGAGAGGGGTTAACCTTGGACGCAATGTAAAAATTTATCCCCAGGCCTATATTGCAGACGGGTGCACAATCGGTGATGACACAATTATCCGTGCCGGAGTAAAGATATACGAAGATTGCACTATAGGCCGCAACTGTATAATTCATTCAGGTGCCGTGATTGGTGCAGACGGATTCGGGTTCGCACCTACTGCCGGGGGATACGACAAAATTCCTCAAATCGGAAATGTCATTATAGAAGACAATGTGGAGATAGGGGCCAACACATGCATTGACAGAGCCACATTCGGACATACTGTCATAGGGAAAGGCACAAAGCTCGACAATCTGATTCAGGTGGCACACAATGTATCAATAGGGAGCAACAATGTCTTCGCCTCTCAATCAGGTGTCGCCGGCTCCACATCAATCGGTGACTGGAACCGGGTGGGCGGACAGGTGGGATTCGCCGGACATATTTCCATCGGTAACTTCAATGAATTTGGAGCACAGTCAGGAATACCCAAGAGCGTCGGGGACAACAAACGACTAATTGGATACCCGGCAGTTAATGCAAGAGATTTCGCCAGAAATCAAGTATATATAAAAAAAATCGCAGAACTCTTTGAAACACGAAAATAAAACAACAAGATATGAATCAACTCACACTCAATGCTCCTTTTACAGTAAAAGGTAAAGGATTGCATACAGGACTTGAAATCACAGCAACATTTCTACCTGCAAAAGAAAATACAGGGTATAGATTCCGCCGCATTGACCTTGAAAATGCTCCGGAGATTCCTGCTTTGGCAGAAAATGTAGTAGATACAACTCGTGGCACTGCAATTGGAATTAACGATGTTAAAATTTGCACAATAGAGCACGCACTTGCTGCACTGTATGCTGCCGGCATTGACAACTGTATAATAGAAGTAAACGCTCCCGAAATGCCAATTCTTGACGGAAGCGCCATTCAATATGTAGAAAAAATTGAAGAGGTCGGACTCAAAGAGCAAGACGCAGACAAAGATTTCTACATCATTAAGCAAAAGCAACGCATCAAGGACGAAGAGACAGGGTCGACTATTACCGTCTATCCTGATGACAATTTCAGCGTACAGGCTATGGTGGAATACGACTCTCCTATTCTTCCCAATCAGTTTGCCACTCTCGATGACCTTGCTGATTTCAAACAGGAAGTGGCAAGTGCCCGCACCTTCGTATTTGTAAGAGAAATCGAGCCTCTGGTAGAGAACGGATTGATTCGCGGCGGTGACCTTGAAAATGCAATTGTCATATACGACCGACAAATAGAACAAAACCGCATTGACCACATATGCGATTTGATGAAAGTGCCTCACATGCACCTTGACAAACTGGGATATATCAATCCTAAACCGCTTCAATGGGATAATGAACCGGCACGCCACAAGCTGATGGATGTTATAGGCGATTTGGCACTTATCGGACGCCCTCTAAAAGGTCGTGTAGTAGCTGTGCGTCCCGGACACACGATTAACAGCAAATTCACTCGTATGCTTCGTAAAGAAGTGCGTCATACAGAAATCCAGTCGCCGGTATATGATCCAAACATTGCTCCGATAATTGATGTCAATGG
This sequence comes from Bacteroides sp., assembly GCA_023665145.1. Taxonomy (GTDB): domain Bacteria; phylum Bacteroidota; class Bacteroidia; order Bacteroidales; family Muribaculaceae; genus Lepagella. Next base: position 39,575 of record JAMPEM010000007.1, read on the forward strand.
TATTCGCGCTCTTCTGCCCCACAGATATCCATTCTTGCTTATCGACAAGGTAATCGAACTTGACCGCAAACATTGTGTGGCTGTAAAAAACGTGACAGTCAACGAGCCCTTCTTCCAAGGGCATTTCCCACAAGAGCCCGTCATGCCGGGTGTGCTTCAAGTGGAGGCAATGGCACAAGCAGCAGGTGTGCTTGTCCTCAACTTCCTTGAAGAACCTGAAAAATACAGCACATATTTCCTTAAAATTGATAATGTCAAATTCCGACAGAAAGTGGTACCCGGTAATACACTCCTTATGAATGTATCGCTGATGACACCAATCAGAAGAGGATGTGCAGTGGTAAAAGGATATGCTTTCGTAGGCGAGAAAATAGTATGCGAAGCAGAATTTATGGCTCAAATCATAAAAAATAAATAAGATGAGTACCCTTTACAGCGTTGACCCTCGCGCAGAAATCGGGAATAATGTGCAGATAGGCCCCTTCACTACTATATATGAAGATGTTAAGATTGGAGACAATTGCAAGATTATGAACAATGTCACAATCTTTCCGGGAGCAAGAATAGGAGACAATGTCACCATTTTCCCTGCAGCCTCAATATCGGCTGTTCCACAGGATTTAAAATTCCGGGGTGAAGATACCCAAGCATTCGTAGGAAACGGAACAACCCTTCGGGAATGCGTAACAATCAATCGGGGCACGGCGGCAAAAGGGAAAACCGTAGTGGGCGACAACTGTCTGTTGATGGCCTACTCACATGTAGCGCATGATTGCATTCTTGGCAATTCCGTTATCCTTTCCAATGCCACTCAGCTTGGCGGTGAAGTTGTCGTAGACGATCAAGCCGTAATCGGTGGAGGCAGTCTTATACATCAATTCTGTCATCTTGGCAGAAACATAATGTTGCAAGGTGGTGCACTCGTCAATAAAGATATCCCCCCATACGTCAAAGCTGCTCGCGAGCCTATAAGCTATGTAGGACTTAACAGTATCGGACTTCATCGCCGTGGATTTTCACCCGAAGATATCCAAGCTATCGGAGAAATATATCGAATATTATATATGAGCGACCTTAACGTCACAAATGCGGTAAAACTAATACTCGAAACGTTACCGGCCACAAAATATCGTGACGAAATTATCTGCTTTGTTACAAAATCACAGAGAGGAATTATTCGCTCAGCCATATAATCTCGAAAAATACACATTTACAATTCTCGCAATTAGATTATCACTGCTTACCGCCAATCGGGAACTCCAAGTATTATACGGATTTCCCGATTCCTTTTTTTATTTCATATTGTCAAATATATGACAGATTTGTCAGAGATGGCAGATGCTATTTTTACGAATTATAAAAATAAAATTAAGTTTTATATATGGCATTTTCAATTTTTTATGAATTTTAAAATAATATTTTGACTGAGAGTCAACTGTTTTAGCACATCATTTGTTTATAAAATGAAACCGAAGGGAGATCTTAAGTAGCATCCGACAATCTTCCCCGATCTGAATTTAATAAAATATAAATATAAAAACACATTAATATTATGGCAAAGATTATTGGTATCGATTTAGGTACGACAAATTCATGCGTAGCCGTACTTGAAGGAAAGAATCCGGTAGTTATACCCAACAACGAAGGTCGCAATACAACACCGTCTGTAGTAGCATTTGTAGATGGTGGAGAAAGAAAAGTAGGAGATCCGGCCAAACGTCAGGCAATCACCAATCCTACTCGTACAATCTATTCCATCAAGAGATTTATGGGAGAGAAATGTGACCAGGTGACAGATGAAATCAAACGTGTACCCTACAAAGTAGTGTGTCAAAACGATATTCCCAAAGTGGATATTGACGGCCGCGACTATACTCCGCAGGAAATTTCTGCAATGATTCTGCAAAAAATGAAGAAAACAGCAGAAGACTATCTCGGACAGGAAGTGACAGAAGCCGTAATTACAGTACCTGCTTATTTTGATGACTCACAACGTCAGGCTACAAAAGAGGCCGGAGAAATCGCCGGTCTTAAGGTTCGCCGTATTGTCAACGAGCCTACTGCAGCCGCACTTGCTTACGGCCTTGACAAATCAGATAAAGAACAGAAAATCGCAGTATTCGACCTCGGTGGCGGTACTTTCGATATCTCCATTCTTGAGCTCGGTGATGGTGTCTTTGAAGTAAAATCCACAAATGGTGACACTCACCTCGGTGGTGACGACTTCGACCACGTGATTATTGACTGGCTCGCTGATGAATTTAACAAAGAGGAAGGTGTGGATCTCCGTCAGGATCCTATGGCAATGCAACGTCTTAAAGAAGCCGCAGAAAAGGCCAAGATTGAGCTTTCAAGCTCTACTTCAACAGAGATTAACCTTCCATACATCACAGCAACGGCATCAGGTCCTAAACACTTGGTAAAAACCCTCTCACGCGCTAAATTCGAACAGTTGGCACACACTCTTATCGATGCTGTTGCAGAACCTTGCGTAAAAGCACTTAAAGATGCAGGCATGACAGCAAGCGATATAAACGAAGTTATCCTCGTCGGTGGCTCAACTCGTATCCCGGCCATCCAAGAGAAGGTAAAAGAAATCTTCGGGAAAGAACCGTCAAAAGGTGTTAACCCCGACGAAGTAGTGGCAATTGGTGCAGCTATTCAAGGCGGTGTCCTTAGCGGAGATGTAAAAGATGTACTTCTTCTTGACGTAGTGCCTCTTTCAATCGGTATTGAGACTCTCGGTGGTGTATTTACAAAACTTATCGAAGCAAACTCTACCATACCTATCAGAAAGAGTGAAACATTCTCAACTGCTGCTGACAATCAGCCCGAAGTGACCATTAGAGTTCTTCAAGGTGAACGTCCTATGGCGGCTGATGACAAACTACTTGGTGAATTCAACCTATCCGGAATTAACCCCGCGCCACGTGGTGTACCGCAGATTGAAGTGACATTTGAAGTGGATGCCAACGGTATTCTTAATGTCACAGCAAAAGATAAGGCTACCGGAAAAGAACAGTCCATCAGAATCGAAGCATCAAGCGGACTTAGCGAACAAGAGATTCAACGTATGCGAGATGAAGCAAAAGCGAATGAAGAAGCCGATAAGAAAGCAAAGGAACGCATCGACAAGCTGAATCATGCCGACAGCGTAATTTTCCAAACCGAAAAACAACTCTCAGAGCTTGGTGACAAGATTCCGGCCGACAAACGAGCCGCAATTGATTCAGCACTTAACCGACTCAAAGAGGTACATAAGAATCAGCTTGTAGAAGATATTGACTCAGCCGAAAAAGCAGTCAACGACGCATTGATGGCCGCTGCCCAAGATATCCAGAACGCAGCGCAAGCAGGTGCCGCAGGCGCGCAGCCAAATCCCGGACAGGCTTCTCATGCAGATGGTGAAGAAAAAGATATTACCGATGTAGATTTTGAGGAAGTAAAATAACCCCAAAGTAAGAAATATAAAATCCTTATAAACGGAGTGTAACTCAAACGGTTGCACTCCGTTTCTCTTTAGAGATAGTATTCTTTATATTCTTTTTTATAAAAATTTTCTATAATTTTTAAATATATTTTCACATTTCATCAAAATTTATTAACTTTGTATTCCAATTATAATTAAAACGCAACGGCCTCTCCCCTCTTTTTGCTGCAAATCACCATATTATGAAGCCATTACAAGCTAAATTAGCACGCTACGACGCTCCTCAAAAAGCAAAAGCTGCCGGAGTATATCCCTATTTTCGTGAAATAGACTCCCATCAAGATACAGAAGTTCTCATGAACGGGAAGAAAGTCCTCATGTTCGGTTCTAACTCCTACATGGGTCTGACAGACCACCCAAAAGTTATTGAGGCAGCTGTAGCCGCTACTAAAAAATATGGAACCGGTATGGCAGGATCTCCCTTCCTGAACGGAACTCTTGATATTCACAAACGCTTGGAAGAACGCTTGGCAGACTATATCGGCAAGGAGGATGTCATGCTTTATTCTACCGGATTCGGTGTTAATCTTGGTGTTGTTTCCACCCTTACAGGTCGGGAAGATTACATCATCCTCGACGAACAGGATCACGCATCAATCATCGAAGGAAGAAGACTGTCATTTTCGAACTATCTCAAATACAAACACAACGATATGGAGTCACTTGAAAAACAGCTCCAACGTTGTGACCCAGATAAAATAAAACTTATCGCTACTGACACCGTATTTTCGATGGAAGGGGATGTGGCAGATATGAAAAAAATTGTAGAACTCGCCAAGAAATATAACGCCTCAGTAATGGCTGATGAAGCTCACGGTCTTGGTGTCTTTGGCGAAGGAGGACGTGGTGTATGTCATCATCTCGGTGTTGCTGATGATGTTGACCTCATAATGGGTACTTTCAGTAAATCTTTCGCTTCCCTCGGAGGTTTTATCGCTACCGACAAGGAAATAACAAACTATCTGAGACACCACTCCAGATCATACATCTTCACCGCATCCATCACTCCTGCTGCCACCGCTGCCGTTAACGCTGCACTTGATATTATCATCAGCGAACCGGAACGCCAGGAACATCTTTGGAATATTACACATTACGCCCTCGAAAATTTCCGCCAAATGGGGTGCGAAATCGGTAATACATCCACACCAATTATTCCTCTCTTCATTCGTGATGATTACAAAACATTCCAAGTGACGAGAGACCTCCTCGAAGAAGGTGTTTTCGTCAATCCCGTGGTAACACCGGCTGTAGCACCTCACGATACTCTTATCAGATACTCTCTGATGGCTACACACACAAAGGAACAGGTCACAAGATCTCTTGAAGCCATTCAAAAAGTATTTAAACGTCACGGAATTATAAAATAAATAAACTATCATCTCATCGGCAAATGTTATATCGCATCAAATTTGTCTCAGAAGAAGCATCCGGATTCTCCAGAATTATTGATATAGACCCCGATAACTCTTTTCTTCAATTAAAAGATGCTATCCTTGAATCAGTCAATTTCACCTCAGACGACAATCAATCTTTCTTCCTGTGCGACGATAACTGGAAGCGTGATACCGAAATTTCTTCGACTGACAACACATACTCAGACCAAGACCCTCATCTGATGGACGAGACACCTATCTCCGAAATACTACAAGACGAGGGAGACAAACTCTCATTCCTTTTCGATAAAGAGAACAACCGTGAGTTTTTCATGGAATTAAAGGAGATTATATTCGGTGAAAAGATTGACACCCCAAAATGCATAAAAGCTGTTGGCAATCCGCCGATTCAACATATAATCACAGAAGAGCTGATACAGCCTAAAATTCAGAACCGGCAACACATAAGCGATGATATAGATATAGAATTCTACGGTGACGACCAATATAACGAGGACGAACTCGAAGGATTTGATATCAACGAAGAAGAAGAATAACAAATCCCTTTACACAAATATTACGCATCAATTTAGAAATTTCTAAATTGATGCGTAATATTTTATTCTTCAATACTCCTTTATATCGAATCTGTCATTATACTCACTTCATTGATGACAGTATCCCTTGAATACCCTTTATTTCGGGCAAGTTCATACAAGTTCTTGGTCATCATATAAATTGTATCATTCTCCCCTTGCGTCATCTCTAAATCTGCTTCCGAGGTATATTTCGAATTTATTCCCATCAAGGCCACTTGATACCTCTCAATCAATCCCGATACATCTCCGGAATCAGGCATTTGTCTCAGACTGTCGGTATATTTTTGCAATAAATTCTTCTCCTCCGAATACAATTTTTCAGAGTCAATCTTATCCATATTCTTGTTACCATCTGAACATCCGGCAACTATTGACATCAATAACCCGGAAAATATTATTTCTTTTATAATCTTATTCATCTCTTAATCTGCATTTGATCCTTTCAACTTCATCCTCAAATACTTCCCGGTATAAGATTTTTTGCACTCTGCCACTTCTTCAGGGGTACCAGCCACTACTATCTCTCCACCTTCCTTTCCACCCTCCGGACCAATATCTATCACATAATCCGCACATTTTATCACCTCCATATTGTGCTCAATAATTACGACTGTATGACCACGCTCCACAAGCCTGCGCAATGATTTCATCAAAGTCGATATATCATGAAAATGTAATCCGGTAGTTGGCTCATCGAAAATAAACAATGTAGGCTGCATCTTCTCTTGACTCAAATAATATGCCAATTTCACACGCTGATTTTCACCTCCTGACAGAGTAGATGAAGATTGTCCAAGCTTTATATATCCCAAACCGACATCAAGCAACGGCTGAAGACGGCGTATTATTCTGCGCTCATCCGTACCTTCATGCTCTTTCAAAAACTTAACACATTCTATCACACTCATCTCAAGAAAATCATATATTGACTTTCCTCGATATTTTACATCTAACACCTCCTCTTTAAATCGTTTACCATGACACTCTTCACATGGGATGGTTATATCGGCCATAAACTGCATTGGAATCGTCACAGTCCCCTCTCCTTTACATTCCTCACATCTTCCACCTTCAGCATTAAACGAAAAATATGCCGGAGTAAATCCCATCTGTTGCGACAAGGGCTGCCGCGCAAACAATTGTCGAATCTCATCAAAAGCCTTAAGATACGTCGCCGGATTGCTCCTTGATGACGCACCGATTGGATTCTGATCTATAAACTCAACAGCCGATATACTGTTGATATCTCCTGATAACTCGCGAAAACTCCCCGGAGCATCACATACATCGCCCAACCCTCGCTTCACCGCACGATACAGGATATCGCGGACAAGTGTAGATTTCCCACTGCCGCTCACACCGGTCACTACAGTCATCACGCCCAATGGGAATCTGACATCCAAATTCTTCAGATTATTCGCACACGCTCCCTTTACTTCAATATATTTTTTCCACGGCCTTCGCATCGGATCATACTTTATCTCTCTGCGACCATTTAGATAATCAAGTGTATATCCACGAGTTTTTTCACCATTATTTATCGAATCTTTCAAATTTCCCTGATATACTATCTCACCTCCATGAATTCCCGCATCAGGTCCTATATCAACAATCTCATCTGCAGCCAACATGATATCCTCATCATGTTCCACCACGATGACCGTATTGCCTATATCCCGTAAATGCTTCAATACATTTATCAAACGTTCCGTATCCCGTGAATGAAGGCCTATCGATGGTTCATCAAGAATATATAAAGATCCGACAAGAGCCGAGCCCAATGATGTCGCAAGATTGATTCGCTGACTTTCACCTCCCGATAATGTATTGCTGGGCCTGCTTAAAGTCAAATATCCCAATCCTACATCTATCATAAAGTGAAGTCTACTGCGAATTTCTTTCATAACTCTCTGTCCTATTCTGGCATAAACGCCTTCAAGTTCCAGGTTGTCAAAGAAATATTTTAATTCCGTCAACGACATTTCACTAAGCTCGGTAATGCTCTTACCCCCTACCTTTACATATTCTACATCCGGACGTAATCTGCTGCCGTGACATTCTGGACACAAAGTTTTTCCTCTATAGCGTGCTTTAAGAACTCTATACTGTATCTTATATTGATTCTCATCAACCCATCTGAAGAAACCGTCAATCCCTTGCCATGATCCTTTCCCATGCCATAAAATATCATGTTCCTCTCTAGTCAAATCTTTATACGGCTTATGGATGGGGAATCCTATTGAAGAGGCCATACGGATTAATTCCGATTTCCATTCTCCCATCTTCTCCCCTCTGAAACATTGAACAGCATCCTCATAAAAAGACCTGGACACATCGGGAACAACTAAATCTTCGCTTATCCCCATTATCTTCCCAAACCCTTCACACACCCGGCACGCGCCATAAGGATTATTGAAATTAAACATCAAATCATTAGGCTCTCTAAATGTAAGTCCGTCGGCTTCAAAGAGGTTGGAAAATTTATAACTTTTAATACCATCATCCGTCCATGCCTTAAGAATACACTCATTATGTCCTTCATACCAGGCAGTTTCAACGGAATCAGTCATCCTACTAACGACCTCACTGTCTAAAGACGATCTAACCCTGTCTATCAAGAGATTCCCCCCCTCATAAAGCTTTATATCCTTCTCCGATCCGGATAGAATCTCTGCAATCTCCTTAAACTCACCGTCACATTCTAATCTGGAATAACCCTCTTGAAGATATATCTTTATCTGTTCGCCAAAAGTTCTACCCTCAGGCACCTTTATCGGTGATAATATCGCAATACGTGTTCCTTCAGGCATACTTGTCCCGACTTTGACCACATCTGCCACATTATGCTTACGCACCTCTCTACCACTTACCGGAGAGATAGTCTTGCCCACACGGCTAAAAAGCATACGCATATAATCAGATATTTCAGTTGAGGTACCCACAGTACTTCGCGGATTTCGTGTATTTACCTTCTGCTCTATAGCTATTGCCGGTGGCAAACCTTTTATATAGTCACATTCCGGTTTTGGCATACGCCCCAAAAATTGGCGGGCATATGCAGACAGCGATTCAACGTATCTACGTTGACCCTCCGCATATAATGTATCAAAAGCAAGAGATGACTTACCGCTGCCACTGACTCCCGTCATGACATACAGGCGATTCAGCGGCAAAGTCAAATCCACCCCCTTTAAATTATTCACCCTTACCCCTTTCGCTTCTATCTTTCCCGTTTTCATTTTCCGTTCCCTTTTTCTAAATATTATATTTCCCTTTTCAAAAATTTTATCTTAAAAATATTATTTCAATCCATTGAAACTATCCACCGTTAAATATCCCTCATCCTTCTGAGGAATCTCAAAATTATCCATGAACCTATCTAATTCATCCTCGGACACTTTAATCTCATTTGGATTTTTCCCTTCGCGCATTCTCAAACGTTCCGTTAATACGCTTTTCGGTGCAGTCAAATAATAGCGTCTCACATTTGCGCCCGATTCCTTGGCCACTCTCTCAAACTCCTCCCGTTTGAACCGTTTACACAAACAACTGTCTATTACTACTTTCTTACCCAAGGATAGCTGTTCTTTCATCTCCTTTCGCAGAATATCTTCCGCTTCAAGCGTCATCTTACGCCGTTCTTCTGATGGTATCATCATAAAATCACATCCATGAAGCTCCCACATTAATTCATCCACACAAAGCCTCACATATCCTTGCTGCTCAAACTTTCGCGACATATAAGTCTTCCCTGACCCACTTACACCACAAATCAATATAACCTCAGGACTTGATTTCATCTTGATACCTTACTCAGATAATTCAATATTTATCGGACAAACATAAAACAGCTTCCGCCAATCATCCACTTATATAACGGATTTTTGGCGGAAGTGTTGTATCAAAATTCAGTTAAGAACGGCTTACATCATGCCGCCCATACCACCCATTCCGGGTGCCGGCATAGCAGGGGCTGCATTTTCATCCTTCTTATCTGCTATTACACATTCTGTTGTAAGGAACATCCCGGCTATACTTGATGCATTCTCAAGAGCTACACGAGTCACCTTAGCAGGATCTATCACTCCGGTAGCAAAGAAATTCTCAAATGTATCCGTTCTTGCATTATATCCGAAATCTCCCTTACCCTCTTTTACTTTCTGAACGATTACGGCACCTTCCAATCCTGCATTTGCCACAATCTGACGTAGGGGTTCTTCTATAGCACGACGGATAATTGCAATACCGGTGTTTTCATCGTCATCTTCACCTTTAAGCTCATCAAGAGATTCAAGACAACGGATATATGCTATACCTCCACCCGGAACAATTCCTTCGGCAATTGCTGCCCTGGTGGCACTCAAAGCATCATCTACTCTGTCTTTCTTCTCCTTCATTTCCACTTCTGAAGGTGCTCCTATATAAAGCACCGCTACTCCACCGGCAAGCTTGGCAAGACGCTCCTTGAGCTTGTCTCTGTCATATTCCGATGTGGTAGTCTCTATCTGTGCCTTAATCTGATTTACACGGCTCTTGATTGCATCCTTGCTTCCGGCTCCATTTACAATAGTCGTATTATCTTTATTGACAGTCACTTTCTCAGCTGTCCCAAGATCATTGATTGTAGCCTGTGAAAGCTGCATACCTTTGACTTCGCTTATCACATTTCCACCTGTTAGGATAGCTATATCCTCAAGCATCTCTTTACGACGATCTCCGAAACCGGGTGCTTTGACCGCGCATATCTTAAGAGAACCGCGAAGACGATTCACTACAAGTGTGGCAAGTGCCTCGTTATCCACATCCTCAGCAATAATCAAAAGAGGACGTCCGCTTTGTGCCGTTGCCTCAAGAATCTGCAGAATATCCTTCAAATTTGATATCTTCTTATCATAAATAAGGATATAGGGAGAATCCATCTCGCACTCCATTTTCTCTGTATTTGTGACAAAATAAGGTGAGATATAACCGCGATCAAACTGCATCCCCTCTACAATCTCAACTGATGTTTCTGTTCCTTTAGCTTCCTCTACAGTGATCACCCCCTCTTTTGTCACTTTTTGCATAGCCTCAGCGATGAGTTTTCCTATCTGCTCATCATTGTTTGCCGAAACTCTTGCGATATTTTCAATCTTACTGATGTCATCATCCACTTCCTGGCTCTGAAGCTTAATTCCTTCCACTACTTTTGACACAGCCTTGTCAATGCCGCGTTTTAAATCCATCGGATTTGCTCCTGCAGCAACATTTTTAAGACCTACATTTACAATTGCTTGTGCCAAAACAGTAGCTGTGGTCGTTCCATCCCCGGCCTGATCTCCGGTTTTTGAAGCTACCTCTTTAACCAACTGTGCTCCCATATTCTGGAAAGAATCCTCAAGCTCAATTTCACGTGCCACACTTACACCGTCCTTAGTGATGTGCGGAGCACCGAATTTTTTCTCTATTATTACATTACGACCCTTGGGTCCAAGTGTCACCTTCACTGCATCAGCAAGTGCGTCAACACCATTCTTAAGCTCTTCACGAGCCTTTATGTTAAATTTTATTTCTTTAGCCATTTTTTTACTTTTTTGTAACATTAATCTGCTATTACTGCAAGAACATCACTCTGACGCATTATCAGATATTTTGCACCTTCTATCTCTATCTCTGTGCCGGCATACTTGCCATAAAGCACTGTATCACCCTCTTTAAGCACCATTTCTTCATCTTTTGTGCCATTCCCTACTGCAAGCACTTTACCCTTCAATGGTTTCTCCTTTGCTGAATCGGGAATGATGATACCTCCCAAAGTGACTTCTTCTGCAGCCGTAGGCTCTATCAGCACACGGTCTGACAACGGTTTGATATTCATTTTCAAGTATCTGTTTTAAAGTTCTGTTTCTAAAATTCCTTCTATATCAAAAAACGTGCCAAACAAACCATAATCTTGTCCCGACACTTATCTTACAACAATCTCCACACTTCGATAGTTCATCCCCTTAAACCCTTTTAGCTTATTAACAACTAATAATTAAGCAAATAACACTTCACCTTCCCAACCGGCAAACTCCCTTGCAACAACACGGGAACATGTCTGCCATCTGCAGAAAGCCATGCATCAATATCATCACTTGATTTCTTCCTGCCTTCTGTAGTAAAGCGAAATTTTATATGATATGCCTTAATCTTCTTTTTATTTCTGAGAGTAACTGTCTCTATCCCAATATTTTTAATAGTCAAAGTCTCAGATTTTGAACCGGAGAAGACTGTACACTTCTCCGTCTTACCCGGCTTCATGTTGTTATAATCAAGAGTTCGCAAATAATAAAACACCGAAAGCATATCAAACGTAGGACCTGAAGCACTCAAATTATTGCCCGAGGTAGACCTCTTACCTTTTTTTTCCCTGTAACGTGTACATTTCCCCAAAGTAATATTGCCACTCCTACTATAATTAATGACATCCTTGGCATATTTGTCACCCTCATGTGCCACTTTGACATATTTGACAGGCCTAAGTCCCGATTTATTCACAACCGATGTTAATGTATCACGAACCATAAACACCTTGTCAGCCCACGGCTTAGTCTTACCCGTAAGCACAATCTTATAATTTGCACCGCTATTGGTCAACGTCAACTGAGCCTCACCCGCATCTTTATGAACCACCCCCCATTTATACGTAACTACATAATTAAGCCTCTCATTGGCAAAATCCGCTTTCATTCCCAAAAATCCACAGAGTACAAGTGATATTGAAACAAATAATCGACTCATCACACCTCCCAACATATTACTAAAATTATTCATCATTACATATTTTATATCTTAGACTATAAGAATATAACAAGGTTTATTACTATAAGTCAGTTTAATTGGTCAAAATCTCCCTGATATTATCGAAAAATATTTGTAAAAGTTTTTTAGTATCGGTTTTAAATTGTAATTTTGTGCAAAATTTCATACAACCTAAAAATTTAAATTGTCATGAAGAAGCATAATTTCTATGCCGGGCCGAGTATCCTCAGCCCTTACACAATCCAAAACACGGCTGACGCAGTGATAAATTTCGCCGACATGGGACTCTCTATCCTCGAAATTTCACACCGTTCAAAGCAGTTCCAAGCTGTTGTAGACGAAGCAGTTGCTCTCACTAAAGAGCTTCTCAACGTCCCCGAAGGTTATAGCGTTCTCTTCCTCGGTGGCGGTGCTTCTCTCCAATTCGCAATGTCTGCAATGAACTTCCTCAACAAGAAAGCCGCTTATCTCGACACCGGCGTTTGGGCATCAAAAGCCATCAAGGAAGCCAAACTCTTCGGTGAAGTGGATGTTGTAGCTTCATCTAAAGATAAAAACTACAACTATATCCCTAAGAACTACACTGTTCCGACCGATGTAGACTATTTCCACTACACCTCTAACAACACTATCTACGGTACTGAAATCCACGAAGATCCCGATGTACCCGTACGCATGATTTGCGACATGAGCTCCGATATTTTCTCTCGTCCCGTTGACGTGTCTAAATATGACCTCATATACGCAGGTGCTCAGAAAAACCTTGCACCCTCAGGTGTGACTATCTGCATCGTTAAAGATTCAGCTCTCGGTCACGTAGATCGCGTTATCCCTACCATGCTCAAATATCAGACTCATGTAGACAAGGGTTCAATGTTCAACACTCCTCCCGTACTCCCCATCTACGCTGCACTTCAAACTCTTAAATACTACAAATCAATCGGTGGTATCGAGGCTATCCAAAAAATCAACATTGCAAAAGCTGAGAAACTATACAATGCTATTGATAACAGCAAAATGTTCGTAGCATGTGTTCCCGCTAAAGAAGACCGCTCTTTGATGAATGTTACCTTCGTAATGAAGCCTGAATACAAAGAGTTTGAAAAAGAATTTGTAGACTTCGCAACTGCTCAAGGCATGATGGGTATCAAGGGCCACAGAGACGTTGGCGGTTTCCGCGCTTCCCTCTACAATGCTCTTCCGATGGAAAGCGTTGACGCTCTTATCGAGTGCATGCACGAGTTTGAGGCTAAACACTAATTCCCCCTTTCAAGAATTATCACAATGAAAATACTTGTTTTCACAGAAAAACCATTCGCTCCTGCTGCCGTTAAAGCAATCAGCGACGTGGTGAACGCTTCAGGCAACGACCTTGAGGTTGTAGAACGCGGCACTCGCGAAGACCTCCTCAACGCAGTCAAAAATGCTAACGGACTTATCGTTCGTTCAGACGTTATTGACGCTGAAGTAATGGATGCAGCTCCCGAACTCAAAGTTATTGTTCGCGCAGGTGCCGGTTACGACAATATTGACCTAAAAGCAGCAACTGACCACAAAATCTGTGTTATGAACACACCTGGTCAGAACTCAAATGCTGTTGCCGAACTCGTATTCGGTATGGTAGTAATGATGTGCCGCAATCAATACAACGGGACATCAGGTTCTGAACTGAAGGGTAAAAGCCTTGGCATCTACGCCTTCGGACAAGTTGGACGCAATGTAGCTCGTATAGCCAAAGGTTTCGACATGAAGGTAGAGGCTCTTGACGTATTCGTTCCGGATGAAGTAATCGAAGCTGAGGGCGTCACTCCCCTTCACAACGTTGATGAACTTTTCTCACGCAACCAATTCGTATCACTTCACATCCCCGCTACCCCGCAAACTAAGAATTCCATCGGTTACGACTTGGTGATAAAAATGCCGAAAAATGGCGTTTTAATCAACACCGCTCGTAAGGAAGTAATTGACGAAGAAGGGCTTATCAAAGCTCTTGAAGAACGTCCTGACCTTCGTTACGTTTCCGACATCAAACCCGGTATTGCTGAAGAATTTGAGAATAAATTTGCAGCTCGCGTATTCTTTACTCCTAAGAAAATGGGGGCTCAGACTGCAGAAGCCAATTTCAATGCAGGCGTTGCTGCCGCAGAGCAGACAATCGCTTACCTCAAAGACGGATGGAATAAATTCCAAGTTAACAAATAATACTTCCCAAAGCATTATAAACATAAAAATCCGGGGACATTTCATCCCCGGATTTTCTATAAACCATCATAAGTGGGTTGAATCATATCTCTGAATCAAAAAAGTGGAATCATGGATTACAAGCACGATTCCACTTTTTAATTTTTTTTGTAATCCTATCTTACGACAATCTTTCCTATTTTCCCTCCCTTACGCACTATATATATGCCCGGAACAATATATTCATTATTGACACGCACTCCGTTAAGATTGAAGTATTCAGTTGGCATAGAGGAATTATCATCCACTACATCATCTATACCCAAATCTGTAACCACTACAGCACAGGCCACAGAATGTGTCACACCATACCCGTCAATCAGAGAGTAAGTGATATTTGCAGAACCATTACCTACAGATTTAACCACACCATTCTCAACCGTTGCGACTTTCTGATTTGAAGATGTCCACTTTTCTGATTTTACTGTCACGTCATCATCTTTTTCTATCTCGACTTTAAGAATCATAGACTCCCCTATCTTATTGAATTTAAGTTCAGACGAGCTCAGATTCACATTAACGTCACCCATCTCACGGAAATTACTGAAATATGCCCATGACATATAATAGTCTTGCACGGTTCCCTTCGGAACATATACTATAGCATCTGAAGGCACACCCTTCAGACAATTATACATTAGTACCGGAGGTATTTTACTTAAAACATATATATTTCTTAAATTACTGCAACCGGCAAAGGACTCCCATTCCAATTTCCTCACTGATTCAGGAAGAGTAAGTGAGGTTAGTGAGGAACATGAATCAAAAGCATTGCTGTTAATGATTGATATCCCATCCGGAATAGTTACAGATGTAAGGCTGCTGCATCCGTTGAACGCGAAATCTCCAATTTCAGTCAATGTGCAGGGTAATGACACTGATTTAACACTCCGGCATCCACTGAAGGCATATTTTCCTATTGTTTTAATATTATCCGGAATCTCGATCTTGATTGCAGACTCACAATCTCTATAGGCTTCAGGTCCGATTTTTGTTACTGAGTTCGGAATAACTATAGAAGTCAGAGAACTACACCCTGAAAATGTACTTTCCTCTATAGTTTTCAATGAGTTTGACATTCTTATCGATTTCAGTCCGGTACAACCCTTGAATGCACCTTTCCCGATATTTTCAACAGCATCAGTCATCTCTATGGAAGTAATTCCCACGCAACTCTCCAATGCTGATTCAGCGATATCAGTTGTGTAATCCGGAATATCCAATTTTCCGGGACGCGCACACGGATATGAAACAAGTATCCTGTGATCCTCACCATTTACAGAACTGTAAACTGCTCCATCCAGAGAGTTGACAATCGGATTCCCCTCCTCAACTATAATCTCTTTAAGTGAAGTGCAACCAACAAACGGATTATGATAGAGATTCCACCCGAACTTTCTCACACTTTTCGGAATTGTGATACTTGTAAGCGATGTACAATATGAAAAGGAATTTGGCTCTATACTAACCACTGCATGAGGGATATTAACCGATTTAAGAGAAGTCATTTTGCAACATGCCATTTCATCAATTCTAACAACCGATTCAGGAATCTCAAGAGAAGTTATTGAGGAGCAATTGTAGAACCCTCTCAATACTTCTATTGAATCGGGCAATTTTACATATTTCATATTAGAACAATTGATAAATGCACCGACTTCTATATTTTTTACTGAATTCGGGATTATAACAGATGTCAATTTTGTACAGTCTTTGAAAGCCGATGCTCCTATCTGATATACGTAATAACGTGAATTCCCTGATGATACAATCTCCGGAATAACAAGGTCTCCGGTTGGTTTATCAGCATACGGCCCATATAAATGAACAGTATGGTCAATATCTGACAAAACCCTATACCTTAAACCATCTGTAACAAAGTTTTGAGCCATCGTCATAAAGCAAATAAAAGCTGTGGCAAGAAACGACAGCATTGTTCTTTTTAAATTCATTTCATTTTATGATTATAGATTAGTTATTATCAATTAGTTAAATCAAAATAAAATCAACCACTCTCCTAATCAAATATCTGATTACTTATATTTACACAAAAAATTTAATAATAACGCTTCTTATACTCACAAGTGTCATTATAAATATAATTACGAGTTATACTCAAAAAATATCCTTCTTGTTAACAGCAACAACAATATTATTTTTAACAGTAACAGTTTCTCCGGTCTTGTAGATTGAGGTTAATAATGAATCATTATAACCGATAAAAGTATTATTGCAAATTGTAACATAAGAGAACTTCGGTATAATTGGGTTCATTTCATAATCTGCATATAATGTTCCACTATTATTTACAGATCCGGACTCGGTCAGAACATATTGTCTTGTATATACATTGTCAGAAACGATAAGACGCCCATATTCCGGAGCCTGTATTAAAAGAACATGATATCCCGTATCAGTGAATACATTCCCTTTGATTATACAGTCAAATCTATAAATTTTCTGAAAGTATAATTCTGACGAACCTGTCACATTATTACCAACCGAATGAAATACAATATCTTGATATTTCACTGACGTAAAAAGCGAATGTGCAAATTTGGAGTTTCCTAAAATCTCATTGTTTCTGACTATAAAACTCGTCTTGTCACCACCTATAGTCAAGACAATCCCCCCATCAACAGTTTCTTTAGCAGACAAAGTAGTTCTTTGATTTCTTGTGTCAACAAAATTATTATCAAAAATCACATTGCCTCCGTTATTTATAACGTTTCTATGTAGTAAAGAATTTGTTATATGCTCCCCTGCAACAAAATTGTTACCCCTTATAACAAGACCCTCATTATCTCCTCCTTCTAATGAAGATGGAAGGACTCTAAACTCGATATCTTCAACAAAATCATTATCAAATGTAGAGATATAGTTAAGATGAGATATTGAATTATCCTGTATGATGAAATTCTTAAAATCATCACCTCTATAAGTAGTTATCCAAATAACTCTTCTAACCAATGTCCTACAAATGATGATATTTCTGGCAAAATTGAAATTTCTCCAATTACTATGAAACTTATCTTTTAAGCCGCTATCAGAATAAAAAGCAACAAGAACATCATTTGCATAATTGTTATTTGTATCAGATATTTCTAAACCATATTCCAATCTATTATCTGAAATCTCAACATTCTCAACTTCATAGTTATGTTGACGAGAACCGGTCCATATTGCCAATAACTCATCATTGCCATTTTTATAGAAGTAATTCCCGTGAATATAAACATTCTTACAACCACCTCGAAGCCACAAAACACCACCGGCAGTACAATCAATCTTCCCTTGTTGATTTATACGTCCGTTTGTGTTCTCAAAATGGCATCCTGTCACTTCAACATTATCGCTTTCCCTAATATCCAGATTAGTAATAGGACCATTACTGAGATAAGTGTCGACATTAAATATCTTTATCTCAAAGCACCCTCTGAATTTCAACAATAACAATTCTGCTTGTTGAGGTGCACCATAGTATGTCTTATTCTCGAGTCTGACAGAAATATTTTCAATTCTTGCGTAAAGACGGTTGGAATTTTCCGAGTCGCTCTGTCCTTCTGTCTCACCCTGTACAGAAAGGAAGCCATCATCCCAATTTTTAACTTCATTATCAGGAAATGCTGACTTTTTATAATATAATTCACTCTTTTCCCCATTCCGACCTACTCTTCCTTTTATGGTTAAATTACATCTCAAATTAAACCTACGATCGAGAGTATATCGAGCTACATCCGCTAATTCAATTATCAAATGGTAATTTGAATCATAAAGCTTTGAGACATATTGTGTCAATATGTCTTCCAATGAGGGTGTTCCGTCTGATGTAATGACATACTTCTTTTCAATCATAATATGACATATAATAGTTTGCCCCATATATAACATAAATAATATGCGATTTGTTGCAGTCCGTTATTTTTATATCTTAAGAGACAGACTGAACTAACAATTTTATAAACAAATCACTTTAAGTTCTATTATTCAATAACCTCTAATTTTCCATCTAATAAAAAAATGTGCGCCATAATTTATGACGCACACCTTATTACTTTATCAAATCAGTTTATTTTACTACAACCTTCTTTGACTTTGACCCTCGTTTTTCTATATATATACCGGCGTTTTCAGGTTTACCGTCCAAAAGCAAACCTTCTAACGTATAATAAACAGGAACAACATTGACATCATTAATCAATTCTCCAACACTATTTGAGTCATCTAAAGAAAATACCGCTTTCTTCACATCGGGGGACGCTACATACTCAATATCACCATCGGGATAAACAATATGTTTTTCACCATCCTTTTCCGTTGTCTCATCAAGAACCCATACTTTTTTATCCACTCCGGCAAGTTTCACACTCTCTCCGGTGAAGAATCTGGTGTTGAACGTCGGTTTTGTGAAAGGTAGATTATTGAAGGAAGTGACTGCATTTCCATGCTCTACTGAAAGTTCATAGATATTTCCTAATGAAAACTCCTCTTTCAAGATATTGAAAATATAATCAGGACGCTGACGGATGAAAGTTCTCATAGATGCTTCCGCGCTTATGGATTCAAGCCAGTTTTCATAATAGAATATGGCATTGCCGGGAGTCTGATTCACCTCATAGTTATCCTTCATCTCATCTGAAATCTCATCTGTCATTCTGACAAAAAATGGCTCTGCATAAATAGGATTACAGAAATCGCCTGCCATAAAAGCAATATTTGAGGCAAGAAGACTCCGGCCCTCCTTGTTTTTGAAAAGGAAGGTGATAACATTACCTATTCTTTTGTAATACGGATGCTCATGATTTTCCCATTGTCTCAGATAAGGGAACGGATTCTTGGAAGGTAGTTCCTTGTAGCGGCCAAATGTATGATCAAGGTCTTTGGTCAGCATTCTCCATCTTGAATCACCATTCTTGGCAACAGATCTCCACCACACTGTGTTGTTTCCAAGCCAGTCGCCGTAACAATTATATATGGCATAGGCCACATTGGCGGAATAATTGGAGATGCTCACCTGCTCGGAAAGTTTCCCTACTGTAAGAGAATCATCATCAAAGATGTCCAGCAGATTGTCTATAATATTATCATCACCTACCTTTATCTCTTCATAATTCTCAAACATCTCTATATCTTCATTACCGTTGTAGTTTGCCACTACATAGTCATCATTGCTTCTTTCACGCAGATTCAGAAGGCCATAATATTTACCGTTGATATATATTACGGCAGGTTGATATGCCTGATAATCAACATCGGGCATACCGTTTCCGAGCAATGTCTGGGCAAATCCGTCAATTATATGTGCTCCTCCCCAGTCATTTCCGGCATTACGGATTATGAATGATGGTGACTCCACAACCTCGGGCTTGTCCTTCCAAAAATCAGATGTGTCATACATTTTCTTTCCAAATCTCTTGTTGGAATAAATAGCAAGTGATTTCTGAGGATTGACTCTTGTATTACCACCCTGGATTCTTGTCTCTCCTAATTGACTGAAAATCTCATGTCCATCGGTGGTGAAGTATTCTACATTCACCGGACGACGCCAATCATTTTTCCAGTTGGGATTATCCTCCGATCCTGCAAATATACCCATCTCCTCATCATATAAATGCTTCGGATCAGTCGACAAGGAAACAACAGGCAATGACAATTCCCTCGGATGGAAGATATAGGAAACGGTCACTGATCGGGGTGAAAGCCATTTATCGGAGAATAATTTGGCACGCACAACGGTAGATTCTGAAATCTCCGATTCCCATGATATCTTACCTCTGACCGCGCACTCTCTTTTAGGCTCACTTCCATCCGTTGTGACACATAACATGACATCTTCCGGAAGATTATCCCCGACCGGCAATGAGACCTGGACCTTTACAGGGTTCTGATATAGACCTGCAGACGGTGAAACGACAGGATTGGGCAGAAGGTTTGTAGCAGGTGTTGAAGTATTTTCCATTCCCGGTGTAGGTTGGAGAAAATAAGACCACTCTCCATTATCTTTCAAACCATAAGGAATCTCAGGAGCGGGGAATTTTGCCAGATTTATAGTTTCAACCAGATTTCCTGAAGGATCCCATAAATTCAGAATGCTTTTCCCTGAATCCACCCTGAAACTCGTATGCAACCCGGTATCCTCTTTATCACAATAGACCACGATGAGTTCTCCAGGGTTTATGATTACAGTTTCAGGGAATATATATGCTTTGCTATATTTATCCTTGACGCCAAGTCCCCAACCTTTCAAATCCACCGGACTATCAGAGGTATTCTTTATCTCCACCCAAGAATCAGGAAATTCATGGTCGAAATAAAGTCCGTCAATATTGGACTGCATGATTTCGTTCACTCTCAACTGCCCCACAGCAGATAATGACATAGCAGCAAGAATGCAAAACGAAGGTAGTTTTAACTTCATATTCATATTTATTCAAATATTTTAACGGTTCATTTCAAAAGAAACAATTAAGACCTTAATTTATAACGTAAAGATAAAGATAATATTATTACATTATCTTTATCTTAGACGAATAACCGGACTTTTCCTCAACAGGCTTTAAAACTCATATCCAATCCTTTGACACTGTGAGTCAAAGCCCCCACACTTATAAAATCAACACCGGCCTCGCCGTACGCTCTGAGATTTTCTATAGTAATGCCTCCGGAAGACTCTGTCTCCGCCTTACCACCCACAATCTTGACGGCCTCTTTTGTGAGTTCCGGAGTGAAATTATCGAACATGATTCTGTCAACACCGCCAATGCGTAAAATCTCTCGGATATCATCAAGTGAACGAGCCTCAACCTCTATCTTAAGATTTTTACCATTCTCCTTGCAATATTGACGGGCTCTTGTCACAGCCGCCTCAATACCTCCGGCAAAGTCTATATGATTATCCTTAATCAGAATCATATCGAAAAGTCCAATACGATGATTTGTGCCGCCACCGAGACGCACACCCTCCTTTTCCAAAATTCTCATACCCGGTGTAGTTTTCCTGGTATCAAGCACTCTGGTACGAAGACCTTTCAATTCATCTTGATATCTCTTTGTCATTGTAGCCACACCACTCATACGTTGCATGATATTAAGCATGGTACGTTCGGCTATGAGAAGAGATCTCACTGATCCTTCCGCAATAAATGCTACGTCGCCGGGTACAACCTCTGCTCCATCCTCAATAAACTTCTCAATCTTAATATCCGGATCGAGCTTATGAAGCACCTTCTCAGCTATTTCCACTCCGGCCAACACACCCTTCTCCTTTATCAGCAAACGGGAACTGCCTTTTGCGTCTGCCGGAATAGTGGACAATGTGGTATGATCTCCATCCCCGATATCTTCCGCAAAGGATAGATCTAAGAGAGCATCAATAAGTTCCTCTTTTGTTTTCATATTCAGTATAATATATGTTATTCTTAAATTATATTATTTATTCGTGATGGTATGGTTCACCCCTCAGGATTGTCATGGCTCGATAAATCTGTTCTATAAAAAACATTCTGACCATCTCATGATTGAAAGTCATCTTCGAAAGTGACATCTTACCATTTGCTCTTGAATACACCTCAGGAGAAAAGCCGTAAGGACCTCCTATTATAAATACCAATCTTTTCAATCCTGACACCATTTTCCCTTGAAGAAATTCAGCAAACTCTGTGGACGAAAATTGTTTTCCGCGCTCATCAAGTAATATTACCCAATCGGACGGAGAAATACAAGAGAGAATTTGCTTCCCTTCTGTTTCCTTTTGCATTTTTTCTGTCAGTTTGCGAGCATTCTTCACATCCGGCACTATGCGATTCTCAAAAGGAACATATCTTATCAGACGTTCCATATATTCATTCACCCCCTCCTTAATAAAAGAGATGGATGTTTTTCCAACACATATTAAGGTAATATCCATTATTTAGACGGAGTTGACTGTTTTCTCGGTTTCCTTTCACCTGCACCCTGTGGAGATACTGCAGTTTTCTTACCGTGTTGAGATTGTTTTGATCTTCGTTTACTTTTATCAGACGACTTATTTATTACGGCATTTTTCGGACACTTCCTTCTTTTTTTTCCAGATGACTTCCTTATTGAATATTCCGGTGTCGGGCCAAACTCATCAGGAACGCAATTTTTCGTAACATCTTTTTCGAGAAGCTGCTCTATCTTACTGAATTTATATCCATCCTTATCCGAAATGAAAGTAACTGCTTTACCATCACGATCGGCACGAGCTGTTCTGCCAATACGATGCACATAATCCTCGGCTTCATGTGGGACATCAAAATTGACCACCATTCTTATATCATCAATATCAATGCCACGAGCCACAATATCTGTAGCTATAAGAAGTTTCACCTTTCCGGATTTAAAGTCGAGCATGACATCATCTCGTTGCTTTTGATCCAAATCACTATGCATCTCCGCAACACCATTAAATTCCCTACGCAATGCCTTCCCTAATTCCTTAACCTTCAACTTGGACGACGCAAAAATTATGACTCTTTCAGGAGGCTCATCCTTGAACATCCGTTTAAGAATAGGGATTTTCTGCGCTTCGTAACATACGAATGCAGACTGATCAATCTTCTCTGCAGGTTTGGAGACGGCAAGCTTCACTTCAGCGGGATTATTAAGAATTCTTGAAGCTAACTGCTGAATCTTTTGAGGCATTGTAGCTGAAAAAAGAAGCGTTTGTCTCGAAGTAGGAAGAGCCTTGACAATCTGCATTATATCATCAAAGAATCCCATATCAAGCATACGGTCTGCTTCATCGAGAATAAAAAACGAGACTTTCGACAAATCCACATATCCCATGCTAAGATGAGCTATTAGCCGTCCCGGAGTGGCAATCACTATATCAGCTCCATGAGTAAGACCCTTTTTCTGCTGTTCAAAGGTATGTCCGTCAGTACCTCCATAAATTGGCAACGAGCTGATAGACATAAAATACGCAAATCCCTGCAGCTGACGGTCTATCTGCTGAGCCAGCTCCCTCGTGGGAGCCATAACAATACAATTGACGGATTCTTCAGGATAATTGCCGGAGGCGAGCTTGTCAATCACCGGCAAAAGATAGGCCGCAGTCTTTCCTGTGCCTGTTTGAGCTACAGCTATCAAGTCTCTACCCTCTGAGATAGCCGGTATAGCCGCCTGCTGTATTGGTGTACATTCATCAAAATGCATATCCCATAATGCATCCAAAAGGTCGTCATTATCTATCAGTTCATCAAATCTCATTTGAATTCAATTTGGAACTTTAAAGTTAGCAAATATTTATCATTTTTGCAAATTTGAAAAAATTTATTAGATATAAACAATTTTTATCACTCTAAATATCAACCACTTAAAAAATATTCTCACTTTTAGACAAAAAAAGTGAAACGTTTCACCGAACATTCCAAACACATAGTTGTTTTAGAAATATAGATAACCAACTAACTAAACTACGATGCATTCACAAGACAATTTCAAACAGAAGCTTTTAGGATTGCAAGGCAATCTTCTTAATTTCGCACTTCAGCTAACCACGGATCGAGACGAAGCCAACGACCTTCTTCAAGATACTACTCTTAAGGCACTCGATAATGCTGATAAATATGTGGAAAACGTCAACTTTAAGGGATGGATTTTCACAATCATGCGCAATATCTTTATCAACAACTATCGCAAGTCTGTACGCCAAGCTACAGTTGTTGACAAGACAGAAGACCTCTTCCACCTCAATGTGAGCCAAGACTCAGGACTCAATACCCCGGACGGTTCTTTCGCTGTTAAAGAAATTTCCGTAGCCATCAACGAATTCTCTGAAGAATATCGTGTGCCATTCACAATGCACGTGGCAGGATATAAATATCACGAAATTGCAGCAAAACTCGGTCTCCCTCTCGGAACTGTCAAGAGCCGTATTTTCTTCGCAAGAAAACGTCTTCAGGAGCAACTTAAGGATTATCGTTAATTTCTTAAATTTCTACTGAATCACAATATATCATACACTTACGCCCTCTCCTTGGTAGTCCTTCAGGCTACTAACCCTTAACTCTGAAAGTTATCTTATTATTATAGTTTAGTGTTGAGTTATACAAAACTCACTTTCAGATTATGCTGAAAGTAAAATGTGCGCTTAATCCGCAATATACGGTTAGGCGCTCATTTTATTTTGCTCCGGCTCACGCAAAATTTTACAAAACAGACTATAAATCAATCCCAAGAAGCAAACGCTAAAAGGTTATTATTAAACAATCTCTAAAGACTTGAGAGGAAATTGATTGCTTGATATGGATCTTCGGCATTGAATACATAATTGCCGGCCACTAAAATATCTGCACCGGCAGTTGCAAGTTTGGGAGCCGTAACTGCATTTACTCCCCCATCAACTTCTATCATTGCCCTTGAACATGATGTATCTATTAAACGTCGCAGCTCTGCCACTTTCTTTAAACTATGCTCAATAAACGGTTGACCACCGAACCCGGGATTAACCGACATGACAAGCACTAAATCCACATCCTCCACTATATCCACCAACATACTGACCGGAGTTGCCGGACAAATAGTGACACCGGCTTTCATTCCGGCTTGATGAATTCTCTGCACAACACTGTGTAGATGAGTGCACGCCTCAGCATGTACATTCATAATCTCAGCCCCAAGATCTCTTACTTGGCTAATCCATTTGTCTGGTTCTACAATCATCAGATGCACATCAAGAGGCTTTGTACAAACTCCGGCTACTGCTTTCATCACAGGAAATCCAAAGGAGATATTCGGCACAAATACGCCATCCATGACATCAAGATGGAGATAATCAGCCTTGGAATTGTTAATCATTTCCAAATCCGGAATAAGGTTTGCAAAGTCAGCTGACAGTAATGATGGTGATACTTTCATGGTATTGATAATTGTTCGATAGTGATATCTATTAGTTTTTTTGCATCTGTTTCCTTGGTTTGAATGCATTCCAAAGGATATAAAGCAGACATATTGCCGCAAGTCCATATCCGGCCCATGTAAGATATTGATTATACTCCTCCACTTTATCAAAAAGTTGCTCCGGAGTAACAGTAAGCGAGAGGAGATATCCGAGAGCTCCGAGAATGCAATTCCAAATAAGAGCACCGATGGTAGTAAAAATCGTAAATATCCAGATATTCATCCTTGAAATTCCGGCCGGAAGTGAAATCAACTGTCTGACGACGGGAATCAATCTCCCGATAAGAGTGGATAAAGCACCATGGTCATCAAAATATCGTTCAGCCTTGTCCACCTTCTGACGGTCAATCAAACACGCATGTGCGAAGCGGGTATCGGCAAAACGATATACAATCGGGCGTCCCACCCAAAGTGCGAGAAAATAATTAATATATGCACCGGCAAGAGCACCTAACGTAGCCATTAACACTACAATATATATATTCATTTCAGAGCCTGCTCCAGCATTGGTACACGCCAAATATGCAGCCGGTGGTACTACCAATTCCGAAGGGAACGGAATAAAGCTGCTTTCTATGGTCATGAACAGGAATACGAACAGATAATTGGCATTGTTAATAAACCAATCAAAAAATTGATTAGCGTCAAATATTGAGAGAGTTATGAGATCTAAGGTCATAATCTTTAAATTTTATAGTTTTAACAATCTCTTAATATTTAAATCTTTTATCATTCAGCTGACAGCACCCCGGTTTGCACAAACATTTTCTTATATGCCTCAGCTTTATTAGCAAGCGGCAAAGGGTAAGCTCTTGATGTTGAGGGCATTCTCCAATGGTATAATTTTCGGTGAATTCCCGTTTCCGCCGGATTGTAAAACTCTACGCAGCTGCCTGTAGGGGGCATCTTGCTGTTGGTCTGCGCAGCTATTATTGAAGCAGCTTTCTCTCCGGTGGTGACTACAGCTCTGCACTGCGGCAGAAGCTCAAGAGTGCCCTTCAAGTCTATTGGCTTGATTATCTCCAAATATTTGTCTGAAGCATTGTCTCTTGTCCTTATCACCTCCTTGCCGGTATCGCTCATTGCTATTCCTGCTTCAATCAGCAATCTTTTAATTCTGTCGAGAAGGAATGTCTTATTGGCCACATCCACAAGTGCATCTTTATCGCTACAGAAAATTATACCCATCATCCGCCAGAAATCATTAATGAAATTGGGATAATAAAACTGCATTGACCACCTTTTTTGTTGTGGCGGAAATGTGCCGCAAATCAAAATCTTTGCATCAGCCGGAAGAAACGGTTGCAAAGGATGTTTCTCCGTGGGGACGGCTTTGTCAACGTCTGTTTTCATATTAGAGGATAGTCTTTGCCACTTCGTCGCAAAGATGATTTATCTGAGCTTGGGTTTCTTCTGACATTGCTTGCTTAACGGAAATTTCAGCTACAACAGGAAGCTTCATTCTCTCAGCATATTTCTTCATCTCAGGGAGTGCTCCTGCTGCCCATGTAAAACTGCCGACAAGCCCAAGCGTCTTATTCTTGATTTCGCGAGACTCGAGGGCATCAAGCAATCCTCTTACCGGGGGGAAAATATTCATTTGATATGTGGCAGACGCTATTATTAATCCTTTGTATCGGAAACAATCGCGTATCATATAGCTCAGTTCCGCATTGGCTGCATTATATAAGGTAATTTTTTTCAGACCACGATCGGCAAGACCTTCTGCAATTTTCTCTGCCACATTTGCCGTGTTGCCATACATTGAACCATATACAATTACAACACCCGGATCACTTTCATAATTGGCCAATCGAGTGTATATATCAGATATTTTAGCAATGTCTTTACGCCACACCGGACCATGTGTGGGACAGAGAGTGGTGTATCTCAAGCCCTCAAGTTTTTTAACAGCCCGCATCACAAAATTACCGTATTTCCCCACAATATTGGAATAATATCTGTAAGCTTCCCGGAGGTAAAGCGAAGTGTCCATATCTTCGTCTACCACAGCACCGTTAAGCGCACCAAATGTACCAAAGGCATCACCGGAGAAAAGTAATTCATCCTCTACCAACCATGTCATCATAGTCTCCGGCCAATGCACCATCGGGGTAGTGATAAATCGCAATGTTTTTGACCCGAGATTGAGTTCTTCTCCATCCTTAATTTCGAGAAAGTGATTATCATCATCGATATGGTAAAACCCTTTCACCATACCGATTGTTAGTTTATTTCCCACTATCTTCATTTCAGGAAATTCATCAAGCAGAATCGGGATAGCACCGGAATGGTCAGGCTCCATATGATTGACTATCAGATAGTCAATTTTAGCCTCTGAACCTATATTTTTTCTTATATTAGCCAACAGGTCATCCACTTCAGTGATTTCCACTGCATCTATCAATGCAATTTTCTCATCAGCAATAAGATAGGAATTGTATGTAACACCATATGGAAGCGGCCACATCGATTCGAATTTATGAGTGACACGGTCATTTACACCCACATACATCACCTTATCACTTATTTTCCTTATATTCATAATGTTATATACATCTTAAATGATTATCAGCAGAAACTTTCTTTTCCACTTCAAAGTTACAAAAAAAACATCGTTCCGACAAATAATAAAAAAAACTTCCAAGACACTCAAGTCACAGAAGTTTTCAGGAAAATGTTCCTCACGCTTTCGTCATTTTCTAATCTTAATTAGCTACAAAAGAGGATTGATTAACTCCTTGCAGCGAGCAATACGCTCTTGCAAACTGACGAAGAAAGCCTAATGTACTGGATTTCGGAGATTTCATATCTTCGATTTTTAATGGTTGCTCAGCAGAGCATACGGGGTAATTTTTCGTCATAGGCAGGGGGATTATATTCACCGGGTGTGTTCTACCCTCTTTTCAATTAAATAACGAAGAAGATTACCGATTATTGTATTTTTATAAAAAAATTTATAGCGAAATTTCAAATTTTGGAATTTCACTATAAGTATATTAATGTAAGTGTATTTTGCAGGGCTATATCCTTTTCAAATCAAAGAGTCAAGACAATGTCTCTCTCTTGTGCTATACGACGAAGATTAAGAATAGCATAGCGCATACGCCCCAGAGCGGTATTAATGCTGACACCTGTTTGGGTGGCAATCTCTTTAAATGACATATTGTTGTAATATCTCATTTTGAGAACTTCCTTCTGCAAGTCCGGCAATTCCTCAATCAAGAATTTCACATCGGCAGTAATCTGGTTTGCAATCAGTTCGTCTTCGATGGTACGTTCACACAATTCCTTACGATTGAGAACATCCATCTCTTCAATATCTGTAGACTGTACATTCTCAGATTTCTCCTGACGATAATAATCAATAATGAGATTGTGAGCTATACGAGATATCCATGCCGGGAATTTACCATTTTCAGTATATCTTCCTTGCTTTATTGTCAGGATAGCTTTAACAAAAGTTTCCTGAAAGATGTCGTTGGCAACATCTTCGTTTTTCACTACACGAAGGATATAGTTGAAGATACGAACCTGATGACGCTTCAGGAGTGTGTCGAATGCTTCATTATTGCCCTGCGCGTAAGCTTTCACCAATTCTTCGTCGGTGCGGCTTATGTATTTTACCATTACTCTATTCCAGTTATTAGTTGGGTAGATCTCGGTCTATAGGCAATTAATTTTGATGTTAATTAGTTGTAATTCTTTTTTTATAAGGCGTCTTTTGACTGTCTGTTTTGAGTTCGCGGGATTAAGACCCGTTCTTTCGGAATACAAAGATAATACATTATTTAGCAAATTCCAAATAATGGAGCATAATAACGTATTAAATTATGTTAATAATACAAGCGGATGGCTGAAGGATGATAGTTGAGAGATTTCTCAATCCTTTACGAACACCAGACGTGTCCACTGCTGCTCACCTTCCGAGCTTGTCCCCACAAATGAAAGACCGCATTGCAATCCTTTTTCTCTTAATATCTGCACATCAGCAAGATAAAATCCACTCAGCACTATATTTCCACCTCTTTTCACTTTCGCAGAATATGCGGAGAGGTCTTCAAGGATTATATTTCTATTTATATTTGCAAGAAGGAGGTCAGCATCAGGTAATTGTTCCAGTGATTGGGCATCACCGAGTATGATATTAACATTGACATCATTCAGAGACATATTCTCGCAAGCATTTTCATATGCCGGAGGATCAATCTCTATACCATCCACTCTTTTTGCTCCCCGCATAGCTGCAAGCGCAGCCAGAATACCCGTTCCGGTACCCATATCTATTACACTTTTACCTTGCAAATCATTCTCAAGAAGATATTTCACCATCAGTCGGGTCGTGAAATGATGACCTGTACCGAAAGCCATTTTGGGATCTATCAGGATATCGTATTCAGCCTCCGGAATATCATTGTGAAATGTAGAGTGGATTACACATTTATCTTCAATAACTATCGGTTTGAAGTAATTTTTTTCCCATTCTTCATTCCAGTCTTTTCCCTCAATAAACTCTCTCTTTACAGTCACTTTATTGGGCATCGGCATTTGTGCGACAATCTGATTGACCGCAGAGAGATTCCACAGGTCTTCCCTAATGTATGCAGTCATCCCTTCATTGTCGGGAACAAATGACTCATATCCCTCGTCAGCAAGATATGCAGCCAAGAGATCAGTGTAATCGGATGTACACTCTTCCACATCGAATCTTACAGAATAATAATCGTTCATGTATCGGCTCTAAGGTTAGGTTGACAATTTATTGCAAATACCTTATTTTTCAAATAGATTCTTATTTTCGTCGAAAAAATTTAAAAACTTTTCTAATGGTGGAAAACGCAGAAAATCCTATCAATGCATAATCCACATAGTTCAAGCCACCGAGTATTTTCGATGCAACACCACCTGCTTTGGCTAATGTCCCGGGTTTTTCGTTCAATCCGAACACACCTCGTTTGCGTATTTTGGTGACCTGAGAAATAATCTTCTCTTTGGCAAATTCTCTTTGAAGAGCCGAAAGTGCTCTCTGATACCTAATTTCATCGAGTGTATATCCGTGGAATTGAACCGGCTCCTGATTATTGCTTTGTATTTGATTATTTTCCATAGTGTTATTTTGATTTATCTATTATCAATCGAGTGATAAACCGTGCTATGGGATTAAGCACCAACGGACGGCGGAAAATCACAATCAGGATGCACAATATAATAAAGACACCTCCGACACAGGTGTAAGCTAAGGCAGGGCACAAGAAATCCTTGAATACTTCTACCAATGCGAATGAAAAGAGCACCAAAGCAATTGTAGAAATAAACATGCATACGGCACCCACTACAAGCGCACTCACCAATATGGTGAACTTTTCAGCGGCGGTAAGTTTCACATAATCCACTTGATTATGCCACCATTTTCTCGCCTCGACGTAAAGAAGGCGTACCTCGTCAGTCAGTTTGTCTTTCATGTCTGATTATGTTTTATATATCCCTCTCCCCTGCCGGAAAGGCAAATCCCTTTTTATAAAGCAAAGGGGATGCGGCTTCGAGTCGACCCCCTCTGCTATTTATCTTTATATGCGACTGATTACTGCTCTGTAGCAGCAAGTTCAGCTACGAGTTCATCTACATCTTCGTCGCTCAGACGGATGCCTTTCTTTTTGAGAAGTTTGCAGATTCTTGCACGTACTTCTTCACCTTTTTCCGGAGCGAACAACATTGCTGCTGCACAACCTACCACTGCTCCTCCGAGGAAGGCATATAAAATATTGAGTGATTTCATTCTCTTTTCTGTTTTTGTGGTTAGAGATGTTTTTCTATTTGGTCTTCAATCTCGTCTACAAGTTCTTCCATATCTCCTTTTTTCAGCTTGATACCTTTTTCTTTAAGGAGTTTGGCAATTTTTTTGCGAGTATGTTCGCCTTTTTCGGGGGCGAGAAGTAGTCCTACTGTAGCACCGGCTATTGCTCCACCGAGTACAGCGCAAATAATGTGAAGTGGTTTCATGTTTTTATATTTCTTTTAAATGTTTCTTACAATAACACTTCTTGGGTTAAAATCGTTCATTCCTATTTTTATATAGAATATGATATTTCAGATTCCGACGTTGCCCAAAGGAGTGTAGAATAATTGTTATCGTATTGCCACTGCAGGAATTTCGGCCATTTGCCGATAGGCCATCACACCTTGTTCGGATAGTTCAATCGTTGTCATGTCTCCCTGCGGTGTTATCATTTTGACGTGACGGGAATCGATAAATGTCATCAAAGGGATATCACGTCCAGTCTCTGAGTCAGCATATGACCAAGTCTGCTCTTCAGTATTGAAATTGAGTCGCATACTTGATCCGTCCGGACAGTCTATGTCATAACCTTTACCATCACATTTCACCAGATAACGGCCATGGTCGGTATCTATGGCTTTAACAGACGCGCTCATCGGATTATTACCGCTCCAAAATTCTATTGAATTGATTACCAACAAATCGGCAAGTCCGGTCACTTCATATACAGGAAGCACCCAAAAGGCAAAGAAAACAAGCTCGTTAACGAATTTATTACCTACTTGATTATTCCAAGTCAACACCTTATTTGTAAGAGCGAAACTGCCTATGCAGCTGCTTAGTGTCATACTTCCGGCAAGAATGGCTGCGAGCGCAGCTGTCAGATAAATCTTTTTCATTATTTTCGTTAGTTAGAAATATGTGGTAATGATAGGCATTAACGGGAATCTCTTTATATTATGCCCAAATCCATTAACATTAATTTACATACAATCTTTTATTGATTATAACAACAAGTTTGTACTAAAGTTTTTATCAATATTCAAAAATACCATATTCCGACTTTATGGTCAGAGCAGGTGCTCCCTCTTTTCTCTTCTCCACTCTTCCCACAATTTGAGCCTTTACTCCGAATTCTTCTGAGATTGCAATAACCTGTTGAGCATATTCAGTCGGTAGGTATATCTCAAATCGGTGACCACAATTAAACACTTTATACATCTCTTTCCAATCAGTGCCGCTTTGCTCTTGTATAAGACGGAAAAGTGGGGGAATCTCCATCATGTTGTCTTTGACCACCGCCAAACTTTCATCAAGGAAATGGAGAATTTTGGTCTGAGCCCCTCCGGAACAATGTATCATTCCATGAATTTTGTATCGCATCTCATTGAGGACTTTGGCAATGACAGGTGCGTATGTACGTGTCGGAGAAAGCACCAACTTGCCGGCATCGACGGGTGTCCCTGCCACGGCATCAGTAAGTCTGCACCCACCGGAATACTTCAACGAATCAGGAACAGCCGGATCACAGCTTTCAGGATATTTCTCAAGGAGATATTTTGAGAACACATCATGACGTGCGGAAGTCAATCCGTTACTCCCCATCCCGCCATTATATTCCGTTTCATAAACTGCTTGACCGCTTGATGATAAACCGACTATCACGTCACCTTCACAAATATTTGCGTTGTCAATCACCTCGGAGCGTTTCATTCGGCACGTCACGGTGCTGTCTACAATAATTGTTCTGACAAGATCACCTACATCGGCTGTTTCACCTCCGGTGCTTACAATATTCACACCGTATTTACGCATTTCAGAGAGGAGTTCCTCTGTGCCGTTGATAATTGCAGAAATTACCTCTCCGGGAACAAGCATCTTATTACGCCCGATGGTGGAAGACAGAAGGATATTGTCTGTAGCGCCTACACAGAGAAGGTCATCAATGTTCATTATCAGAGCATCCTGAGCTATCCCCTTCCATACAGAAATGTCTCCGGTTTCTTTCCAATAAAGATATGCGAGTGACGATTTTGTTCCGGCACCGTCAGCATGCATTATATTGCAATATTCTGAATCTCCACAAAGCACATCCGGAATAATTTTACAGAAAGCTTTAGGGAATAAACCTTTATCTACATTTTTAATGGCGGCGTGTACCTCCTCTTTTGTAGCGGATACGCCTCTGAGGTCGTAGCGATTGTCTGTCATGGATAGAATGTGTCATGGATGCCTTGTTCAGGCTGTTAATTTTCTCACAAAGGTACACATTTTTTTTTTAATGCGCAATATTATGAACGTTGCCATAGATATAAAATATGCAAACCTAAAGAGGTTTGCATATTTTATATCTGAATTATAGTTTCAAATATATTATTTGGTTATTATTCTGCGTGCTCCTACATATCTTGGCACATAATATCCTTCAAAATCATTATATCTTACACCTTTTACACTCGCGTGGATGAAGCGGAATGTTCCTTTTTCGTTGTCAGCACTTACTACTATACCGACGTGTCCCACATTCTTTCCGGAGCTGCGGCTTGTAAAAAATACAAGGTCGCCTTTACGAAGTTCATTGCGAGCTACCGGCACTCCCTGAGTATATTGAATACGGGAACCTGGAGAGATGCTGTAGCCGAATTGTTTGTAGACGTATGAAGTAAATCCCGAGCAGTCAAATTGGTTAGGACCTTTAGCACCGTGTACATATTTCTTTCCAAGATGTTTGGCGCCTTCCTTAAGGATGTCATCCAACATTGAAGCGGACTCTGATGAAAGGCCTGCAAATGAATTCTCGCGATTTGCAACGTCAGTAGATACGAAATCGGAAATTATTGATTTGTCAAGTCGGTTCTTAACATTTGCCAACTGCTCTTTGTGAGCTTTCTGACGAGCTTGTTGGGCTTTTGAAGGGGTTTGTGCTGTTGCTATTACAGGAGAGAGAAAAATGAGAGAGGCCGCTATAATATTTTTTAAATTCATGACTTTTCTTAATTTTCACCTTTCAATCCGTAGTTTTTTTAGTTCGTTGATTAAATCGTAATTGGATTGTCAGGTTATCATTCGATTAGTTTGACATTGCAAAATTACTAAACTTATGCTTTAAATCCAAATTATTAAGACCTTATTTTCAATGAATTAATAAAGTTTAGCATTTTGCACACCGCGGAACAACCTGTGCAAAATACGACATTTTGACCAATTATACTACCAATTTACTAAGTTTGTTAAATGGTAAAAAGTCAATTTAGAACCCTATTTCTCTAAGTTTCCCGGACTTTGAATTTTACAAAATTTTAACACTATTTAACTATATCCGTCAATTATTACTTGAATCTATACCTATAGAGTGCATCACGGGGATTATCCGGATTCGAAAAAGAATACTATTTCATTTTGATGGAATGTCATCTATTTTTTTTGATTCTTACTTGCTATTGTGGGATTGATTTTGTAATTTTGCACATTAATAATATATGATTCTACAGGCAATTAATATCTGAGCAAGGAGTTAATAGCAACAAGAGTCATATAGATTGTTTGCATTATCGCATAAATCAGATATTTACAATATTAATGAAAACTAATGTAGCAGTTTTTTTCGGAGGACGATCCGTAGAGCATGAGATATCGGTAATATCAGCACTACAAGCCATAAACGCATTTGACAAGGATAAATATGACATTATTCCCGTCTATATCACCAAGCAAGGACGTTGGTATACGGGGGATAACTTGTTGGATATACAGAATTATAAAGATTTGAATACACTGACTGCAAATGCGACAGAGGTGTTTATGCGTCCGGAATATGGCGATTACAATCTGTATAAGGCTGAGACGGGACGTTTTATGAAGCGTAATCCGATAGTAAAGGAGCTTCATGTAGCAATCCCTGTTCTTCACGGCACCAACGGGGAGGATGGGATATTTGAGGGTCTTCTTGAGACAATAGGGATACCGTTCGCGGGATGCAACACACTCTCATCAGCCAATGGGATGGACAAAATCACTATGAAGATGATTTTGCGGGAGAGTGGCATTCCGGTTGTGGATTATGTTTGGATGACAGACAAGGAATGGTTTAAGCGCAAAGATGAGATTATTGTCGAGGTAGAGAGCAAGCTTGGATATCCGGTGATTGTTAAACCGGCCAATCTTGGATCCAGTGTCGGAATAGGGAAGGCATCCAACCGTGAAGAGTTGATAGAGCGAATTAATAATGCCGAGAAATTTTCACAACGCATCATTGTGGAACACATGATTGGTGAACTTAAGGAGATTAATTGCTCTGTATTGGGCGATGCTGACGACCATCAGTCTTCAGTGTGTGAGGAGCCTATAAAAAGTGGAGATTTTCTGTCATACGAAGATAAATACATGGGAGGAACAAAGACAAACGCCGGGATGCAAAGCAGCGACAAGCGAATTCCGGCCGATCTTCCCGTGGAAGTATCAGAAAAGATACGCCAAATGGCCGGGGATACATTCCGAGTGTTGAGTTGTCACGGAGTAAGCCGTGTTGACGTGATGATTGACATGAAAGATAATTCCATCTATGTAAACGAGATAAACACAATCCCGGGATCTTTGAGCTTTTATCTGTGGGAAGCTACAGGGATTACATTCACGCAATTGATGGATAAACTTGTAGAGCTTGCATTACGACGCAAACGAGAGACAGACCGCAAGACCTTCAGTTACGATCAGAATATATTTGCACTTGGAGGAGGAATGAAGGGTTCCAAGGGTAGTAAAGGTTCAAAATTTTAGTAATCAAAGAATTACAATCAGCAAGATGTCTAAGAAATTTAAAGAATATACAGGACAGTTAAATCTGTCGGACGTGAATAAGGAAGTACTCAAAGATTGGGATGCACATTCACTCTTTGAGGCAAGTATGACAGAGCGAGAGGGATGTCCTTCGTTCGTGTTTTATGAGGGGCCTCCGTCAGCAAATGGTATGCCCGGCATCCACCACATGATGGCTCGTACGATAAAGGATATAATCTGCCGATATAAGACGATGCAGGGATATCAAGTGAAGCGTAAAGCCGGATGGGACACGCATGGTTTGCCTGTAGAGCTTGGTGTTGAAAAGACATTGGGAATCACCAAGGAGGATATCGGGAGCAAGATATCAGTGGATGACTATAATGCAGCGTGCCGCAAGGAGGTAATGAAATATACGCGAGAATGGACAGATCTTACTCACAAGATGGGATATTGGGTGGATCTTGAAAATCCGTATATTACTTATGACAGCAGATATATAGAATCTGTATGGTGGCTTCTTAAGAATCTTTACCGGAAGGGGTATTTATATAAAGGATATACGATACAGCCTTACAGTCCTGCCGCAGGTACCGGGTTAAGTTCGCATGAGCTTAATCAGCCGGGATGTTACCGAGATGTTAAAGACACGACAGTGACAGCTCTTTTTGAGGTGAAGGATCCCAAACCGGAGATGATTGGATGGGGTAAACCGTATTTCCTTGCATGGACCACTACTCCTTGGACTTTACCTTCAAACACAGCATTGTGTGTGGGTCCCAAGTTTGATTATGCCTCAATTCGTACATATAATCCATATACCGGAGAAAAGATTACGGTAGTGATGGCTGAACCGCTAATCGGTGCATATTTTAAAGCAGACGGAGCTGATAAACCTCTTGATGAGTATAAGCATGGAGATAAAGTGATACCCTATCAGGTGACCGGTCGTTATAAAGGTTCGGAGCTTGTAGGGATGCATTATTCACAACTTCTTCCATGGGTGAAGCCCTGTGACAATCTCAATGCGAATTCACCCGAATGGGTAAGTCGATATGCAAAGGCTCATCCGGAGAAGATTTTCAGTGTGGACAATGACAGGTTTGTAGAGCTAAGCGAAGAGGCTTTTAGGGTAATTCCCGGTGACTATGTGACAATAGATGATGGTACGGGAATAGTGCATATAGCCCCGACATTTGGTGCAGATGACGCCAAAGTAGCAAAAGATGCAGGCATTCCGCCGCTATTCATGATAAACAAGCGAGGTGAGACCAGACCGATGGTGGATCTTAAGGGGAAATATTACACCATTGATGAGTTGGCAGATTCGTTTGTGGCTAAATGTGTGA
This sequence comes from Bacteroides sp., assembly GCA_023665145.1. GTDB lineage: Bacteria > Bacteroidota > Bacteroidia > Bacteroidales > Muribaculaceae > Lepagella. The sequence continues at coordinate 76,888 of JAMPEM010000007.1, forward strand.
ATGTAGAGTTATATAGCCGTCATGCGGGGGATTATGTGAAGAATGCATATAATCCTAAATACAATGCAGGAGGGAAATATGATGAGGCAGCTTCATCAAAGGATGAGGATTTGAATATAGTGCTCTGTATGGAGATGAAACAATCCGGTGAGGCGTTCCGCATAGAGAAGCATGTACATAATTATCCTCATTGCTGGCGCACAGACAAGCCTGTGCTTTATTATCCATTGGACAGTTGGTTCATCAGAACAACATCAGCCAAGGATCGGTTGATAGAGCTGAATAAGACTATCAAATGGAAACCTGCCTCGACGGGTACGGGAAGATTTGGCAAATGGCTTGAGAATCTTCAGGATTGGAATCTGAGTCGCAGCAGATATTGGGGCACACCTTTACCGATATGGCGTACCGAAGATGCCAAGGAAGAGATATGCATCGGCTCATATGAGGAGTTGTATAATGAGGTAGAGAAGAGTGTCAAAGCAGGGCTCATGAGCAGCAATCCCATGAAGGAGAAGGGTTTTGTCCCCGGTGTTTACACAAAAGAAAATTATGAAAAAATAGATCTTCATCGTCCATACGTTGACGAGTTGATTCTGACATCGGAAAGTGGAAAACCGATGAGAAGGGAGCTTGATTTGATAGACGTATGGTTTGACAGCGGAGCGATGCCTTATGCTCAGATTCACTACCCGTTTGAGAATAAGGAAGCTTTTGAGAATAAGGAGGTCTATCCGGCTGATTTCATAGCGGAAGGTGTGGATCAGACTAGAGGATGGTTCTTCACCCTACATGCCATTGCCACAATGGTGTTTGATTCTGTGTCTTATAAAGCTGTCATATCAAACGGACTTGTTCTTGACAAGAACGGGAATAAGATGTCTAAACGTCTTGGGAATGCTATAGATCCGTTCAATAATATAGAAAGATTTGGCAGTGACCCGGTAAGATGGTATATGATATCGAATTCTGCTCCGTGGGATAATTTGAAATATGACGAGGCGGGGGTCTCAGAAGTGAGCCGTAAACTTTTCTCGACGTTGTATAACACATATAAATTCTTTGCATTATATGCAAATGTGGATGGATTTACAGGATGTGAGGAGCAAGTGCCTGCGAAAGAGAGACCGGAGATTGACCGTTGGATTATCTCTTTGCTACATTCATTGATAGCGGATGTGAAAGAGAGCCTTGATGATTATGAACCTACCCGGGCCGCTCGAGCTATAGAGAAGTTTGTCAATGATCATCTTAGCAATTGGTATGTGAGATTGAATCGCAAGCGTTTCTGGGCCGGAGAGATGAATACAGACAAATTGTCTGCATATCAGACTCTCCACACTTGTTTGGCTACAATAGCGCAATTAATGGCACCATTCTCTCCGTTCTATAGCGAGCGTTTATATGGAGATTTGATGTCGGCATGCACGGAAGGGGACAGATTTGCGTCAGTGCATTTGAGCAAGTTCCCGGAATCTGATTCAGCGTTGATTGACACGTCATTGGAGAAGCGAATGCAGCTTGCCCAAGATGTAACTTCAGATGTTCTTGCACTTAGACGTAAGGTGAATTTGAAAGTTCGTCAGCCACTTCAGAAGCTGCTTGTAGCAGTAGCCGAAGATAGTCAGAAAGATGCACTTGAAGCAGTTCGCCAACTTATACTTAACGAGGTAAATGTTAAGGATATGCAAGTGGTAGGAAATGAAGAGAGCGGCTTGGTGAAACGAGTAAAGGCTGATTTCCGCAAGCTTGGTCCGCGATATGGTAAGGTGATGAAACAGCTTGGCAAGGCGATATCTGAAATGGAAGCGTCTCAGATATCTGAATTGGAACGCAGCGGGCAATTTACATTCACCGAGATAGATGGGTCACCGATTGTTACACTTGAGGATGTTGAAATCATACCGGAGGAGATACCCGGATGGTTGATGGCCAATGACGGCAATCTTACGGTGGCACTTGATGTGACCTTGACACCGGAGCTGAAGAATGAAGGGATGGCGAGAGAGCTTGTCAATCGTATCCAGAATATCCGTAAGTCGAAAGATTTTGAGATTACGGATAAGGTTAAGGTAGAATTGAGTTCTACACCGGAAACAGAGTCAGCTGTTGCACAGTTTGGAGAATATATCTCAGCTCAGGTGCTTGCATCGGAGTTAAAGGTATCAGAGAGTCTCACGGACGGAGAAGTTCTTGATATTGATGGTTTTGAGGTAATAGCCAAAGTAGATAAAGAATAATAAAGAAAGCGAATTTTGAGAAGGTGTGGGTAAATAATAAATAAAAATCGACACCTTCTCAAAAACACTTAAGGCCTGCTGAGCGTTTAAAGGCAAAGCGATTTCATTGACGGTGAAATTAATTGCAATTATACCGTAATTGAAACGCAGATTCTACTAAAATTTTATATCCATCGACTCATAGCCGGAGTCCGACATTCGGGTGATAGGTATGAGACTAAACTTTAAAGCTATGGCAGAGGAATTAAAGCGATATTCAGACGCTGAACTTGAGGAGTTTCGCGTACTTATAGAGGAGAAGCTTGCAAAAGCACGAAATGAGTATAACGCACTTGTCGGGAGTTATGATGACACTGACGGTACGGAGAATCGAGGTATGAGTTCATCGGAAACGATGGAAGAGAGTACTACTGCAGCACAGAAGGCAGAAGTGAAACGACTTGCTGACAGACAGTTGCAGTTTATCCAGAAGCTCAAAGCTGCTCTTGTAAGGATTGACAATAAGACATATGGTATATGCAGAGTAACGGGGAATCTTATACCGAAGGACCGATTGCGGGCAGTGCCACATGCGACGTTGTCGATAGAGGCAAAAAGCAAATAAAGTGACAACAACATCAAAACAACAACACCTTGAAGAGGCAGCACGACAGCGTTGCCTCCTGGTATTTATAGTGGTACTTGCAGTTTTAATAGCAGATCAAACTATTAAAATATGGGTAAAGACACATTTCTATCTTGGTGAGGATTTGGAGATTTTCCCGTGGTGGCATTTGAAATTTATAGAGAACAATGGCATGGCCTTTGGAATGGAGCTTGGCAGTAAGCTCTTGCTTACGCTTGGAAGAATATTGGCTGTAGGTGTCTTTATATGGTACATCATGAGGGTTGTACACAAGCCAAGTGTACGTTCCGGGTTTCTTGTGACGTGTGCTTTGATAACAGCCGGGGCAGCGGGCAATATATTCGATTGCGTCTTTTATGGTGAGATATTTAATAATCCGATGCCACCGGAAATCGCACAATTATTCCCTATTGGTGGAGGATATTCCGGATGGTTTGAAGGCAGAGTTGTAGATATGTTGTATTTCCCATTTTTTGATTTCGTATGGCCGGAATGGGTTCCAATTGTTGGTGGGGGGTATTTTGAATTTTTTCAATATATCTTTAATATCGCAGACGCATCAATATGTGTAGGTGTATTTATGTTGATTGTATTCTATTCCAATGAGTTTTCCGAATCGTTGCTTTATCTTCGGGCACGTATGAAAAAGTCTTGATTATTTATGCTCGGAATTAATCGTTTCTTTCTTTTGATGACACTTGTTCTCGCATTAGTATCATGCGAGAAACGGCCGGAGGGTGTATTATCAGAGAGGAAAACTATAGATGTGCTTTCAGATTTACAGCTTGCAGATGCTTACATACAGATGCATGGAGAATATGCGTCAATAGAATCAAGGCGAGCACTTAAGCTTCAAGTTCTTAAGGATAACGGAGTGACTGAAGCTGAGTTTGATAAGACGATAGATTGGTATGGGCATAATATGGATAGCTACAGCAAGCTTTATGAGAAGGTGGCAAAGCGTCTGGAAAAGGCACAGGGGGCTACCCAAACATCCACCAAGGATGGTGATATGGAATCTCTTTGGCCTTATTCACAGATGGCCATGTTGTCAAATCTTGGCATCGGTGACGGTATTCGCTTTTCTTTATCCCCAACAATAAAGAGGGGTGACCAAATAGAATGGTCAATGCGCACTTCAGATAATGTAACGATGAATGCGGTGCTTGGTGTAGAGTATGCAGATGGAGGTATGTCTTTACGTAATCGCACATTCGGTGGAACACGTAAATTATCCATCACTTTACAGACGGATTCTACACGAGATGTCAAACGACTGTTTGGTACGGCACAAGTCACATCACGATCTGTGCTACCTTTATGGCTTGACAGTATCTTAATTGTTGATAGACCATTTAATCGTGATACTTACGGAGGGTATTCCTCACAACAAAATTTGCTTGCCCCGGGAAAGAATAAGAGGATTAATACAGTAAATTCCACACAAAACGACAGTTTGTCCAACAGATCAAAGACCGGTTCTGACGGAGCTATATCTGAGAAGGCTATAGACGCACCAATTAGCGGGATATCCCCTTCTGCCGGAGGATACCGACCAGGGAGGGGATCTACGAAAAAGAGTATCAATCCGGCAGAACATTAAGAGGATGTTTAATAATAAGACTTAACTTAAAATGATTCATTCATAAAATCACTATATTGATTATTACGAGCAATTTTTAAATCTTATTTTTTAAACAACCTCTAAAAGGTCGCACAAATGGATGTACTCTAAGAAATTGAAAAGATATTTCTGCAAAAATCATATTCAAATCCATTAACAACCTCTATGCCTTATGGGAACAAGGAAATTTCTTACTCTCAATTGTTTTATCGGCAAGAAGTATGACACGCCACATATTCTTATCTTGAGAGCAGATGATAAGAGTGAGTTGTTGCGATTGCCGCAACATTTATTGGCGGGACGAGAATTTCAATTTGGGGATTGGGAGATTGTTCCTTATACGGAGGAGATTTCGTTTACCGAGACAATAGACTTTCCTATAATCATAGATAATGGTATTGTGAAGTTCGGTCTTATTCAGGGGAGTATATTTGAATAATTAAATGTCTGTCGGCATATAATGAATGTACAGTGACATTGTAATTTAATCTGTTCATCTCGGACGCGAATGATTCAAACTCTGAGGTGGGTGTTCTGCCATCCACAATTATATTGGGGGCAAAATACTGTAAAAGACGAGAAAGGGAACCTCTATACCTTGTATCTACAATGAGATAATCGCATTTTTCCGGCACGTTGGGAGGAATAAACGGTTGTCTGGAACGTTCGGAATAATTGTTACACGAAATCATTACGAAGGATTTTCCGGCTACTTTCCATCTCGACGTTTCTCCTTCTGCGTATTTTATCGGTGTTCTTATTCCTTTGGGAGATGTCATTACAATATATGGATTGAACATTGGACGATGAATTTCAATTTGCACTGAATTGTCGGCTTTAGTACCAAATGGAAGAAGGATTAATGCAAATACCATAAAAGTACCGATACAATAAGGCATACATTTATGCGATTTAGGCACACCGCTCCCCTCTTTCCATTTTTGCAAATTTTTACGCTGCGACAGATATATTCCCAAACCTACTGTGGCTGCAGTCCAAAGTACTGCTACAAGCCAATGGGGTTGTAAGAATATTACTCTGCTGTCATTCCCTCCGAGCCATTCCGTTAATAGCATAACAGCGTCTGCCCCCCAATCAAGAATATGACCTGTCAGTGGAATCTGAAATCCGCAAAGTGATGCCAATACATATACTATTTCCAGGACTATATAGGTGGGCAGAAATGGAAGAATTATGACATTTGAAATGGCAAAAGCCGGTGTAAACATTGAGAAGTGTCATGCTGTAATTGCCCACGTACCAATCGATGCTACAAGTATGCCAAGAAGAAAGGTTGCAAATTTGTAGATATATGGATGCTTGGAGATTTCAATGAAATGGATTGCATCGGAATATGCCATCAAGCACATGACGCAAAAGAAGCTTAATTGGAAGGATGGATCTGAGATAGTTCGAGGAGAATATAGCAATATAAAGAAAGCGGAAGCACAAAGGGCATTGAGGCTTACGTCCCCTCTTCTTTCCACCCACAAAGCCAAAAGCATAAAAGTACTCATCACGGCAGCTCTGACAGTGCTCCATGGTGCACCTATGCAATAAACAAATATCCAGATTAAGACTATAGCCAACAAAAATCTTGTTTTCGAGGGTAATATAAGATTTAGCGGACGCAATAGCCATAAGATAAGGCTGAGAATTATAGCAATATGCATACCGCTTAGTGCAAAGATGTGAGCAATTCCCGCGTATGCAAATTTTTGCTTGAGTTCTTGAGAACAGTCAGTTCTATCGCCAAGCAATAACATTTTTATCAGCAACTTTGCATTAGGTCCTATTTGCAAATTATCAATTATGTTCGCAAATTTCACACGAATAAGATAAGGTGGTGGAATTTTCTTATTCTCAACACCAATATGCTCTATATGGTTTATTCCGGTGCGGACTTCTCCAAGGATTCCTCTTCTCATCATCATTTCCTCATATCCTTGCAGCCTTAGACGCTCGAAATACCAATCTATAGAATTGAAAAATCGGATACTGTCAGAGACATTGCAGTCTGCCGATGAGGAATATACGAATATCTTGAATGGTGAGGCTGATTTAGAATTTTGATTTTTATATTTATCAATTCTTACTAACAATCTGTCGCCATATTCTTGAGTGGTAATCTCTTCAATTACGCCACACAAGGCATGTTGCGGCTGTGGTGCATCTGTATCGGGAAATCTTGTATCCTGACAACAGAATGTAAAAAGCGAGACAGCAAATGCCATCAAGGAAAGAGGCCACCAATAAGTCTTGTTAAATCTCTCAAATTTGGAGGCGGAGTCAACTTTGAGTATACTTAATGCAATTATGATTCCTGACAGAAAAGCTATAGCGGACGTAATCCATGAAGCTCCGATGGAGTGCAAAAGCATCGCGAGCAATAGCATCACCAAAAGAGCAAAAAAGGGAGCTTTATCGAGAAATGTCCTAATCATTCTTCATTCCATATTCGCCATGATTGCTGAGCTTGAAGATGCAGCATTTCAAGTCCGTTGATGACAGTAGCACCTTTCTCCATCCCTCTTTTTAGAAATTCTGTTTGTGCAGGATTATAAATAAGGTCATAACAAATATGCTTTGTGGAGATGGCGTCATAGGGTATTGGCACACATTTGCTCGTATTTTGCCCCATTCCAAGAGGAGTCGCATTAATCAGCAACTTCGATTGCGCCACTAATTCTGTCGATAAATCAGCATAGTTCAAGGCATTGTCCGAGGAGCGACTGACACGCATATATTTGATTCCCAATTGAGAAAGAGCTTCAGCAACTGCATTTGATGCACCTCCGGTGCCAAATATTAGAGCGGACGAGATATCTTCCCTTACCACTTTTTTTAGTGATTCGCGAAACCCGTATATATCTGTATTATGGCCACTTAGATGTAACGCACCTTTAATGCGCGTTATCTTGATCGTATTAACTGCATCTATTTTTTTTGCATCCTCAGAGATTTCATCCAAAAATGGTATTATATCCTGTTTCCATGGACTTGTAACATTTATCCCCTTAAGATGCCTATATTCATTAAGAATAGAGGGGAATAGTGAAATTCGGGGTATTTGAATCGCAACATATCTTTCGTCAAGTTTCTCTTCCTCAAATTTCTTATTGAAATATCCGGCAGAAAATGAATGACCTACCGGATAACCTATAAGCGCATATGTTGCCTCTTCTTCTATTATCATTATTTATTATTCTATTACTTTTTCTGATTACGTAAACTTTTTTCCGCAACTGATGAAGGCCACGGGAAATTTGCAGGGTTAACCGTCACATGGATATTCTTCTGATTTAATCGCACTCCGACATATTCAGAAAGCTTTTTACGCTGAACGGAAGTGAGCCCTTGCGGTGCATTTACAAACACCATGTTAATTGTATCCTTTACCAATTCATCCGGATTTTGAGAAATACTTGATGCCTCCATTTTTGAAAGTGCAATATCCCTTATAGAAGGGAAAATCACTCTAATTTCCGGCGATATTTTAGCAGACTGATCGGAGAATGTATTATTTAAATCTATAACATTTTTCAGACTGTCTATCGTTTTGTCGCGATTTGAAATTTCATTTTGCATTATCGAATAAAATTGATTAAAATTATCCTTATCCGATTTTACAGTCGCAGCTAATGAGAATCCTTGTTTTATGTTCAGAATAGTTCCTCCCAACCCTACGGAATCCAACTTATTCATCATTGCCAACTGTAAAGAATCTTTAGGAAGTGGAGCTCCAATCAGTGTTACGTCTATATATCTTTTCCCTTTACTAATATACTCACTATGATTTAATATCTGTGTGTTGGGAAATTGCATTTGGTTTTCTACAAATTCTGTCGCTTTAGTTATAAAAATATTTTTTCTTATCATTTGGAATGTCAAGTAAACACTCACACCAATCATAAGAATTATTACTATATATGCTATATTTTTTACTCTCTTCGCACGATCCTGATTTTGATAAACGACCTTCTTAAATCTTGCAAGTTTTACACCTATCCATGCAGCAACAAAAATAAAAATCATGTTGGTCATGAATAAATATAAAGCTCCGAAAAAGAAATGCATTTGAAGAGTTGCAAGCCCGTATCCGGCTGTGCAAAGAGGTGGCATGAGAGAGGTGGCAATTGCAACACCCGGCATCACTTGCCCCTTATTTTTGCACATTATACTAATTATCCCGGCGCCTCCGCCAAATAATGCTATAAAGGCGTCATATATTGTTGGAGATGTGCGAGCCAATAACTGACTGCTGTCTTCATATTGTGGAGAAATTAAAAAATATAACATCGACGCAATAATTGATCCTATTACAGCCATTGCTATATTTTTTAAACTTCTTTTCATTAAATTAAAGTCTTGTATTCCTATTGCCAATCCCATTCCGATTATTGGACCCATTAATGGAGAAATCAACATTGCACCAATTATCACCGGTATACTGTCTACGTTAAGACCTAATGATGCAACGAATATCGCTAATATTAAAACAACAAGTTGACTACCACGAAATGACACACCTGAACGAATCTCATTTTCCGCATCAGTCTGTGGTAATAAATCACTTGTAAGATTAAAATATTCGGTAAGATTTTTCAGTTTATTTGTTAAATACATGTTTATAGTGTGCTTTTAAATAGTTTAAAATAATTATGACTAAAATTTACAACTATAGTATATATTATATAATTATTATTTTATAATTTTAAAATTAGTATTGATTATTCATTATAAATTTCCACACCTGTATCAGCCCATTTTTTTAAGAAATCTAATGGTAGTATGGGATGAGTACCATGCGAAATAGAAATTTGAATTATACTTGCGGCATTCATACTTTTTCACAATTATCTCCCGCTATTCTGATGGTCGGAACGTTTCGAACGTATTGTCATCATAATAAACGGTTATTTGTATTACTTTTCTGGGCTTACCCTTTAATTTCATTATTTCACGCTCTAATTCTGCAATTTTTTTAACAGCACTATCTCTTTGAAATGCAGATATATCAGCACTATATTTGTCACTTTTAACCCTATTTTCCTTACGAAAACAACCCTCAGCTGTACCCCCGTCGGTGAAATTTCGATTTTCACCGTAAATTTCTCCTGCAGCTGTATCGTCATTACAGAGCAATTTTATGTCGTCATCATATTCATGGTTGTCAGTATGCGTAACCTCGTGCATCGGACCTTCACCAAACAATAGCCACATTACTGAGAGTTGTGGATAAGCAGAGTGAATCTGTCCGACAATAACATCGCTAATCTTCTTATTGCGTCCCGTTAATAATTGCGATAGAGTGGGGCGGGGAATTCCGCACGTATCGGCAAACTGAGAGTTGGATAACCCCTCAGACTCTAAAAAGAATTTTAGACGAGTCACAACATTTTCTTCCATAACCACGTTTTTTCAGTAATAAATTTATCTATACAAATGTAATCATAAATTTACAAACAACCAATTTTTAAATGAAATTTATTAATTTGATTTTGCAATTAATCAAATCAGTTTATAAATTTAATACTTTAGAAACGCAAATTAAATACTTAAACTATAACAACAACTTATATAGCACACTAATCATATTATCAATAGATTACAATCAAATCAACCTTTGAAAGTTAATTTTAGCCATAACTCAAAGAGAATAATTAATCTCATACTTTATATTTTCGTTATACTATGCTTTATTACAGAGTATTATGTATTATGTTAATTTGTGTTAATTGTAAATATTTGCAATTTCAGCACGTTTTTAACTGCAAATTTACATTCCCATGGCCATTTGTTTAGGTTTTATGACTCTTGACAATTGTTATCCAAACACCTATTTACAATTTAGATTTGTACTCCCTTGAAAACTTTAATTTCATATTGTAAATATTCGATTGTAAATAGGACTCTCAATACACATCAAGATATAATACAGGTTACAAATTGACCAATTTGTAACCTGTTTCAAACTCGTTCTTAATTATAATAATCTTTGAATATGCGCTATTTTCAGCGACAATTTAATTTTCACGTATCATCAGTTACCCTAATTAAATAATTCGAATCTCATAACCGTTATTCTATCTATTTTTGCGCTCAACTAACATTATTACAATAAATTGTATATAGTTGACATATACAGTAAAAATCACCCAAATAAATACATTCCGCTTTCATACCCATTTCAATGAAAGAATCATTAAAACAATCTTGGGAACAATATTTCTCCTTCATCTAAATTCTAATCAAGAAGGTACGACATATTAAACGGGAGTCGAGGCAACGAAAACGCAATCTCTGCGTAATCCGTTCCAGTGGCAAGATTCCTCCATAAGATAGCACCCAACTCCGCAGGTGTCAACTCAGTAACCTCTACCCTTTTTATTTTACTGATTTTATCTGAAGCATAATCTTTAATCCATATCTCTTCTTCCGTCTTTTTTACAACTGTCTGCATCTGAACTCTTCCATTTTTATTGGTATAATATCTTTCAATATTATCGAAATCCTCTTTTATGAGAATCGAATATTTTAAATTTTCTAATACATTATCCGCAAATTTCAGAATCTCATAAACGTGTAAAATCCTCCCCATTCCATAATTTATCGGATGACAGGCTACATTATAAACAGTTTCCACATCCGGCCTAATATCATCTATATCATTCTCTGTATAGTTTAAATTTATGAACTGCGAACGGAGAGACTCTCTTGATATATCATCCGGATAGGTGTATAATAAAATATCATACTCGGGATATAAAATTGATACTCCCTGTAATAATAAATTTTTCTCTAATTCATTATTGCAATATAGATGCGGAATTATACATTCGTTATTATCATTTATATTAAATAAAAGAAAACCGACACATACCCTATTTTTATTAAATATAGACACTACACTCCCGCCTGATATATAATTTTCATTTAATACAGCATTAAAATCTTTAACAGAATGTTTTAATTCAAAATATTTTTCCGACAATCTTTTATATTCATAAAAATCCAATAATTTTTCATTCAAACCATCTAATATATTATTAATACTTTTTACAACATATTCACCATATTCAAAAACAACATTACTTCCCGATATTTTATTAATCTTTAAAATTTCACCTACATTATATTTGCCAATAAAATCATAACCTTTTATATATCTATCCTCGACTCTCCTGAAGCAATCTACATACTTTTGTCGTAAATAGAAATCATGCAATCTATCCTCTGCAGGAATCAAAAAAGTAAAATCATAATTCAAATCATATGCCTTTTTATTCACTCTTTCAATTAATGTCTTTATATAGCCTCGATTTCTAAATTCCGTCTTGGTGGCAAGACCACATAAATATAGACCTTTTAATTTTCCGATAGAATATTTATCATCTTGCTCATCCCAAATTAATCTCTCAAAATTATATGGAACAGCTAAAAGAGCTGATACAATTTCATTGTTTTTTTCTACATATTCTACAAACTTCGGATGAAAATAAGTATCAAATACAAGATTAATATATTCATCTGAATCATGGAATGTCAATCTCCATAATTTCTTCATTTCACTTTTTACTTTTTCAACATTCATTTTTCTCAATTTACGAACTACTGCATTATTTACCTTTAATAAACACAATTATAGCCTTAATAGTTTCTATATCACACGGTCATTATATAACAAGAAAGTGGCGGATAAAATCCGCCACTCCCCTATCTATTTCCATATTTTATACCTTATTTAAGGCGAAGGAACGAATAACCGAAACGTTCAGCGGCTGCCTTCTCAAGCTCCTCTCTGAACTCCGGAGCAGCTACTGATATCATTAACTTGGCACGTTCTGCAAGATTCTTCCCTCTTAAATTCACACAACCATATTCCGTCACTACAAAATTAGTCTGAAATCTTGTAGTCACAACACCCGCTCCGGGTGTAAGAATCGGTTTTATCTTATTCTGACCCTTGTTGGTCGTGGCAAGCATAGCAAGAAATGACAAACCACCTTCACTCTGTGATGCACCATACACAAAATCGTGTTGTCCTCCTACACTTGAAAAGATACGTGTTCCTATGGAATCAGCACACACTTGTCCCGTAAGATCTATCTCCAAACATGAATTAATTGACATCACCTTCGGATTTTGAGCTATAACAAACGGATTGTTAGTCCATGCAACATCCTTTACCACAATATCCTTATTATAGTCCATATAATCATACAGACGGCGAGATCCCAAAGCTAATGATGCCACTGACTTTCCGGGCATTACCTTCTTTTGCGAATTATCTATAATACCCCTTTCGAGCAACGGAAGAACGCCATCGGTCATTGCCTCTGTATGAAGCCCCAAATGTTTATGATCTGATAATGCTCGGATCACTGCATTAGGAATACCACCGACACCAATCTGAAGAGTAGCACCATCCGGTATATGCTCTGCTATAAAATTACCGATACGAATCTCCTTCTCTGTCGGCACTGCAGTAGGAACTTCCACTAACGGTTCATCCACATGCACCATTGCAGCCAATTTCGACACGTGAATCACCGCATCGCCATAACTATAAGGCATGTGCGGATTTATCTGTGCGATTACTCTATCGGCACATTCCACTGCTGATGTAGCAAGATCAGCTGATATTCCAAAACTTACATATCCATTCTCATCCGGCTCCGAACAGTTGATTAATGCCACATCCACTCTACAAGTGCCATCTCGGAACAATGCCGGAACCTCACCGAGAAAACGAGGAGTCATTGTCCCATACCCCTCCTCTATCCATTTGCGTACACTGTTAGACACAAAAAAACTGTCCACCAGAAATGATTCCTTATATTCCGGTTTACAATAAGGAGCCGGACCTTTTGCCACAGCGAATGCGCTGTATAAAGTCACATCCCTCAACTCATTTCCCCTGTCTGCCAAAGCTGACACAAGCACCTCAGGCACAGATGTAGATCCCTGGATGTAGACATGGTCTCCACTCTCTATCAGCTTTACAGCTTCTACTGCACTTACATATTTATCATTAATGGTCATGTTGGAAAGCTTTTAGACGTGTCTCAAGATTTTTAAACGCTACGTCATCCGAAATCATTGACACACATATACGTACACCATTTTGCTCCGACCCGGTAGAATCAAGTGATATCGCAGATATTCCATATCTCATCAACTCTCGCTGAAGTTCTGCACCGGTCATATCCTTATATCCGGCAGTAAAGAAAAACCCATCAGAGATACAGTCATCTCCATCCATTGCATACACTATATGGAAACCATTTTCGTGCAACAAACGTTTCACAATTCCGGCTCTTCTCCCATATTCACGTGTATCCTCTACAAAATTCAACGCTCCGTCACTTGCAGCATCCAGCATCGCTGCCATCGCATACTGCGTACTGTGAGCCGTACCGGACGATGCAGTATATAACACTCCAAATATATACGCATCACCGAACGCCGGCATTTCATAGAATTCCTCAAAGAATTTGTACTGACGATTATACACCTTTTCACTCATCGCTACCATAGCAATACGCTGTCCGGCGTAACTGAATATCTTAGAAGCTGAGATAAGAAGAACATAATTGTCCGTATATTTGGCTACCGTAGGAACGTATGGCGGTTCACCGGGATGACCCAAATCAAGGCGAAAATCCATCCCCATGTATGCCAAATCCTCAAGAACTATTACGTCATATTTAGTAGCCATCCTCCCGATTATCTCCAGCTCCTCCTCTGTCAAATTAGTCCATGCCGGATTATTCGGATTCGAATATATTAAACCTGTCACATCTCCCTTTCCAAGGATACTCTCAAGTTTGGCCTCCAATTTCTTGCCGCGATATTCATAAATATCAAACGACTCACTCTTCATCCCTAAAATCTTACCTTGATGGCGCTGTGCCGGGAAACCGGGATTGATGAATAACATCTTATCACGACCGGGAATACGCTGCTTGAGCAAAAGCATCATCGTAAACGAACCCTGCATTGACCCTACTGTAGGCACTATGCACTTGGGCGGAATATCTACATCAAGAAATGACTTGATGAAACGCGAACCGGCATTCTTCAGTACCGGCATTCCGGCGATGTCAGGATATCTATTGGCAACTCCATTACGAAGTGCTGCACACTCGGCTTCTACTCCATAAGCATTGGACGGAAGACCCGGATTGCCAAGTTCAAGATGGATAAATTTCTCTTCAGCCTCCTTTTCCAATGCCTCTGAAAGTCCTGCTATCTGACGTATCGTGGCCGAAGATATATCTACTATTGCAAGTCTCCTTGCCGTCTTATCTAATATTTCGGGTGAAATTGGGAACATGGTATTAACTTAGGTTAGATTCATTTTATAACTCGCAGCTATCTTCTCTTTTACTTACTTTGCTCTGCCATAGCGCGTCCGGCTCTGTATGCCTTAATGTTCATTTCTACTATAGCATCTCCCTTTGCCCCGAATACTGTCCGGATACCCTCTTCTATTTTCTCTGATTCTATCTCAATAAATGGTGATGCAGCTCCTAAAAGAACCATATTCGCAGTACGAGGAGATGCAACTTCCTTTGCCAATGCATCGCAATCAAATGCTACTACATGCTGATGCCCCTTCATCTCTGCCATGACATCATCCATCTCCGGATAATTCGGAATATTAACAAAAGGAACAGTGTTGGTGACGATCCATCCCTCAGAACTCAAATAAGGGAGATATCTTAAAGCCTCCATCGGCTCAAGTGAGATTATCAAATCTGCCCCACCAAGTGGAATTAAATCCGAGGCAATAGCCGTGCTTGAAATTCTAAGATTTGATTGCACATCGCCTCCTCGCTGTGACATTCCATGCACTTCCGCTTGCTTGATATGAAGTCCCTCTTTTAGAGCCGCTGCTCCAAGTATTGTGGCTATCGAAAGTATGCCCTGGCCTCCTACTCCGGCCAGTACTATATCTGTTTTCATTTTTTGCTGATTTTTTTGAAGATTTTATTGAGCATAGTGATGATTAAAAAATAACTTGGTAGGTTTTTTGAGAGTATTTTCGAGTGATTTTCTTCTATCTGAAAAAGGAGCATAGCGGGCTATGCGACTGTTCAGATGGGAGAAAAGCGCCGAAAAGACTTCAAAAAACACCAAGTTGGTAATC
>JAMPEM010000008.1 GCA_023665145.1 Bacteroides sp.
TAAACCATAAATCACAAGTTTCCAAGTTGCCGGGCAACTTGAGAAACTTGAATTACTCAATATTGAGCAACTGATAGATTTTGATTTTTGCAGCTGCCAAGCCATCGGCATTTTTGCCTCCGGCCTGTGCGAAAAAAGGTTGACCGCCACCGCCACCTTGTATCAGTTTAGCAGCTTCTCTAACTATTTGTCCGGCATTATAACCCTCCTTAACGAGTTCATCACTTATCATTAAGGTAAGCAATGGTTTCTCTGAAATTGTAGCACCGACAAATACAAATGGTTCATTAGCCATTTTTCTTAGATTAAATGCCACCTGCTTAACGATGTCCGGCATTCTTGGACCTATAAGTTCCGCTATTTTAATTCCGTTAATCTCTTTAGCTGATTGATATGTCTTTTCGGTAAGAACTTTAATGCGTTCTTCTATAAACTCATCCACCTTCTTACGTAAATCTGAGTTTTCATTGATAGCTTTCTCAACAGCAGCGTGAACATCGGAGGCATTACCTAGCATCCGGCTCAAATCGCTGATTGTATCTTGTAAATTATCAAGAAGCTCATCTACTTTTTCTGCACTGACAGCTTCAATACGGCGAATTCCGGCTGCAATGGATGATTCAGAAATTATACGCACCATTCCGATATTTCCTGTGTTCGCTACATGTGTACCGCCACACAATTCTATAGATGAACCGAATTTGACCACTCGAACTTTGTCACCATATTTTTCACCAAACAAGGCCATTGCTCCGAGTTTCTTAGCTTCCTCTATTGGCATATCTCTATGTTCACAAAGGGGAATGGCCTTTCTAATACGTTGATTGACTATATGCTCAACTTTTCTAAGATCCTCATTTGACACCTTAGCAAAATGAGAAAAGTCAAAACGCAGCATCTCAGGAGATACATAAGAACCCTTTTGTTCAACATGATTTCCCAAGACCTCACGAAGTGCTTCATGTATCAGGTGGGTAGCCGAGTGATTGGCTGACGTAGCAGCTCTTGCCTCTTCATCTATCGCGGCTATAATTTCAGCATTAAGGTCAGAGGGGAGTTGGTGCGTAAGATGTACGGCTGTGTTGTTTTCTCTTTTTGTGTCAAAGACTTCTATAGTTTCGCCATCAACAATTGTCAATGTACCTCTATCTCCAACTTGACCTCCCATTTCGGAATAAAACGGAGTCTGTTGCAGCATTATCTGGTAGTATGATTTATTCTTCTGTTTTACATGACGATATCGCAAGATTCGAGTTCTTACTACAGTTGTATCATATCCCACAAACTCTTCTTCTCCATCATTGACAATAATCCAATCAGAAGCCTCTACAGCAGCCGCATTACGAGCTCTCTCCTTCTGTTTCTTCATCTCAACATCGAAGTTCTCATGATCTACTGTCATGCCATATTCTCTTGCGATAAGCTCTGTAAGGTCAAGCGGAAATCCGTAGGTGTCGTATAAAACAAAAGCATCTTTACCTTCAACAAAATCCTTCCCCTTCTCCTTTTGCTTTTTGATAACGTTGTCAAGAAGTTTGATGCCATTGTCAAGAGTCCGGAGGAAAGATTCTTCCTCCTCTTTTATTACTTTCTTAATTAAATCCTTCTGTGCCACAAGTTCAGGATAAGCTTCACCCATATCTTCCACAAGTCTGTCTACTAACAGATACATGAACGCCTCTTTACGGTCCAGGAAGGTATAGGCATATCTTACAGCTCTGCGAAGAATTCTGCGAATCACATATCCCGCTTTGGCATTTGAGGGTAATTGGGAATCGGCTATAGAGAATGCAATTGTCCTGATATGGTCAGCAATTACTCGCATTGCGATATCAACCTTTTCATCCCGGCCATACTGCTTACCTGAAAGTTTACCTATGAGTTCTATCATAGGGGTAAATACATCTGTATCGTAGTTGGATTTTTTCCCCTGCAGAGCCATGCAAAGTCTTTCAAATCCCATTCCGGTATCTATTACCTTCTTGGGCAAAGGTTCTAATGTTCCGTCAGCTTTACGATTATATTGCATGAAGACAAGATTCCAAATCTCTATTACCAACGGATTGTCCTTATTTACCAATTCAGCACCATTTATCTTGCTGCGTTCCTCATCAGAACGTAAATCAATATGAATTTCAGAACATGGACCGCAAGGACCGGTATCACCCATTTCCCAGAAATTGTCGTGACGATTTCCATTGATTATATGATTCTTGGGAAGATGTTTCTCCCAAATCTTTGCAGCTTCATTATCACGCTCAAGTCCCTCAGGAGAATATCCTTCAAAGACTGTGGCATAAAGACGCTCAGGATCAAGTTTGAGGACATCTACAAGATATTCCCATGCCCAATCAATAGCCTCCTCTTTAAAATAATCACCAAACGACCAATTACCCAACATCTCAAACATTGTATGATGATAGGTGTCATGTCCTACCTCCTCAAGGTCATTATGTTTACCGGATACACGCAGACATTTTTGAGAGTCTGTCATTCTGGCACATTCCGGAGTCCTGTTACCCAAAATTATGTCCTTGAATTGGTTCATACCTGCATTCGTAAACATCAGAGTCGGGTCATCTTTAATTACCATTGGAGCTGATGGGACTACTTTATGTCCTTTGCTTTTAAAAAAATCTTTAAAAGATTGTCTAATCTCTTTGGAAGTCAACATAATAGTCTTTTGCTATTGGTATTTTTAGTGCAACTTTAGCCACACCAATGTTTTTTGCAATTGCAAAGTTACTGAAATTTTCGTAATTTTGCAATTAAATTAACGAATGGCACGCAACATTTATTATCGATATAATCCCGAGACTGACAATTATGAACGAATATTTCCGTCTATAAAGTCTCGTATGATGGCTATGCTTAAATATGGTATAGTCGGAATATTTATCTCTGTTGTCATTCTGTTTGGAATATTTTATATTTTTGGAACCCCTTCAGAGGCAAATCTTCGAAAGGAGAATGAACGACTAAAAGCTCAATATGAAATATTAAGCCGAAGACTCGAGACATCTCTTAACGTAATGCACAACATTCAGAATCGGGATGATAATTTTTACCGCGTGATGATGCAAATGGATCCTCTAAGTAGAGGAGAACGTTTTGCCGGTCTTGACAATGAAGCTCGATATCAGAAATTTAAAACATTAAATGACAATGAGCTTGTATTATATCTTACGCGCCAGCTTGATATGCTTGACCGACAAATATATGCTCAGTCCATTTCATTTGACAATCTTCGCCAAATGGCAGTAAAACAACAAGAAAAATTATATCATATACCCTCTATTTTCCCACTGAAAGATTACACTCTTGCTTCCGGCTTCGGATATAGGTTAGACCCTGTTCTCGGCTCAATCAGATTTCATTCAGGAATGGATTTTGCCGCCACTCAGGGGACTCCGGTATATGCTACTGCAGACGGAAAGGTATCATATGCCGACAGAAAATCCGGATATGGAAATTGTATAGAAATAGATCACGGATTCAACTATGTAACGAGGTATTGCAATCTTTCCGGTATGGATGTCATCTCCGGACAAGATATTAAACGTGGTGAAAAAATTGGGGCAGTCGGGAATAGTGGAAAATCTGCAGGTCCGCATTTGCATTATGAAGTGAGGTTTAAAGACGAACCCCAAAATCCGGTAAACTATTATTTTATGGGAGTTACTCCCGAAGATTATGAACGAATGGTAATTGATGCAGAAAATGCTGGCCGTATAATGGATTAGAGATCAATAAATGATGAATCAAGGTGATAAATTATATTACAAAATAAAAGACGTCTCTGAAATGCTTGGCGTACCTCAATCCACACTTCGCTTTTGGGAAAAAGAATTCCCTTCTGCAAAACCGTCAAGATCCTCTCATAACATTCGTTATTATCGACCCGAGGATATTGAACAACTTAGAATTATACATTATCTCGTAAAAATTAAAGGACTAAAAATTGATGCAGCCCGAGAACAACTCAGAGTAAACAGACAAAATATCTCACGCAGAATTGAAGTGATTAATCGTCTCACGGATGTAAGAAATCGGCTTGATTTGCTTCTTAAATCATTAAATAAACGTAAATAATCTGTGCAACTATTCATATCATGACAACGAAACAACAACTTGATTTTAAAATAGTAGCTAACAAACATCTTTCAGGTGACTATTATTGTCTGGAACTGACACCATTAAGGTCTCCAATGCCGGAAATCTTACCGGGTCAGTTTGTGAATGTTCTTGTTCCGGATTCCAATAAGACTTTCCTTCGTCGTCCGATTTCAGTCAATTATGTTGATTACGCTGAAAATATACTGTATCTGATAGTTAAATCCGTTGGTGAGGGTACAAAGAAACTATGCAATCTTAAGGATGGTGATACTTTAAATCTCCTAATACCTCTCGGAAATGGCTTTACTACTGAATTCGACAACTCAAAAACGATTCTATTGGTTGGAGGTGGAGTAGGAGCCGCTCCATTAGAATATCTCGCCTCATGTCTGAGAAAAAAAGGAGCTAAGGTTAATGTGTTAATAGGTGCACGGACACATTCCGAGCTTGTTAATGCAGATGAGTTTATATGCTTTGCAGACGTTCAGGTCACTACTGAAGATGGCAGTCGTGGCATGAAAGGATTAGTTACAGATCATCCATGGTTAAAAAATCCTGACTTTGACTTTATAATGTGCTGCGGCCCAACATTAATGATGAAGGCTGTTGCCAACATAGCAAGAGCGAATAACATCGAATGTGAAGTAAGTCTTGAGAATTCCATGGCTTGTGGACTCGGAGCGTGTCTCTGCTGCGTGGAGGACACTAACACCGGTAATAGATGTGTATGCACAGATGGTCCTGTTTTTAACATCAATGAACTTAAATTATGAATATCAATACTAATATAGATTTAGGCAATGGTTTAATCCTCAAAAACCCCGTTCTGACAGCTTCCGGGACCTTCGGATATGGGAAAGAATATGAGGATTTTATTGACCTTAATAAATTGGGAGGAATCATCGTAAAGGGTACTACACTCAATCCTCGAGAAGGAAATCCTTATCCTCGTATGGCCGAAACTCCTTCCGGTATGCTTAATGCCGTTGGGCTACAGAATAAGGGCGTTGATTATTTTATAAATACAATATATCCCAAAATAGAGAATTTAAAAACCAATATTATTGTAAACGTAAGTGGCAATACTCCCGAAGATTATGCAGAAGTTTGTCGTAGACTTTCACGCTGCAAAAATGTAACAGCTGTTGAAGTTAATATATCATGTCCCAATGTGAAACAGGGTGGTATGGCATTCGGGACTACTTGCGAAGGAGCAGCTTTAATTACATCAGCTGTAAGAAATGTCTGGGACAAACACCTCATCACCAAACTTTCTCCAAACGTTACTGATATAGTGTCAATCGCCAAGTCAGCACAAGATGCCGGTGCTGATTCGTTGTCACTTATTAACACACTCCTTGGTATGGCAGTAGATATAAAAAGACGAAAGCCAGTATTAAGTACTGTTACAGGCGGATTATCCGGACCTTGTGTCAAACCTGTGGCCTTAAGAATGGTATGGCAAGTATCGAAAGCTGTTTCTATACCTGTGATTGGACTAGGAGGAATAATGTCCGGTGAGGATGCTCTTGAGTTTATTATGGCAGGAGCAAGCGCTGTACAAATTGGCACAGCCAATTTCATAAACCCTTCAGTGACTATAGAAGCTATTAATCAGATTAATGAATATTGTGAATTATCAGGGATTAAAGACCTTGCTGAAATAAGAGGTATTATCTAATAATCAAATTATTATTTCAAATAACATATATCTATTTAATCATCAGCCTAAAGGGAGGAATTATAATATTTAGGGTCTCCTGTCACATCTTTTCCTATGAATGAAGGCTTTGGATAATTGCGATTTGATTCCGACAGCTCTATTTCAGCTATACACAACGGAGCAAGATTATCAAGAAATTTATCAACTTCCCAGTCATACCCCTTATATGGAACTATATATCTCTCCTTGCGTATGATTTTCCCTTCACAAAGTTTGAGCATTTCCTCAGCATCTTCTATCGGTATTTCATATTCATATTCAAGTCTTGAATCACCTTTAGTGACACCCTTAACTGTAAGATACCCCTTATCCCCTTTGACTCTGACCCTTACAATCCTTTCCTTATCGCGGCTCAGATACCCTTGGGCTATTATAAACCGTTTAGTTGCCAATTTCTCATAATCTGATGAAATGACCAAATATTTGTGTTCTATTTCTGTTGCCATAAATGATGCGAAATATATTTGAATGATAAAATTACAAAAAATATCAATTCTAACATCTATTTTTTTGAGATTTTTCAATCATTACGACATGAAATTTTTCAAAGGCATCCTTCTTACATTTCTCATTATTCTTATCACAGGAAATATAGAAGTCAGTGCTCGCACCATAAATGGTATAGTAACGGATTCTGTCACCGGAGAAAATCTCGGATACGTAAATGTATATTTCAAAAAAGCAAAAGGGGGTACTTTGACAGACAATTCAGGTAATTTTACTTTTACCACACCTTTCTTCCATGACATAATTTCAGTTTCATCACTTGGCTACAACACTTACACTACAAAAGTCGACTCTTCATTCCTTAACATTCGCCTCTCCCCTACTACAGTGCAATTGGCCGAACTTGTAGTAAACCCCGGCAAACAGAAATATTCGAAGAAAAATAATCCGGCGGTTCAACTCATGGAGAGAATTCGTAAAAATGCACCAAATCATGATCCTCGAAAAAAAGAATTCTATTCTGCCGACAAAGAGGTTAGAATGGCTCTGGGACTAAATGATTATCATTTCGAAAATGAGGCAAATAAAGGTGCCGGGAAATATGATTTTTTGAAAGAATACGTTGATACTTCACTAATTACAGGTCTTCCATATCTGGCCTTGTCTGTCAAAGAAACAATTGCTACGGATATATACAGTTCGTTTAAAGGGCACAAAGAAATTATTCGTGCAAAGCGTAGCAACGGTATTGACGAGGCATTCAATCAAGAAAATATATCCATGCTTTTGGATGAAATATTCAGAGAAGTGGACATATATAACAATGATATAACTTTAATGTCAAATAAATTTGTCAGCCCACTAAGCCATATAGGTGCAAATTATTACAAATATTTCATTACAGACACCCTCCAAAATAATGGTAACAATCTTATAGAACTTACATTTGTTCCTCATAATCCGGAGTCTTTCGGATTTAATGGAAGATTGTATGTAGAGGAAGGAGACTCCGTAACATATGTAAAAAAACTAGTAATGAGAGTACCGGCTTCAATCAATCTCAATTATGTTCGCAATCTATATATAATACAAGACTTCTCGTTAGACAATAATGGATTATTCCATAAGGACAAAGATTTGATGGGAGTTGAGCTGCAGATAATTCCCGGAACACAAATTTTTTATGCAGAAAGATATAATCATTATGGGAATTACAATGCAGAGAAGTCTTCCGATTCGTGGGAAGATTATTTTGCCGTTGGTGGTGAATCTGTCATACTACCCAATGCCGAATCTATGGATGATACATTCTGGAATGAAAACAGATTAATACCGTTATCGGATGAAAACATCAACCGACCATCTCTAATTGCACGCCTTAGAGAAATCCCGGTATTCTATTGGGCTGAAAAAATCCTTACAATTCTCGTGACCGGTTACATTAAAACAAACAAAGAGAGTATATTTGATTTCGGCCCCGTGAATACTCTTGTATCAACTAACACTGTGGAAGGAGTTAGATTCCGATTGGGTGGCGTAACTACAGCAAATTTATCCAAAAGATGGTTTGCAAGAGGATACGTGGCATACGGTACAAAAGATAAAAAATTGAAATACCGTGCAGAAACTGAATGGTCGTTCATCGATAAAAAATACCATTCAAGAGAATTCCCGGTCAATACTCTGAGACTTTCGCATGAATATGACTATGATATGATTGGCCAACATTATCTCTTCACAAATGCCGATAATATATTTTTGTCATGGAAGCGTGAAAAAAATGATAAATTTACTATGAGGAGAATCTCGAGGGTCGATTATATTTATGAAAACCCGAACGGATGGTCATTTGAAATAGGAGCTGTCCATCAACGTCAACAACCAACTCCATGGCTCACCTTCGAAAAAGCCTCATCAACACCGGATAAACCACGCTTTTTGCGTCATTATGATTCATCATATCTATACTTTAAATTAAGATTTGCTCCAAACGAAAAATTTGTACAATCTACTTCAGAACGTATACCAATCAATTTTGACGCACCAATCATCACCCTTACTCATGAATACGGCCCGGCTAAATTATTAGGTTCTGATTATGAGATTAATCGCTCTGAACTATCCATCCAAAAAAGATTCTGGTTCTCGGTTTTTGGATATACAGATATCATCCTCAAAGGTGGCATTATTTGGTCTTCTGTGTTTTATCCTGCATTAATGTGGCCTAACGCTAACCTCTCTTACACTATCCAACCGGAATCATATTCCCTTATGAATCCAATGGAATTTGCAACTGACCACTATTTCTCATGGGATATAACATATTGGGGGAATGGTATACTTTTCAATCGCATCCCATTAATAAAGAAAACAAAAATCCGTGAAGTAATAACCTTTAAAGGGCTTATGGGTGGTCTTAACAAAAGAAATAATCCGAGTTTCAACAAGAACCTGCTCGCTTTCCCCGAATATGTTAAGGTCAACCAATTATCCTTAACCCCATATATGGAATTAAGCGCCGGTATTGACAATATACTGACTATATTAAGAGTAGATTACGTCTGGAGACTCTCTTACAAAAACATTACGGGAATTTCCAATTCCGGTCTGAGAATCTCACTCCACTTCAATTTTTAAACTACTTCTTAGAATTTTGACGCCCTTATATACAAGATAATTCCAATAAGTAAATATACGATATTGGGTATCTCCATAGCGATAAACGGAGTTGTCAAACCCGATATCGCAAAGGAACTTGTCACCGTCGAAAACAAGATATAACTAAAGCTTAATGCCAATCCGATACCTATATTAAGCCCCATGCCACCTTTCACCTTCCTCGACGACAATGACATACCTATCAATGTCAAAATAAATGCGGCTGCTGTGGAGGCATATCTTTTCTCCTTTTCAATTTCAAATGCTTCAATATTAGCCACGCCACGTGATTTTTGTTTCTCTATATATGTAGCAAGTTCAGGAGTTGTCATTGTTTCCTGATCATTATGTTGAATCAAAAAATCACGCGGTTCTATAGGGATTACTGTATCTAAAGCCATCCCTCTATTGATTGATTCCTTCCGCTCACCAAGATTTCTAATCATGTATTCACGCACCTTCCAATGATACATTCTTGCTGAATCATATTCAGCAGTCTGAGCTGTTAGTCGCGACACAAGGCGTTTCCCCTCAAACTTGTCAAGCGAAAATCTATAACCCGTTTTACTCTCATTATCAAATCTACCAAAATAGGCAACTACTCCCGGACTTACCATTATTTGCAAATCAGTACCGGTGCTCACTCTCTTGTTTTTAACGTATTTATTAGTATAATTCAGTCGGTTAATATTTGTGGGAGGTATGATATAATTTGTCAGACTAAAGGTTAATGCAGCTATTATGGCCGCCCCTATCATATAGGGTAGCATAAGCCTGCGAAAACTTATTCCACTGGAAAGAATTGCTATAATTTCGGAATTACCGGCCATCTTTGAAGTAAAGAAGATGACTGAAATAAATACAAAAAGCGGTGAAAGTTGATTGCCAAAATAAGGCAGAAATGAAGCAAAATAATCAAACAACGTCTCTTTTATGGGCGCCGTAAGAAACGCGTCAAGTTTTTCGGTAACATCAAACATTGCTACTACTGCAAGAATAAGCAGTGTTGACATGAAATATGTACCGAGAAATTTCTTCAGTATATACAAATCAAGAGTCTTCAACCCTATGACATTTTTCCAATGCCCATTACGGACACATGGGGGATTCTTGCTATCCTCCTCCTTACGAACAGTCTCTGTTGCTATTGCGGATACCTCTTCTCCCAACTCCATTTGGTCTGAAAACTCCACATCAGCATCACTTTTCTCCTGCTCACGGGGATTGTTGAAAATCTCGTCTGATTTTATCATTTGCTCTATAATCTTCTTGTCACCCTCTCCACCATATCTGTTTTCCAGCTCTTGAAATCTCCGGATATTATATGCTTTCTGGCCTCTCTTACAAGCCACAAATAGAATGAAAGATTATGGATTGAGGCAATCTGCATTGCCAAAATTTCATCTGAGACAAACAAATGTCTGACGTATGCCTTCGAATATGCCTCATCTATCCATGCTGCTCCTCCTTCATCCAGTGGCGAAAAATCATCCGCCCACTTCCTGTTGCGCATGTTCATAATACCATTGCGAGTAAACAACATCCCATTACGACCATTGCGAGTAGGCATAACACAATCCATCATATCTACACCCCTATCTATTGCTTCAAGAATATTGGCCGGGGTGCCAACGCCCATCAAGTAACGCGGACGATCCGCAGGGAGAATTTCATTTACTATCTCAATCATTTCATACATCTTCTCCGCTGGTTCACCTACTGCAAGTCCGCCTATTGCATTCCCTTCAGCACCTAAATCTGCAACAAATTTTGCCGCTTCACGACGCAAATCAGGATATACACATCCCTGCACTATCGGGAAAAACGCCTGCGAATGTCCATATAACGGTTGGGTGGAATTAAAATGATTCCATCCGCGCTGTAGCCATCTTGTGGTCAAACCTAATGAATTCTTGGCATAATCATAATCAGCTTTTCCTGACGGACATTCATCAAGGGCCATCATAATATCACTCCCAATCTCTCTCTGAATATCCACCACCTTTTCAGGTGTAAATAAATGCTTGCTACCATCTATATGACTGCGAAACCAAGCTCCCTCTTCATTTAATTTGCGATTAGACGACAGAGAAAATACTTGAAAACCACCTGAATCCGTGAGTATGGGACGTTCCCATCCCATAAATTTATGCAATCCTCCCGCCTTACGCATAATTTCCATTCCCGGACGAAGATAAAGATGATATGTATTCCCTAATATGATTTTCGCATCTATATCTTCGCGTAATTCCCTCTGATGCACAGCCTTTACCGATGCAACTGTCCCTACCGGCATGAAAATCGGTGTCGGTATAAGACCATGATCTGTAGTTATAACTCCCGCCCTTGCAGAACTATCTTCTGCTAAAGCCTCTAATTTAAATTCCATATCATTAGAATTTTAAATAAATAAGCTCTCTTTTCGTACAGCATAAAATATCCCATTTATATATCGGAGTTTTATACTGCATTACATTATCAAATGCAAAGATACAAAATAATTCTCAAATGTATGTCCTATTTTATTACCTATAGAACATTCTTTTTCCAATTTCATTTATCAGACAAAATCATGTTGCTTATTACATATTTTTTTAGTAATTTTGTATGTTAATAGTAATTTGAGGATGAAGACAAAAGTAATTGCAGGGCTTATGATATTGGCACTCGTTTATTTATGGCTCTGCCGATATTTGGTGCTATATGCAGGTGGCTTTACAATGAAAAATGTTCTCATAATCATAATTTCCGGAATTATAATTTTTGTGCCGTTATATAAAAAATATATCCGCCACGAAGATAGATAAACAAAAGATGAGTGATTCTGAAGATAAAAATATAATCGCTACAACTCGTTTACAGGCCATCAATTCCCCTGCGGATCTTAGGAAATTGCCCGAAAAGGAATTGCCGGCTTTATGCGATGATTTGCGTCAATATATCATAAAAAATCTCAGTATGAATCCCGGACATTTCGCTTCTTCCATGGGGGCGGTGGAGATAACCGTGGCTCTTCATTATGTGTTTGATACACCCCACGACAGAATCGTCTGGGACGTCGGACACCAAGCATATGCTCATAAAATTCTTACTGGCAGGCGTGATTTATTCCCAAAACAACGAACATTGGGAGGAATATCCGGATTCCCTAACCCCAAAGAGAGTGAATATGACACCTTTATGGCAGGTCACGCTTCCAATTCCATTTCTGCTGCACTTGGGATGGCTATTGCCGACCAAAATACTCCCGGCATGGAAAATCGAAAGACAGTTGCCGTAATCGGTGACGCTTCAATTTCCGGAGGGTTGGCATTTGAAGGATTGAATAACGCATCCAACAATCCTAATAATCTCCTTATCATCCTAAACGACAACGATATGAGCATTGATGATAATGTCGGTGCTCTCCATAGATATCTTTCCGAACTGATAACTTCTGCGGGATACAACAAAGTCAGAAATAAAATCTACAATTTCTTTAAGGACAGAGGCCTGATTACAGAAAGTATGCGCGGAAGGTTAGTCAGACTGAATAATTCACTTAAAGCCTTCATCTCAAGCCATCAAAATATATTTGAGGGTCTGAACATTAGATATTTTGGACCATTCGACGGTCATGACGTACATCGCATAGTCCAAGTGTTGAATGAGATTAAAGACATGCAAGGACCCCGTATTCTTCACTTGCGTACCGTTAAAGGTAAAGGCTTCCCCGAAGCTGAAAAAAATCCCAGTAAATGGCATGCTCCCGGCAAATTTGATCCTTCCACCGGAATAAAACTAAAAAACAATAATGCCAACCAACCGCCATTATGGCAAGAAGTTTTTGGGAAAACACTTGTAGAATTAGCTCAAAATGATGACCGGGTAATGGGTATAACCGCCGGAATGTTAAGCGGAACATCCGTTATAGAAATGATGCGCAAATTCCCCTCCAGAACATTTGATGTCGGTATATCAGAGGGACATGCTGTCACATTCGCGGGGGGCCTGGCAACCGCCGGTAAACGGCCATTTGTAGCTATTTATTCAGCATTCCTCCAGAGAGCTTATGACAACATAATACATGATGTCGCACTCGCAAATCTTAACGTAACTTTTTGCATTGACAGAGCCGGTATCGTAGGTGAAGACGGAGAAACTCATCATGGCCTTTTTGACTTGGCATACCTTAATTGTATCCCTAATTTACGTATAGCATCCCCATCGTCAGAAATGATGTTAAGAGATTTGATGTTTACATCACTTAATTCCGACGGACCTCTTGCCATAAGATACCCTCGAGGTAAAGGTGCTAATCCAAATTGGAAAAATCCTATGAGGACTATTGCCGTAGGTAAAGGGAAAATGATGCAACATAGTCAAAATGCCAAGATTGCAATTCTCACTATCGGTCCTGTCCTACAAGATGCTCTTAAAGCTGCAGAAGAAGCCCAACAGGACGGAGTCAATGTTGATATATATGATATGATATGGCTTAAGCCAATTGATGAAGAATTGCTAAAAGATATTGCAGAAAATCATCAGGCTATTGTTACGGTTGAAGATGGAACTGTCAGAGGTGGCCTTGCCACAACAGTACTAAAATGGCTTGACGATAATAATCATTTAATTCCGCTCAAAGCTATAGGTGTGCAAGATAAATGGGTTCAACACGGATCTGTAGCTGAATTGAAGCATCTGTGCGGTTATGACGCTGATGGAATAAAAAATACTATCATAAAATTGTCGGATGAATTAAACAAAAATGAGAACAACCTTGTCTGCAATTAATTAAAACACACGATGAAAATAATCATAGCCGGGGCAGGAGAAGTCGGAACACACCTTGCCAAAATGCTTTCAAATGAAGACCAAGATATAATTCTTCTTGATTCAGATCAAGAAAGACTTGATATTATTGATGCCAACTATAATTTAATGACTTGGAATGGGTCAACGTCCTCATTTGAATCTTTAAGAAATGTTGGTATTTCTGAATCTGACCTTTACATTGCTGTTACGCCTTTTGAAACAAGAAATATAACATCGTGCGCCATTGCAAAAAAACTTGGTGCAAAAAAAACTGTTGCAAGAATAGACAATTTTGAATTCTTAAAGCGCAATAACCTTGATGTCCTAAAAGGGTTGGGAGTAGATGTTCTGATTTATCCGGAAAATGTAGCTGCGATTGAGATTGCCACTGCACTACAATATAATTGGACAAGATATTGGGGTGTTCTTGCCGATGGGAATCTTCTTTTAATAGGTGTGAAACTGCATGAAGATTCACCTCTTATTAATGTGAAGCTTAAAGACCTTCCTGTAAAAAATCATGACTTTCACGTATGTGCAATTAAAAGAAAAAGTGAAACTCTTATTCCCAATGGAAATGATGAATTGCGGGTCAACGACATCGTTTATTTTATCACTACTCCCCCATTTGTATCCGAAGTAAGAGAAATGTGCGGAAAGAAAAAGCGCAATATCAAGAAGGTTATGATTATGGGCGGTTCAAGAATAGCTGTAAGGTTTGCATTACAATATCATGATAAATTTCATATCAAGATTATTGAAATGAATAGAGAACGATGCGAGGAACTTGCTACAAAACTTCCGGATTGTGAAATAGTGCATGGAGACGGTAGAGATATCGAAGTGCTTCGCGAAAACAGCATATACGAATATGATGCGTTCCTTGCATTGTGCGATTCATCCGAGACTAACATACTTTCATGCCTTACAGCAAAAGAATTCGGTGTCCCCAAGACAATTGCAGATGTGGAGAATCTTCAGTTTATATCTCAAGCGGAGAAACTAAACATCGGGACAACTATTAATAAAAAACTACTCGCTTCAAGCCACATTTTTCAGATAATGCTCGATGCAGACGAATCAAACGCCAAATGTCTTTCTCTGGCCGATGCTGAAGTTGCTGAAATTGTGGCAAAGCCACGAGCAAAAATTACAAAAAGCCAGGTCAAAAATCTTAAGCTTCCTGAAGGAATGACTTTAGCCGGTGTTATCAGAGAATCAGGAGCGTCACTTGTGGATGGTAACACTCATATTCAAGCTGGTGATTATGTCGTAGTGTTTTGTCTTGCCGGATCAATACATAAAATAGAGAAATGGTTCTCCTGATTCAACTTCCACTAACAGATATTTACACTATAAATATCCCTTATGGCAATATTTTCTAAAAGATCCTATATCAATCTCAAGATGTTATTCCGGGTCATAGGCTGGCTGCTTATGATTGAATCGGCATTTATGATAATTCCCCTTATAGCGGGTATTATCTACAGAGAAGATGAAGCTCTCTATTTTTTGATTACAATAGGCATAACAATCGTCTCCGGTACAGGATTGATGTCATTGCGACCCAAAACAAGAGAGATGGGGAAACGTGAAGCTATACTGCTGACGGCACTGACATGGGTGATACTTTCTCTTTTCGGAATGATACCTTTCTTATTGTGTAAAACACACTTGTCAATAACTGATGCATTTTTTGAAACAATGTCCGGATTTACCACAACCGGTGCAAGTGTGCTCAATACTCTTACATCCGTTCCTAAAAGTGTGCTGATGTGGAGATGTGTTATTCAATGGATAGGCGGCATGGGAATCATCCTGTTCACCCTTGCAGTTGTGCCTATGTTGAATTATCAAGGCGGCATGCAGCTTTTTAATGCAGAAGTTACCGGAATCACTCACGATAAGTTACGTCCAAGGGTGAGTTATACAGCAAAAGGTTTATGGCTTGTATATATATCAATGACTTTACTTTTAATTGTTCTATTGTCATTCTCTGATATGAGCTTCTTTGATGCTGCTTGTCATGGACTATCCACGATGTCCACAGGAGGATTTTCCACCAACGATATGTCAATTGGCGCTTGGGACAGTATGTACGTTAAGGTTGTAGTCATAATCTTCATGTTCCTCGGTGGAATCAATTTTGCTCTTATCTATAAAGTGGCTACCGGGAACCCCAAATCGATATTCCATAATGTCGCTTTCAAGTGGTATTGTATTTCCATAGGAGTTGCATATATTCTGATGACATTTAATCTCTCGTTGGAAGGACTTGTTCATAGTGTAGGCGACGCGACTGTTGATCCCCTATTTCAAGCTGTCTCAATTATCTCCTCAACAGGCCTCGTAGAGCCTGATTTTACTGATTGGGGACCACTTTCTGTGCTTGTAGTAATCACAATGATGTTTGTGGGAGCATGTGCCGGGAGCACTTCGGGTGGAGCTAAGATAGACCGTATTATCGTACTTGTCAAATTCCTAAAGAACGAGTTTTATAGAATGATGCATCCTAATGCGGTAACGACAGTTTGTATCAACGGTAAAGGAACATCATATATTATAGTGCAGAAAGTCCTCGCTTTCCTTTTTCTTTACATCTTTGTTATTCTAATGGGAGGGGTAATACTGGTTCTTCTCGGTATGCCTTTACGTGACTCATTATTTTGCTCCCTGTCTGCGATTTCCAACACCGGATTAGGCACCGATACTACCGGTGTAGCAGGCAATTTTGCACTTGTACCGGATACAGCAAAATGGGTATTGGCTTTTATTATGCTTGTAGGCCGTCTTGAGCTTTATACAATATTATTGCTATTCACAAGAGCTTTCTGGAAGAAATAATCTGCTAATATTCTGTAAACGGTCCATATATTATCCTTTGATTTGAAGATCCTCTAAAAAGAAGATCGGGATCATGGAGTGACTTTATAAATGGACCATCAACTATTGCGTCAATATATGGCAGAATAATTCGCAGACGCTCTGAAGCCAATATCTGTTCCAACGTATATCCGGTGTATAGCCATACAGTATGACCCAACTTTTTAGTACGCTTTGCTATTTCTAATGCATCCTCTACATGCATCAAAGGATCACCTCCCGTCAATGTCACATCAAAATCTTCTTCACGGATAACATCCATGATCTCCTCAATGGAAATTTCCTCTCCCGCAAATGGATTATGCGACTGTGGATTATGACAATCGGGACAAGCATGTGTACACCCTGACATATAGACTGCCGTTCTGAATCCGGGACCATCCACAGTCGTCCCCCTTATAATATTTAGAATCTTCATGAGATTAAGTGAGTGCAACCGACTTAATACTTAAGCTGTCTGAGTCTTTACTTACTTATTTATGCACTACTCTATCTCTAAGTTCAGCCAGTTTGCCACTATTCCACCTGTCAGTAGTACCAACGAGATATCCTGTAATTCTTTGTATTGTCTCAAAACGTGCACCACATTTCGGGCAGCAATTTTGTGACTTATCAGCGTTTTCATATCCACATTTGGGACAATGATTTCGATTATGATTTACCGAGCCATATCCCATGTTATATTTATCCATTAAATCCACAATCTGAGATATTGCCTCCTCATTATGTGTGGCGTCACCATCAAGTTCTACGTAGAATATGTGACCACCGCGAGTCAATTCATGATATGGAGCCTCAATCTTTGCCTTATGGCGTGGAGAACAATGATAATACACAGGAACATGATTGGAGTTGGTATAATAGTCTCTATCTGTCACACCCGGAATCTCACCGAATGCACGCTTATCTATCTTTGTGAATCTTCCGGACAACCCCTCAGCAGGTGTAGCCAACACTGAATAATTATGTCCGTACGTCTCACTATATTCATTAGCCCGACTGCGCATGTGACTGACTATTCTAAGACCAAGTTTCTGAGATTCTTCACTTTCTCCATGATGTTTCCCAGTCAGTGCTACCAAACATTCAGCCAATCCAATAAATCCAATACCAAGAGTTCCTTGATTTATTACAGACTCGATTGTGTCATTTGGCTCAAGAACATCAGCACCTGTCCAAAGGCGATTCATGACAAGAGGAAATTGCTTTGCGAGTGCAGTCTTCTGAAATTGATATCTGTCATCAAGTTGACGTGCTGTGATGTCCAGCACTTGATCGAGCTTGTGGAAAAATGTTTCAATTCTCTCATTATCATCTATAATACTTCGGACTTCCAAAGCGAGACGCACAATATTGACAGTAGTAAACGATAGATTCCCCCTACCGACAGATGTCTTTTTGCCATATCTATTCTCAAATACACGAGTTCTGCATCCCATAGTAGCAACTTCGTGTATATATCTCTGAGGGTCATCCTCACGCCATTCTTCATGGTGATTATAAGTGGCGTCAAGATTCAGGAAATTGGGAAAAAATCTTCTTGCAGTAACCTTGAGTGCAAGTTGATATAAATCATAATTGCGGTCTTCCGGCAAATATGAGACCCCACGCTTTTTCTTCCATATTTGTATCGGGAAAATTGCCGTTGCGCCATTTCCTACACCCTCATATGTAGAATTAAGAATTTCTCTAATAACACATCTACCTTCAGCTGAGGTATCCGTGCCATAATTTATCGACGAAAATACCACTTGATTCCCCCCTCGAGAATGAATGGTATTCATATTGTGAATAAACGCCTCCATTGCTTGATGCACACGACCTACTGTCTTATTAATAGCATGCTGTTTAAGACGTTCATCACCGGAAAGTCCATTGAGTTTTCGGAACAAATAATCATCTATGGGTGCATCTTTTAAATGCTCAAGATTCTTACCGGTCAGCTGTTCAAGATTTGCTACCTCCTCTTTATATGACGATCGGACAAATGGTGCAAGATAAAAATCAAAAGCCGGGATAGCCTGTCCGCCATGCATTTCATTTTGAGCAGTCTCAAGTGAGATACAAGCGATTACACTTGCGGTTTCAATTCTCTTTGCCGGACGAGATTCTCCATGTCCGGCTACAAATCCATGTCTGAGAATATTGTCAAGAGGATGTTGCACACAAGTCAAAGATTTTGTGGGGTAATAATCCTTATCGTGTATATGGATATAATTGCTTTTTAAAGCTTGACGTGCATAATCTTCAAGAAGGTAATCATCCACAAACGGTTTTGTGGTTTCACTCGCGAATTTCATCATCATTCCGGCCGGTGAATCGGTATTCATATTCGCATTCTCACGAGTGACATCGTTATTTTTAGCTTCTATTATCTCAAGGAAAATATCACGAGTCTTGGCTCTTCGTGCAATAGAACGCATATCGCGATAGGCTATATATTTCTTGGCGACATCTTTGCGAGACGATTTCATAAGCTCAATCTCAACGCGGTCTTGAATAGACTCGACGGTCATTTGAGATTCACCTTGCAAACCGATTCGATCTGCTATCTTTTGCAATAGACTTTCATCCTCGCCCGCCTCTGTATTAATCATCGCTTTTCTAATTGCAGCTTTGATTTTCTCCTCATTATACCCGACTATTCTGCCATCGCGTTTTACTACTGTCTGTATCATCTTACGTATTGTGTTCTATTGACTGCAAAATTAATAAGAATAATAGGCAAGACCAAATTTTTTAACATTTTATTTCCGGAAATATTTATATTTTGGAAAACTTTTTTTTAAACAACAAAAGCTATACAGCTGATAATTAGTTTTATATAAAATATTTCGGAAAACTTTTAAAATTGTAATACTTCAAAACTTTTACAATTGCAAATTTTACAATTGCAAACAAACAGACTTTTTTAGTCCAAATTTGTTATATTAACAGAAATATTAAAACACACCTTAAATACAATCAAATATGCCTACACCCAATATAACAAAGAAGATGGCTCTTCAATACCACCAAGAGCCTCGGCCCGGAAAAATTGAAATAACTCCAACGAAGCCTTATCAGTCTCAAAGAGATTTATCGCTCGCATATTCTCCTGGTGTAGCATATCCTTGCCTTGAAATTGCAAATCATCAAGAGGATGTCTACAAATACACGAACAAAGGTAATCTTGTCGGAGTGATTTCAAATGGCACTGCTGTACTCGGACTCGGTGACATTGGCCCTCTCGCCTCAAAACCTGTAATGGAGGGTAAAGCTCTCCTATTTAGAATATTTGCAGGAATTGACGCTTTTGACATAGAAGTAGATCAAAAGGATCCGGACAAATTCATTGAAGTGGTAAAAGCTCTACAACCGACATTCGGAGGAATCAATCTTGAGGATATTAAGGCTCCCGAATGTTTTAAAATCGAGAAAATACTAAAAGAAAAATGTTCCATCCCAATCATGCATGATGACCAGCATGGGACGGCAATAATATCATCCGCCGGTCTTGTAAATGCTTTGCAAATTCAGAATAAAAAGATAGAAGAGATAAAACTTGTGGTAAATGGTGCCGGAGCAGCAGCTGTTTCATGTACACGTCTTTATATTAGACTCGGTGTCAAAAGAGAGAATGTGGTGATGTGTGACTCAAAAGGTGTAATCAGAGCCGATAATCCCAACCTCTCTGACATTAAACGTGAATTTGCCACCGAACGGGATATTCATACACTTGCTCAGGCAGTAAAAGATGCAGACGTCTTTTTAGGTCTCAGTGTGGCTGATGTTCTCACCCCGAAAATGGTTAAGACAATGGCACCCAGACCCATAGTATTTGCTCTTGCCAATCCTGATCCTGAAATAAAATATGAAGAAGCAATGGCTGCACGCAATGATATTATTGTGGCTACCGGAAGAAGTGATTATCCGAATCAGATTAACAATGTTATAGGATTTCCATATATATTTCGAGGTGCCCTTGATGTTAATGCTACTGCTATTAATGAGGAAATGAAAGTAGCTGCAGTTTATGCCATTGCAAAACTTGCCAAAGAGCCGGTCCCAAGCATTGTAGATGAAGCTTACGGAATCGAGCATTTAAAATTCGGTCCGGAATACATTATCCCCAAGGCGTTAGACCCAAGACTTTTGACGACTGTAGCTCCGGCAGTAGCCAAAGCTGCGATGCAGTCAGGTGTTGCAAAAAAATGTATTAAAGATTGGGAAGAATACGATGTGTGGCTTCGTTCTCTGATGGGAGATGATGGTAAATTCATTAGAAGAGTCTATGAAATCGCAAAACGGAATCACCGTAAAGTAATTTTCTCTGAACCGAATCATGACAATGTGTTGACTGCAGTTGTAAATCTGTATCATGATGGCACATTAACTCCGGTTTTGCTCGGAAATGCTGAAATGATAACAAAGCGTGCCGAACGATTGGGTCTGAATATCTCTGATATTGAAATAATCAATCCTCGTCATGATGATGAGATGCATCGCAGAGAGAGATTTGCAAAGACTCTTGCAAAAATGAATGAGCGCAAAGGCATTACTTATAATGAGGCACTCGAAAAGATGTATTCTCGTACATATTTCGGCATGATGCTTGTAGAAACAGGTGAGGCGGATGCTATGATCGATTGTGTCTATTCCGCAGCCAACAAGTCAGCCCGGATAGCCCGTGACGTAATAGGAATTAAAGATGGCTACAATCATTTTGCAACGATGCATATACTGACATCGCGTCAAGGCACATTCTATTTGTCCGATACGGCTGTAAATGCCGTCAGCACCGTCGACTCTCTTGTGGATATAACACGTCTGACCAACGATATTGTATCCCGTCTTGAAGAAAATCCTGTAACAGCGATGTTATCATATTCCAATTTTGGTTCAAACAAAGGGGAAATAGAACCGGATAGAGTATCAGAAGCTGTAAAAATATTACATGATAAATACCCGGAAATCGAGGTGGACGGTGAAATGCAACCTAATTTTGCTCTCGATAAGGAACTGCGAGATAAAATCTATCCGTTCAATTCAATTGCGGGTAAGGATGTAAATACTCTGATTTTTCCAACTCTTGATGCAGCCAACATTACTTACAGGATGCTTTTGGGGATGGGTGTGGGAAGTGTAATCGGTCCTATTCAAATTGGTTTGAAAAAAGAGATTCATTTTATAAGTGCTACTTCATGTGTACGAGACATAATGAATCTCGCAGCAATAGCTTGCCTAAGATAAACAAAAATTATGATGAATAATGGGTGGATTTCAAGCAAGAAATCCACCCATTATTCATACTATTTCCCCGACAATTGTATGGGGAGTCAA
The DNA here is from genome assembly GCA_023665145.1 of Bacteroides sp. Lineage (GTDB taxonomy): Bacteria > Bacteroidota > Bacteroidia > Bacteroidales > Muribaculaceae > Lepagella. The sequence goes on from JAMPEM010000008.1 coordinate 21,944, forward strand.
TTATGTTGTTCGGATATTTTATCTTCTGTAGCCGGAAGTTGAGCAGTCGGTGCTGTTGATGGTTGTTCAGCTCTATATTTTGCTTCCCAACCGAGCGCGGATGCACCGAGCACAGCAGCATCACCCTCTTTCAATTCTGAGAGTATCACCTTTGTTTTCCCTTTAAAGATTGGGAATACATGAGCATCCAAAGAATCACGTATCGGTTTCATCAACAATTCTCCGCTCTTGGTGAGACCTCCGAACAAGATTATTGCTTGTGGACTTGAGAATGCAATCATATCTGCAAATGCCTCACCCATTATTTCACCGGTATAATTGAAAATATCAATGGCGAGCTTATCACCTTGAATAGCCGCATCATATACATCCTTTGAGGTAATTTCGTCTATGTCGAGATTTCTGAGCAAACTGTCATCACTTCTTGCTTCAAGAAATTCTCTGGCTGAACGTGCCACACCCGTAGCTGAGCAATAGGCTTCAAGGCATCCGGTGCGGCCACATCCACAGACTCTGCCGTTGTTCCTTTTCATTATGATATGGCCAAGTTCTCCGGCAAATCCATCGTGACCATATACCAACTGTCCGTTAACAACTATACCTGAACCAACACCGGTGCCAAGTGTAATCATTATGAAATCTTTCATACCTCTGGCTGCTCCGTATGTCATTTCTCCAAGGGCAGCGGCATTTGCATCATTTGTAATAGCTACCGGGATACCATTAAAGGCCTCACTCACCTTTTGTGCCAAGGGTATACGACTTCCCCAGGGCAAATTGGGTGGATCAAGTATTTCACCGGTATAATAATTTGCATTAGGTGCTCCAATTCCGATACCTTGTATTTTATCTTCTGCATCATTAGCTTTAAGAAGACGTGTCACTTCATCATGAAGCTCTTTGACATATTCGTCAAAATTAGTATGCTTAAGTGTTTTAATTGATCCGGTAGCCACTACCTGACCACGTGCGTCTACGATACCGAACACTGTATTTGTGCCACCAATATCGATTCCAAGAACATAGGGCTTTGTCATTATGCTATTATATTTTGGGCTTTCTTGTATTATAGGAAAGTCACATTTTAAAATTTGTGTTGTTTTGTTAATCTGTAGCAAAATTAATTATTATTTTTGGGATTCGCAATATTTTTAGAAAAATTATTATTAACGGCATTTCCAACTACGCGTTTCCGCTTGCCAATATTGGTGAATATCATACCTGCCACTATTACTATCATAGCTATAACCTGAACCCATTGAAGCTTATCAATCTTCATTAATACGGCTGAAATCGTAGCAAAAACAGGTACAAGGTATTGATAAATCGAGACGAGTTCCGAACCAATCCGTTTCATTGCCGGTTGCACAAGGAAGTATGCAAGAAACGTTGGGCAGAAAAGTATAAATAAAATCTCAATCCATGGAACGGCTTTGGTGGTATGAAGAATTGCCTCATGTTGCATACCAGGAACAAGGCAAATTGCTGGAATCGCACCGAATAGGAATACCCACCTCAGCATTGTTACAGGTTTGTATGTATTAGTCGGGCCTTCAAGGATTACAAGATAGACAGCATAACAGACTGTAGATGCTACTGCAATCAAATCTCCAAGTAAATTATCCGGGCCTGCCTTGCCACTGTTTCCACTCCATATTACTATAAATGCACCTATAAAGGATACTCCTACTCCTACATATTCAAGTGTGCTCGGATGTTGATGTCTGAAAAGCACCCCTATCAATATCACAAAAATAGGTGGTAATGTCATTATTATCGAAACATCAATAGGATTGGCGAAACGTAAAGATGTAACAAATAGATAGATAAATCCAAACAATCCTATAAATCCACCTAATATAAGTTTAATCCAGTCATCCTTAAGGATTTTGTCGTTCTTTATGAACAGCGATACAATCCAAAACAACACACATGCACCAATGAGTCTTACCGCTGATATTCCATCCGCTGACATCCATTCAGGAATCAATGCCTTTATTGCTGATACGTTAATTCCCCAAAATATTGCTGCTATCAGTATGCAACTGTTTCCAAACAAGAAGTTGTTAACATTTTTATCCGATGATTTTTTAAGTCCGGACGCTTCATTTATGTTTGTCATAGTATCTGAAATTGTATTAACAATTTATAAGTAAGAGCTACACATTTATTCTCACCTGAAAATTCCACTCCTATAATTTCAAAACATTTCACATATTATCATGGTTCAAATACGGCTACGCAATAATGTCAAATTATTGGTAGTAAAAAAAATTATCATTTTTTCTCAACTTTATGAGTGGTAATGATTTTTTTTTGTAATTTTGCGGTCGAATTGGTGCTCACAATCTTTTCTCTATATGATTGCGAGATGAAAATGGGAATCCGGTGCAAATCCGGGACAGTACCCGCTGCTGTAATTTCCTGACGAATGTTTTCGTCATAAGGCATTGCTAATCCATTGAGGTATGTACTTCGAGAAGGGGCAATGGCTGAAGGAATAAGTCAGAAGACCTGCCAATTCAATTGCGAGACTTAACACCTGCGGGAAAATGGGTGCTTCTCATGTTGAAATTAAATCAATATTAAAGCATTTAGTCCCATTTAGCCTTCTTAGTGAAGTATTTCCCTGCACCGGAATAATTTGACCGATGTTCGGTCTTAATGAAACAGAAGACTTTAATGGACTCTAACAATATTAAGAATCTCAAATATATATTTGATAACAATCGTAATAAACGATTGTATATGCTTATATGCATAATCGCTTTCTTAATTCATCCGGTTTCATCATCTGCAGCAACTGAATCAGTTGATTCTGCAAAAGTGCTTACTGAAGTGGTCATAACCGCAACTAATAAGCCTCTTGCTACGGTTCAATCACTGGAGGGTGCGGAATTAAAGGCTCTTTCTTCAACCTCAATTGCAGACGCGCTGAAATATTTCGCCGGAGTTCAGATAAAAGATTATGGTGGATTGGGCGGATTGAAGACAATCAACGTTCGCTCTTTAGGTTCACAACACGTTGGTGTTTATATTGATGGTATAAGAATAACCAACGCCCAAAATGGAACAGTTGACCTTGGTAAATTCTCGTTGTCAACGCTCGAATCCGTATCTCTGTATAACGCTAATAAGCTTGACCATTGTCAAACAGCCTCAGAATTTGCGTCCGGAGCAACGGTTTACCTCAGAACTCGCCGACCGACCACCGATTCTCTTTCCATCATGGGTGCTATTGGTTCTTTCCATACATATAAAGGAAGATTTACAGCGCAAATCAACAGAAATGGTTGGGCGGGTTTCCTCGATGGAGAATACCTTAACTCAAAAGGTGACTATCCATTCCGCTACAAATCAGAATATGAGGACACCGTTGGCACTCGTCGAAATTCCGACATTGAATACTATCGGATTGAAGGAGCCGCTTTTCATAAAGGGTTTTCCGCACACGCCTATTGCTATGTGTCGGAGCGAGGGGTTCCGGGCGGCATTGTCCGTCGCCTATCGGACAAATATATAAATGTAGGAAGAGAGTGGGATGCCGATTGGTTCGGTCAGGCTTCTTGGACTCACCGGTTTTCGGAGCAACATCAGGTATTGTTTAATGCCAAATATACACAGGAATATCTGCGATATTGTACTGATTACCCGGAAAATCAGAATACTGCACGAGTTAATAACCACTATTGGCAAAAAGACGCTTTTGCCTCAGCCGCCTATACCTTTACCCCATGGCGTTGGGTTTGGTTGAATATCGGATACGATGCACGTATGTCATGGCTTAAAGCCGATTTAAGAAATTTCCATACTGTAAGAAGACTTGACCAGAAAGCCGTTTTGGCTGCCCAAGCTGAATATGCAAATGTCCGATTGGCGGCTTCAGTACTCTATCAGCATTATAAAGACTGGACTCGAACTCATGCAGGAGCTGCTGATCCCCTAAGTAAATTCACTCCTTCGGTAACTCTTGGATATTCAATTAAAGATTTTTCCTTTCGTGCATGGTACAAACGTATTTTCCGTGTACCGACATTAAATGATTTATATTACACACAATCCGGGAACCGCAATCTTAAACCGGAATATACCGAACAATATGATTTAGGAGTAGAATATCATTTTAATAATCCTGTTTGGTCGGCATCTGTGCAAGCAGATGGTTATATCAATAAGATTGACAACCGCATAGTGTGTCTACCCTTGAAAGGTACATATTCCTGGACAATGATGAACTATGGTAAGACATACTGCAGAGGACTTAATGCTACAATATCCGGAAGATTTACACCCAATGATTGGACGTTTTCATTATTGACATCGATAACCTGGCAACGTGATCTTAACCGAACAAATCCGGAAAGTCAGTCATATAACAAACCGATATGCTACTCTCCCACCGTGTCTTACGGAATTACAGGAATAGTCGGATGGAAATGGTTGACTCTTACTATATCTGATTTACATGTGGGAGAACGTATGTGGTCGTATGCCGACCCCGAAGACGTTCTTAAACCATACAATAATATAGACATGAAACTTACCGGTATTTGGAAGTTGTTGACTGCATCACTTGAAATCAACGATTTACTTGATGAGCAATATGAACATGTGCCACGCTATCCAATGCCCGGACGCAGTTTCACTTTTTCTTTGACGGTATCATTTTAAAAATATCAACTTATGAAAAAATTCTATTACATTATATCAATAACATTCTTGATGATGCACTTCTCGATGGATGCGCGGGCTCAAGAAAAACTTATTCTCCTCAATGAAGGGAATTGGCAGTGTGACAATGGACGTCTAACCTACTTTGAAGATGGTAAAATTATCAGTAATCAATGGTTTAGAGATATTAACGGCCAAAAACTTGGAGATACGCCTAATGATATTATTCAAGTAAAACCCGACTTGATTGCAATTGCTATCAATTGGTCAAATATAATTCAGTTTATAGATGCTACAGGACATAGAGTTGCAGAGACAGAAGATGTGCCGAACAACCGCAAACTCGCAACTGACGGAAATTATGTATATGTTACGTCATATGGTCATGAGTGTTTGACTATAGATGGAATGAAGGAGTTCACTAAAGGTTTTGTAGCTAAAATTGATGTTTCTAATTTTAAGGTTGTGCAAACGGTAGAGGTAGGATATGAACCGGAAGGAATCGCACTATACAAAGGTAAATTATTTGTGGCGAATTCCGGAGGCTATGCCTTCCAAGAAAATCATGATTATGAAAAAACAGTCAGCGTCATTGATGCCGAGAATATGACGCTTGAACGCAACATTGATACAGGACAAATTAATCTCTACGGCAAACTTTCACAGAGTGGACAATACCTGTGTATAAGTTCTCCCGGTGATTATTATAATGAACTTGCAGCAACAATCATACTTGATTGCGAATCTGTGATTGAGGGGAAAGCAGACAGTCAATGTTTTGTAAAACTTCCCTATGCGGCTACATACAGTTGTACTGCCAACGATGGAAATTTCTATGCTATCGGTTCCAGATATTCTTATTTAACAGGAGCTTATGATTTTAATTATATCAACATTATGCCCGATGTAGTTATGAGCAGTGGTGGGAAACATGGTGTTTCAACTAATTTCCCGGGAACAGTTCTTGATGATATCAAGAAAATTTCTATGCCATACGGAATATACGTCAATCCTTATACCGGATATATCTATGCAACTGATGCTTGTGGATTCGCTGAAGGTGGATATTTATATCAGTGGAATCCTGAAGGTGAATTTCAAGGAAAATATAACGTATATATCAACCCTGCACATTTTTTAGCACTTAACCCTAAAGGTGAGACAGGGAGCATTGGTGCTATCTACGACAACGAATTAGAATCTGAGATACCTGTATATGACTTACAAGGCATCCGTGTTAAAAATCCCAAAGCGGGAAAACTTTACATTATAAAGGGAAATTTGAGAATATATAGATAAATTTTTAGTAATAACTGGTTTACAATCATGAAAAAGTTGTTTATATCAGGAATACTTGCAGTATTAAGCATTCCTGTCTGTAATGCAGCACCTATAAAGGTAATCATGAACTCAATTTCTGAGACGATGAACCTTTTGACTGAAGACGGAACACCTATCAATGTCGGAGTGCCCGATGAAAGGGTCTATCAGCTTGATGTTCCTGCAGGTAAATATGTTTTATCCGGCATCGATTCGGAGAATCGTGTAAATGGTTCTATAATGATGACTGTAGAAGAACGAAATGATGTCCAAGAGTTCAAAGTCTTCACACAGGATATGTATGTAACCAATAGAGATGAGGATAAAAACTATTGGGTATATGGCAAAGACTATACTATGGATGTAAAAGTAACATCACGTGATGGAATATCCATGAATGTTACTTTGGGTGACGGTAACTATGAGTACGGAAAAAGTGTATTGGTGTTTAGTGGCAATAGCATCAATATAGAATTCAAACCAATCGGTGAAAGGATTGAACAAGGTTATATGAGTATTTTTCGCTCAGGCACTGTCACATTTAATTCCCGTTGGAGCGGAGATATTCCTATCGGCTCAGATTTTGTAGTGACATTACCTAAGGATGCCGGTATAGAAGTGGGACAGAAAGGTGCGCATTTTACTGATTTTGACTTATGCAATCCGACTTCAACAGGAATGGAAGGAGACATCAAAAAAGTTACCTACCATTTAGCCGGAGGTCAAAAATATAATGTCCGCACATGGAAAAAAGAGGGATTAACGCAAGCGTTGTATTTCGTAAAATCTGATGAAGTGCAAACAATGCAATTCACCGAAGCCGACTATGCTGCATATAATCCGAAACAGATAAACCATGATACAAATTCTAATGGAGGGTATGAAACGGGTAACATTTTTGTGAACATCAACGAGCGTAACCATCTTGTAATGGAGGTTGGCGAAATTTTTGACGCTCATGCCATGAGGTCGTGGGAGCTGACAGATACTCAAATAGACAATTATTTCTTTGAACCCGATTTCCATTATAGCATTATTAATCTTGACGGCTCACCAAGTAAGGGGGTAATTGAGATTTCTTCTGATGAGACTACATCTTCGTGGAGAACAATCAAGGCTATTGGCGAAGGAAGTGTAATTGTATTGGTGACTTACGATGCAATTGGGGTGACACGCAATGGGAAAGACACGCCGTATATGGGAGGTCAATATTGGGGAGCCATTTGGCCTGAGAACACAGCGGCATATGTGATAACTGTAGGGAATACATCGTCATCAATCAAACCCAATATGACAGTAAATGAAAAATATAACACAAATGAAAACGGAGAAATTTTAGGTCGTTTAGCTGGTAAAAATGTTGACTCCGAGCATGATGTGTTCTATTACCTTGATTCTCAAGAAGGATATAACTTCACATTTAAACCTGAAGGTGTGTCAAAGGTTGAGATCGCATATCCGGTGATTGGAGAACAAGCTGCCACTTATCTTGGATTCGGCAATGATGGTGTAACACTTAATTCGGATGGTTCATATAATGTGCTTCTTAGATTCGGACGCAACATTGTGAAGATGACAGATGCTTCGGGTAAATCAGTATTTCAAGTTCTTAATGCAAAACCTTGCCACAGGGAAATTATCAATGAGACAAGAGAAGGAAGTGAAAAATTTTATCCCGGTGACAAAATTAAGATTCAATATTCGGGACTTCATCATCCGGCCAACAAACTTGCAGCTGTCTACAATATGTCGGCTTATGTAACTTATAACGGTATCCCTAACGGGTCTTCTCTCGTACTTGGTTCGGGGCAATACACTTTCGGGAGTTCACCATCTGCACAAGCTGTTGAGATTGAGATTCCGGAAGAATATGATATAAAAGAACACCCATCTTATATTCTCAACAATGGAGTCATTCAAGTTAATGGTTTCGGAGATCCCATCGGTGCTCATAGAACGATATCCAAATCAACTGGACGTTATCCGAATTTTACAGCCGTTGTTTTGAAATCTTATTGGGGTACCATACCTGATATAGAGATTCCTCTGACATCAAGAAAGCAATTTTCAGTAAAGCTTGATTGTAACGTAGAGAATGCCAACATATCACTTATCAAGGGAGACAAAGAGATGGTAGCGGATGAAAAGGGAATTTACACTTTGATGTCAGGAAGTTACAATCTTAAAGCTACGGCTAAAGATTATCATTGCTTTACTTATAATTTCGAGATTACTGATGACATGGATGAGACTCTTACCATCCCCGTCATTATGGATTATTCTGAAGGATGTTGGGATGGAATGACAACTACAGAACCTAAGATAAAAGATAATAAATATCAGATATCAACTGCAGCTGAACTCGCATGGCTGGCAAAAGCAGTCAATGAAGGGATCACTAATCAAGATGCTGAATTAACTGCAGATATAGATTTGGGCAATTATGAATGGATTCCAATTGGAGCTACAAGATCATCAGCATATATTGGAAGTTTCTATGGTAATTTCCATAATGTAACATACTTAAATATTAATCAGCCGGGAAACGGCTTTTATTGTGGATTATTCGGATTCCTGGGGTCTTATGACAAATCCGGCTATATAGAAGGAGTGGATGTATCAGGCAGAATTATCGGGAATATTTATTGCGGTGGCATATCGGGATATCATTCCAACGGCACAATTACAAAGTGTGCCAACCGCGCTGAAATCAAAGGCAATTCATGTGTAGCCGGAATTTCGGGATATGTATGTGATACATCAATTATTACAGATTGCTATAACACCGGTGACATATCAGCAGAAGAAGCAGTATCAGGTATTGGTGCCAACAACGAGGAAGGACTTATAATGCGCAATGTGCTGAATATTGGAAAACTAAGTGCTGATTCTGACATTGCCCCATGCGCTCTTGATGTTTGGGATCCATTTGGTGAAGGTGTAAAGGGTGGAGATTTAACTAATCTCTTTGGCATTGAAGATTCTGACAATAATTGGTATGACTCACAAACAACATGCGATGGGGCAGAAATTGTATCTTCACAACGTATGGCTTCTGGTGAGATTGCGTACCGATTAGGAGAAGCATTTGGCCAGACTATCGGAGAAGACTTACATCCGGTGTTAAATGGAGCTAAGGTTTATAAAGTGAATTACGTGCTTCTCACAGACATCGATGAAAATATAAATCTACTCGACAGCGCAGAGTCTATTATCTATGTTAATGAAAATCTTCCTGAACAATTGGATGGTGAGGAAACTCATTGGTATGAAGATGCAGCAATGACTCAACCGGTAAAAGTAATCAACTGCGACAAATCCTTATATCTTAAACTTGGTAAATTACCGGAATCCATTAATGATATTCTGCTTGACAATGTCACCAATGCCCGTTGGTACAACTTGCAAGGAACTGAGATCACTGCTCCTGAGAATGGTGAGCATGGAATTTTTATCAGAGTTCGAGATGGAAGAAGTGAGAAGATAATTCTCTAATCAGCAATACGATTTAATCAATAAGATAGGACGGACTCCAATTTTTGGGGTTCGTCTTACTTTTTGCTGACAACTTCTAATTATGAACATTGATAATTATATATGCGTTGTGATATTGTAGAAAGCAAAATTACTTGAAATAGCACGTAATTTATAAATATTTTTTGCAATTGAAAGAAACTATATATAACTCAAAAATCAATAGTATGGGTAATCCATTATTTAACATTCCTTATGGGCTTTACATTGTCACTGCCAATTCTGACGGCAAAGATAACGGTTGCATTTCAAATACGTTTGAACAAGTGACGGACAAGCCACTTCAAGTATCTATTTGTCTTAACAAGGGGAATTTGACAACTGAAATGATTCAAAAATCGGGAATTTTTACGGTTTCTATATTAAATGAAAAGGCGGACTTTTCTCTATTCAAACGATTCGGTTTTCAGTCAGGACGAGATGTTGATAAATTTAAGGATTTTGAAGAATCCAAACGTTTGTCAAATGGCACACTTGCCGTTACAGAGGTAACAAATTCATATATATGTGTGAAGGTTTCCCAAGCTATAGATCTTGTTACACATTTGATGTTCATAGGAGAGGTTACTGAGATGGAAGAACTAAACCCGGTACCAACATCCACTTATTCTTATTACCAAGATCATATAAAACCCCGCCCACAAAAATCGGAAGCCTCAGCTGCCGGTCATACAGTTTGGCGTTGCAAGGTATGCGGCTATGAATATGTAGGTGAAGAAATGCCTGAAGATTTTGTTTGTCCTATTTGCAAGCATCCTACCTCTGATTTTGAAAAAGTGGAAGTTACGGATAATGTATCAGATCATCCGGCAAATCAATATTCCGGCACTAAGACAGAGAAGAATCTGCAAGAAGCATTTGCCGGAGAAAGTATGGCTCGCAATAAGTATACCTATTTCGCTTCAGTCGCAAAAAAGAATGGATATGAACAGATTGCTGCATTGTTCCTTAAAACTGCAGATAATGAGAGAGAACATGCTGAACTATGGTGCAAGGCTCTTGGCGGTGTAAGTGAAGATACAGCAGTGAATCTCCTTCATGCAGCCGAAGGGGAGAATTATGAATGGACTGATATGTATGAGCGCTTTGCGAAAGATGCCGAAGAAGAGGGATTTGCTCAGTTGGCAAAACAGTTCAGATTAGTTGCGGCAATAGAGAAACATCATGAAGAGAGATACCGCAAACTTCTATTTAATGTAGAAGCACATGAGGTGTTCCGCAAAGCCGGAGTAACAGTATGGGAATGTAGAAATTGCGGACATATATGCATAGGGACGGAGGCTCCGGAAGTCTGTCCGGTATGTTTCCACAAACAAAGTTATTTTGAAATCCATGCAGAGAATTGGTAAAAGATAATCTTCTTGATTGAATATAGCAGCTGTCTTGGTTTGTCATTTGATATGACACATTAGACGGCTGCTAATATTATTTAAAATTAAACAAACTGACGTTAAAAACATTTAAAAATTAAGGTGAATTGTAATATTTGGCAAAAAAATTGCATTATATATTAGGGACATCTATAACTAATATTGAAGAGAAAAGATTGTTCCAAGAACGAAAAAACATTTAACATGGGAAAAATAACAATACCAACAGTTATCTCCGGAATTACGATGTTATTAACATCATCAGCATATGCGAATGCAACTTATGATGTAAGGACTCCGGAATTTATCCGCACAGCAACATCACAAAGTTTTGATACGGATTTTACAACTGCGGCAGAAAAGACAGTCAACGCTGTGGTCTGCATAAAAAGTTATGCAACTCAGCCTCAACGAGGATACAACCAGCAAGGATATGATCCTTTTGATATGTTTGACTTTTTCTTTGGTAGTCCATCTCCACGTCAGCAACAACCCGGACGTCAGAACCGCAAAAATGAACCCGTTCAGACAGGTTTGGGATCGGGAGTAATTATATCAGAAAATGGATATATTGTGACAAACAATCATGTCATAGATGGAGCAGACAGGCTTGAAGTCCTTTTAAATGATAACTCAACATTGGATGCAAAGATTATAGGAACAGATGAAGCGACCGATCTTGCATTGATAAAAATAGATGCCACAGGGCTATCTCCTATCAGTTTTGGCGACAGCGAGAATTTGAAAGTAGGAGAATGGGTTCTTGCGGTAGGAAATCCATTTGGGTTTAATTCTACAGTAACCGCCGGAATTGTTAGTGCCAAGGCTCGTAGTCTTGGACAAAACGGTAACGGGAAAGTAGGTATCGAATCTTTTATTCAGACAGATGCTGCATTGAATCCGGGAAATTCCGGAGGTGCATTGGTAAATCTGAAGGGAGACCTCGTAGGTATAAATTCAGCGATTTACAGCAATACCGGAACATACGCCGGATTCTCGTTTGCTATTCCTACCACAATTGTGAAGAAAGTAATCAGCGATATCAAACAATATGGCACAGTGCAACGTGCGGTGCTTGGATGTACAGTAGCAAATCTGGATGCCAAATTGGCAAAGGAAAAGAAGATAACAACTACGAAGTCCGGAGTGCTTGTAATAAATGTAAGCGATCGCAGCACTGCAAAAGAGCTTGGACTGCAAGAGGATGATGTAATTACAGCTATCAATGGAGTGGATGTGCATACGATATCGGAATTGTCCGAGCAGATGAGTAAATTCCGCCCCGGAGAACAGATTTCCGTAACATATTATCGAGACAACAAGAAAGAGACAAAAAGCGCCACATTGAGAAATACTCAAGGAAACACAAATGTGACTAAGAAGAATGACTTCTCTGAGGCCGGTTGCATCTTCATGAAGACAAGTGAATCTACGCTGGAGCATCTTGGCATTTCTTCGGGAGTCCAGGTACAAGAAGTTAAAGCCGGGCCATTTAAGGAAGCCGGAGTAAAGGCCGGATACATAGTGATCGAAGTTAATGGACAAAAAGTATCCACTCCGGATGATATCGAATTGATATATAATCGCGTGATGAAGGGCGATGACGATAAGGTGTTGGTATTACATGGCATTTATTCTACCGGCAAAAAGGCTTACTATGCTGTGAATCTTGAGGAGTGAATAACCTCCTAATGAGGAAAATGATCAGAGGGTATGTTTAAAGCTTTAAGCATACCCTTAATTATTGAAATACATAATGATATTGATATACAAAAACCAACATTGGAATAAATAAAAAATTTTTTCTAAATAAGCACAACAATTTATTATATTTCAACGTTATTATTAAGATATATAATGCGCACAAACGAAATATATATAGTAGTGACGATTGTATATTAGCTAAGAATTTATTAATTTTGCGTAAATTTTTGGAAAGTCAGAAATGAGACAACTTAAAATTACCAAGTCAATAACCAACAGAGAGTCAGCCTCTCTTGATAAATATTTGCAAGAAATAGGCCGTGAAGAATTAATTACGGTTGCAGAAGAAGTGGAGCTTGCACAACGAATCAAGCAGGGAGATAAGAAGGCGCTTGACAAGTTGACGCGTGCAAATTTGCGTTTTGTGGTTTCTGTAGCCAAGCAGTATCAGAATCAAGGATTAAGTCTTCCTGATTTGATAAATGAAGGAAATCTTGGTTTGATACGTGCAGCACAAAAATTTGACGAGACGAGGGGGTTCAAATTTATCTCATATGCAGTATGGTGGATACGCCAATCAATATTACAAGCACTCGCTGAACAGTCGAGAATTGTAAGATTGCCATTAAATCAAGTTGGCTCATTAAATAAGATATCAAAAGAGATATCTAAATTCGAGCAAGAGAATGAAAGAAAGCCAAGTACAGAAGAACTTAGCGAGAATTTGGGAATTCCTACTGATAAAATAGCCGATACGCTTAAAGTGTCCGGACGTCATATTTCAGTGGATGCCCCATTTGTGGAAGGTGAAGACAATTCCCTTCTTGATGTAATCGCGAATGAAGACAGTCCGATGGCTGATTCAAATTTAAATCAAGAGTCGTTGCAGAAAGAGGTGGACAGAGCACTTCAGCAACTTGTGGACAGAGAACGAGAGATTCTAAAAATGTTCTTTGGAATAGGATGTCAGGAAATGACTCTGGAGGAAATAGGTGCTAAATTTGATTTGACCCGAGAGAGAGTCCGTCAGATTAAAGAGAAAGCAATACGAAGGCTTAAAGGACAGAAAAGTCGACTACTAAAATCATATTTAGGACAGTAAAACAAGCAATAAGGAGACAGAGATAAAAAATCTGTCTCCTATTGCTTTGATATTGCTTAATTCTTGCATATTCACAATAAAATGTGTAATTTTGCATAACAAGCAGGACTAATATGTCAAGAAAAATAGGAAAGCAACCTACATCGCTGAAACTATATTGGAGGCAATTTTTAACGTTATGCCTATTTATTCTATGCAGCTTTGCAATTTCTGCGCAGCAGAGAAATGATGCACAGCAAGTAAAGAGTATAACCGGTACAGACAGCATAGCGAAAGTAGAGGCTGACGCTTCGGGACACAAGTTGAGAGAAAGTATTTTCCCGGTCGGTTCACGAAGTCTGGCCTTTTCTCATTTTACCTGGGGTGCGGAAATCGGTTCTTCTATTGACATGTCAGGCAATGATATGTCAACATTTGACATTGATGTAATCGTCGGTTATAAAAATAATTTTATACGTACCTTGGGAATGGGCGTCGGTGTACATAGGGCATTTGGAAACACATCAACATTTATTCCATTGTATGCTGTATTTCGCAGCTCATTCAGGACACGTCCATCCATCGCATTTGTGAATTTAAAGTTAGGATATTCATTCAATACGGTAAAAGACACCGACACGTCAAGTGGAACGAAAATGAGTCTTGGTGTAGGTTTTAATCTAGCAATGTCAAAACGATTCCAGAGTCACTTGATCATAGGCGGCGAATACTTTAGACTTGACAATAATCAAGCACTTGCAGCCGGGCTAAGAGTGAGAGATTTATTCTTGGCTCAAATTTCCTTCGGAATGAATTTTTAACACACTACAAATTAAGAGTTATAAATATGAGGAGGGCAATACTAACATTTACTATATTTTTGTTTGCAGCAATTTTATCCTTTGCAGAAGGGCTTGTGATTGTACATTCGGAATCAAAACTGTATGATCAGCCCAGTATGAAAGGTTATGTGACATTAAATCGCAATAACGAAGAAGTAATTATTACTCCGGGGATGGTGTTTATCAGCAAAGAGAGTAAAAACGGATGGACGAGAATAGAGTATGTCCCGGGACTGAGTGCATATGTATTGGATAGTCATTTGAATGATGGTATAAGTATGCCCGAACCTGGTAGATATTTTATGAATAATGGTGAAAAGAAGGAATATGAGATATCCAAATCAACATTTGTGTGGCAAATGAAATCTGTATCCGAGCCGAACGATGTAATCTTAACAGGAAAATCATTTGGAAATGTTGTGGTGTTTTTTGATAAGTTCAGCAATCCTTTGTACACACTAACCAAAGTTAACGGTGAGACATATTTATACACATACGATCCTGCCGTCACAAAATTCTTGTAAATAAGTTGATTAACGAATCCTTATGACACAGACAGAGAAAGAATTTCAATCCGCGATTGCGGAATGTAGAGATATATATATTAAAAAGATGATTGATTATGGCACATCATGGAGAGTGATGCGACCAACATCTTTGACAGATCAAATATTTATAAAAGCTCGAAGAATACGTTCGATTGAGGAGAAAAATGACCACAAAGTGGATGAAGGTATTCGTCCGGAATTCATTGGAATAGTGAATTATTGTGCAATGGCATTGATACAATGCGAGATTGGACCGGGAGGGACATTGAGTGAGGAGGAAGCTGTAAGATTGTATGACAGAGCAATAAAACAATCTACAGATTTGATGCTCAATAAGAATCATGATTATGATGAGGCCTGGCGAATGATGAGAGTATCCAGTTTCACTGATATAATTTTGCAAAAATTGTACAGGACTAAGGAGATAGAGGATCATCATGGTAAAACTCTTGTTTCAGAAGGAGTTGAGGCCAACTATATGGACATGATAAATTACGCTATTTTTGCTTTAATCAAGCTTGATAATCGTGGATAAAAAGCAAAAAGGGGATTTCGACAAAGCCACGCGATGGTATTTTCACTTAATTACATGGATAGTGAGATTAAGTGTTGGTGGTGTATTTGTATTTTCGGGGTTTGTGAAATGTATAGATCCATGGGGAACGTTATATAAAATACATGATTATATTGGGGTTATTGACTTCAATGTTCCGGACGATATAATCGTAGTAGCGGCTTTTGTGCTAGGTATAATTGAATTTCTTGTTGGGACATTGTTGATTTTGGGAATGTTTCGCAAATTCTCTTCTTGGCTTGTCTGTCTGATTATGCTATTTATGTTACCGCTTACGTTATGGATTGCTCTGTCAAATCCGGTTGCGGATTGCGGTTGCTTTGGAGATGCCTTTATTATTAGTAATTGGGCTACATTTTGGAAGAATATAGCACTAAGCGCAGGAGCAGTATGGCTACTTTTATATAACAAACGAACTAGAAGTCTGATAAGTCCATATATTCAATGGATAGCATTAGTTGTTGCAGGCGTTTATGCCGCATTTATCTGTTTTGCAGGTTATTCTTATCAACCTTTGATTGATTTTCGGCCGTATAAAATTGGAACGAATCTCTATAAATCCGATGAAAATAATGATAATCCGAATTTTGTATTCATATATGAAAAGGATGGCATTAAGAAGGAGTTTACAGAGGATAGTATTCCGGAAGATGGTGAAGGCTGGAATTTTGTGGATAGAAAAGAGATACACGTTTCTTCAGATTCCGGCCGAAAGGACAAAGATATTACAATTTGGGCCGAAAATGAGGAGCTTGATGTGACAGATGACGTTTTAGGCATTGGTGGGAAACAGTTAATCATGCTGATACCCAATCTTTCAGACACCTCAATAGCAAGCAGTTATACAATAAATTCACTTAACAGTTGGGCCAAAAACAGAGATATTGATTTCTTTGCATTAGTAGCAGGATCCCATACAAATATTGAGGAATGGAAGGATTTGTCAATGTCAGACTATCCAATATACCGCACAGAGGATACTACAATAAAAGAGATAGCTAGAGGAAATCCTGCGCTGGTATATCTTGAAGAGGGAAATATTAAATGGAAAAGGACATTAAGAAGTATTCGGGTAGAGGATTTTCTTAATGCAGATACACCTGACGATCCAATGGAATTTGCACATGATGATTTAACATTCCTTCTTAACATCACTTATTTGTATTTTGCAATATTTGCTGTATTAATTTTTCTATCGTTTTCTCCATCAATGGCGAAAATGATAAGAATAAAATGATGATAGATATCCGCAACGATTATTGAATATATGAAAGTACTTAAAGAGATTTATAATACGATACGTAGTATTGTTTTTTCCGGCATACTGCTGGTGGTGGCTCTTTATGTTCTAATTTATATATCAATTTCTCTGCCATATATTCAAAATTACATTAAAGAGGTAGCTGAAGAAGAAATTTCAAAATCCCTTAAGACTGATATCAAAATTGGTAGACTAAACATTACACCCTTCAGTCAAGTGATTCTATATGATGTAGAAATCCCATGCCCTGACAAATCGCCTTGTATAGAAGCTAAAAAGATTGGTGCGGGAATCAGTCTTTGGGATCTTATTATAGATCGAAAAATTGTAATCACATACGCTGAACTATTGGATTTGAATGCTCACATTTCTCAACAGCAAAAAGGTGAGCCATTAAACATTCAGTTCATTATTGATGCATTTAAGACCAAGAAAGAGGGACAACCACCAACAAAATTTGATCTTAAAATTAGAAATGTGGTAATTAGACGATTATCAGCCTCTTTTGACAAAGAATGGATTGCAAAAGATAAAAATCCCAACAAAATGGATTTTAATCATCTTGAGGTGCATAATTTAAGCCTTGATGTAACATTGCCTCGTATAAGCAATGATGAATATATCATGGATCTCCGAAGACTCTCTCTTGAGGAGAAGTCCGGATTTAAGCTCAATAAATTAACACTTAAAGCTCGTCTTACACCTACACAACTTATAGTCAACGACCTTGAAATTGATTTGCCCGGAACATCGATAAGACCAAATAATCAATCATTCAATTTTTCAACACTTAAAGAATTAGGAACTTCTTTTATAGACGGTAGACATTCCATAATACTATCTAACAACAAAGTGACACTCAGCGATTTTGCTGCTTTTGTTCCCACGCTTAAACACTTTAATACTCCTCTATTACTGTCAATTGATGTCACCGGAACCCGAAGGGATATCAATATTAAGGAAGTGCGTGTTTCTTCGGCAAATAACCAGTTGTTTTTACAATTAGAAGGGAATGCCTTACTACCGGTTAATTTTAAAAATTCCGAATTTAATTTAAAGAAATTTCGTCTTGAAGCAAGTGCACAAGAAATGTCTCATATTCTAAGCAACTTGTCATCACTATCTCCCGATATAAAAAACAGGCTCATAGCACTTGGAATGTTATCCGTCAATGCGTCTGCAAGATATCGATCATCCCAAACAATATTTAAGGGCTTGATTAAGAGTTCAATCGGCAACTTAAATATTGATACTGAATTAGACATATTAAACAAAAATAATATTGCAGGGAAGGGTAAAATTATTACCGACGGAATTAATTTGGCTACTGTGTTTCCCGAAACCGAACTCGGCAAACTGATATTTAATATCGATTCTGAGATATCAATAAATAACAAACAATTTAATGGGTCTGCATTAGCCAAAATTGATTTGGTTGAATATAAAGGAAATTCCTTAACGAATATACTTTTAGACGCTTCAAAGCATGGTGATAATATTATAGGAAATCTTACTATTGACGACCCCAATGTATCTGTTGATGCCAATGCCGAATTGCATCTCGGTACTAACTTAAAGACTATTAACACTAACATAGCTATAAATCATTTTTATCCGCAGAACATTGGAATACTTCCCACATCAAAGCTAAATTCAGTTGAAGGAAATTTAGATACCAATGTATCAATTACCGGATTAGATGATATTAGAGGTAATGTACATGGAGAATCATTTAAAATCATAGATAAAACGGGCAAATCGTTCACACTCGATAATCTTGAAATAAATGCTGATGTTGATTCTCAATCAGGCATCCGCACATTAAACATATACTCGGATTATGCAGATGTGTCATTAACCGGCAATTATCACATTTCTCGTATACCCGATATATTTCGGTCAATGCTTCATAAAGCATTACCATCTATCATTTCTCAGCCCAAAAACATACCTTCCTTTCAAGATGAGAATTTTGACTTATGCCTCCTCATATATAAGAATGACAACCTTACCGAGCTATTGAATCTACCTATAAAATTATTGACAGATATACCAATTAAAGCCAACTTCAATGGTGATAACGGCACCGCAAATCTTCTGATTGATATCCCATATTTACAACAGGGAAAGAACAAATTGATAAGTAACACTGCACTCAAATTAAATCTAAATGATCCTCTAAGTTCGGCAGCAGTTTCACTTTCCACCACTTTGCCAAACAAAAATGGAGATATTCATCTCAACCTTGCAGCATCCGCTGTCAACAATTTGGTAGCTACAGATATTGCATGGAAATATGACAGAGAAAAATCATACAATGGAAACATATCATTACAAGGTCTGCTAAGTAAAAATTCCCAAACTGGACAACTTAATGTTGATGCAAAAATTAATCCCGGGGTATTTCATGTCAATGACGCCACATGGAATGTAGCACCGGCATCAATAAGTTATTCCGACAAGCTTGTCAACATAAATAATCTTCACGTAAGTCATGACAACCAATTCGTCGACATTAATGGTACTGCATCTGCATCACCACTTGATACAGTCAAGATATCACTTTCAGATATAGATCTTGATTATATTTTTGAAACACTTAACATCAACTACGTCACCTTTGGGGGCAGTGCCACAGGGACAGTCAAAGCATGTTCGGCATTCTCACCAAAACCAATGGCCTTTACGGATGGTCTGTGGGTAAAAAATCTCACATATAATGGTGCGGTGCTTGGAAACGCTGAATTAACAAGTCATTGGGATAATGCAGAAAAAGAAGTTACAATTCGTGCTGATATTGACACAGGACAAGATAAACTTACCATTGTGGATGGCGGCGTATGGGTCACAAGAGATTCCCTTAGCTTTGATCTTGACGCCAATAAAGTCAACATTAAATTCCTTCAACCATTCATGTCCGCTTTTGCCTCTGATGTGCAAGGCCTCGCTTCAGGTAAAGCAAAGCTATTCGGCACATTCTCAGACATAGATTTAATCGGTAGGCTTCATGCAGATACCATAAGTCTTAAGCTTGACTATACAAACACATATTACAGCGGCTCTGATTCTGTTTACCTTAATCCAGGGCATATTATTATTCCCGGATTCAAACTTTATGATAAATTTGGAAATTCTGCAGAATTCTCCGGCTGGCTTAAACATAGATATTTCCATGAGCCCTCTTTTGAATTTAAGCTTAAAGAAGCCAGACATCTGTTATGTTACGATACAGATGCTAAAATTAATCAAGATTGGTATGGCACTATTTTCGGTAACGGATCTGCTACAGTCACGGGTATTCCGGGATTTGTAAGCATTCTGGTCGACATGAATACCACATCAGGTTCAGATTTTACATTTGTAATCAATGAGGCAGAGGCTACTGACCAATATAGATTCCTCAGTTTTACAGATAAAAGAAAAGAGCAACAACAAAAAGATAAACCCGATACAATTCCGGATTTTATTAAGGCCTTTCAAAAAAGAGTTGAGTCTCAATCTGAAGCACCTTCTATCTTTAATCTTGACATTCGCGCAACTATAACTCCACAAACTACTGTAAATCTAATCATGGACCCTATAGCTGGTGATAAAATCAAGGCTCGCGGAGAAGGCGCAATGCAGTTAGGTTATTCTTCTGACAATGATGAAATGACCATATATGGTAAATACATTGTGCAGGAAGGAAGCTATAATTTCAGCTTGCAAGATTTGATTCTCAAAGATTTCACAATAAGACCCGGCAGTTCTGTCTCATTCAATGGAGACCCACTACAAGCAATCCTTGACATAACAGCAGCCTATCGTGTCAACACCAACCTGTCTGATTTGGATCCAAGCTTTAAGAATGACCGTGATTTAAACAGGACTAACATTCCGGTAGAGGCACTTCTTATAGTAAATGGTGATATAAATTCTCCGGAAATCAAGTTCGATATTGATCTCCCTACAGTTAATTCAGATGTTGTCCGAAAAGTGAAGAGCATTATTTCTACAGACGATATGATGTCGCGACAGGTAATTTACCTGCTTGCCCTTAATCGTTTCTACTCACCGGATTATACCAATTCATCTTCAAATGGTACCGGTGAATTTGCATCTGTAGCCTCTTCCACCCTTTCTTCTCAAATATCGAATGTACTCGGTGCTCTTTCTGACAAATGGACCATCTCTCCATCATTCCGAACAGATAAAGGAGATTTCTCAGACATGGAAGTAGATGTAACAATCGCTTCATCCTTATTAAACAACCGACTACTTTTTAATGGGAATTTCGGTTACCGCGACCCTAATACTTCCAACACTACTTTTGTTGGTGATTTTGATATTGAATATCTTCTTAATAAGTCTGGAAATTTCCGACTTAAAGCCTACAATCACTTTAACGACCAAAACTATTATCTAAAGTCTGCATTAACCACACAAGGTGTCGGAATCGTGCTTAGAAAAGATTTTGATGACGCATTTAGTTGGATTAAACGCCTTCTTAAGAAAAAATCCAACAACCGAAAGTCATCTGACGATAAGAAAGAAAATCGCCAAAAGGGACAAAAGGAGATTAATAAATCTTCACGTCAATCCTTATTTTAATGCGCAAACGAATATCATTCAACTGTCTTCCTATACATCCGTCGGTATTTCATCTGTCTCATCACCTGTTGCAACTCCTGTAGGCTTCAAAGGTTTAAATAATTTTGACAAATATTTCTCTGAAATACTCTGCATCATCTGCCAGAAATTCGGCACGAATAACGTCCCTATTATAGCATTCAGGAACATTCCAAACACCACTGCCGTACCAAGTTCTTTCCGACTCTCAGCACCTGCTCCACTCGCAAACATCATTGGCATTACACCAAATACAAACGCCATCGCTGTCATCATTATCGGTCGGAATCTTATCACACCGGCATCAAGTGCAGCTTTACGAATCGGAACTCCGGTCTTACGATAATCCATTGCATATTCAACAATTAGAATTGAATTTTTAGCCGACATTCCAAGCAACAATATTAGACCTATCTGAGTATAAATACTGATACTCTGACCCATTAAAATACATCCCAGTAGGGTACCAAGCACAGCCACCGGCATCGATAATACCACTGCAATAGGATCCGTCCAACTCTCATATTGAGCCGAAAGTACAAGTAGTGTCATAATAATAGCAAATATCAGAACAAAGGATATTGTCGTGGTGCTTTGTGTCTCTTGATAAGCTATACCTGTCCATGCGTAAGAGAAATTATTTCCTAACGCTTCTTTAACTATATCCTCCATTGCCTTTATACCCGTATCACTACTAACACCATGAGCCGGAGTCGCTGTCAAAGATGCAGTCTGATACATATTATATCGGCTTACAGAGGGTTCTCCCATAATTTCCTCTATACTTGTAAACGAAGTAAACGGTATCATTGTGCCATCACTATTCCTTACACTTAATTTCATTATTCCATCAATTGTTTGACGAGTATTACCATCCGCTTGCATCGTAATCTGGAATATTTTGTTGAATTGCTCGTAATCACCAACATATTCACCTCCCATATAACCCGAGAGTGCGGAATATATCGAGCTGGGTTCCACTCCTTGAAGAGCGGCCTTATCCCTATCTATCTTTAGATTATATTGAGGAACCAATCCCTCATACATTGAAGTAACTTGAGCTATCCTCTTATCCTTTGCAGCCACATCTTGAATGTCACTCAACGCTTTCTTTAATTCCGTCGGACCTAAATTATTTATGTCCAACAATTGCATTTGCAACCCGGAAGAAACACCCAGTCCCGGGATGGCCGGAGGATTGATACTGAATACTATCGCCTCCTGATATCTAGCTCCAATTTCATTTACCTTTGCTATAACATTATTGATATTCCCTTTTCGGCCTCTCTCCTTCCATGGTTTTAATACCACATTTACAGCTCCTACATTTGAACCGGTGCCTCCTATAAATGAGAATCCCGAGATAGCCATTACATCCTGCACTTCCGGAAGTTTCTGAACTTCTGCACTTATTTTATCTACAATCTCCTCTGTCCTTTCAAGCGAGGCTCCAACTGGAAGTTGTACAGAAGTCAAAAAATAACCCATATCCTCTTCCGGGATATAACTTGTTGGCCATTGCATAAATCCCCACAATGCTATTATAGCTACTACTATAAACGAACCCATGGAAAGCATCGGATGGCGTAACATCACACCTATTACCTTCTTATACCCCGTAAGAGTAGAGAGAAATCCCTTATTGAACCATTTAAATACAAAGAAATTTGATGGTTTACGAGGATTAAGGAACAGTCCGCATAATGCAGGTGTCAACGTCAACGCATTAAATCCGGAAAATGCAGTTGAGACAGCAATTGTCAATGCGAATTGCTTATATAATTCCCCTGTAATTCCACTTACAAACGCAGTCGGGATAAAGACAGAAAGAAGAACAAGAACTTCACCTACTACGGGCCCGGTCAGCTCCTCCATAGCCTTCATGGCTGACTGTTTTCTATCCAATTTACCCTGGTCAAGTATTCGCGAACAATCCTCTACCACGACTATAGCATCATCTACTACAATTGCGATGGCAAGCACAAGACCAAACAAGGTAAGTGTATTTAATGTGAATCCCAACAACTTCATTACGGCAAATGTAGCAATCAAAGAGACCGGAATAGTTATCATAGGAATAATGACCGCTCGCCAGTTCTGAAGGAATATCAAAATAACTACCATTACGATTAAGGTCGTAATAATAAATGTTGACATTACATCACTCAAAGAAGCTCGAACAAAATCAGTGGAATTTTCAACAATCTTATATTCTATTCCATCAGGGAAATATTGACTCAAACGGTCAAGCTCTTTTATTGCGCCATCTGCCACCTCAAGAGCATTAGCTCCGGGAAGCTGCTCCACACCTATAAGTCCTGCTTCCTGTCCATTTATTTTAGCCACCATTGAATAGCTGCTGCTGCCCAATTCTACTCTTGCCAAATCCTTCAATCTCAACACACCGGATTCATTTGTACGAATCACAGCATTCTCAAAAGCATCCACTGTCTCCAATCTGCCTTGACTTACTAACGTGTATTGAAATGCATTCCCCTTACCATCCGGTGGAGCTCCTACTTCACCCGCAGATACTGATACATTCTGAGCTTCCAAAGCACTTGCAACATCATCCGGTGTCAATCCTCTGGCTCTGAGCAACTCCGGATCAAGCCATATACGCATAGAATATTCACCGCCCCCAAAAGCTCCGACACCACCTACTCCCTTTACACGTGAAAGTGGATCGACAATATTCAGTTGTGCATAATTTGTCAGATACAACGCATCATACATTTTTGGATTCTTGGAAAGCAGTGCTACAAATAAGACATTGTTGCTCGATTGCTTATTTACACTGACTCCTTGTCTTATCACCTGAGAAGGGAGCGATGATTGTATTTGTGAAATACGATTCTGTACATTTACTGCCGCATTATCTATGTCTGTACCATTCTCAAATGTTATGGTAAGACTATAACTGCCATCACTATTTGAAGAGCTGCTCATATACATCATCCCTTCTACACCATTCACTTGCTGCTCTATAGGAACACCGACAGTCTTGGCAACTGTAGATGCATCTGCTCCCGGATAACTCGCACTCACCATTATTGTCGGTGGTGTTATATTGGGATATTGTGCTATCGGAAGTGTAAAAACAGTCAACACACCGGCAAGAACCATTAATACTGCTATAACAGTTGCAAATATTGGTCGCTTTATGAAAAATTTAGAAAACATAAATCCCGGATTTTTAAGTTTAGTTTAAGATTAAGTTCGGAAAATCTCACATTATTTATTTCATTAACCTAGGTTTAATCTTCATCCCTTGTCGCACTTTTAAAAGTGCCGACGTTACATATTTGTCACCGGGTTTTACTCCTTTAGTCACCAATCGCAAAGAATCTTGATATATTTCACCCACCTCAATATGCGTGTAAACTACCTTATCTGAATCATTTACAAGATATATATATTTACCGAGTTGATCCGTGCCAATCGATTTATCTTTTATCAATACAGCCTTTGGATTATCTCCATACGGTAGTCTTACGGTGCAATACATACCCGATTTTAATTCTTTATAATCATTGGAAATTTCTCCCTTCAACACTACAGTCCCTGTACTCTGATCTACATCAGGAGCCTCATAGTAAAGGTCAGTCGTATATTGATGCGGGAGCTTGGTGGTAAAATCTATTGGCACTGACCTATAGATGGCATCATTCACACCACCCTTACCTACCATCAATTCATACTGAGAATCCTCTATGCTGAAATTAACGTGAATACGATTGTTGTCATAAATTGTTGTGAGTTTAATTGGTGCACCCTCGCCATTTACATATCCTCCAACATCAATTTCCGAACTTGCGACATATCCCGAAATCGGTGCTCTGACAGTACATTTATTCAAAGATGTCTGTGCACTTGCCAACGATGCTTGTGCACTTTTAATTTCAGCCGCATATTGTCTTACATTACTTTCTGCCTGAACCACCTCCATTTTACTCACGGCATCTGCCTTCAATGCTCTTTGCATAGCTGAATGTTGTTTTACTGCATAATCGTATTGTGCTTGTGCTGTAGAAAGAGAAGCTCTTGCACGCTCCACAGCCTGTTGATAAGTGGTAGGGTCAATTGTATATAAGACTTGACCTTTATTTACATATTGTCCTGATTCATAATGCTTGCCTAACAAACGACCACTAACTTCACCTACTACCTCAACTTCCGAATCAGCATAAAGATAACCCGGATAAGTCTTGTATAGTACGACCGAATCCACAATTGGTTGTGAAACATCAATCACCGGAGTGGACAAGGCTTCATTATCCATCTTTTTCTTACAACCGGTGATAACAATTACACTCAAGACAATAACCAATATCGAAAATCTATATTTCATAATTTTTTTATTTTAAATTATTATCATTCCGGGAATTGAGACCACCCACCCCCTATTGCCACATATAAATCTATCAAAGCAAGAAGTGCAGAAGCATTGGCCGAAATAAATGAATTTTGATATGTCAATAAATCTTGCTGTGCATCTACCACATTTGTGAAAGCCGACAAACCTTGTTTATACCTATCCAACGCTAATGTTAAAGACTTCTCACTCTCCGCCACAACCTTTGCGCGTAAGCTCACTTCCTCTTCATAACAACGATAATTCGTAATTGCATTATTAACTTCTTCAGCGGCTGTTTGAACTGTGAAATTATAATTATCCAAATCTGATTCCAATTGAAGCTGTTGTTCATTTATCTTAAGTTTTCTCAAATTCCCTTCAAATGCAGTCCAACTTATGGTTGGAGATACCATATATGTAAATGAAGGTTTTGAGAACAACTCTCCAATATTGTGGGCCTCAGTGCCAATACTCCCCTCTATTGTTAATGAGGGAAGATAATCTTTCTTGGCAAGACCTATCAAAGCCGCTGTTTGATCAAGTTGATATTGGGCGGCAATTATATCAGGCCGGCGTCTGACAATATCAGAAGGAACTGCAGCGGGAATAAGTTGTTTGAAATCGGGCAATGTGCCATAAGTTCCAACCAGCTCACGCACTTCACTCCCATTTAAACCAATTAATAAACCTAATGAATTATATGATGTCTGAATCAAGGCCTCAAGATTTGGTATACTTGCTTCTGTAGAATAAAGCAATGTAGTAGCTTGAGCGACATCTAGCATTGAGGCAAGACCGGTATCGTCTCTAACCTCTGTTATATGCACTATTCTTTTCTGAGAATTTATATGTCTTGTAGCAATTAACAATTGTTCCTGATACAACCGAAGATTAATATATCCACGCGCAACATCAGCACATACACTTATCATGGCTGAGGTATAATCTGCCCTTGTAGCATTTATACCTGCCTCCTGCGCTTTGACATTTTGCCTTATACGTCCAAACACATCAACCTCCCAAGATGCACTAACACCAAGATTAAAATAACTCTCAGTCACAGCACTCTCTCTAATTTTTCCGGTTAGTCCGCTCATTCGTGATGTTTGCCATCCCCCGCTAACATCAATAGTGGGGAAATAGCCTGCCTTAGCTTGACGTAATGCATTACGAGATAATTCAATGCGACGGAGTGCAACTTTCAAATTACTGTTATTCTCCTCTGCAAGTTTAATTAATTTGTTCAATATGGGGTCATTGAAATGTTTCCACCACTCATCCTCTGTCGGTAAATGTAATGTTTGTATACTATCAAGCATCCAAACAACCGGTTTTGCCGGTACTATCTCCGGCTTACTATGCAAAGCATCAATTGCTGAGTCTAATCTTATGTCCGGTATCTCATCTTGAGCATCTGCGACTCCGCCCATACAAAAAGTTAACGTAATTAGCGCAACAACTATGGAAAATTTCCGCCCCAAAATTGTTTGAAGTAATTGGATTTGTGTGTAGTTCATAGTAATCGTTTATAGTGCTTATCACATTATTAAAACGATTTTACAAATATTTCTGTTTAATCACAAAAAAAATATTTGATAATTAGGATATTTTATATCAAAATATTTTGCAATTATAATTTTTAATTGTAAATTTGCGGTTGTAAATAGCTATACTGACATCCAATGGTGCAATCTAATAAAAAGACCCAAAAAGTACTTTCTCTGCTAATCTTTTGTTTTGTTTTTTTACTTATAAATGGACTCACCTCTTGCAAATCCACCAAACTAGCCTATCATAATGACGCAAAAATCATTAACGACTACGAATCTTCACACTGCAAAAAGAATTCCTATTCCTCCAGCCTTATAAAAGAAGCATACAGTTGGATAGGAACTCCATATAAATATGCAGCGGCAGAAAAAGGATGTGGCACAGATTGTTCCGGAATGGTAATGAAGGTATATCAATCAGCCGTGGGTTATACTCTTCCAAGAAATTCTGAAAAACAAGCGGAATTTTGTCTTCCAGTTAATTCTGATGAAGTTCAATCCGGTGATCTTGTATTTTTTGCTACCGGATCAGACCCAAATAAAGTGTCACACGTTGGAATAATGGTGGATAATATTCTATTTATTCACGCTTCAAGCTCAAAAGGTGTTGTTGAGTCAAAAATGACCAATCCATATTTCTCAAGTAAATTTCTAATGTTCGGAAGAGTGCCCGCACCAGCTGCTTCTCGCTAATTTCAAATAAACAATCTAATCTTTTGAAAAAATAGACGCAAAACTATTGTAAACATAAAAAAATAGTTGTAATTTTGAGGTGTAAAAACACTTTTGATTTCCCTCAAAAGTATAAATAGAATCTAATATATTAACAAATAGAAATTTATGGCACTTCAATTTACTGACCAGACCGCACAGGAAGCTATCGAATCAGGCAAGCCCGTTGTAATTGATTTTTGGGCTACTTGGTGCGGACCTTGCATTAAACTCGGACCTGTGGTAGAAGAACTCGCAGAAAAGTACGCTGATAAAGCTATAGTTGGCAAACTTAATATCGATGACAACAACGACATAGCAAGCGCAAACAGAGTACGCAATATTCCCACCGTTCTTTTCTTCAAAGATGGTGAACTAAAGGATCGCTCTGTCGGTCTTGTCAAATTAGCCGACCTTGAAGCAAAACTTCAAGCACTTCTCTAAATCAATATTGTGCATAAATTAAATCCGGATAATTTCTCTTTTTGAGATTTATCCGGATATTTAATTTAGCATATATTTTGTATTTTATATCATTCTTCCGAGAGTCACTATTTCTCATCTAATTTATCATCCTTCATAATCTCTTTGCTCACCGGTGTATCTCCAGTCTCTGCCTTTATTGCTTTTATCATAAAATCTCTTGTGGCATTATCAATCTTCTCACGATCCTCTGGTGAAATTTCAACATCAGAATGTTCTTGCTGAATTCTCATCATCTCTTGTCCAAGCTCTGAAGTAACTGCGCTTCTCTCCTCAGAAGTCTTCGCTTTATCTAATTTTTCCGATGCACTCTTTATAGCATCGAGCATCTCCTCTGCTCCTCCCTTGCTCTTGCATCCCGATATTACAAGCAATACGACTACACCCAAAACTGCAAAAAATTTCTTAATCATAATAATTATCTTTTATCTACTATTTTTTTGTAAACGAAGGAGAATGATATACATCCTCCTTCGAATAGAATCTACTTTTTACTACATTATATAGATTTTGCTTCTCATTTAGAAGCATCGGCACTCACTGAAACTGACTCCTTACCATATCGTGGAGTAATATCCGGACGCAGATATTTATCCAAGAAATTGAAGAATACACGTTGCCATAAAATAGCATTCTGAGGTTTTATCACCCAGTGATTCTCGTCAGGGAATACCAACATCTCACATTCCAGACCATGCATTTTAGCAGCAGCAAACGCCTGCATACCTTGTGATGCCAATATTCTATAATCCTTTTCTCCCACTGTTACAAGAAGTGGTGCAGTCCACTTATCTACATACAAATGAGGTGAATTGGCATACGTAGTCTGAGCAGTTGCATTAGATTTATCCCAATATGCACCGCCAAAATCATGATGGACAAAGAACATCTCTTCTGTTTCAAGATATTGCGATTCCAAATTGAAAATACCGGCATGGGCTATAAGTGCTGCGAATCTTCCCTCATGATGACCTGCAAGCCAATAAACTGAGAAACCGCCATAACTTGCACCGATTGCACCTATATGATCCTTATCTACATAAGGCTGCGATGCTATATAATCAGTAGCTGCAAGATAATCTTTCATATTCTGGCCACCATAATCTCCTGAAATCTGGGCATTCCATTCTTCCCCAAATCCGGGAACGCCTCTGCGGTTTGGGGCGATTACGACATATCCATGTGCTGCCATAATCATAAAATTCCAACGATAACTCCAAAATTGACTTACAGCCTGCTGAGGACCTCCTTGACAATACAACAATGCAGGATATTTCTTGTTTGGATCAAAATCGGGTGGAAGTATCACCCAAGCCGTCATCTCCTTACCATCGTTTGTCGGTACAAGATGTTTTTCCACCTTACCCAATTTCAATTTTGATAGAAGATCTTTATTTACGGTAGTAATATCCCTTGTCTCACCAACTGTCGCAACACATATTTCATTAGGGCGACTCATTGAATGGCGCATTGCCAACACCTTGGATTCATCTACCGGGCATACATTAACATAATCCCATTGTCCCTTTGCGACTGTATCTACAGCACAACTATTGACATCGATACTGAAAATTGGCATTACTCCCCCATCATAGCCATTAAATATTATTTTTTTACCTGATGGAGACCATGCAAACCCTTCCGGCCATCTATCAAGATTCTCTGTTAAATCGCGCTTTGATTTTGTAGACATATCCATCACCATCAACCGCTTTTTATCCGACTCATACCCCGCGGTCTTCATAGATAGCCATGCCAATTGTTTACCATCACGCGAGAATTTCGGATCTGTGTCATAGCCGGGATTACCTTCAGTGAGATTTACTGTTGTCTTCTTGTCAATATCATATAGATACAAGTCACTGTTGGTGCTAAACGCATAATCCTTTCCGGAAGCCTTTCGCGAACAATACACCAATTGCTGACTGTCCGGACTCCATGCAAATGATTCAGCCCCGCCAAAAGGCTTCATCGGGCACTCAAATGGCTCATCCTTCATTATATCTATTCCTTCCCCTACAGCTACTCCATCAAAACTTGCGATAAAAGGATGAGGTATCTCTGTCACCCATTCATCCCAATGCTTAAACATCAAATCATTTACCACCCTTCCGGTAGTCTTGTCCAAATCCTTGAACAAAGCCTCATTATTTTCATTATATGGCTTGATATTCGAACCATATACCACCATTTTCCCATCAGGTGAAAATTCAAAACAGTCTACTCCATTCTCAACATTTGACAACTTCTTGATTTCACTGCCATCAATATTTATTGAGTATATTTGAGTTGTTTTTGTTTCCGGGTCCACCCCTATATATGCAAGCTTCTTACCATCTTCAAGCCATCTGAGATTACCTTCTGATCCTGCCGTCTCAGTCAGCTGTTTCAGATCACTGCCATCAGAATTAATACGATATATCTCCGCATTGGATTTATTTTTTTCTATGCTCTCATAAGCAAGTGTAAATGCAATCGTTTTACCATCTTCTGAAGGTATCATCTCATTTATACGTCCCAACGCCTCAAGCACCTCAGGCGTAATCATTCCGTCCTTAATTTCAACTTGAGGCTGGCCGATAATCTCATCTTCTTCTCCCGTGGATGTTTTGCATCCTCCGAGCAATATCGGCAACATCAATGCACTCATCTTCAATATTGTCTTATTCATCTATTATGGTATTAGTTTCTTAATTCCTTTCTATTAATGGCTATCCATCCGATACATCCGAAATGAAATCACGATGCGAAAATACAAAAAAAATCCGATTCTCACAATAATGATGTTTAAAATAGTTCGAATCCAAGATTAAGGCATACAACCTAAATCTCGAATTCGAACATATCAATAAATTCTTAATTCAAGTTTCTCAAGTTGCCCTGCAACTTGGAAACTTGAGGTTTATGGTTTATAGTTTATGGTTTATGGTTTATGGAACGTCGTTGAGTTAAATTTTTCGATAATTTTCTAACCCCTAACCTTCAACCTCCTAACTTTTTCGCAAGTTAAAGCTTGCGAAAGTTGAGTTCTTAACCGTTGTCAGTCTATCTTTGGAGCTGCAGCAAGTTTATAGTTATGATTCACTATAAAGTTAATTATTGCGTCTCTTTCCGGACATACATCCACATCGATATTGATTCTCTTCACTGCATTATATAACGAAGTCATACTCTCGTATATCTGTCTGTAACACTTCGCTATATTTTCAATTGCATCTTCTGAGAATTTTCCTCTCCTTAATACATACGCATTTACGCCAGAATACTCTATCGGATTATGTGCCATTATTGCATACGGAGGAACATGCCCGTTTACTCTACATCCCCCCTTAATCAAACACCACTCTCCTATCTCACATCTTTCATGCACCAAAGCATTGGATGAAAGGATAGAATAATTGCCAACCTTGCAATCTCCGGCTATTTTAACAGCGTTGCCGAGCACACACCAATCAGATATCTGTGAGTCATGTCCAATATGGGATTGAGCCATTATAAAGGAATTGTTGCCAATTACTGTAGATTGTCCTTCGCGTATACTGCGATTAATTATCACATGTTCACGAATCTTGTTATTGTCACCAATCTCAACAAAACTCTTCTCTCCTTTCCAACGGAAATCTTGAGGCTCGGCTCCTATTATGGCACCTTCATAAATCTTGTTGTTCTTACCTATTCTTGATCCTCGCAGAATTGAGACATGCGGTCTTATATGGCAATTATCACCGATAATTACACCTTCATCTATAAAGGCAAATGCATCGATTGTTACGTTGTCACCAAGTATTGCACCTGGATTGACAAATGCGAGTGGGCTGATGTTTGTCATGTGTAATCGTTTTTAGGTAGTTATTTATCTGCCGCCTCCTACCGCCTGATAAAGCGATATAATAGCAGCTGCTTTATTGTGCCAACAAGCCAGACTCGTCATCTGTGCATTCAGCAAACCGGACTGGGCTGTCAAAACTTCCAAATAAGTCGTAGATTTCCCCATAGTAAATAAATCTGTAGTATATTCTACCGACATTTGGAGCTGATCAATCTGCAGAAGCACATAATTGCGTTTCTCCTCAGCTGTACGAATCTTTATCAAAGCATCTGACACATCTGCAGATGCGCTCAATACGGTATTTTCAAACGTATTCATTGCCTGCTTCTGTTGTACTTTTGCCACTTCAAGATTAGCAATATTCTGTCCTCTTGAAAACAATGGTGCAGTAAGTTGACCGGCTAAATTAAAAAACCATTTTCCGGGATTCATTACGAAACTTCCTAACGAATTAGTAAAACCACCGGTGGGTGATATACTCAGACTTGGATAAAAATTAGCACGCGCTCTATTTGTGGCATAAAAAGCTATTGCCATCTGTCTTTCTGCTGCTCTGACATCAGGACGAGCCGCCAGATATGACATAGGGACACCATTAATCAATGATTCAGGTAAATCAAAATTTAATTCCGATGTTACCACAAATTTCTGCGGATTGGTATTCAATAAAAGAGAAAGTGAATTTTGAACTATACCAATCTGCTGTTCAAGATCCGGAATTGTAGATAATATATTGTAATAATTAGCTCGGCTCTGTACCACGGCTGCTTCATTTGTTCTTGCCGCTACCTTCATCAATTCCATCGACTCTACCTGTTCCTTCCATATCTCGGAGGTACGCTTGGTAAGTGCCAATTGCTGATGAAGAAGAACCAACGAATAATAGCATGAAGCCACATTACATACTATCTGTGACCGAACTGACTGACGATAATATTCAGCTTGTTCTACTGATACTTCAGCTCCACGTTTCGTATTTAGAATCTTTCCAAACGCGTCTATTTCCCAATTAGCCGACAATGGCAACTGATATGTCCAATTCATGTCACTCCCTCCTACAGTGGAGCCACCCCCATTAGGAGCAAATGCTACTGAAGGGAAATAACTTAGTTTGGCACCTTTCAATTGTGCCTGCGCTATCTCAATATTGAGTCTTGCATTATCAAGATTCCTATTATTGGATAAAGCCGTTCTTATTAAGCTCTGAAGGGTAGGATCCCTGAACACTTGCTCCCATGATAGATATGGCAAAGAAGCACTGTCAACCTTCTGATCCAATATCTTCTTATATTCCGAAGTGATGGCGGTATCCTCCGGAATCTCATATTTCTTATATAAATTGCAGCTCGTTGATATCAAGGCCAACGCTGCGATAAATGATATTTTGACTAAATTATGCATTTTTGACTGCATTTATTGTCGATTTTTATTAATCGTTATTGTTTACTTCCACTTCATCGGAGGGCAGAGCATACTGCTCTATCTCTGATGACACTGATGAATTATCCTTGTCACTCCACTTCGGTGGTGACAGCTTTTCCTGGAGCTTCTGACAAGCATAGAACAATGCCGGTACAAACAAAATCTGAAGCACCATACCTATCAACATTCCTCCAATTGAACCCGCACCAAGTGAACGGTAACCATTCGCTCCTGCTCCGGTGGCCAACATCAAGGGAAGAAGACCGATAATCATCGCAAGTGACGTCATCAAAATCGGGCGAAGACGAGCTTTCGCGCCTTGTATTGCCGCCTGGAAGATTCCCATACCAGTGCGCCGACGATCAAGGGCAAACTCTACTATAAGAATTGCATTCTTCGCCAAAAGTCCGATAAGCATAATCAACGCAATCTGAAGATAAATATTATTACTTATTCCCATTAGCTTCGCAAGAATAAATGTTCCCATCAAGCCGAATGGTACGGACAATATAACCGCGAAAGGCAATATGTAACTTTCATATTGTGCTGACAAAAGCAGATATACAAACAATAATACAAGACCGAAAATATAAGCTGTCGTTCCGCTACCCTGAGCAGCTTCCTCCCTGGTCATACCTGCATATTCGAATCCGAAACCTTGAGGCAATGTCTCTTGCGCCACTTGCTCTATGGCTGCAATGGCCTGTCCGGAGGAAACACCCGGTGCCGGATTACCGGTCACGGAAATAGCGGTGTACATATTGAATCGGTTAATCAAGTCAGGGCCATAGACTCTTGACAATTTGACAAAGTTATCTATCGGAGCCATATTCGCACCGTTGCGCACCTTTATCTGCTTCAATGTTTCCGGACTTACACGAGCTTCAGGTGATGCCTGCATCATAACGCGATATAACTTTCCGAATCGGTTGAAATTCGATATATACATACCACCATAATATCCCTGCAATGCTGAAAGAATGGCATTCTGAGTCAATCCGGCTTGTTTCACCTTTGCTACGTCAATTTCCACAAGATATTGAGGGAAATTAGGATTGAACGTTGAATAGGCCATCTGAATCTCCGGACGTGCGTTCAAGGCTGCAATAAACTGCTGATAAACTGCAAAGAAATTATCAAGATTGCCACCGGTTTTATCCTGGAGTTTTATTTCAAAACCACTCGTAGCAGAGTAACCCGTAATCATAGGTGGCTTAAAGAAAAGTATCTGACCATCGTGTATCTGAGAACACTTCTGGAAAAGTTGTCCCAGAATTGCATCAGCATTTTCCGTCTTGATATCTCTTTCTTCCCAGGGGTTAAGACGAATGATAAATGATCCATAAGTATTACCTTGTCCCCCGATAAAGCTATATCCCGTTATGGCAGTTCGCATCTGAATAGCAGCAATTGTTCCGGCTATACTGTCCACCTCATTCATCACAGCCTGTGTTCTTTCCTGCGATGTAGCCGGTGGCATATTTACTACACCCATTATTGTTCCGGTATCTTCATCAGGCACCATTCCTGTCGGAGTGGTTATCATAAGCCATCCAAGTATCGCAATTGCTGCTACTACACACACAAATGAAAGCCACCATTTATTGACGATTACGGATGTAGTCTTTCCATATCCATCAGTAAGCTTGCCGAATGTATGGTTGAAACTATCTATAAATCGTCTGGAGAACATCCCTATAAGTGCGAGAATCGACACTACTGAGGCTATGCATAACTTTAGTATGTTGTGCAACTGAAACCATCCCATCACCAATGATGCAATTGCAAGAACGATGAAAATCAACGTAATCCATGCAGGCCATTGGAATGTGAGACGCTTCTTGTATGTCTGCTTCACCACTTCCCCGGCAGCAGAGTACGCATCTCCAAGTCTCTCCTTAAAAGGTACTTCCGTGCCATCCTCCCTATGAGGTTTTAAGAATAAAGCACATAGAGCCGGAGAAAGAGTCAATGCATTGACTGCCGAAAGACCGATAGCCATTGCCATAGTAAGACCGAATTGACGATAGAATACACCTGATGTACCACCCATGAATGACACAGGAATAAACACAAGCATCATGACAAGGGTAATGGAAATAAGGGCTCCTGAAATTTCATTCATAGCATCAATTGAGGCATTGCGTGCAGACTTGTATCCTTGGTCAAGTTTTGCATGCACCGCCTCAACCACCACTATCGCATCGTCCACCACAATGGCTATCGCAAGTACGAGTGCGGAAAGCGTGAGAAGGTTGATTGAGAAGCCGAATATATACATCAGGAAGAACGTTCCGATAAGAGCAACAGGTATCGCAATCATCGGTATAAGCGTTGAGCGGAAATCCTGCAGGAAGATAAATACTACAAGGAACACAAGGATAAATGCCTCAATAAGAGTCTTGACCACCTCATGAATTGATGCAAATAGGAAGTCGTTGACGTTCATTGATGTATTAATGACTATGCCTTGAGGTGCCTCCTTTTGGAATCTGTCAAGCTCTTTTTGTATTTTTTCAATAACTTCTGTAGCATTAGATCCTGCTGACTGGAAGATAATTGCAGCACATCCTAAATGGCCATTTGTTTTGTTGGCAAAACCATAAGTTAGTCGGCCAAGTTCCACTTTCGCAACATCCTTGAGTCGAAGAATTTCACCCTCAGGTGTAGCACGAACCACAATATCTTCAAATTGTGATTCATCTACAAGGCGTCCCTTATAACGCATTGTATACTGGAACGACTGATTACCTTGCTCACCGAATTGCCCCGGAGCTGCCTCTATGTTTTGTTCGGCAAGCGCTGCGGAAATGTCTGATGGCATCAATCCATATTGAGCCATGACGTCCGGTTTGAGCCAAATACGCATCGAATAGTCTGCACCCATCACCATAGCATCACCAACACCATATATACGTTTGATGACAGGGATGATATTAATTGCCATATAATTCTCAAGGAAGTCCTGAGAATATTGGTCGTGGTCGGAATAGAGATTGACCACAAGGAGCATCGATGACTGTCTCTTTTGAGTAATCACACCCACTTGGTTAACCTCAGTAGGAAGGAAGGCTGCAGCTTTCGAAACACGGTTCTGTACATCTACTGCTGCAATATCAGGGTCAGTACCGGGTTTGAAATACACTGTAATGTCGGCAGCACCATTGTTTGTAGCCGTTGAGAGCATGTAGTCCATGTTCTCCGCACCGTTAATTTGTTCTTCAATAGGTGCAACAACAGAATTAATAACAGCCTGAGCGTTAGCTCCCGTATATGTTGTACTTACCCTCACTGTAGGAGGTGCGATGTCTGGGAATTGCTCAATAGGGAGCGACACCAAACCAATCAAACCGAATATCACGATAAAAATCGAGATAACGGTAGAAAGTACCGGGCGTTTTATAAATAGTGATAAATTCATAATATTAGCAACTTGAAAATCTTAACGAGTTTTCTTGGGTTTAATCTGCATACCCTCTTTTACGCTGATACCCACACCTTCTGTCACAATAACGTCACCGGGTTTCAATCCGGATGTAACTATGAAATGTTGTCCATCATTGGTATTGGTAACTGTGACCGGCACTGCATGAGCTTTCGACGAGTCATTCAGCACATAGCAGAATCTCATATCCTGAAGCTCATAAGTAGCTTTCTGGGGGATTATGATTGATGATGGTGACAATGACGGTATCAATACCTGACCGGTACTCCCGGAACGAAGCATCCCGTTGGTATTGGGGAAAGAAGCTTTTACTTCCGCAGAACCGGTGGCTTGGTTAAGCACACCAGACAAGGAAATCACTTTACCTTTCTGCCCATACAATTCACCATTGGCAAGCATCAATGATACAGGAGGGAGAGCGGCAAGAGCCTCGTTAAGGGTTCGTTTGCCATTCTCAGTCAGTGCAAGCACTTCCTTCTCGTTCATAGAAAAATATGCTTCCATTTCACCGTTATTGGATATGATAGTCAGCAGAGTAGAGGGACTTACAAGGGCACCTTCTTTATAATCTATTGTTCCAACCACTCCGGATGCAGGTGCTGTAACAGTGGAATATGAAAGATTTTTTTTGGCAGATACTACTTGAGCCTGTGCTTGAGCAAGCTGGGCTTTAGCAGCATTCAGTTGGTCGGCTGACGTTTGATAAGCTGAAGGAGAAATAATATTCTTATCAAGCAATATTTTGTCATTATTAGCCTGTGTACGCGCCACATTGACATTTGCTTCGGCTACTCTTACGGCTGCTTCTGCAGCATCCACTGCAGCTTGCAATGAAACTTGGTCAATGGTAAACAATACCTGTCCGGCACTTACTTGCTGTCCCTCTTTGACATGTACTTTTGTGAGAAATCCTGAAATCTGAGGACGAATCTCGACATCGTTCTTTCCATGCAATGTTGCTGGATAGGCTGTTTCGAGTGTTGTGTTTTCTTCAGTGACAGTCAAAGTAGCTAGCTCGGGAACGCCTTGCTGCTGAGCTTGTTGGTCACCTTTTTTGCAGGAAGCAAATAAAATGGCGGACATTGCCATAACTCCTGCGCCCAACATTAAAGTCTTCTTCATCATTGTAGAAATATTTTCTTACTTTATTATTATCTTGGATTATATTACAAAGCACCTGATATGATCATCATAACGTCACATTTTGTCAGGTTGTATTTTGCACATTCTTTATTTAAACACTATAATGTTTAATTCTGTTTTAAGATTTGTAAAAAATCCCAAAAGAGTTTAATTTGTAGAAACTGAAATACATAAAATACGGGGAAACATAGTCCTAATCCCAATTTTACAAATTTTGTGCAAAATTACTAATTTTTTTTGATAAAATTTGCAATAAACAAACACGAATACGAAAAATTGAACAATTTAAACGCCTTTCATATTCCTAATTTTGTATTCAACTTTTACACACCCTTTTTTGTTGCTAATTTGAGAGACTTCTCAATCGTTTTTTTATTGTATAGAACACTATATATACTCAATTTAATATTTTAATATTATGAAAAATATAATTTCAGGCATAACAAAACTATGGTGGGTGCCGCTAATCACAGGATTGGTGAGTATTGCCCTTGGAATTTGGTGTCTTTGCAGCCCATCAACCTCACTACCTGTAATGGCTGATATTTTCACAATTATTTT
Source organism: Bacteroides sp. (assembly GCA_023665145.1). Classification (GTDB taxonomy): domain Bacteria; phylum Bacteroidota; class Bacteroidia; order Bacteroidales; family Muribaculaceae; genus Lepagella. Next base: position 60,958 of record JAMPEM010000008.1, read on the forward strand.
CATCTTGATTGGTATTTTCAATGTTGTATTTGGAGCAATGAACTGTAGAACAACATCTAATGGTGGATGGACATTAGCACTCGGACTTCTTGAGATTGCAGCAGGTATATGGTTGTTCACTTTATCACAGGAAGCTCTGACAACAACCTTTGTATTAATAATCGGTATCTGGCTAATTGTTGTTGCCATAAACGCTATTGCTGAGACATTTGTAATAAGCTATGGCTCCGCAGGGTGGACATTCCTCTCCATACTTCTTTTAATAGCAACGATTATTTTTGCAATTATCTTCTTGTCATCTCCGGTGGCAACTGCCGTAGCCGGTTGGTTATATCTTGGTATCTCGCTGATATCTTTCGGAGTATATCGTCTGTTCCTTGCTTCAAGGATGAATTCGTTTAACAAGGGAATCGGCAGCTTATAATAAAATATTTAACAAAAAAAGTACAAATATGGAAATCAAGAGCATCGTATCAGATTTGCAGACCAAATTCGGTAACGCAATCGACATAGGTAAAGTGAAGGAACATCTTAAGGATATTGATACAAGTAAATTGTCAATGACAGAAATTATCAATAAAATAAAATCTGCCGGATTGATTGGAGATTTGGATAAAGATGGCAAGAAGGAAAGTGCTATAGAAGAAATAAAAGGGAAAATAGGGGATTTATTTGGCAAGAAATAGCCATAAACATTAAAAGTTTATATAAAAGTCAAGTTAGGATTAATTTTCTTCTTGGCTTTTATTGTTGAAAAAATGTTGCATGTATTCGATTAATTTACTATCTTTGCATTATCAACGCAGGGGTGCTGTGAAAACGGCTGAGATTATACCCTCTGAACCTGGAAGTACACATTCAATGTGCAGAGATGAAACGGGTAATGCCGTCGAAGGGAGCGGAAAATAGTCTTTTACTTTCACCTGCTTACATATTACCTATATATGACATATCATCAGTTAATCACTGCTGATATCTAGTCATAATTTTTGAACGACTTAATTATTACAATGAGTCAAAGAAATTATTCCACGGTGCTCTGCATAGCAGGAATCGATCCATCCGGAGGAGCCGGACTTTTGGCAGATGTAAAAGTATGTCAAAAATTACATACTTATGCTATGGGGATTGTTACAGCAATAACAGCTCAAAACACCTTTGAGGTTAACGCTTCTGAGGCTATAAATCCATCTATGCTTAGAGACCAACTTGAAACTGTTTTATGCGATATAATACCGGATGCTGTTAAAATCGGAATGTTGCCAAATGCTGATTCTGTCAAGATTACAGCAGAAACTATATCAAAATATAATCTGCATAATGTAGTAGTTGACCCCGTTTTAATTTCTTCTACAGGCACTCCCTTAGTTGATGATTTAAAAGATGGGATAGAAGCCCGTAAAAAATATCTTTTCCCTTTGGCGACATTAGTTACGCCGAATATTCCTGAAGCAGAGATACTCGGATTAAATAATGGGAATAAAGAATATGCTGTATTATTAAAAGGAGGACATTCTGAGCATAAAAATGAATGTTCGGATATACTAATGATTCCCGGCCAAGAGAATATGGTTTTTACATCTAAAAAACTGGAATGTAAAAACACTCACGGCACCGGATGTGTCCTTTCCTCATCAATCTCTGCTTTGCTTGCCCGTGGATTATCTTTGGCGCAAGCCGTAAATGCATCGAAAGATTTAATAACAAGGTATATTAATCGTGGTAAAGATATTTCCTTTGGCAAAGGTAATGGGCCGGTTTGGTTACTATAAATTTTCATTTTAAATTAAATTCTGCATTAATGTATATATCAGTTAATAATGAACAAGTTCTCCTTAAAGAGGATCGATTCACAATAAAAGATCTTCTTACCCTTAGAAAGATAGGAGAAGCAGGTACAGCTGTTGCCGTAAATGGGAAAATTTGTAAAGCAACCAATTGGGATACAACATATCTTAAAGATGGTGATGATGTAATGCTCATCACAGCTGCTTATGGTGGATAAAACAGAGTTTATCCGTATAGCCATCACACCACCGAATTTTAATATCGATGATGTGCAAAAATGTATTGATATCATCAATAATGGTGATTCCGATTTACTTCATTTAAGGATTCCGGAGGCTTCGGAATTAACGATAAGAAAGATATTGTCAAAGTTTCCTCACAACCTTTATAACAAGATAAAAATCCATTCTCATTTCAACCTTGTTCAAGAGTTTGGATTAAGAGGTGCTCATCTTAATAAGCGAGAGCCGACTGCACCAAATCTAAAATGTAAACTATCTAAAAGTTGCCACACAATAAAAGATGTTATTGAAGCTGCCGGTGCTGATAAATTTGAGTACGTCACACTCTCTCCGGTGTTTGATTCGATATCAAAAATGGGATATAAAGCAAATCCCTCAATATGGGAAAATGAACTGCCGGCTAACATTGATGTTATAGCTTTAGGAGGTATTACCCCCGATAAATTTGACATACTTAAAGAAAAAGGGTTTGCCGGAGCTGCAATGCTCGGCTACTTTTTTCATTAGCAATAAAATTATCAATATGTTACAGTTTATAACAAACGGGAATAACATTCCATTAATAGTAGAACAAGTAAAAGAAGTACTCGGAGGTGGATGCCGGTGGATACAATTGCGTATGAAGGAGGCTTCTGACGATGACATCCGAAAGACTGTTGAGCAAATTAAGCCACTCTGCCAAAAAGCTGAAGCTTTTTTGATTATAAATGATAGGGTCGACTTATGCAAAGAGCTTGGGTTAAGCGGTGTTCATTTAGGGAAAACAGACATGCTTCCTTCAAAAGCGAGAATGGAACTCGGAGGCGGTCCGGTGATAGGAGTAACCGCCAACACGATTGAAGATGTCATTGCCGTTCGTTCTTTGGATATTGATTATATAGGTATTGGTCCTTTCCGCTATACGGAGACGAAGAAAAACCTTGCGCCGGTATTGGGGATTGAAGGGATTAAATCCATTGTTGAAAAGATGATGGAATTGGAGATTGAAATCCCGACAGTAGCTGTAGGAGGAATCAAAACCGATGATGTCACTGCTTTAATGGATGCCGGTGTGAGAGGAATTGCTGTCAGTGGAGCGATAGCTCATGCGTCCAACATGGTGGATGAAACGAGAAAATTTATCAGCTTGCTCGCACCCTACGACAAATCCGGCTCGACTGATTAAATTATTACCAACCATTAAATATATTAAAAACTACAATAACAACATAAATGAACGATACATTGAGAATCGGAGATAGAGAATTCTCCTCCCGACTTTTTGTCGGGACAGGGAAATTTTCATCCCCGGACATTATGCTACAGGCAATCAAGTCCTCGGAATCCCAAATGATAACTGTAGCCATGAAGCGTGTTAATATGCTCAACGAGGCATCCGACGAAATGATGACTCACATCAATAGAGATCACGTTCAGCTTCTTCCAAACACATCCGGTGTACGAAATGCAAAGGAAGCTGTACTTGCAGCTCAGATGAGTAGAGAAATTTTCAAAACAGATTTCATCAAACTTGAAATTCATCCTGACCCTAAATATTTGATGCCGGACCCCATCGAGACTTTGAAAGCAACAGAGGAGCTTGCAAAAGACGGTTTCATCGTCCTACCTTACATTCAGGCTGATCCCGTATTATGTAAACTTCTTGAGGAAGCCGGATCAGCAGCTGTCATGCCATTAGCCGCTCCTATAGGCACAAATAAGGGTCTTATCACACGAGACCTTCTTGAAATCATTATCGAGCAGTCAAACGTTCCTGTCGTAGTAGATGCCGGATTAGGTGCGCCCTCTCATGCTGCTGAAGCTATGGAAATGGGAGCGGATGCAGTCCTTGTCAATACAGCTATCGCTGTGGCCGGAGATCCTGTCAAAATGGCCGACGCCTTCCGTCTTGCAGTGATTGCCGGTAGAGAAGCCTTCAATTCAGGCTTGGGAACAATCAGCACAACAGCGCAAGCCACCTCTCCCCTAACATCATTTTTAAAATAATATATCTTAATCATGAAAATTGAAAATATTGACATCTCTTCTTATCCAAATTCAGAGAAAATATATGTTGACGGGAGTATACATCCCATCAGAGTAGCAATGCGTAAGATAAACCAATATCCTACCGTCAACATTATCGATGGCAAACGCATAGAAAAATCCAATGACCCGGTGGTGGTCTACGACACAAGTGGTCCTTATACCGACCCCAATTATACAGTAGACATCAATCGTGGTCTGCCAAGATTGAGAGAGGCATGGACAATAGATAGAAACGATACGGATATACAAGATGACATCACAAGTGAATACGGAAGAGCAAGAAGGGCAGATTCCTCATTGGATGCCATAAGATTTCCCATAGAACACAAGCCACGCAAAGCAAAAGATGGACATAGAGTCACTCAGATGCATTATGCACGAAAGGGTGTCATTACCCCGGAGATGGAATATGTGGCAATCCGCGAGAATTTGAATAATAAGGAGCTTGGAATTGAATCGTACATCACACCTGAGTTTGTTAGAGATGAAATCGCAGCGGGCAGAGCTATAATTGCAGCAAACATTAATCATCCTGAAGCCGAACCTATGATTATAGGTCGAGCCTTCAGCGTAAAACTAAACACCAACATTGGTAATTCAGCATTATCATCAGGTATCGAGGAAGAGATTCGCAAAGCCATATGGAGTTGTTATTGGGGTGGAGATACCTTGATGGACTTATCCACAGGTGATAATATTCATGAGACACGCGAATGGATTATCCGTAATTGCCCTGTTCCGGTAGGTACGGTACCCATATATCAAGCACTTGAGAAAGTAAATGGTGTAGTCAAGGATCTTACATGGGAGATTTATCGAGACACATTGATAGAGCAATGTGAACAAGGTGTAGATTATTTCACTATTCACGCCGGAGTGCTTAAGGAACATAGTAAGCTGATAGGGCAACGTCTCACGGGCTGTGTGTCCAGAGGTGGTTCGATAATGACTCAATGGTGTGTGGAACATAATGAAGAGAGTTTCCTTTATACTCATTTCGATGAGATATGTGAGATTCTCAACAAATATGATGTAGCAGTTTCACTTGGTGATGGTATGCGTCCCGGATCTATTCATGATGCCAACGACAGGGCACAATTCCTCGAACTGGAAGTGCTTGGTGAGCTTACATTAAAAGCATGGAAGCATGATGTGCAAGTTCTCATAGAGGGACCCGGTCACGTGCCTATGAATAAGATTAAGGCGAATATGGACAAACAGATGCAGGTTTGTCATGAGGCACCTTTCTATACGCTCGGACCTTTGACTACAGATATCGCACCGGGTTATGATCACATTACCTCAGCTATAGGAGCAGCCATTATAGGAAATTTAGGCACAGCAATGATATGCTATGTGACACCTAAGGAACACCTTTCACTCCCTAATGCTGAAGATGTACGTGCAGGAGTAATTGCTTACAAAATAGCGGCACATGCAGCTAATCTTGCCAAGGGATTCCCGGGGGCACAGGTTAGAGATGATGCGATGAGCAAGGCTCGTTTTGAGTTTAGATGGAAAGACCAGTTCAACCTATCGCTTGACCCTGACAGAGCCCGTCAATATTGGCTTGAAGCCAGAAGGTCTGCTCCGGATGCAGATGACAAATTCTGCACAATGTGTGGTCCGAACTTCTGTGCTATGAGAATATCACAGACCGTAATGGGGAAATGCGAAAATGATGGATAATACAGAGATTATAATGAAATCAGATCCTGACGAGAATGCTATATTCGGTCATGGATTTGCGGATGTTATTGATCAGTATGATTGGGATGAAACGATCAATCTGGTGGCTAATGCAACGGACTCGAATGTACGTCAAGTACTTGCCAAAGCCAATGCAAATAAAAAGCCGCTTACTCCTGAGGAGTTTGCGATACTTTTGAGTGAGGCTGCTGATCCATATATGGAACAAATGGCGGCATTGAGCCAGCATTTCACGAGGGAACGTTTTGGGAAAACGATATCTTTGTATATCCCTATGTATGTGTCTAATGCGTGTACCAATAAATGTGTATATTGCGGATTTAATCACGATAATCCGTTTACACGTACCACATTAACACCTGAACAAGTAGAGAATGAATGTAAGGCCATCAAAAAAATGGGAGATTTTCAGAATCTGCTTATCGTATCGGGTGAATATCCATCATTATGTGGGATAGAATATCTTGAGAAGGTGCTGAAAGTATGCCGTCCTTATTTCCATAATCTAACGATTGAGGTTCAGCCAATGAAGGCACGTGACTATTATCGGCTGACAAAATCCGGACTAAATGGTGTGGTATGTTTTCAGGAGACGTATCACCGTGAGGCATATAAGAAATATCATCCCAGAGGAATGAAGAGTCATTTTGATTGGCGATTAAACGGATTTGATCGAATGGGAGACGCCGGAGTCCATAAGATTGGAATGGGTGCATTACTTGGTCTTGAGGATTGGCGAGGAGATGCTGTTATGTTGGCGCGTCATCTTCGATATTTACAGAAGCGATATTGGAGAAGTCGCTATTCAGTCAATTTCCCGAGGATGCGTCCTTCCGAAAGTGGATATCAGCCTAAGTCTATCATTACGGACAGACAATTAGCCAGACTAACATTTGCCTTCCGAATTTTCGATCATGATGTAGACATATCGTTCTCTACAAGAGAAGATCCAGAATATCGCAATAACATTTTGAGTTTAGGAGTAACTTCAATGAGTGCCGGAAGCCGCACAGAACCGGGAGGTTATGCCACTTCACCTGAGGCTCTGGAACAGTTTGAGGTAAGCGATGAGAGGTCACCCTATCAAGTAGTAGAATCAATAAGAAGAAACGGATACGATCCCGTATGGAAAGATTGGGATTCTGTATTTGACTAAATTACAAGGAGGGAATAATGGGGGGAGTCCAATTCAATACTAATTTGAATTGGACTCCCCTTTTAATTAAAGCGTGATAACTTTTTATTTTGACAATAAAGCTATAGACCTGTTTATGAACTTGTTGAGTTCTTCACCCTTTAAGAGTCCGCTTTGCAGCAATGCCAAATCAATGATTTGTCGGACAATATTTTCATCATTGGCAAAAGCAGTTGCCTTTGATTCCAATTGTTTGCGTAAACCGGCCACTTTCTCTTCGTCTTCTTTTGTGTCGGGAGACTGTTTTTTATCTTGAGCTTCTTTAAATTCCTTTTCCATTTTGGAGTTAAGATCTTCGATATTGTTATAATCGGATTGAACTTCCGGAATCAATTTCTGATTGACGCGTTCAATAATAGTTTTTACAATATCTTGATCGGTATTGACAACAAGAGAATAATTATCCGGCAAATTACCAAACATACCACCACCCGGTTGCATGGCAGCCATATCTTTCATACGTCGCATATATTCGTTCTGAATAATGGTTACCGGAGCTGCGTGTTGTCCTACAGGTTCGAATGTGACAATGAATTGAGCGTTTTCTGATTCGGGAATCTGAGAACGGAATACATTTGACAGCATTTCAGTCTGAATTGCTGAAAGTCCAGTTTCTTGACTTTCCGCTTTAGGAATGAGATGTTCGGGTGTGCCTGAGTCTACTCGAACGAATCTCACTTTATTGTCCTTACTTTCAATGGCTCCGGTAATATGCGGATCAAGTTCGCCATTCATAATCAACACGCTGTAACCTTTATCCTCACAAGCCTTGATATAGCTGTACTGTGCGGTTTTATCATTGGCATAAATGTATATTACATTGCCATCTTTGTCAGTCTGATTTGCTTCAACGAGGGATTTATATTCATCAAGAGTGAAGTATTTATCGTCGACAGTTTTGAGCAAGAAGAATTTCTTTGCAGAATCAAAGAATTTCTCATCTGTCAGCATACCATATTCAATGAATACCTTTATGTCATCCCATTTTTCTTCAAATGAAGCTCTGTTATCTTTAAACATTTTATCGAGCTTCTCTGAAACCTTCTTTGCAATATACCCTGAAATCTGCTTTACTTGTCTATCGGACTGGAGATAACTTCTACTTACATTAAGCGGGATATCGGGGGAATCAATAACGCCTTGCATCAGCATCATGAACTCCGGTACTACTCCCTCTACCTGATCAGTGACATACACTTGATTACAATAGAGTTGAATTCTGTCTTTTCTTATATCTACATTACTTTTAATTTTAGGGAAATAGAGAATTCCGGTAAGAGTGAAAGGATAGTCAACATTAAGGTGAATCCAGAACATTGGATCCTCTTGTCCCGGCATTAATTCGTGATAGAATCGGATATAGTCATCATCGGTGAGGTCAGCCGGCTTTTTAGTCCAAAGTGGTTCTGTAGCATTGATAACCTTATCTTTATCGGTATCAACATATTTCCCTTCTTTCCATTCCTGTTCTTTACCACTAACAACGGGTACCGGTAAGAAACGACAATATTTCTTAAGAAGCGTATCAATACGGGATTGATCCAAAAATTCCTTGCTTTCGTCATCGATATAGAGAATAATATCTGTACCACGAGAGTCTTTCTCTATTTCAGACATTTCATATTCTGGGGATCCGTCGCAGACCCACATCACAGCTTTGGCCCCACCTTTGTAGGAGAGGGAACGAATTTCCACTTTTTTTGATACCATGAAAGCCGAATAGAATCCCAATCCAAAGTGGCCAATTATCGAATTTGCAGTATCTTTATATTTTGCAACAAATTCTTCAGCACCAGAGAAGGCAATTTGATTGATATACTTATCAATATCATCTTTGTCCATACCTATACCATGATCAGATACAGTAAGAGTACCGGCTTCTTTATCAATAGTAACCTTTACATTCATCTCGCCGAGTTCTCCTTTGAAATCACCAAAAGAAGCGAGAGTTTTTAGTTTTTGCGTTGCATCAATTGCATTAGAAACGAGCTCACGAAGGAATATTTCGTGGTCGCTATAAAGAAATTTTTTTATTACCGGAAAGATATTCTCCGTAGTAACTCCGATTTTTCCTGTTGCCATAATATTATGATTGTTTTTATAGTCTACAAGCACGGATACAAATATCGTGCCAAAGATATAACAAACATGAATCTTGAAGAGTTGAATACGGCTTCGGATATACTTATTTACCGGAGGAGTTCCTTTTCAATTGTGATGAGACGTGAATTCAGCTCAGAATCTTTCTCTTTTTTAGATGAAATCATTCTGATATCATGAAGGACTGTAGAGTGTTTCCTATTTAGTTTTGCTCCGATAGCAGGTAGAGAGAGTCCGGTATGTTTTTTTGTCAGATACATTATAATCTGACGTGCTTCTGCAATCTCTTTTACTCTGCTTTTGCCAAAAATCACATCGGGATTAAGACTAAAAGAATCGGCAGTTGTCTCAACAATCATGTCAAAATTGACAATTTTTTGTATCGGTTTCTTTATATTGTGGCTCATCACTTGCTCAACAAGCTCCCGGTTGATTTCGCCACCGGTCATAATGCTTCGTGTCAGTATCCCCATGACAACACCTTCAATTTCTCTGACGGAACCGGTCGCATTTTCAGCAATCATGTTAATAATTTCTTCCGGTATGTCAAGGCCATTTTTGTTGGCTTTGAATTGAAGAATCTGTTTCCTGAGTTGGAAATCCGGTTTGTTGAGACGTTCAGTCACCCCCCATTTAAATCTATCTATTAGTCGGTCGGAAATACCGTCAAGCTCCACAGGTGGTCGGTCGCAAGTAAAAATCAGTTTTTTTCCTTGTTGATGTAAAGAATTGAAGATTGGGAATATTGCAGACATTGTTCCCTCTTTATGTGACAATTCCTGCAAATCATCAATAAGGAGAACATCCATTTTTTGAAACCAATTAATGAATGCCGGAATCTGTTTTTTTACAGTTGCGTTAGCAAGCAGATACTGAAATTGCCTCATAGGAATAAATAATACATTTACATTACGCACAGTATCTTTAATATAATTGCCAATTGCTTGGATAAGATGTGTTTTTCCCACCCCTACATCACCGTAAAGGAAGAATGGATTAAATTCGTTGCGCGAGGGATTTTTTGCAATATATTCAGCAATAGTGTATGGGAGTTTATTGGAGAGTCCCACACAGTAATTATCGAATGTGAATGTATTATTTAATTGAGATTCAATCTCACCCTTAATTTTGCTCGATGAATCTTCAAGAGGATTCATGGGGCGTTCCATCTGCCGTGTAAACTTTGTACCGGAATGTTTAGTCCTTTCCGGGCTTGACAAAGTAACTACTGACTTTGAATCATTATTGATTATATTAACGGCATATCTGATTGGAACTTTTCTACCAAAGACTCTTCTGAGTGAAAGTGAAATTATTTCGCAGAAATCGTCTTCATATTTTTCGAAAAAGAAATGGGAAGGGAGAGAAATAATCAGTGAACCGTCTTTCATGGTAACCTCACGGGCGCATGAGAACCATACATCAAACCGTTCGGGCCCGACGTTGTCTCGTATAATATCGAGACATTTTTTCCATTTCTGCTTATAATCTTCTTCCATTCAGTTAGATTGCTAATGCATGTTCTCATATAGAGGCGAAAAGCGACTACAAATTTAGCATATTTTTTCTGAATATGAAAGGATTTAGCGAGATTAAATTTCTCTAATATTATGATAATATTGATTATCAATCTGATTATTTTTTTGCAGGTATTTCATGTTCATTATTATTATAAAAGTCGACCTTTACTTTGAAAAAGGTCGACTTTTTATACCATTTATTAAATCTTTAATTTACAACAATTTAATTGAGATATAGCGTTTGGGATTTTTCTTGATATCCAATATTAGGGAATCTATATCAGCTGTTACTCTATTTAGTCGGTTATAAAGTTCCGGGTCTTGAGTAAGCATCCCGAGTGTTGAATTTTTGTCGTTTATTTGTGAGGAGAATGTATTAAGATTTGAAGAAACGTCATAAAGGTTGCCTGTAATTCCGTGTACATTGTCCATAGTAGAAGCAATTGGCAGTGATTTCAATTGCGATGACAACACCGCAAGATTATAGCAGATTGTGTCAATTTTTGTCATGGAATGACTTGCTTGATTCATCAATCCGGGAACATCTTTACTTAAAGTATTATTAAGTCCTTCGCTTGCCAAAAGAATATTGTTAGATATTCCATCAATTCTTCTCATAGCTTGGTACATGGCCGGATCTGTGACCAACATATTTACACCGCCCAACAATGTGTCAACCCTACTTATAACACCACTTACTTGAGGCATAAGGTCATCCTGTAATGAAGACATTAAATCAGGGGTAACAGAACTTTTCAGAGTGCCACCTACACTAAGCATTTTTTTGCTCGTTCCGACCACAATATTAATATATGAACCGCTAAGAAGAGTCGAAGCAATTTGTGCATGAGAGTCTTCGGGGAGTTCCAAATCCTTATTTAATGCAAGAAGAACTTTCACCTTTCCATGATTCTTATAATCAAATTCTATATCTCTGACTTGTCCCACTTTATAACCGTTAATTTGAACCGGAGCGGCCACTTCAAGTCCGGAGACATTGTCATATTCTGCATAATAGAAGTTGGCCGGTGTAAACAAGTTAATCCCTTTAAGATAGTCAATACCAAAAAAGAGAATAACAAGGGCTGCGATAACACTTATACCTATTATAAATTCTTTAGCTGATAATTTTTTCATTTTGTTATAGTGGAATATGCTTATAGTTTAACGTTGATTATTAGAATAGAGTTCATGCACTAAATTATCATTACTTAATATTGGAATGTCGATTACGTGACTTCTTATTCAAAGAACTTTCAGGATTTGCTTCATTAATCTGAATTTTTTGTTCTGTATTTGAAAATGCGTGTTCTACTCTTCCGTTAGCTTGTTCAATTTCTTTGTGTTGTTGTAATTTTTTATCTTTGGAAGATTTCTTTCCCGAATCGGAAGCTGTTATAACCGTATCTGATTTTGTTTCATTTTTGTTCCGTTGGGAGGCATTGACCGCTGACATATCTGCAGTTTCTGCATTTCCTTTTTCTTTATTGACAATTTTCTTCTTGGAAGCGTCCTTTGAGTTGCTGCCAAAATCAGTTTGTTTGTTTCCTTGGGCTATACTATCTTTGGTTCTTGCTCGCGACTTTCCTTGCGCTTTAGCACTATTTTCTTTGGCACTCTTTCTATGATTCGCATCTCCGCCTTCATTAATCACCACTTCACGACCATTAACAATACGCACCACTTGCGAATCATTGTTTTTATGTTTGTTGATTTTCTCTTTTTTAGCTTTTAGCTTACGGTCTTTTCTGTTACGCGGCTTTTTGACATCCTCCACATCATTAATAACGGGCGGATTTGCAGCAATATTTGTCTCAGAGACTAAGCCATCACTTACAGATTGATCTGAATGAGTATTTATAGTAATAAAGTCTGTTTCATAATTATGAGAAATAGATACCTTCCTCGCAGCATCACTTCTTCTGCGTCTCGGTGATTTACCATTGCTGGATGCCCTTACTTTAGGAGCATCGGTCACTATTCTTGTAGTACCTTTTGATTCAGCCAATGTAACGGCTTCACCTTTAGCTTCTACGCGGTTCTCTAATTTGGGAGTCTGTTTTTCAGCTAATTTTAATTCCTTACGATATGTTTCAACTGATTTAAAAAGAGCCTCAGCAAGTTTTTTTTGACCGGCCGTAGAGCTGATAAATTCAGCTGATTTGGGATTGCAAATAAAATCAACCTCCACAAGAGCACCGGGCATTGAAGTAGCCCACAGCACCCAAAATCCTGCTTGGTGAACTCCTCTCCCTTTTCTTCCGGCTGTGCTTTGTAATTGTTTTTCAGCAATCTCTGCAAACTTGATACTATTGCTCAAATTTTTCTTTTGGGCCATTTCGAATATAATGTAGGATTCATCACGCTGCGGATCAAATCCTTCATATTTTTCATTATAGTTTTCTTCAAGTTTAATGACAGCATTTTCACGCTGTGCCACTTTCATATTACTATCATCTTTATGTAGTCCCAACACATATACAGACGAGCCTTCTACTGTTTTTCGCTTGGGATTATTGGCATCAAGTGAATTGGTATGAATTGATATAAACAGATTACCCTTTGCGCCATTTGCTTTATCAGCTCTTTGCTGAAGAGTCAGGTAAGTATCATCATCACGGGTGTAGACTACCTTCACATCCTTCATCTTTTTTTTCAGAATATCGCCAAGCTGCAAAGCCACACCGAGGTTAATATCCTTTTCTCTAACACCATTATCTACAGCTCCGACATCTTTACCACCATGACCGGCATCAATTACGATTATAAACGGTTTTTTGGACGCGCCAAAAGAACAGAGGGAGAATATTCCCGCTGCAACGATTAAGAGAAAAAATATTTTTATGCGAAATATATGTTCTGTAAAATTCATGACGGATGTTTTTTATGCCTTCAAAAACGATAAGTATATATACTAATCATCATATCTGTCGGCAAAATCTGTTACAAAATTAACAAATTTAGACGATACATGAAAATTTTTGGGTATGTTTCTAAACTATTAATTCATTAAAATTTTGTAATTTTGCAATATGTATAGAAGTTTCGAAGACTTTAAGCAATTCATTTCAGACCATATTTCTGAAAATCCAAATATCTTACGACTAAAATACGCTAAGAGTGACAAAATAATGTTTGGACGGTTTTCAGCAATAGATCAAATAGAAGCACGCCAAAAATCAGCAACTAAGATTCCTTCTTTTATAAAAAATAAGGATTTTATCTTTCCATCGATACTGTCTTCTGAACAGGCTTCAAATCAAGAGGTGGCAAAATATCATGCATCTTTAATTGATTCTGATAAAACTGTCTTGGATCTTACAACAGGTCTTGGAATAGATGCAATGACGATAGCTCGTAAAGTTAAGTATGTCACAGCAATAGAACGTTTTGAGGATTATACCGATGCATTGGTGCATAATATCCGAGCGATGAATATTGATAATATTGATATTATTAACGATGACTCTATAAAGTGGATTCAGAAAGAACCTCAGATATATGATGTAATATTTGTGGATCCGGCACGACGTGGTGCGAATAATAGAAAAACTTTTGCGTTTGAAGATTGTGAACCGGATATAAAATCCAATCACGCCATACTAATGCAATATTGCAAACGAATGATGATAAAGTCTTCTCCAATGCTTGACATAACTGCAATTACCAAGCAAATACCTCAGATTATCAACATTCATGTTGTATCCTATAAAGGGGAGTGTAAAGAGATTCTTATAGAATGTGTAAAGGATTATATTGGCAATATAACTGTAATTTGCGTCAATATCGGGGATGACAAAGTGATTTCTTCTTTCAAATTTCCTATAGAGATGGTATCTTCTACCCCCTCACATTATCTTACTACAGGCGATTATCTTAAATATCTCTATGAACCTAATGCCGAGATTATGAAGACAGGAGCTTGGAAAGCACTTTGCAATAGGTTTCCTGACTTGAATAAAATTGCCAAAAACACACATCTTTTCATGTCTGATACATTATACGATACTTTCCCGGGGAGAATTCTTGAGACTGAAATGGTTTTAACAAAATCAGATATTAATCATCTAAAAGGGGAAAGCATAAATATAGTATGCCGAAATTATCCCCTAAGTGCCGAAGCCATAAAAAATAAATTTAAATTTAAAGGAGATTCCTTTCGATTCATATATTGTTTTAAGAATTCCAAAGACAATCCAATTAGATTATTGGTAAAAAAACTTGTTAAATGATAGAAATCCTGCGTATAATAACAATTATACCATAATGGATAAACGCAAAATATAGTACTTGGCTAATAATGGCATTACCGAAAACACCAATCTTATCGGAGTCTGTAAAGAAGCTTTTTATAACAAAGCTTCAGGCGCCATAAATATTCTTCACGTCGAGCTTTTGTGGTATTGATGGCTGAATGGAACAGCCCGTTATGACTTCCCTGTGTGGCAATTGTGGGCTGACACCAAAGATATTGTATCAAACCACTATCTAAAAGGTATCGGTGAAAATGGTCAATGGGTTTGTGCATTCGCCTTGAGTCTACCTCATCAATAAGTATACGGGCAGCATTTTTGTCTATGTAATAACAGCCTGTCATGCGATCTCGGTCACCACGATAAAGTACTTGTCCATGAATCCTTTTCGAATGTGGGACAAAACGCAGGCGTGTGTCCTCATAGTTTATCAGATAAGCTGTTTCAGGGTTTGAATTGTGCAAGACAGCTAATTCGCGCATCGATTTTTCAAAGATTGTCGGAAATTTTTTGTTAAGACATATATCGTCTTCCAAAACAAGCGCACCGTCCAGATTTCTACTTATCACTTGCCGGCAGATTAGTATATGTTTCAACGCACAAGACAGTGCGGCAGGTGTCATATCATTATCCACTGAGAAATTTGCAGATAATACATTTTCTGTAAAATCAGTTATATCTCCGTCAAGCATATATTCAAACTCGACACCAAACCCATGCAACATGGCTTCAATGTGTCGGGCGCGATCCTCATATCCAGTCCGCACGTGCGCGACAAATATACCACCAGGCACATCAAAACTACATCTATTTCCCTTCCTCATTCCACATCCTTTCTAAACAAGAATAAAATTTATTTCGTAAAATTTTTAAAATTAATTCTTTAATAATCGCAGGAATTCCTCGCGCAAATATGGGTCGGATTCGAATTTCCCGGAATAATCAAGTGTTGTTGTAGCAGAATCTTGCTTCTCCACACCTCTCATTTTCATACATAAATGCTCGGCTGTACATTTCACAATGACACCATCATTGGGCAGAGCCTCTCTGAGAAGGTTACAAACTTGGTAAGTTAGTCGTTCTTGCACTTGCAGCCTCCGAGCGAAGTTATCCACAATTCTTGCCAATTTTGAGAGTCCAATCATTTTCCCTTTGGGGATATAGCCGATTGATACTTTCCCGAAGAATGGCAATATGTGATGTTCACACATTGAATAAAACTCTATATCCTTCACAATAACCATACGAGAACCATCATGTTCGAAAACGGCTTTTTGAGCTATTTCCATTGGGTCCTGACGATATCCCATAGTTATGTCAATCATTGCTTTTGCAGCTCTTATAGGAGTCTTACGCAAGCCTTCGCGAGTAGGATCTTCTCCAATGAGTCGAAGTATCTCTGAATAGTGGGAAGCTATTTGCTCCACTAATTTCTCGTCATGATATTCTTTTCTGCTCACAGCGTTCTAATTATGATCAGAATATATTGATGTTAAAATTAGAGAAGAGAAATGGATTAATAATAATTTATTACAAATCAATTAAAAATATGATAAAATCAGATTTTTATTTTGGCACTATAGTGCATTTTACTGTACGCACTTCTCCAGCAAATTGTGGAAATGCACGTCTTATTTCAGCGGCAGCTTTAGAGGCTTCTGCGCTTGTTTTAAAATTACCTACCCGACAATACCAGTTAGGAGATTTCGAAAATATATATAGCTGACCTCTATACTTAGGGAATTTAGCGAGCACCATGCTGCCACGAGCTCTACAACGTGAAGATAAAGTGGCTTGGTTGCCTGCTTCGCCAAACACCTGAACCCTATATCCTTGATTGCTAACCTTCTCTTTCTTCCGTGAGGATTGTGAGGATGTATTTTTTTGTGGTGTTGGTTCCGAAAAAATCAACTCTAACACATCAGATGTAATATCTATTTCAATATTACCTTCTGATGCTTCTTCTATCCCTTCCACGAACAACTCTCCTTCGCTCTTATTATTTATATTCTCGGCAAAATTTGTGGTCGGATTTGACGAGTTCTGCTCAGCAAATAACAACGTTGGTGTAACAAAAAAAATTGTTAAAATAATCAAAATCGAGTATATTCGGGATATCCTTAACATTTCTTGAGTTGTATTATAAAGCTTTTTATGTATGTCAATTCCATCTTCGAAATGGAATGACATACATAATAGTATTTTTAATTAAAAGCTTCTACAATTCCTATAAAGGAATCTGCATTAAGAGCTGCTCCTCCAATCAATCCGCCATCTACATCAGGTTTTGAGAAAAGCTCCTTGGCGTTAGTTGGCTTACAGCTGCCGCCATAAAGTATAGATGTATTGTCTGCTACCTCTTTACCATATTTATCTGCAATCACTTCGCGGATGTGGGCATGCATATCTTGAGCTTGTTCTGCAGTCGCTGTTTTACCGGTTCCGATGGCCCATACCGGTTCGTATGCTATTATAATCTTACCAAAATCATCGGCAGAAAGTTCAAACAGAGCCTCTACCTGAGCTTTTACGACTTCATTATATGAACCGTTTTCGCGCTCTTCAAGCACTTCACCAACACAGAAAATGGGGGTCAAATTGTTGGCAAGAGCAATTTTTGTTTTAGAGAGAAGTTGCTCATTGTTTTCTCCAAAATATTGACGACGTTCACTATGACCGAGTATTACATAGTTGGCACCTGTAGAAGCTACCATTGGCGCAGACACTTCTCCGGTATAAGCGCCCTTTTCATGTTCTGAGCAATTCTCAGCACCAAGTCCAAGAATAGTTCTATCAATAACGGCGCAAACAGAAGTAAGATGAGTGAACGGTACACAAACAACTACATCACAGTTATGTGCTTTACCTTTCAACTCAGCATTGACTTCCTTTGCGAGTTCAACTCCTTCAGCGAGCGTTGTGTTCATTTTCCAATTGCCCGCTACAATGTTTTTTCTCATCTTTAATACCTTTTAAGTGGCGAAAAACACAATGCGACTCAACAGTTGCACTTTGCTTTACGCCCCTGATAAAATTTCTTTGCAAAGATAATGCTTTTTTATCATATATCAAAAATAAAATATAATATCTCAGTTATAATTTCCACATTATTAAATTGAAATTTCCAGCCTTAACTAGGTTATATTTGCAAATTATGTGAAAATTTTGTATCTTTGTAAAAGATTTTTCTAATAGGATTTTAAGGATATGAATAAATTATATTTAACTGCAGCCGTTGCATTAATTACATCATTATCTGCAGGGGCTTGGGGTCAAAAGGGTCATGACACTACTGCCTTTATTGCTGAAAATCATCTGACGGAAAAGAGTCGGAAAGCTATAAACGAACTTCTTGACGGCAAATCAATCGTATATTGGGCAAACTGGCTTGACAATGCATCCCATACGGCAGAATATGATTACACAAAAACTTGGCACTATAAAAATATTGATGATGGTATAACATTTGAAGATGCTCCTCTCAACAAGAAAGGGGATATTGTATCTGCCCTTAACAAACAAATAGAAATTTTATCCAACCCTAAATCATCAAAAGAAAAGAAACAGCTTGCGCTCAAGATTGTCGTTCACCTGCTTGGGGATCTTCACCAACCTATGCACATGGGTCATGCCACCGATTTAGGAGGAAACAGAGTGCCGGTGTATTATTTTGAGCGCAAAACAAACCTTCATTCGGCTTGGGACAGCTCATTACCTGAAGCTGCTCATAAATGGTCATATACTGAGTGGCAATCGCAGTTGGACAGAGTATCGGATTCCGAGGAATCTGAAATCCTTAATGGCAATGTGGAAGATTGGGCAAAGGAAACTTACAAGATTTGCACAGATGTATATCGCACTACTCCGGAAAACTATACTATAAAGTATGATTACATCGCTCAATGGACACCGATCATAGAGCAGCAATTTCTTAAAGCGGGACTTCGCTTGGCGGATATTCTAAACAAGGCATTTGATTCGGAATATATATCTCCTGCCAAAAAATGAATCATTCCAAAGAGCCACAATGGGATCTTCCGCGTTACGACATGAAAATCGAACGCCGAGGTAATCAGGTGAAAGTATTTGACCGTTGGAGGAAAAAGTATGTCGCACTTACACCGGAAGAATTCGTAAGACAACATTTTGCCAACTGGCTTTGCAACTATCTCCATTATCCGGACCCGCTGATTTCTAACGAAGTGTCAATCGTTTTAAATGACAATAAAAGACGGTGTGACACAATTGTTTACGGACAAGATGGAAAGCCATTTATAATTGTAGAATATAAAGCACCTACAGTGTGTATTACTCAAGATGTTTTTGATCAAATAGTAAGATATAACATGGTGCTAAGGGCAAAATATATTGTAGTTTCCAATGGTTTGAATCATTATTGTTGTATCATTGATTATTCTTCTGAAACCTATCAATTCATACATTCAATACCGGACTATCTAAGTTTTAGCCTAAGCTGAAATTTATTGAACAGGTATTAAAAAATTTATGTCAGAAAACGAAATAAATTATAACTACCTTGATCTGCTAAATCCCCAACAACGTGCAGCTGTAGAATACAAAGACGGCCCGGCACTGGTCATAGCGGGAGCCGGATCCGGAAAAACTCGAGTCTTGACGTATAAGATTGTCGACCTTCTTGCCTATGGATATGAACCTTGGAGGGTACTGGCATTAACCTTTACCAATAAGGCAGCCAGGGAGATGAAGGAGCGAGTATCTGCCGTTGTCGGTGAAAAAGTAGCTCACAGATTATGGATGGGGACATTCCATAGCATTTTCCTCAGGATATTACGTCAACACGCTGATAAAATCGGGATGAACCCCGGATTTACCGTATATGATTCAACCGATTCAAAATCATTGATTAAAAGCATAATAAAAGACCTTAATCTTGATGACAAGAAGTATAAGGCCAACACTATAGCTGCGGTAATATCCAATGCAAAAAACGCACTAATAACACCGGGACAATACTTGGCAGACAAGACTTTCACAGACGCTGACAGACATGCATCCCGGCCCTTTACTGCAGAAATCTATCGTCAATACGTAGTCAGGTGTAAATTAGCAAATGCAATGGATTTCGATGACATCCTAATGTATATGAACTTTTTGCTTCGAGACCATCCGGATGTCCTTCGTCATTATCAAGAATATTTCCGGTATATACTTGTTGATGAATATCAAGATACGAATTTTGCTCAACATCTTGTCATTTCTCAATTGGCAAAGATATCCGGGAAAGTATGTGTAGTGGGTGACGATGCTCAAAGCATTTACTCGTTCCGTGGTGCAAACATACATAATATTTTGAATCTCGAAAGACAATTTCCGGGACTAAAAATTTTTAAATTGGAGCGTAATTATCGTTCTACACAAAACATCATAAATGCAGCCGGTTCTCTAATAGACAAAAATACAAAACAAATGAAGAAACATGTCTATTCAGAGAATGAAGAGGGTGAGCCAATAACTGTAATAAATACCTATTCAGATCTTGAGGAGGCAGCTCTTGTAGCTACAAGAATTCAACAATCGGTCTTGACACGACATGATTCATACGATGACTATGCAATTCTTTACAGGACTAATGCTCAGAGCCGTTCGCTTGAGGAAGCTCTGCGTAACAGGAATATACCATATCGAATTTACGGAGGAATTGCGTTCTATCAAAGAAAGGAAGTAAAAGATGCCATCTGCTATTTCAGACTTGCAATCAACCCTGACGATGATGAGGCATTACGACGTATCATCAATTATCCGGCAAGAGGTATTGGTGAAACAACCTTAAAAAAGCTGATATCGGCTGCAATGTCAAATAACGTAAGCATTTTTAATGTCATAAAGAATCTCGAAAAATACCAAGTTCCGGTAAACAAAGGAACAGCAGCAAAGCTCAAAGGATTTTCAGATATAATCTCTGATATTAATTTGATTGCTTTGTCCAAAGATGCATTGGATGTAGCACGTTATGTTTATGATAAAACAGGCATATTGAGAATTCTGACACACGATAAAACCCCGGAAGCTATAGCAAGACAGGAGAACCTTACCGAACTTTTGTCTGCAATAAAGGTATTTGTAGACACAAAAACTCAAAGCGGTGAAGATGGAACAGATTTGAAAAGCTTTCTTTCAGAGGTTTTCCTCACCACAGATCAAGATCAACCGGATGACGATAATAATCCCAAAGTAACTTTGATGACAGTACATGCTTCCAAAGGACTGGAGTTCAAGCATGTAATAATAATAGGAGTGGAGGAGGAATTATTTCCCTCAGCAATGTCAATGAGTGATTCCGATTCTGTGGAAGAAGAACGTCGACTAATGTATGTGGCCGTGACTCGTGCTAAAGAGACTTGTACCATCACATATGCCGGAACAAGATTCCGCAATGGACAAACAACCTTTTGTAGACCTTCTCGTTTCATCAAGGAGATGAATCGCAAATATCTTAAAATCCATTCATCATCTTCAATCGGTATGAATAAGGGGTATACAAATCCCAAATCCAATTATTTTCGCCAAGATGAATCCCGCCAACCATTTAGTCTACAAAGCTATAAATCAAAAGAATCGGTTGATTCATCATTTATATCAAAAACGACACATACCAGACCTGTCAATGCCCCGACTTTTAAGCCCAATGTATCTGCAGGTGATTTCAAACACAGGTCTGCAGGGGAGCTTTACCCCGGGATGCGCATAGCTCATCAGATGTTTGGAGAGGGAATCATTCAGAACATTGAACGAAACAACTCTGAAGAAATAATTATAGTAGAATTTGCCAATGTGGGCACAAAACGACTCATGCTCCGTTTTGCACAATTAGCAATAAGAGACTAATCATGTCTATAAAAACGCCATATTACATAGTTTACGAAGATAAGCTTCGACGTAACCTCGAATTGATAAGCGACATAGCTCGCAAGGCTGATATAAAAATTATTATGGCCTTCAAAGCAAATGCGCTTTGGAAAACATTTCCAATAATTAAAGAATATTGCACATCATCTACAGCAAGTTCCCTTAATGAGATGATGCTTTCGAGAGAATTTCTTGGAGACGATGTTCATACATATTGCCCCGTATATACAGATGACACTTTCCCAAAATTCTTAGAAGGCTCATCACATATCACTTTTAATTCTCTTGCACAATTCCATAAATTCTATCCTCAGATAAAAGATTGGAACGAAACGAATCCGTATAAAAGAGTAAGTGCCGGCCTGAGAGTAAATCCTAAATGTTCTGTAATTGAAACGGATATCTATAACCCTTGTGTCCCCGGCTCAAGATTTGGCGAGAAAGCTGAAATTTTAGAAAGTTTGCCAGACGGATTGGAAGGGTTACATTTCCATGCTTTATGTGAATCAGACAGCAAAGATTTAGAGAAGGTATTAAAGAGTTTTGAATCACAATTCGGGCATCTTCTTTCCAAAATAAAATGGTTAAATATGGGAGGTGGCCACCTAATGACTCGAAAAGGGTATGATATTGATTTGCTTATCTCATTGATGCACGCGATGCATCAAAAATATCCACATCTGCAAATTATTATGGAACCGGGAAGTGCCTTTACATGGCAAACCGGTGATTTAGTCACAGAGGTGTTGGATGTAGTGGAAGACTCCGGTATTCATACCGCCATAATAGATGCCAGTTTTGCCTGTCATATGCCGGATTGTCTTGAAATGCCCTATCAACCCGAAATACAGGAAGCTTTTCCTCTTGATTCCGGTAGCACTGGGTATAATTACCGTCTTGGGGGAAATTCTTGCTTGAGCGGAGATTTTGTGGGCGAATGGCAATTCAAAGACAAGTTAAAGCCCGGAAACAAACTTACCCTCAAGGACATGAATCATTATACTACGGTAAAAACAAATATGTTCAACGGAATACAACATCCCTCAATTTGGCTTAAACCAATAGATGGAGAACCTGTCCTTTTAAGAGAATATACTTACGAAGATTATCGCAACAGGATGGATTGATTATGAATAAACTCGATATTCTTTCCCTTAGACATTCGGTGAGAAATTATGACGGCACTCCCCTCGACAATGACATTTCACGTCTGATTAAATCAGAAATTTCATTTATCAATACTCACGAACCCGGGTTTTTCTTTACCCTCATAACAAACGACGATAAACCGTTTAAGGGATTTTCCAGGAGTTATGGACTGTTCAGAGGTGTCAATAATTATATTGCCGCAATAGTAGATTCACATTTCCCCGACACAATTGAGAAAGCGGGATTCTACGCAGAACAAATTGTAATTAAAGCCACCGAACTTGGAATTGGCACATGCTTTGTTGGTGGAACATACAGAGCATCAGACGTAAATATTCACCTACGCGCAGGCCAAACAATTCTCTTTTTAATAGCATTAGGCACTTCGGATAAATCCTTATCCACAATCTCTCGATTGGCCACATCCATACTACACAGAAAAAAAATGACAGCCACTGACTTTTTTACGCCTCAAAAAGAGATAGAAAACACTTTAGGACGATATAAATTCCTTAACGATGGGCTCAAAGCTGTAAGCCTCGCACCATCATCCCGAAATCGTCGTCCCGTAAGGATTTCTTTAAACTCCGATGGTGAAATAACTGCCTTTGTTCCTAAAGCTACAACTGAATCTCTTATTGACCTTGGAATAGCTAAATACAATTTTCAGTATGCTGTAGGAGGTGCTTGGAAGTTTGGCAACAATGCTCCTTATATAAGTGATTGAAACAACATAATAAACAATACTTCAAAACAGATATATCCACAAGGACATATCTTAGAGATTAGCAATCATCAAATATGGTATCAGTCAATAATTTATGTGTTGAATTTTCTGCAAAACCTCTTTTCAATGATGTCACATTTGTAATCAATAAGACTGACAAAATAGCTCTTGTTGGCAAAAATGGCGCCGGCAAATCCACAATGCTGAAAATAATTGCCGGACTCCAATCCCCCACATCCGGGAATGTTGCTATCCCTGACAATTTGACTGTTGGATACTTACCTCAACAAATGAGTATTGCTGACGAAACGACTGTTATCAATGAAGTTAAAAAGGCTTTCGGAGAACATCTAAAAAGAGAAACTGAAATAGCACAGGTAACAGCACAACTCGCAGAACGCACTGATTTTGATACTACTGAGTATCATTCCTTAATTGAACGTCTTGAATTCCTTAACGAGCGAGCGACTATTGACAATGCGGACAACATGGAAGCCGAAATAGAACGGACACTCCTTGGATTAGGATTTTCAAGAGAGGACTTCTATCGAGGTACTAATGAATTTTCCGGTGGATGGAGAATGAGAATAGAACTTGCAAAGTTACTCCTTCAACGTCCAGATGTGCTTTTGCTTGATGAGCCTACAAATCATCTTGACATTGAATCAATACAATGGCTTGAACAATTCATTCAAAAGAAATCAAAAGCTGTGATATTAGTCAGTCATGACAAAGCCTTTATTGACAATGTTACTTCGAGAACCATTGAAATTTCATGTGGAAAAATATATGATTATAAAGTAAATTATTCACAATTTCTGATTCTTAGGAAAGAAAGAGTAGAGCAACAAAAACGAGCTTATGAAAACCAGCAAAAACAGATTGCAGATATAACCGATTTCATAGAACGATTTCGTTATAAAGCCACCAAAGCAATTCAAGTTCAGAGCCGTATAAAACAACTTGAGAAAATCGTTCCTATTGAAATAGATGAAGTGGATAATTCACACCTCAAACTAAAATTTCCACCTGCTCCAAGATCCGGGGATTACCCTCTAATAATTGAGAATGTAGGCAAAGCGTATGGTACTCACAAAGTGTTTGACCATGCCGAATTTACCCTTAGAAGAGGTGAGAAAGTAGCCTTTGTGGGCAAAAATGGCGAGGGTAAATCCACTCTTGTAAAATGTATAATGGGTGAAATTCCATTTTCCGGGAATCTTAAAATTGGGCATAACGTGAAAATTGGATATTTTGCTCAAAATCAAGCACAATTACTTGACGGGGAACTAAGTGTTTTTGAGACTATAGATCATGTAGCCACCGGAGATATTCGCCTTAAAATTAGGGATATACTCGGCGCTTTCATGTTTGGAGGTGAAGCCTCAGACAAAAAGGTCAAAGTGCTTAGCGGAGGTGAAAAAACCCGTCTTGCAATGATAAAACTTTTGCTCGAACCTGTTAATTTCCTAATTCTTGACGAACCTACTAATCATCTTGATATCAGCACTAAAGAGATCTTAAAAGATGCAATAAAGTCCTTTGAGGGGACTGTGATTGTTGTCTCTCACGATAGAGATTTTTTAGATGGACTTGTAGAAAAGGTATATGAATTCGGAGGCGGTAAAATTAAAGAGAATCTTGGTGGAATATATGATTTCCTTCGTAATCGTAGTCTGAACAATCTTTCAGAACTGGAAAAATTACCCACACTTAACACAGTAAAGAAAAATATCCAGGAAGAAAATCCATCTAACAATAATACTAAGACCAAGTCAATCTCTTATAAGGAGATGAAAGAGAGAGACAAAATCCTTCGCAAAGCAAAATCTGATGTAAAAAAAGCCGAAGACGAAATAGAACTTCTTGAAATTAAAAAGACAGAACTTGAGGCAAAACTCTCACAAGGAACATCAGATTCCCTAATATTTGAGGAATATGCCAAAACAAATAAAGACATAGAAATGGCGATGGCTCGTTGGGAACTTGCGCAAGAGGAACTTGATAATCTAACAGCAAAATTTAGGATTCAATAAAATCCAACTATCAATTTTTTGACTATAAAAAATTATGTACAATGCAATTAGACAAAATAACGATATGAATATTAAACAATTAATACTGGGAACCATAGCCGGATTACCACTTTTTGCATCGGCCACCTCATCCCCTCACGGCATCGACAAAGCAAATCTTGATACATCCGTATCCCCTGGAGAGGATTTTTATCAGTACGCTTGTGGTGGATGGATGGCATCTCACCCGCTCACACCGGAATATGCTCGTTTCGGCACATTTGACCTCCTTCGAGAAAATGCTAAAGAGCAACTAAAAGATCTTATAACACAACTTAACGACAATCCGGATTCCAAAGTTAAAGGCACAAATGCACAAAAGGTTTGCGATCTTTATGCTCTTGGAATGGACAGCATACGCTTGAACAAAGAAGGGGCATCTCCCCTAATTCCATTCATAGAAAAAATCAACAATTCCACCCCGGAAGAATTTATAGATATTGTAGCCTGGATGCATGGCGGAATTACAAGTGCATTCTTCAGCACAGCAGTCGGATCGGATTATAAAGATTCCGACAAAAACATAATGCATATTGGAGAAATGGGGCTCGGTCTGGGTGACCGTGACTATTATCTTGAAAAATCACCTGAAAACGACAAGATACTTGAAGCCTACAAGAGATATGTATTGACTGTCATGAAGCTCATCGGATATGATGATAAAGGTGCTCTACGTGTGTGGAACAACCTTATCTCAATGGAAACAGAATTTGCTCGCCATAAAAAAACACGCGAACAAAGACGTGACCCGAAATTGAGATACAACATTATGACATTTGATGAGATTCAGAAAAGATATCCCAATATAGACTGGAAACGTTATTTCTCAAATCTTGGTGTTGAAAATCTTCAATCTGCCAATATCTCATCAGTTGCATATCTCGATTTTCTCAATCAATATCTCCCCACACTTTCTGAACAACAACGTAAAGATTATCTGACATTTCTTCTTGTAGCTGACTCGTCCGGACTGCTTAGTGACGATTTTTTAAACGCTGATTTTGAATTGTATGACAGAGTCATGAGTGGCAAAGAGGAGAAAGAGCCTCGTTGGAAAACTGCAATGGCTCTTCCCAACAGCATTTTCGGCGAGGCTGTCGGTCAGCTTTACGTTGAAAAATATTTCCCAGAGAAAAATAAAGAATACATGATAAATCTTGTAGAGAATCTTCGAAAGGCTCTTGGTAAACATATTAACAACCTATCATGGATGTCAGATGCCACTAAGAAGAAAGCTCATGAAAAGTTATCTTCATTCAAAGTAAAAATCGGATACCCCGACAAATGGAAAGATTATAGCGGTATCACAATTGACCCCGAAAAGTCCTACCTTGAGAATGTTTATAATGCATCAGTGTGGTATCATAAAGACAATATAGCTAAACTCTCACAACCGGTAGACAAAGAAGAATGGCACATGACACCTCAAACTGTCAATGCATACTATAATCCCACCACCAACGAAATATGTTTCCCGGCAGCCATCTTACAAGCCCCATATTTCGACCCGGAAGCAGACGATGCGCAAAACTATGGAGCTATCGGAGTCGTAATAGGTCACGAAATGACTCACGGATTTGATGATCAAGGAAGGCAATATGACAAAGATGGTAATCTATTCGATTGGTGGCAACCGGAAGATGCAAATAAATTTAAAGAACTTGCCGATGCCCTCACTGCACAATTTGACGCAGTTGAAGTACTTCCCGGCTTACACGCCAACGGCAAATTCACTCTTGGAGAAAACATTGCAGATCAGGGAGGGTTACGTGTGGCATTGACAGCATATTTAGACCATACAGACAAGGAGTCTCGCAAAGATATTGATGGGCTAACGCCACTGCAAAGATTCTATCTCGCTTATGCAAATCTTTGGGCCGGGAATATCCGCGATGAAGAAATCAGAGTACGCACTAAATCCGACTCCCATTCATTAGGAAGAAACAGGACAAATGTCACTCTGATGAACATTGATCCTTTCTTTGAAACATTCGGGATTAAGGAGGGTGACAAAATGTTCCGGCAAAAAGATGAGAGAGTTATAATTTGGTAGTGAGAAAGAATCTCATCAACAGAATTTACAATATTTTTCGGAATATTTTTTAACGTCAAAATATTTGTCTATCCCGAAAAATATCTTTACCTTTGCAATCAAAAGAAATTTACATCAGTACATTATGGAATTAACAGGTAGAATTATCCTCGACCTCCCATTACAACAGGGAACTTCTAAAGCCGGAAATCTCTGGCAGAAAAAAGAATGGGTGCTTGAGACTCCCGGCCAATACCCCAAGAAAGTAAAATTTCACGTTTTCGGTGAAGACAAAATAAATAACAATCATTTTGAAGTAGGGAAAGATTATACAATCTCTTACGACATTGAAAGCCGCGAATATAACGGAAGGTGGTATACTGATATTAATGTATACGCATCCCGTCCGGCAGACACAACTTCAAGCAATACCGGACAATGGGTTACACAACCACCTATACAACAGCAACAATTCCAAACCGGTCCACAGTTCGGACAACCCGTTCAAGCTCAATTCGAGACTGCACAAGAACCATCCGCTGATTTCGGAATCCAACAAGGTGGTGCTTCTGATGACCTCCCTTTCTAATGAGAATGTCTCGGAATATACTACAAATATTGACAAATAATACTCGGAGGCGGCAAAGTTGTCGCCTCTGATTTGACTTTAAGACTCTATCATACAAGTGAGTATTTCTAACATAACAAAATATTTTCCAAATCTCACACCTAAGCAATCACAACAGTTTGAGATTCTTATGAGTCAATATCCTCAATGGAATAACAACATAAACGTTATTTCACGTAAAGATATTGACAATCTTGAAGTTAACCATATACTTCATTCTCTTGCCATTGCTAAATATATTTATTTTACCCCACAAAGTAAGATAATGGATTTCGGATGTGGAGGTGGACTACCGGGAATTCCACTTGCCATTATATTTCCGGAATCAGAATTTACATTGATAGATCGAACTGCAAAAAAGATTAAGGTAGCACAAGAAATTGCATCTGCTGCTGGATTATCTAATGTAAAATTTATTCATGGGGATGTGGCTGAGTGTAAAGACAAATTCGATTTCATTGTCAGTAGGGCAGTTATGTCACAAGCAGATTTATTAAAAATATCAAGGAAGAATATCTCTACGGAACAGAAAAATTCTATCCCCAATGGTGTGATTGCGTTAAAAGGAGGTGATTTGGAAGCAGAGCTAAAAAATCTTAAACGTCAAAGTGAAATAGTTCCTGTTTCTCAATTTTTTGAAGAGCCATTCTTTAAAACAAAAAAAATTGTATATACACAGATTTAAAAATTAGTATTATTAACTCATCTTTCGCAAGCTTTAACTTGCGAAAAGTTAAGAGTTTGAGGTTAGGAAGTTAGAG
>JAMPEM010000009.1 GCA_023665145.1 Bacteroides sp.
ATAAACCATAAATCACAAGTTTCCAAGTTGCCGGGCAACTTGAGAAACTTGAACTAACTTACTTTCAGAATATTATTTTATGTATGTTTCAAGAGCGGTAAAATCTCCGTCCGGGGAAATAACAACATTTGGTGCTGAGGCCGGAATAAGAACGGAATGTCCTTGACGAAGTTCAATTGTATGTCCTTGACTTGAGATTGATGCTTTTCCGTTGGTAGCGATCAAAATAACAAATGTATCCCACTCGGAGTAATCTCTGATAGTCTCTTGGTCAAGTTTAAGAAGATTAGTGGTGAAGAAAGGGGAGGATACAAGGGTTACCGGAACGTCTCTGAGGGGTGTATATTTAACTTTTCCCTCTTTAACGGGTTTATTTTTGATAATGTTGAAAGCTTCGCGAGTGTGAAGCTCTCTTTCTTTGCCATCAACGCCTTTTCTGTGATAATCGTAAAGACGGAAAGTGAGGTCACTGCTTTCTTGTATCTCACAGACAAAAGTCCCGGCACCAAGTGCGTGAATTCTTCCGGAGGGGATGAAAAAAGCGTCGCCGGGATTGACGTCAATATAATTAAGATGGTCAAGGAGTTCTTCCGATGCCGCTATTCTGTCGTAATGATCGGGATTAATGGGGCGGTTTAGTCCGTTAATAAGGAATGAGCCTTTATCGGAGTCAATGACATACCACATCTCGGTCTTGCCATTTCTGTATCCAAGCTTCTGAGCTGAAGCGGCATCGGGATGAACTTGAACGGAAAGGTCTTGTGCTGCATCGATAAATTTTACGAGCAAGGGAAAATTTGTGCCGAACCTCAAAAAATTGCGTTCCCCCAAAAGGGAAGCTCTTCGTTGTTCAATCAGTTGGCGTAATGTTTTCCCTTTGTCGATGCCGGATGCCACAATGGATTCGCTTCCCGGCAAATCAGATATTTCCCAACTTTCACCAATATTTGAATTTTGTATGGATATATGCTGAGATGCATCGTAATCGTCCTTGAATCGGATGATACGATGTCCTCCCCAGATAGTCTCTTTAAAAACCGGGTCAAATGTCCACATGTGATGTTGTCACTTTTATGCTTTGGTATAAAGGAGAGTTTACATAATATACCTTTACATTGACAACGTATTAATAGGCAAAATGTTTTATGAAAAAGTATTTTTTTATATATTTTTCTTCTTCAGACAACTGATTGAAGTCTGAAGTTGTTGTAATATCAACAAATAAAATAATATATTATGAAAGACATACTTGATAGTGAGGAACGTCGGGAGCTTCCTGATTCTGTTTTTGGATTACCCGGAAGACGAGAATTCCCAATGCCCGATGCAGCTCATGTCAGAGCCGCTGAGGCTTATTTTAGATATTGTCCGGAGGAATTGAAGCCGGAGTTGGCAAGAAATATTTTGCGATTTGCAAAAGAGTATGGGGTGGATGTGAAAAGTGCGACAGTGCTTTCTTATGCTGCTGAATAAGAGGTTGACAAACAAAACAAAGGCGTGACAATTTTGTTACGCCTTTGTTTTGCCGGTTATGATTACAGCAGTTAGAATTCTTCCGTGCCGTTGTAGTTGTTATCCATTGAGGGTTCTATCTGGCTGTTTTTATCTCGTTTTGGCTTCATATTGCCGAAAGAGTATTTAATGGTAAGGGAAAGATTTCTGCCGTTTCTCCATCGTTTGCTGTATTGTTCATATCCGTCACCCCATGAAGTAGAGGCCATGTTGCGGGAATCGAAAATATCGCGGCAGTTAAGCGAGAATGACCAATTTCCAAGGTTTTTTCGTATACCGGCATCTACAGACCAGTCAGCACCCCTTGAACCTTGAGCCTGGAGTTGACGAGAACGATAACGTCCGGTGGCTTGCAATGACAATCCCCAAGGTAAGCGTACGCTGACCATTTCCCTTATATCCCAAGTGAATTGAGATTGAGATTTTCCGCTAACGGGTATTGGAGTGCCATTGTTGAGGAATTCTGTCTCCCATGAGTCCATGTGGCTATAGTAAATGTTGCCGGTGGTGGTAAAATCGAGTTTACCTCCCAGGAATGAATTTTTTACGACAATTTCAAGGCCGGCATTTTGTTGGTTGGCAACGTTTGCTTCCGTAGTGTACATGATACCGTCTTGAATGAAACTGATGCGATTGAACATGTGTTCGTTGGTGCGTAAATAAGCACTTGCGCTGATCATGTGCCAAGTCCATGATTTGATGTAATTGATTTCAAATGAATTGGAATAGGCCGGTTCAAGTTCAGGATTACCATACGATATATTAGTAGGGTCGGAAATGTTGCGGAAAGAATTAAGCATACCTCCCCAGGGACGTCTTATTCGGCGAGTATAGTTAATCTGCATTTCATTATCATGCGGCAGTGACCAGGAAATGAATGCTGAGGGAAAGAGTGAAAATAAATTTTTGCTGTATTGTGGCACATCTTCTTTATCTTGTCCGTAGGCAAGTGAGCGAGTGCGTACCTGCCATGCTTCACCGCGAAGTCCGGCTGAAAAGCTGAAGGATTTGTATTTTCCTCCGAGAGTGAAATAAAGAGCGGAGATATTGTTGGTGTATAGGAATGTGTTGAAAAGATCCGTATTTAGCGACAAGTCTTCCTTATTAGTACCCAGATATGATCTTACCGGAGTGTTTTCATGGCTGTAGTTGCCATTGAATCCCGCTTCAAGTTTGAGCCAGGATGTCAGTTGGTTAGTGTAATCAAGTTTGATTTCCGCGGAGTTTGTGCCTATGTTTTGATTCTGTTCCTGATATTGTTCTTTTTCATATTCGGTAGGAGTATCAATAGACGACGCAAATTTTTGAAGTTCATAATAGCTGCTCCATTGAGGACCACCCCAATGGTTATAAGCAGCTGAGAAATCGATATAATTGGTATCACTCCATCGGTGAGTGTAACCCAATTCGGCATGGGCACCTCGCATGTCGCCTGTTGAGCGATTAAGGTTTTTGTCAAAATACCATTTCATCGCCGGAGCGTTGGTGTGATATTCAGTGTTGGAATTCCGCCAGTTGTGTCCCAACATTCCGAAGGCTGATGCAGAAATATCATCGTTTTCCGTTAGGTGATAAGTGGCACCCAGACGAATGAATACATTATTGCCATGATTCCTGTTTTTCCCTTCTGAAGTCAGGTAATCACCAGTGTAGTTATAATCTCCATTTTCATCTGTCCCGTCAAAATATCTGCGATTGGATTCCGAGCCACCGCCACCATGCCTCATACGGAAACTCGCGGAGGCAAATGTATCCCATTTGGCATTGTTATAATTAATTGAAACTCCGGTATTGGCACCTCCACGAGTGTTTCCTCCAATTTCAGCAGATCCAAAATATCCGCCGCGGCGATCCTTCTTCAGCACAATATTAATTATTCCGGCTGACCCTTCCGGGGAATATTTGGCCGACGGATTGGTGATTACTTCAATTCTTTCGATTGTCTCACCCGGAATTTGTTCGAGTATCTGAGCACGATTGTCAGCAGTAAGACCTGATTCTTTGCCATTAATCCATACAGTCACCGAGCTATTTCCTCTCAAAGATACTTCGCCATCTTGATCTACTTCGACCGATGGGATGGATTCGAGCAGTTCGCTTGCTGACTGGCCTGCAGCGGCAATACTTGAATCTACAGTGAAAACCTTTCTGTCAAGTTCGAATTTCATTTGACTCTTGACACCGGTCACTACCACTTCCTCCAACATCTTTGTGTCATCGGATAGACGTATAGTGCCTATTTCTACATTTTTACCGGCAATAGTGACGGGACGTTCTTGATCAACACTTCCGATTGAACTCACTCTTACCAAATATTTTCCGTCAGGCACATCATTAATCTCAAAATATCCCTGGTCATCTGTTGTACCTCCTATAGCAAGAGGTTTATGGGTATTTGCGTTTATCAGTTGAATATTAGCATAATCCATTGGTTCCCCGGTAGTTTTATTTACGGCCATTCCGGTAATATTACCTTTAGCTAAAGTGAGAAGCGGACACATTATGATTCCGGTGAACAGTATTCTTCGTAAGGTCATAGTCTATAGTGATAAATATCGAATCGTTTTATTTATTTCCGAATAAATTGACATTTTTAATACGATTAAGTTTAAATTTAAGTTGCTGCCATATGCGAGATTTTATGTTTTTTTAATATTTAAACTTGTGTATGTTAAATCTTTTTAACTAAGAGGTGGTTTAAAATAAAACATAAGATTTTTTATTAATTTTGTACTTCCTATCTTAAGTATGTGAAATGATAGATTTGTAATATATAAATAATAGAATACAGATAAATATGAATTGTCTTGTCACTGTTTGTGCCCGAGGAGGTTCCAAAGGGATTCCGGGCAAGAATATAAAACCCGTTGGGGGAAAGCCACTTCTTGCTTATACCGCAGGTATTGCAAAGAGATTCGCAGATAAACATGGCTTTGACCTCGCTTTTTCTACAGATTCTGATGAAATTCGTAAAGTCGGTGCTGAATATGGTCTCCCGACAGATTATGTGCGTCCGGAAAGTCTGGCAGGTGATGTTATAGGTAAGCCGGCAGCTATTTTCGATCTTATGAAATGGGCTGAAAAAAAGTATGGTAAAAGGTATGATTATGTGCTTGATTTGGATGTGACATCGCCCATTCGCACTATGGAAGATATTGAGAAATGTCTTCAAACTATTTTGTCCAGTCCGGATGCAATGACAATCTTCTCTGTCAGCCCGTGTGGCAGAAATCCCTATTTCAATCAGGTAGCTGAACGTTCCGACGGTTATTACGGTGTGGCCACCGGAGATGGTAATGTCACGGCAAGACAGAAAGCGCCTAAAGTATATGATATAAATGGCTCAATATATGTTTATCGACGGGATGCATTGGATTGTGATTTTCCTAAGGCAATAAGTCCCAAGACCCTTGTATATGTGATGGATCATCTGTGTTTTGACCTTGACGAGCCCTCAGATTATGATTATTTAGCTTATTTGCTTGATACCGGAAAGCTGAAGTTATAAAAGTAACTAATAATAAAAATCCCCTTGCAATGCTGATGTTAGCAAGCAAGGGGATTTTTTAGTTATATATATCGGGAATTAATTCCCTTCTCAGTCAAGTGTTTCAGAATACCACCTTAGTGGTAGTTGAAGCATTTACACCTTCTGCGCGAACGATTACGATACCTTTATAGTCAACGTTGACGTTTAGGTTGCCATCAGCTGCAGTGTATGTTGCAAGCTTGGTGCCATCTACAGTGTAAAGTGCTACATTTACAGCCTCAGGAGCTGATACATTCAATATGTTTCCTTGACGAGTCACATTGATGGTCGATGCTTCATTGAAGATTCCTTCCACGCTCTGATTCTCTTTTGCCTTTTTGAGATTCATTTTGTCTGCTGCAACGATTTCGCCGCTATCGGAGTCAAGAATAAGAACGATAACATCAAATTTATCAAGAATGAGATTGTCATTCTCATCAAGGTTTACAATGTTTTCAGGGATTTTGAATGAAATCTTGCTGTTGTTGTATTTATTAAGCTCAAATCCGGGCTTAAGATTAGCGCCATTGTATGAAGGCCAGATGCCGCGTGCCACCTCTTGATATACCATTTTGCTGTAAGAAATGACAGATTGTGCCCATTCCCCTTTCAAGATAAATTTTTCAAAATATTTCTCCGGAATGTTGGGTGCAGCAATATTAGGCCATTTAGTTACAAGATAGTTCTCTTGGTTGTAACCGTCAGAGAAACCTCTGACATCATTTTCAGTCAATATAACAGCTGCTTTTACATAAGTATTCTCAGAAGTGAAGCCTGCACGTACATCGAAATCAACGGTGATTTCATCATCAAATGTGATAGTCTCATTCGCTGATGAGATGTTGTTAAGACGACAATCGTAGATGGAAGTTCCTTTATAAAGAGATTGGAATGATGCCAAATCTGCAGGATCTTTACCTTTGATTGAACGGTTGAAACTTGCCAACGGAAGACCTGTGCCATTAAGTGCGGAGAATGCAGAGACATATGATTCTACACCTTGATTCATCGGGTCTGCATAATTCATGTATGAATGAACCATAATGGGGATAAATTTGGGACCTGCGTTTTCTGACGCACCGATTTCTGTACGATATTCGTTCATCAAGTCAGCGTAATATTTTGCAGCACCCATTCCTCTTGGACACCATCCGCAGCCGGAAGCAGTAGCTTCTTCCATAACAACTGATGCAGGGTAATTGGTCTGAGCGCATTTCACAGTTCCGGTAACGACTGAAGATACAAGCCCTTCAACAGGATTGCCGTTTTCATCAGTTATGTCGGGTGTGAAAGTTACGGTATAGTCTACAGATTTGTCATCGGCTATTTTGATTGGATTATCAGAGAATTTGCAAAGTTGGAAGGTGAGTTTACCATTATTATTTCCAAATTTTTTCTTGAAATAATAGTCGTATTTTTGACCATTGTATTCCAACACGGCTTTTACACCCGGGCAATCCAAAGGTGTTTTCATACCGATATTGATACTGACAACAATCTCATCACCGTTTACTGCGATTGTTTCCGTATTATTAGCATATGTGAAAGCGTATTGACCGATGTTGAGGTTTGTCCATCCCATCATTCCTATACCACCTTGCTCTGCTACAAGTGCCAAGCGTACTTTTTTCCCTTTGTAACCGTTTATGGGAGTTACATAGGAGTTTGAGCCGAGACGTTGTTCGCTTGTAGCTGTTTTGCATGAGGCTGTGCCGCTATATAACTGTGTGAAATCCTTAGGATCTGAGCTACCTTCAGAAATGAATACTTTGAACGGTGCAGTGTATGAAGAAGTCATTGAAGATGGATACAACCAGTCAGATATCGCATAGTTGATGAAATCAAAATATAGCTCAGCGTAATCATCGTTGATTTCTATTTCCGGAGAAATAATCCACTGATTGACTTTAGCGGGTTTACCTTCAAAAGATGTACATACAAACGGGGCGTAAATTCCTGCATCGGAAATAAGTACGTTTGTGAAATAGGGTGCACCAAATTCCGGGTTTGTGGTGTCATCGTTCAGAAGAGTCCCAAAAAACATTTTAAGGTTTTCGTCAAGGGGTATGGCATCTATACCGGTTGACGACCATCCATCAGAGAGGTGATCTTCAGTGGCATTCATCTTTTCGAAGTTCTCGCTGTAATAATACGGCAATACCTCCGTTACAGTTTGCGCTGATGAAGCACAAGCGATGACGGCCAATGACGCAAGTAATGTAGTTTTTTTCATTTCTTGGTATTGTTAAATTTTATTTATTGTTTTTGCTATCTTTGTATGAACCTGTAAAATATCACATAATTCGGCATTATGTCAGGATATGATTTTGCCCTGTCTTCGACCGATTTTAAAATTTCGTTTGGTTGACAGGGCAAAGTTAACTATTTTTTTTTATATTAGCAATACAGTTGCAAAATTTTAATTTTTTTATGCGCATTATTCACCAACATGAATTTCTCCTCCGGAGCTGTGTGCCGTGAATGTCGGAGCGTAGAGCGACTGAGTATCCGCTATCCCGCATGTGTAATCTCCTTTACGGTCTACGAAGCAATCGTAAGTCACTTGATGCACACCTTTGGGCAAGAACGAGAAGAAGAAATTTGTGGCTTGATTTCTTATTTCCCTATAGCAGAAAAGTCCTTCGGATGACGTATATCCTGAAATTTGATTCACCGGGAAGAAACATGCGGGTCGGTTGTCTGATATTGTCACATAGTCAAGGTCTCTGCCTGTAGTCACGGTAAGGGTAACACGTACTCTCTGACCAACCTCCTGTTTCTCTGATTTTGCATACGTGTCCCCGGGAGTGTCTTCTATGACATAGATTGATTTCTTTATGGAAATTTCATCCGTACCAAACTCTTTTACATCTCTTGAAGGCAATACGAATTGGCTTATTACGCCTCCCCATGCCGGATGTTTACCGCTCTTCTCTATGTGCAAAATTGCATTATCCGCGTCTTTTGGATTGAGTTGAATGGTAAATTCACCGGTGAGTGTGGCCTGCTGATTGATTTGCAGCTCTTCTCCGTTTAGAAAGAAACGGCTTGGCGTTGTATCGGAAGTCCATTCTGAGCCTGAGGTCAATATAGCATTGACTATTTCTGCTGTATAGGGATTGTTACCCCATTCCCCTGTCTGTTTCTGTAGGATTAACCATTGGCGAATCATATCTATACATGGCGATTCAGGGTTGATTTCACAGAACGCTTCGAGTACTTTTGTTGTGGTAATTAATTTGTTGAACCCGGCATACCCGGAAGACAGATTATCAAACCACATCCCGGATGTCTCCGATGTCAATGCCCTTTGTGTCAATGATTTTAGAATCAACTCCGATGCATTTCTTTTTTCATTTCGTGCCAATAATATGGCTGCTGTAGCACAATGGTAGATATCCATATCCCTCCAGCTCTTCTGAATCTCAGTAAGGGTCTTGTTGTGAAGGGAAAGAAGTTGTCCCGATGCATTTGTTTTAAAGAATGACCGGATATAGAAATAATTCAGCATTGTAGTGATTGGGAATATCTTCCCGTTTTTTTTTGCAATCTCAACAATCTCTCGGTCACAGAATTGAATTGCATCGTCTATGCTTTTATAAAGATTATTTTCTTCCGGCAGATATCCGAGATGATTAAGCATCCCTAAATATTGCAGAGCCTGCTGAGTGACCCATAGACCGGATTTCATACCGGGACACCAACTGAATCCTCCGTCCTTATTTTGCAGTGAAATAATATCCTTTAAAAGTTGATCCAAACGTGAGTCGTTGGCTTTGGTGTCGAGAAGATGACCGAGGCGAATCATGCGAAGCGTTTCTGATGATGCATTTTGTAGCCAAGGGGTTTCGGAAATTGCAAGAATCTTCAGGTCCGGATTCTTCAGGAGTGGCGATAGCAACACGCTGTCCTGAGGATTGTTAAGCCAAAGTTCGATTGCCTTCTTTGCCTGTGGCATCTTTTTTACAAGTCCGTTTGCCAATGCAGACCCATAGAGTGAAGTTAATTTAGATGTCAATGATGCATTAGAAGAGAATGTTATGTCAGGCAAAGCTGTCAGACAAACCCATGCCGGATTGTCGCAGAATTGCAGCGTGATTGATTCCCCTTCATGCGTTTTCGGTAGCTTAATATCTGCTTCGTTATGATTTATACCCAGATAGAAAGGCGTGGACTCTATCACCGGAGATGAAGACGGAAGTATTGGTATAAGAGTTTGTTCTCCGTCAGTGTGGCTACCCGACTCTGCTATAGAGCGGATTCCTACATAATTGATATTTTCCGGTACTGCAAACGAGATGGATTCATTGATGCTGCTTCCTGCATTAATCATACGTTGAGGGAGATTGATGGAATTGATAATTTCATCGGTCAGCGGATTGAAAATTTCAATTCGTCCCGAGACATCTGATTTTTGGTCGGTATTGTTGAAAATTGTTGCAATAAGCGTTGTCGTATCTCCTGTACGCAAGAACCGAGGGACATTCGTCTGCACCATCATCGGTTTTGACGAGACTGCTTGCAGACTTTTTAAGGAGCATAACATATCAGGAGTGTAACCGAGTAATTGCAAATCCCAGGTAGTGTTGAAATTGGGGACAGTAAACGAAATTTCAATATTTCCGTTTTGGTCAGTGCTGAGGTTGGGCATAAAGAAGGCGAGTGGATGCTCTATATCCCTTAACTGGAGAGTGCCTGAAACTGATCCGTTCTCTATTTCTGAGCTGTCAGAAGATTGTTCGTCTGCAAATACCCCGACGGCCGACTCATATTTGGCCATCTTCATAGACTCAAAATTTGGAGTAGCGTTTGCTGATGCATACACCATATCTTCCACCATACCTCCGTCTTCAGTTTCTGCAGTAACACCTCTAATATGGATACCCGTTCCCGTAGTTCGGTAAAGACGAGTGGAAGAACCGGGATAAAGCGGCATATTATATGTATAAATCTCCGGTATAGAGATTGTTTTGTTTTTAAAACTGCGTAAGGAGGTCAACATGAATCCCGATGAAACTGGAGAATAACTCAGTTGGCGAGTGTATAATGTATTTGAAAAATACTGATTTCTACCGGGCACACTCCATTCAAACGGTGAAATTGCATTAAGCGCGTCGTTAGTCATGACGGCGAGAGCTGCCACGTTATTTGACTGTCCTTGTGTGCGATTAAAATGGAATGACCATCTCTCTTGTGCTCCGGGTGTTATCTTGTCTCTGAACGTTACTGTCTGAATCTCAAGGGAATCATCGTGATTATATGGATATATTACGGCTGTCTGTTGTTCACCCTTAAGGGAATGCATACCTGTCAATGTTACAAATATACATGAATTCATGGCAGGTGCGGGCACTGACAATGTAGTCATTTCTCCGGAATTTTTTATCCATTTGCGCCAGATAAGATGATTTTCAGAATAGGCTTGACAAAGGATGTAAGAATTGTCATATCCGCTTCCGAATTTCAATTTTACGTCATGATCGTTTTTCTTTGCGGTATACTTCTGCTGAGGCATCCATAAAGGTGTTTCGCAGGGTACGGTAGAGTCAGCAGAACGAAACAGAGTAAAATCGAATTCTTTTGATATAGTTGGATTCTCTGCCATGCAGAATTGTATAGAATACTGTCCGGATGGGATACCGGATGCCGACAATTGGAAGACTCCGGAAGGGAATTTCCCTCTTATTACTTTTTTATTGCCTGTCTTAGAGGTAAGTATATATTCTAAAGTTCTTTCCACAGGTTTACCTAAAATATCCAGGACTCTGATCGGGATTATGATAGAATCCTCTGTAACAGGTATTATCGAAAGATTCTTTACATCCAAACGATAGGCCTCGCCAAGTGAAAATGTCACCGGATTACAACTTTCCGTTTCTCCGGCAGAATCGGTCACATCTACAGATAGGGTATATAACCCTGTCTGATAAGGTGTTCCTTTAAGACGAGATGTGTCAAGCGTAATCTTAAACTTACCTTCTGAATCTGAAGTTGTTTCCGAGGCAAAAGATGCATTTGGCACACTTCTTCGCCACCATCCAAATCCGTTTTGATATTTGACATTATAGGTAACTTTTGCATTTTCTACGGGCATACCACTGTATGTCATCGCTTTCCCTATTATGGTTACTGAATCAGAGCTGACATCATTACTTGTCTTATCTACAGTTACGATAAAGAGCGGAGCTTTGTATTCTGCCACTTCCACATTGCTGTAATTGTTTTGCCCCTTATATGTGGAACGAATATGGTAGCTCCCCAATAGCCCCGATTCCGGTATTGTAAATGTTCCGGTGCATCGCCCGTAATTGTCTGTGGTAAGATGCAGAGTATCCACAGCAACATTATTGGCGTCTGATAATGTTACCGTTATATCCTCGTTTGGTAAGATATGGCTTTCATGTTGAAATGTTTTAGAAAGTATGATAGCAAACTGAATCTTTTGCCCGGGTTTGTAGATGCCCAAGTCAGTATAAATATTCTGGTTGTAAATAGGATGTTCGATATTTTTCTGTTCCGAATTATAAAAATTACTGTAAATTTTGTCGTCTCCTTTTGTGGCTATTATCTCATATCCACCTTTGATACAAGGACTCACTGCTCCCTCTTCATCAGTGGTATAAGAATAATTCTTTTTACTCCGGTCAATGGAAGTGGCTGTCACTTTTACACCCTTTAGAGGTTTTTGATTTTTACCGTCTACAATGAAAATTCTGCTAAGATTGGTATCAGAATAATCGTTTGACGAAATAATGCTCATATCGCTTACCAAAAAGGTACCGGGACTTGTTTGCAATGTCAGCTCCGAAATTCCTTTTTGTGTTCCGTCTGATGATGGAATACAAAAATAAGTACCATAGGGGAGAGGTGCTGATATTAGTTCCTTCTTTGATGTGAAAGGCACAACCCCCTCTGCACTCACCGGTATAGATCTGACTAATTGTGCATTAGGAAGCATTTTTTTTGCTGAAAGCCACCTTTCGGGATTACCGGTTGTCTTGTAGATTAATAAATTAGTGGAATTTGCATTTTTCATTGACACCTCTATGCGAAGTGAATCGGAACTCAAAAGTTGTCCTTTTATGGTTGTTGTGACTACCGGTCGCGATAATTGTTCAAGCAGTGAATTTACTTCTCCACTATCTATCGTATCCGGATATATCTCAAGTTTGGCTTTTGAAAAGGTATAAAAATCATTGAGATTTGAAAAAAGATTTGCCCCGGGCAATGTGTCTATGGGCAAAGTATTGATTGTGTCAGACTTCTTGTTATAATCACCGATGCGGTAAATTTTCGGAATTATGCGCATAATGGCGGGGGTATTTTCGAGAATTGGTAGTTTGTCTAAAAACATACCCTGTTGCTCCCAATAGGGTTTCCTGTCAGCCATTCTCAGAAATGCTGTTACCGCTGATTGACATTCCTCCGCGTCTGTAATCTTATCTATACATACATTGTCAAGATTGTCAAGTAATTGGCTAATTCTGTTACGAATTGTCTCTTTTCCCGTTACTGAATATCCGAGTGGAAGAAAATAATTGCTGTCCAAAAATGGGGAAAGATATTCGTTTGCTTGAAATGCAATAAAATCAGAAAGTCGTGCGAATCCAACTTGGTAACAGGTCTGATTCTTTAATAGTGGAACAAGCAATGGTCTGATTTCAGATATGGGTATCTCTGCAGGGGCTACGGCAGTACTGTTTGCCTTTTCTATCAATTCCATTATTTTAAGCGCAAACAAGTCACTACTCCATTCCTGTGGATTAGCGGGATAATTATCAAGGGGGAGATTTCGATTATTGAATGTTCGGGAATTATTGCAATACGTCTCGTAAAATAACTTAGCCTCAAGCAAGAATAATACCGAACATTGAGGTGAAGGTAATGTCATAGCTATAGAATCAAGCATTGACGCCATCTGAGGCATCCTATCGCTAGAGATTATATCATTGGCAATAGTAAGCTGTATGGCTGCTTTGATAATATTGTCAGGATTCCCCGTCTTTGAAGCTTCCCTTAATCCCTTTTCAGCATTTGAAATGACATCCTTAGGAAATGCAAAGTCAGGATTGGCAAATGAATTGGTAATATCATTACCGTTTTGAATGTTCTTTGATGTAGTCTTTACATCAATCCGTTTCTTTTTTGCCTCCAAATCTGATGGGAAGATTATTCCCAATAACAATATGACAGCCGTTGTTGCGGCTGTCATACCAGTAAATTTTGTTAATTTGCCGTTCATAGTAGTGTGTTTAGCAGGTTCTATTACCATCTATTTCTTTTTCTTGTTTTTCCTCATTTCCTGCATTTTCTGACGGAATGTCTTTTCCGCCTCCTTCATTTTATAAATCTGCTTGGATGTGAGGAATTTTGCAAAAATGGCATCGTATTTCTTGTCAATTTCGCCCTCCTTAATTTTTGCATCCGCCATCAATTTTGAGGCCTTCGTGTAATCAGCATCTGTAGCTTCAGGATTCTTTTTCACCTTTCTTTCGAAACTGCGAGCCTCTGAAAAGATTTTATGCTTCTCATCTTGCATCGCACTATATGTTTGGAAGAATTTTTGCTGTTGGTCGCTACGCAAATCCATCTCTTGAGCTAAGTATTTCATCTTAAACTCTCGCAGCTCTTTACGCATTTCCTCTTTAGGCTTTTCTCCTTGATTGGCAAAACATGG
The DNA here is from genome assembly GCA_023665145.1 of Bacteroides sp. GTDB lineage: Bacteria > Bacteroidota > Bacteroidia > Bacteroidales > Muribaculaceae > Lepagella. Next base: position 13,719 of record JAMPEM010000009.1, read on the forward strand.
AATAGCCATGCATATTATTGCTATGATGATAAGTGCGAATTTTTTCATATCTTATTTTAAATGACTGTCTAAGCTAAATATTTATACAGAATACTCATCGCAGAGTATCCTCTTGCCTATTTTGTGCTCGATTCGGGTATGGAAATATTGGCATATTCCGGCTCAAATTCATATCCGAACTCTTTTTCAAAACTATCTATATCTGAATATTGTTCACTTACCTCTTGTTCCAGTTCAAAATCATTAAGCTCGCATGCAGTATAAAACTCCTCCTGTGTCGGTGAATTAACTATGGCCTCGGCTACAAATTCCGGTGGATTATCAAGCGAAATGTCTTGGATCGATACTGTATGGAAAATTTTCATCATGCACCATATCCCGGCAAACATTGCAGCCATATATACATACGGACGCACCTTCTGCCAGACGGTAATCTTGGGCGCTTTCATTGGATTCTGCTTTGGAAGATTTTCCATTACATGCGAATAGACACCCTCAAGACTCCCCTCAGGAAGAATATATCCCGTATCTTTTCCAATTTTATCCTTGAGTTTACTTTCAAATTTCATATTCATATGCTTTGGAAGGCATCGTTAACTACATTTCTCTTTCCTTTTTATATCTTTGACTATTTTCCAAGTCGCGTACGACTTGAAAACTTTAGTTATATACCTATGACAAGATTGATGGCGAGAGGTTTAATTGATACGAAAATTTTATAAAATATAAAAAATATTACATCGTTTTAAATGAATGAACTATATTGAGATAGACATAATTTGTTCTCTTTTTTTATTTTTGTTGGGATTTTTTTCTACACCTTCACGAACTTATTTCGGTCATTCTTGTTTTAATGATATAAGAAATCGTTTCATGATGTTAGGTTAGTTCGAAAAAGTATTATGGAAATCAAGGTGCGGCCAATTGAGAAATCAGCCGCACCTAATTATTTTCAGCCGCACCTAATTATTTTCCGGCCGGATCAGTTACCCACAAATATCTTTAAGTGCCGTCTCTATCTTTTTCACCGCATGATGATATGATGCCTTTAATGCTCCTACACTCGTCCCCAAAATCTCTGATATCTCATCATAATGCATATCATCAAAATATCTCATATTAAATACAAGACGTTGTTTCTGAGGTAATGACGCTATAGCTCGTTGAAGTGCCACCTGTGCTTCATTTCCGTCAAAATAAGGGTCCGCTTCTATATTCTCAAGTCGATAGGCATCATTCTCATCTTCCGACGTAGTGTTTCTGCGTTGACGCTCCTTATTTAGAAAATTGATTGATTCATTTATAGCTATTTTATATAACCAAGTCGATAACTTTGCATCTCCTCGGAAATTCCCGATATTATTCCATGCTTTCAAAAATGCATTTTGCAAAAGATCAAGTGCATCATCATGATTATTGACCAATTTTCTTATTTGCCAATACATCCCCTCTCCGTATGTACGCATCAACTCATCGAAGGCCTTTTTTGCCTTCGAGGGAGTCTGTAGTTCCTTTACAAGTGATTGCTCGTCTGATGCTTTCTTTAATGGCACTTTATTTTCTCTTAAAAATGCAAATTTGCCCCAAAATTACACATTTTTTTTTACATCTCCAAATACAGATTTTATTCATCAACTCTTTTTTGCATTTTACCCCCCAAAAATTGTATTACCCGATTTTTTATATTATCTTTGTCGCGTATTAATTCAACCAACATTTTAAGCATTACGCTTTGTTAAAAACCTAAATTTATGCATATGAGAAAATTTACTCCAACGTTGGCCGCAGCTTTATTGCTATCGGCTACAACAATTTCTGCACCTATGGCATTCGCTGCTATGACTCCGGCTCTCGCCACTCGTGCAGACCAGACCCCCGCTTTGAATATTAATCTTAATCCCGGGGTAATCACCGAAATTTCCAATGTGATTATCACACCGGCTGTTGCCGATGCTACCTTAGCGCTTAATCCCGAAGTTTCATCAACCTCAACAGCGGAACTTTATAAAAACAACGAGTCATTCGCTGATTTCCTTGTTCAAATTGACGGCAATTCTGCTATCCTCTCTCTGTTCAACCCCGTTACAGCTTCCGGTGAGTATTCCATTGTAATCCCCGAAGGTTTCTTCCTCGTTAACAACAACCCCGTTCCGGCCCAAACTTTCTCAGGGTATACAATTGAAAAAAAGGTAATACCGCAAGAAATCATTGTCACACCACCGGCAGGAACTCAAGTCGCTGAAATTGAAGCTGTATATGTAATGTGGCGTGGCTATGACAGCGTATTGATTAATCCGGATAATATGGATTATGATAACACCAAAATCTATTTCGAATTCGGTTCCGAAAAAATTCCGACTATCGCGAATATCGAAGCTACTGATGAATACACTATCTATACCTTTACACCCCAAACTAAAATCCAGGGTGAAGGTCGTGCCCGTCTCACCGTTCCCGCCGATCAAATCCAAATCAATGGCGCCAATCCCTCACGCGACGTATCTTACTATTGGAACGTAAAACCGGAAGAAGGGACAAGTACTCTTACATATGATCCTGCTCCCGGAAATGTCTCAGAACTTGGTGATGTCGTTATTATCCTTCCGGAAGATACCGAAACAATCACTCGTGGTTCAATAGCTTCTCTTTATGATATCGACATTTATCGTTGGGACAAGGATTACAATGACTATGCTATGCTTGGCAGCTATACCGCAAGAATTGATCGAGATGAAATGAAGATTTATCTAACTTGTGGACAGACATTTACTGAAGAAAATGATTATAAGATGACTATCCCGAACGGGTATTTCGTAATAAACGGCAAGAACACTCCCGCTCAGACTGTTCTTTGGCATGTCGATGGAACAGGCAGTGTATCAGGAATTTATGTAGATGATGCTTCCTACGATGTCTTCTCTGTAAATGGCGCTGTTATTCTCCGGGATGCCGATCAAAACGGTGTGCGTACTCTTGATAAAGGATTGTACATTATCAATGGCAAGAAAGTCATCATCAAATAATTGACATAGTCGTATACACGGAGCACTTCAAAATTAATTTTGCTCCTGACATTAATAGGTTTAAATATATAAGCTGCGGGTTTACAGCCCGCAGCTTATATTTCCGACACTCATCTGTAAAATGATTTTGAAACAAACTCTAACCCATATCTTCCGATTCATCCGACGGTAACCTGCATCCAACAAGGTACAACTGTTCCGTGGCGCGTGTCATGGCTGTATACAACCATCGTATAAATTCTTGCAAAGTATCAGGTGTGACCGCAAGACCGGTCATATCAATATATACATGTTTCCATTGCCCTCCCTGTGCCTTATGGCATGTCACGCAATAGGCATACTTTGCCTGTAAAGCGTTGAAATATGGATCTTCTGATCCCTTCCTAAGAAGTGTGCTTAATGTACCCTCCGGATAAGTCTCCAATACACTCCTATATAATTGCTGCATTTCAGATCTAGAAATATTGGGGCCCTCCGCAAACAAGCTGTCCAGCATCAATTTTGCACCGATTAAAGAATCGTCTGAGACCATTCTCAATTCCACATCTGCAAATTCCATCCCATGTGCCTTCTCAATTGATCCTATCCATTCCACAATCGCTGTCTCACCATTGGCAATAAAATCTCGCACCTTATTGCGCTTTCCCCAGTAATAATCATTCTTTCCGATTACTATTCTCTCACCTCTCACCAACGCCTCATCCGCATACAACACTCTATTGCGTACATCCCGATTGCATAGATTTGCCATCCGGTTGCTCCTTGTTATAATCAATGTCTGATCTTTTCCTACCTTTCCCCATGAACTTGAAAGCTCATCTGCCAGATCTATTGGTGAGATATTGTGTATATCATCAAACGGCTTGAACTCAAGATAGGGAAGAGGTTTCTCAGTCTGAATCTTTGTGAGTGATTCCCTCACTCGTGTTGCATTAAAAAGGATTCCACTCCCTATTTGCTGACGCATTGACGTCTCAAGGGTGGTGCCAAACGGTCTTAAACCAAGACTCCTAAGCACAGAAGGACTCATGGCTGCGCTAATCTCCTCGCCCGGTGGCGGAAGTTGTGCCGTGTCACCTACCATTATCAAGGCACAATTATCCGCAGAATATACATATTCAACCAAATTTCGCAACACAGAGCGCTTGTTATCACCGCCATCTGTCACCATCGATGCCTCATCCACAATGAATATTGTGTCATGACTGTTGTTGCTCGCAAGCATAAAATCCCGGGCCGTCGGATCCGGTGACGTCGCTCGATATATCCGTTTATGAATAGTAGATGCTTGCCCCCCTCCATATCCTGATATTACCTTCGCAGCTCTCCCTGTGGGCGCCAGCAACACATGTTTTAAATGATACTGATGCATACCTTTTACAAGGGCGGCTATAATCGATGTCTTCCCCGAACCGGCGTACCCATTGAGTATATAAACGTCTGTATCTTGATGAAACAACACAAATTTGCACAATGTGTCCACAAGCTTGCTTTGTTCCTCAGTCGGAGCGAACGCTAGATTTCTCAATGTAGCCTCCTTTAATTCCTCAATTGTGGCAAGCGGATTCATTCTTTTGTCCCCTTTATGTTTAGAAATTAAAAAATGGGGGAGTGCATGATTCACTTCCCCATTCTTTAGCTGATATCACTATTATAAATTCACTAATATATAATTATTTGACACGTTTTGAATCCCATATCAGATAGCAAATCAGCATCAGATATGCCACGCATCCAAGCACCTGTGTCAACTCGAAGCTCAAAGGACTCGTATATTCAAATCCGGCAAAACGTGTTATTGCAGCTACAACGCCGAATAATGCACCTCCTGCTATCAATCCCGATGAAATCAATGTTCCTCTGTCGCGACGCAAATCGTTCACCTTCCGGTCTTTGCTGCTGTTGCTTACAAAATAGCTTATTGCACCGCCAACAAGCATCGGCGTATTTAACGACAATGGAATGAACATACCAAGGCAGAATGCCAAGGCCGGCACACCGAGCCAATTGAGAATCAATGCCAGAACTGCACCTACCATATACAGAATCCATGGAGTCTCGCCTCCCATCATCAAAGGCTCAATCACTTTAGCCATTGCATTTGCCTGAGGTGCTACAAGAGCATCAGGTCCGCTGAATCCATACACCTTGTTGAGGACCAGTATCACACCTCCAACGGTTGCAGCAGATACCAAAGTGCCAAGGAATTTCCAGCTCTCTTGCTTTTTGGGTGTTGAGCCAAGCCAATATCCTATCTTAAGGTCGGTTACAAATCCACCGGCCATTGAAAGTGCAGTACATACCACGCCACCGATTACCATCGATGCCACAATTCCACTTGTACCGCTAAGCCCGATGCCCACAAATATTGCAGAGGCAATTATCAGTGTCATCAATGTCATTCCCGATACAGGATTTGACCCTACAATTGCTATAGCATTGGCTGCTACAGTCGTAAACAAGAATGCGATTACAGTTACTACCAACCATGCTATCGCTGCTTGCCACAATGTGTGAATCACACCAAACCAAAAGAAGAAAAATACAGCAATCAAGGCAATTATAATGAAAACTACGATGTGCTTCATCGATATGTCAAGCTGCCACCTTATTGGTTTCTCGGTGTTAGAGTTACCTTTAAGCTCTCTTCCTGCAAGCCCTACTGCCTGTGTGATTACTCCCCATGATTTTACTATGCCGATTACTCCGGCCATTGCTATACCTCCGATACCAATCATTCTCGCATAATCACTGAATATTGCTTCCGGAGCCATTGATGTCATCTCGACATCACCATACGTACCCATCAATGGAATAACAATCCACCATACAAATATTGAGCCTGCAAAAATCACAAAGGCGTATTTAAGACCTACGATATATCCAAGCCCTAACAATGCAGCTCCGGTGTTGCAACTCAGCACTACTTTTGTCTTCTCAGAAATCGTTTGTCCCCATGTTGTAGCTGTGGTCGTAATAGTCTCAGCCCACCATCCAAAGGTAGCTACCAAATAGTCGTAGATACCTCCTATTAATGATGCTATTATTAGTGTCTTGGCTTGTCCACCTTTCTCCCCGGAATTCTGTGCTGAAATTAGCACCTGTGTAGTTGCAGTTGCTTCGGGGAAGGGATATTTCCCATGCATATCCTTAACAAAATATCTGCGGAACGGTATGAAAAACAATATTCCGAGAATACCGCCAAGCAATGAACTCAGAAATATCTGATAAAACTCTACGACTATGTCCGGATAAGTGGCTTGAAGAATGTAAAGTGCTGGCAATGTGAAAATTGCTCCTGCTACAATTACACCCGAGCAACTGCCTATAGATTGGATAATAATATTCTGCCCTAATGAATTCTTCTTTCCAAGTGCATTGCTTAGACCTACCGCTATGATTGCAATTGGAATGGCTGCCTCAAATACCTGTCCTACCTTTAACCCAAGATAAGCTGCTGCTGCACTGAAAATAATGGCCATTATTAAGCCCGTTATTACTGAATACGGCGTAACCTCCTCTTGTGAATGTGCAGGTGACATTACCGGACGGTATTCCTCGTCTGAGGCTAATTCCCTAAATGCGTTTTCGGGAAGACCGGTTTCTGTCAGCACATCTTCATAAATCGTTTCTTCTCTCTCTTTCATTATGATGATTTGTTAGTTTGTCATGATATGTTTTTGTGGTTTCTTGTTCGGAGTATTATATAATAGTCTAATCCGGTAACTTCTCGCTCTCCGAAATATTGGGCGAATTTACAAAAATTTATTCACCCAGCCAAACCATTTCCACTTTTCCTCAGTTTTATCCACCTTCATCAATCATATCCCGGCGCAATTTTCCCAGATCGATGCACAATCCCTCGTTGTTTAATAACGTATTCGGAAATATCTTTTGTGCCTCTTCGAGAAATTGTCTTTCATCCTTATAACGAGACGAATAATGCCCGGTAAGCAAGTGACCCGCCTGTGCTTTATATGCTGTTAGTGCTGCATCCATCGCTGTGCTGTGTCCTCGCTCGGATGCCAACTCCTTATGAATCTCAAGGTAAGTGGTTTCGTGCATAAGCAAATCTACACCCGATACTTTCTTCCATAAATCCTCTATATAGGCAGTGTCACTTATATGTGCATAAGTATAAGGCTTTTCCGGTGCTAATGTCAACTCAAGGTTAGATATTATTTCACCTTCCGGACTATGATAATCCCTCCCTTTCTTTATATTTCGATATTCTTTAAGAGGGATATTATGCATCCGGCATATCTCCGGACGTAATTTCCGCTCACCCTCCTTCTGCTCAAATACAAATCCTAATGTGTCAATCCTATGACGCAATGGTATGGTTCTGACTCGCAATCTCTCATCTTCAAATATATATCCCTCTGAAATTGGTATCTCTTCGAATCGTATTTTCCCAATTGCTTCAGGATTGAAATCTTCCAGAATTCTTCCCAACTTCCTTATCCCCTCATTTGTCGTATGAATGGTAAGATTCTGCTCCGTATTGTTCAACGAAAGTGTGTCTACAAGTCCCGGAATCCCATATACATGGTCACCATGTAAATGTGTTATAAAAATGTCGTGCAAACGCGATATCTTCAGCCCTTGTCGTATTAGAGACAATTGTGCTCCCTCACCACAATCCACCATATACAGCCTCCCGTCAACATCCACTACGGTGCTCGATGGCAAATGTCTTAACGTCGGCTTGGCTGATCCGCATCCCAATGTATTGATACGAAAATATCCCATTAGCGAACCTGTTATTTCCTTGTCATTTGAGTGAAATCTTTTGCCAAACCACCGGTGCCGGTCTCTTTGTATAATGATGGTAAATCATGTCCCGTCTCTTTCATCACTCTGACAAGCTTGTCAAATGATACCCTGTGTGTGCCGTCCGAAAATGTAGAATATATATTGGCATCGAGTGCTCTTGCCGCAGCGTATGCATTCCGCTCAATACACGGAATCTGCACTAACCCGCATACCGGATCGCAAGTCATCCCCAAATGATGCTCAAGCCCCATCTCCGCAGCATATTCTATCTGTGCAGGTGATCCTCCAAACAATTGGCTTGAGGCTGCCGCGGCCATCGCACAAGCCACTCCTACTTCCCCTTGACAGCCTACTTCCGCACCGGAGATAGATGCGTTATGTTTAACGATATTCCCTACCAATCCCGCAGTTGCAAGTGCATGAAGTATTTGAATCTCCGGGAAATTTCTGCTGCTCCACAAATGATACAAGACCCCCGGAAGAACTCCGCTGCTGCCACAAGTCGGTGCTGTGACTATTTCTCCTCCGGATGCATTCTCTTCGCTCACTGCAAGTGCGTATGCAAATGTAAGTCCGCGCGAACGTAAATTATCCCTGTAACCCTCAGCCTTTACATAATATGATGTGGCCTTGCGGCGTAAATTCAAGGGCCCGGGGAGTCTCCCCTCATGCGAAAGCCCGCGTTCTACCGATTTACGCATCGCATCCCATACCTCATGCAGATAATCCCATATATCCTTACCCTCACACTCTTCTACATACTCCCAATATGACCTGCCCGTTTTCTCACAATACGACATTATATCAGTCATCTTATCCATACCATAAATATGGCTCGATTCCTCGACCGGCTTCCCCTCTTCACGCAGTGCTCCACCACCTACACTGTATACAACCCATTCTTCAAGTTGTTTCCCATCTTCTCCAAATGCGCGAAACATCATGCCGTTTGGATGGAACGGCTTGAATTCATCAGGTCGCCAGATTATTTCCGTCGGATGCTCCGCACTGTCCAATACTGACATTATCGCCTTATCGGTCATGTGTCCCTCTCCGGTTGCAGCCAGACTACCATATAATGTAACTTCAAATCGCGCGGCATTCTCATGTCTTCCAATAAATTGCTGAGATGCAAGTCTGGGTCCCATTGTGTGACTTGATGATGGCCCATGCCCTATTCTATATAATTCCTTGATTGATCTCATAATCTCCTGTTGTCTCCTTATAATGTCGTAACGTTATAATTGACCGATAATCACTTGAATCATCATATCATTGCAAAATTACTGTTTTTAATCGTAGATTGCAAATTTTTTTGTAACTTTGCATCTGTTATTACATCAGATTATATCCCTGATAGATGGTATCAATATGAAATTTATAGTTTTATTATTGCTGCTCTCAATTTCAGCTTGCGTTCATGCCGATAAAATTTATGTCGACAAACAAAAAATGACCTTGTCGTATCTTGATGGTAAAGGGCATATTGTCGTATCATTCCCCGTTTGCCTTGGTAAAAACTACGGACAAAAGAAACAACAAGGTGACCTCAAAACCCCCGAAGGTTCTTTCTATGTTGTCAGCATCGAAAATTCATCAAAATGGGATGAAACTCATGATGATTGGAATGGGCCGGGTTCCGGACCATACGGACCTAAATTCATTCGTTTGAAAACACCGAAGTTCAGAGGTATAGGAATTCACGGGACAAATCAACCCAAAAGTATAGGCACTCGAGCAAGTGAAGGGTGTATAAGGCTTAATAACAATGATTTGCTTAAGCTTGTAAAGCTTGTAAAACCGGGTCTTAAAGTGGAAGTCTCGAAAGATTCTTACGAAACTTATGTGGCTCCAAAGAGTAAGAAATATAAAAATTACTCTTCCCGTAAAAAGTATAGCAGACATAAATCCAAACGTAAATCACACAAAAGACGTTAATTCCGTAAAATAATTAAGTCAAGCAAAATTTTAATAAATGAAAAAAATAATTTTTTTATCAGGAATAACTTGCATATTAGCTGCAGCTCTTTCCTCGTGCTCGTCTGACGACCCTAAATTTCAGACTACTGTGGGATACAATGTCTTGAATCTTGTTGTACCCATTGACAATTCCGTAAAACCATATTGCCAAAAAGGAGTCTTTACTCTTGTCACTGAATCATATGCCGGCACAGTAGATGTAAGTTGCGACGGAATTACACTTTCCGGTAAAACATACAAATTCAATACCGGAACAATACAAATGCAAGGAGGAGGGTATACCATCGGATTCCAGGCTCCATACATTTATTCCCCCTACGGATACAAAATCCAGTCGCTTAAAGGCACCATCTCAACCTTGATTAACGGTCCGCAAACCTTTCCGTTCTCCCTCCCAGCAATACCAAATATCTATGGCCTGTCTGACTTTGGTGTCGCATGTCTAATATCATACGAAATACCAGAAGTAGCAATCGTCAAAACATTCCAACGTGAATCATATTATAAAGGAACTAATTCCACTCAGTCATTAGCCGGCTCTTTTTCGGCACCGCAGATGGTATGTAGAACAGTCCTTGATATAGATAAGAATAAAGGAACGGTTGTAGTGTACTATGCACAATTCAATAACGACATGGAAGCGCAAACACTTATCATTAAAGACTTGGATATATTATTTACAAAAGACGGATTTAAACTGACAGGTGAAAATATAACCCCGATTAATCCTGCTTCCCAACAATTGGAAAATCTTAAAATTGATAATATAACATTCACAGCAAACGGTGAAAATATTACCAATGGATCACTTGAGATGAAGGTGGCAAATAAATATACCACCACATTTACCGGATCTCTCCTCTATGAAGAGAATAACAAAAATTGATTTCAATTACCGATAATAATACATTGAAGCAAGACTGTTTTTAATAGTCTTGTTTTTATGTTATATAGCATGTTCAGGCAAAAAAATAAAAAATAGCTTGGCCAATTAAGATTTTTTAAGTATCTTTGCACAAAATTATTTCCGGCTCAAACGGTGATAATCCATAATACTATTGTAATTAATTAATACTTATACGATTAGATGAATCTGTTGATGCAAATTGCAAACGGCACTCTCGCTGTTACTGCGGTAATCACCGGTATAGGTCTCGTATTTGCAGCTCTTTTGATTGCAAGATTGCTTGCCCCGAGATCTTTTACCGTTAAAAAGAGCGAGACTTATGAATGTGGTATTCCCACACGCGGTAAATCCATGATTCAATTCAAGGCCGGTTATTACATCTTCGCTATCCTCTTCCTTATATTCGATGTTGAAACCGTCTTCCTCTATCCTTGGGCTGTTGTTATGAATAAACTCGGCACTCAAGGCCTTCTCTGCATCGGCATTTTTCTGTTTGTTCTTGTTATGGGCCTCGCTTATGCTTGGCGGAAAGGAGCTTTGAAATGGGAGTGAAAATTAAATCAATGAAGCATGAGGACTTCAAAGATAATGAATATATTGATAAACTCGTTGAGGAATTAAATGCCAGTGGCGCTAATGTAGCCGTCGGTAAAATCGACGAACTTATTAATTGGGGTATCTCAAACTCCCTTTGGCCTCTATGCTTCGGAACATCTTGCTGCGCTATCGAATTTATGTGTCTCGGTGCGGCTCGTTATGATATGGCCAGATTCGGTTTTGAAGTGGCAAGAAATTCTCCGCGTCAAGCCGACTATATAATGGTGCAAGGTACTATAGTGCATCGTATGGCTCCGGCTCTCAGACGACTCTATGAACAACTTGCTGAGCCAAAATATGTTATAGCGTGTGGCGGTTGTGCCGTCTCAGGTGGTCCATTCAAAAATTCATATTGTGTATTACCAGGTGTGGATCAAATCCTTCCTGTTGATGTATACATCCCCGGATGTCCACCACGCCCGGAAGCTATGTTCTACGGACTCATGCAGCTTCAACGCAAAATCAAAATCCAAAAATTCTTCGGTGGTGTGAACAGAAAAGAAAAAATTAAAGAATTTTTCGCTCAGCACCCGGAGGAAAAAGGACAGATTTAATTTTGTTTTCCATTGATTTCATCCTATCATGAACGATATAAAATCTAAAATCAGCAGTATTTGTCCTTCTGTATCTTTCGAAGAAGGTGAATCCCTGCTTGTTAATGTCCCTGAAAAAGATTGGTATAATCTTGCTAAACAACTCAAGTATAATAAAGACCTCGCTTTTGATGTCCTTACTGCTGTAGTCGGTATGGACTGGAAGGATTCCATTGGTGTGATTTATTATCTAACTTCCACCTCCCACGATTGGGACGTTGTAGCTTTCAAAGTAGCTGTTGAAGATAGAGAGAATCCGATGATTCATTCCGTATCCGACCTTTGGAAAGTTGCCAATTTTCAAGAGCGCGAAGTCTATGACTTCTTCGGCATCAAATTTATCGGTCATCCCGATATGCGCCGCTTTTTCCTAAGAAATGATTGGGTCGGATATCCACTCAGAAAAGATTACGATGCGAATCCGGAACTTAACCCCGTCAGACTCGATGATGAAATCAATGAAGATGACACCATCTCATATCAAGAAGATGATAAGGGTAATGTAAAAGCCGTCCCCGGAAAAGTATTTGGCGAAGATGACTATGTGGTTAACATAGGCCCGCAGCATCCCTCAACTCATGGCGTAATGCGTTTTAGAGCTGCTGTTGACGGTGAAATTGTCAAAAAAGTTGATGTGGTATCAGGATATATCCATCGCGGTATAGAAAAACTCTCTGAAGGTCTCAGCTATCCGCAGATTCTTCATTTTACTGATCGTATGGACTATATGTCCGCACATCAAAATCGCCACTGTCTTTGCCTCTGCATAGAAAAAGCACTCGGTCTTGAAGTGCCCGAAAGAGCAGTTTATATCCGTACTATTATGGATGAACTCATGCGTATATCATCGCATCTTCTCTCATTCGGATGTACTGCAATGGACCTCGGTGCGACCACCGCATTCTTCTACGGCTTCCGTGAACGTGAACGCGTGCTCGATATCTTTGAAAAAACTTGCGGTGCGCGAATGTCTATGAACTATAATGTTATAGGTGGTGTGATTGCCGATCTGCATCCTGACTTTGTTAAGGATGTAAAGGAATTCCTTAAGATTATGCCCGGTGCTCTAAAAGAGTACCATACTATCTTCTCCAACAACCTCATCGCAAAGAATCGTCTAAAGAAGGTCGGTCATCTAAGCAAAGAAGATGCAATCAACTATGCTATAACCGGTCCCTCGGGACGTGGCTCAAATTGGTCATGCGACTGTCGTAAGAAACATCCTTACGCACTTTATGACAAAGTTGACTTTGAAGAAGTTCTTGAAACAGGATGCGACTCATACGCTCGATATATGGTGCGTATGCGTGAGATTGAACAATCTTGCAAAATCATTGCTCAATTAATCGACAAAATTCCAGAAGGTGACATCCGTAACCCCAAAGTGCCAAAACTTATAAAACTACCGGCCGGTCGTTGGTATCAGCAAGTCGAAGCAAGCCGAGGTACTTTCGGCGTTTACATCGAATCTGACGGTCAAAAAAATCCTTTCCGTGTACACTTCCAAAGCCCCTGTTTCAATCTCGTAGGCGTTATGGATTTATGCTGTACAGGGTACATGATTGCCGACCTTATAACTATCGGTGCAGCTTTGGACTTCGTAATTCCTGACATCGACCGATAATAATTTTGAACTAACTAAAAATCCATATAACGCAGTAACATCTCATGTTTAATTTCGGAATTTGGACATCTGCCATTAATACATGGCTTACCGATTTGGTAGGGTATGATTGGCTTGTCACTGTTATAGAATGTGTCGCCATTGCCGTCATCATGCTGGTCATGTATGCACTTTTGGCAATGCTATACATATTTTACGAACGTAAACTTTGCGCATGGTTCCAATGTCGACTCGGACCTATGCGTGTCGGTAAGTGGGGTCTGCTTCAGCTCTTCGCTGACGTTATCAAGATGCTCATAAAGGAGATAATATCAGTCAAAGGTACTGACAAATTCCTTTACGCTCTTGCTCCTTATCTTGTTATAATTTCATCCGTTGTGATGTTCTGTTGTCTCCCTTGGGGTAACGGATTGCAGATTATTGACTTTAATATCGGTATATTTTTCATCCTCGCTGTTTCTTCAGTCGGTGTACTCGGTATACTACTTGCCGGATGGGCTTCAAATAGTAAATACACCCTTATCGGTGCAATGCGAAGCGGTGCACAAATGATTAGTTATGAAATATCACTCGGCCTTGCCATCCTGACAATCATAGTTCTTTCCGGAACAATGAATATAAGTGAACTCGTAGCCCAACAAGAAAGCGCGTGGTTTATCTTTAAAGGACACATCCCGGCAATAATTGCATTTCTGATATATATTGTAGCTGCTACGGCTGAAACTAATCGCGGTCCATTCGACTTGCCCGAGGCTGAGCACGAGCTTACCGCCGGTTATCATACAGAATATTCCGGTATGCACTTCGGATTCTTCTATCTTGCAGAATACCTCAACCTCTTCATAGTATCCGGAATCGCTTCGCTAATGTTCCTCGGAGGTTGGATGCCGTTGCATGTACCCGGATGGGATGGATTCAACGCTGTGATGAATTGGATTCCATCTCCGATTTGGTTCATCGGTAAAGCGTTGTTTGTATCATACATCATAATATGGTTCAAATGGACTTTCCCTCGAGTGCGTATCGACCAGATGCTTTCATTTGAGTGGAAATATCTAATGCCCCTTTCGCTTGCAAATATTGTCTTGATGGCCGTGTTTGTTGGACTCGGATGGCATTTCTGATAACATTATCGGAATAACTCAATCCTTCTCTCCTCCACCTTAAAACTAATAGAAAATTATTAAACGAAATAAACTGAATATAAAATGAGCGCTAATACTGGAACAGTGACTCAAATTATCGGCCCGGTAATCGACGTGCAGTTCGAGGGTGGCAAAGATGTCATCCCACCTATTTACGCCGCGCTGAAAGTGGAACGTGACAATGGCGAGACTCTCATCCTTGAGGTTGAACAGCATATCGGTGAAGACACCGTGCGTTGCGTTGCTATGGAATCGACCGACGGCTTGCGTCGTGGAGTTAAAGTCGAAAACCTTGGCCATCCAATCGCCGTTCCTACCGGCGCCCAAGTTAAAGGCCGTTTACTGAATGTCACAGGTGAGTCTATTGACCACCTCCCTGCGCTGAAACGTGATGACCTTAGGTCTATCCATCAGCCCGCTCCGGCCTTTGACGACCTCGCAATTTCCACTGAAATCCTTTATACGGGTATTAAGGTAATTGATCTTCTCGAACCCTATTCGAAAGGTGGTAAAATCGGTCTTTTTGGTGGTGCCGGTGTGGGTAAAACGGTGCTTATCCAAGAGCTGATTAACAATATCGCAAAAGGGCACAACGGTTTCTCTGTATTCACCGGAGTAGGTGAACGTACTCGTGAAGGTAACGACCTTCTTCGTGAAATGATCGAATCCGGCATCATTAAATATGGTGACAAATTCGTAGAAGGAATGGAGAAAGGTCAATGGAATCTTAAGGACGTGGATATGAAAGAGGTGGCAAAATCACAGACCACCCTCGTATTCGGTCAGATGAACGAACCGCCCGGTGCGCGTCTTCGTGTTGCTCTTTCCGGTTTGACTGTAGCCGAACAATTCCGTGACAGTGAAGGTGGTGGTAAAGAGGTGCTTCTCTTCATTGACAATATTTTCCGTTTCACTCAGGCCGGTTCAGAAGTATCAGCGCTTCTCGGTCGTATGCCATCTGCTGTAGGTTATCAACCTACGCTTGCTTCTGAAATGGGTACTCTTCAGGAGAGAATTACTTCTACCAAACAAGGTTCTATTACATCTGTTCAGGCTATATATGTACCGGCCGATGACTTGACCGACCCGGCTCCGGCAACTACGTTCAACTTCCTTGATGCCACTACAGTGCTTAGCCGTAAGATTGCCGAGCTTGGTATTTACCCCGCAGTGGATCCTCTTGAATCTACTTCTCGTATCCTCGACCCGAATATTATCGGAGAGGAACATTACAATGTAGCTCAACAAGTAATTCAGTTATTGCAAAAATATAATGAGCTTCAGGATATCATAGCAATTCTCGGTGTTGATGAACTCTCCGACGAAGACAAACTTGTAGTTTCGAGAGCTCGTCGTGCGCAACGCTATCTGTCTCAGCCCTTCTTTGTAGCCGAACAGTTTACCGGTCTTCCCGGAGTAATGGTTCCATTGGCGGAAACAATCCGTGGCTTCAAGATGATATTAAGTGGTGAAATGGACGAATATCCCGAGCAGGCATTCCTCAATGTAGGTACAATTGACGAAGCAATAGCAAAGGGTAAAAAGATGCTCGAGGACGTTAAGTGACCTAATTGAAATAATAATCACTTATACGTAAGACATTATAGCAACAGTACAAACTTATTTTCGATTATATGACACTTGAAATAATATCAGCGCAAGAAATAATGTATCGAGGGGAAGCGGATATAGTGACACTACCCGGAGAACTCGGTTCATTCACTGTGCTTAAAAATCATGCTTCTCTTATCTCTGTTCTCGTTCCCGGGAAAATACGATATATGCGAGAAGGAGGTCAAGGTAATGAAATCGAAATTAAGGGCGGACTGGCCGATGTCGACAATAATGTCATTTCGGTCTGCATTTATTAATTAATCAGACACAGACCAACAATGTCGAATCTAACATATAAATTCGCAATTTCCCTCGCTTTGATTCTTTTCTGTTTCAATGTTGCGGTAGCTAATCCGAAAACTCTAAGTGATGAGATTTCAGATGATTCTAAAGTTGCAAAAGAGAAAATACAAGAAGATAAAGAAAAAAGTGAAGAGGGATTTAATGTTAAGGAAGTGATATTCCATCACCTCGGTGACGGTTATGGTTGGGAGGTCCCGTTCAGCCACGTATATCGCATTCCTCTTCCTGTAATCGTAAGAGCGCAAGATGGTCAATGGTTCTGCTTCTCGTCAGGAAAACTCACAGAAGTTGAGATTATAAAGGATGAAGAAACAGGCAAAGAGAAAAAGGAATTATTGCCTGTCATTCATAAGGTGGAACGTAATGGCAAGATATATCAGTTTGTAATTGCGCATGTTAGCTCACATGCCAATAAGATTGTAGAGATATTCCCGCTGTCTGCGCAAGAAGAGGCTCAGGTTAAAGCTGATGCAGCAAAGATTGCTGCTGATGGGAAAACAGAAAATGCTGAACATGGCGTAGTTGTTGACGGGTATGTATATCACGATGGACAATATTATAAGGAGTACAAGCCTTTTGATATTTCAATCACAAAAAATGTATTGGCTCTTTTGATAGCTGCAGCTCTTGTTACATGGATGGTGATGAGTCTCGTAAGATATCAACAGCGACACAAAAGCAAAGCACCCCGTAAGGGACTTGGTTTCTTTGAAATGCTTGTTCAGTTCATATACGAAGGCTCTATCAAACCTACGCTTGGAGCAAAAGCTCCCAAGTTTGCACCATATCTTTTGACGTGTTTCTTCTTCATATTGACGATGAATCTCTTGGGACTTGTGGTCATATTCCCCGGAGGTGCCAATTTGACCGGTAACATTGCAATTACTCTTGTTCTTGCGGCATTAACATTCATTGTGACGAATGTTTATTCCAAAAAGCATTATTGGAAAGAGATATTTTGGCCGGATGTCCCGCTATTCCTCAAATTCCCTTTACCAATAATGCAATTCATAGAGATATTTGGAGTCTTTACAAAACCGGCCGCTCTCTGTGTGCGTCTCTTTGCCAATATGATGGGTGGACATATAATCGTAATAACACTGATTTCTCTAATATTCATATTTGCCGCCTTCGGTGCCGCAGCTTTAGGTGGATCATTGGTAATTTCAGTATTATTCACAGTATTTATGCTTCTACTTGATGTTCTTGTCAGTTTCATCCAAGCATATGTATTTACACTGCTTTCTACCATATTCATATCAATGAGTCAGGAAGAGGGACACGAAGAAGGTCATGCAGAACATCACAAAGACCAACTCGAACTGAATGAATCAGCAATGAATTAATTCTAAAAATATAATAAACTGCAAAACCTAGCTCTCTACTCACAATAAACAGAAATAATTAATAAAAAAATAACCATAAAAAAATTTCAAGACCATGTTATCAATGATTTTAGCACAGGCTGCTCAGGTGGCAGATCTTTCACCCCTTGCAGCAATCGGCGCAGCACTTGGCGCAAGTATAGCAGCAATTGGTGCCGGTATCGGTATCGGTAAGATTGGCCAAGCAGCCATGGAAGCAATTGCACGTCAGCCGGAAGCAGCAGGTGATATCCGTTCCAACATGATTGTGATTGCAGCTCTTATCGAGGGTGTGGCACTTTTTGCTGTCATCGTATCAGCACTTGCACTATTCCTCTAATCATTCAACGAAGATAATCCCTTAAAGAATGGAATTATTCACGCCCGATTTAGGCTTGATATTCTGGATGTTTATTGCCTTTGTCATCCTCTTCATCATTTTGGCAAAATGGGGATGGCCGGTAA
This sequence comes from Bacteroides sp., assembly GCA_023665145.1. Taxonomy (GTDB): domain Bacteria; phylum Bacteroidota; class Bacteroidia; order Bacteroidales; family Muribaculaceae; genus Lepagella. Next base: position 32,110 of record JAMPEM010000009.1, read on the forward strand.
TCATTAAGAATATGGATACACGCGCCGATACTATCGATAAGGGCGTGGAATTTGCCCGACAGGCCAAAGACCAGTTGGACAATGCACGCGCCGAGGCGCAGAAGTATATCGCTGAAGCTCAAAAGCAGCAGTCAGACATGCTCCGTGATGCAGCTAAAATGAAATCGCAAATTATAGAGGAAGCCAAAGCAGAGGCATCCGCTGAGGCGCAGAAAGTAATGGAAGCAGCTAAAGTATCAATCGAGCAGGAACGTAAGGAGGCTCAAAAACAATTCCGTGATGAGGTCTCCACATTCTCACTGCAAATAGCCGATAAGCTTGTGCGTCAGAAGCTCAAACAAGATGGCGAGCAAGCCAAGCTTGTCAATTCAATGTTGGACGAAATTCAGAATAACTGATCATGAACGACGGTCTTATCCCGCGCCGGTATGCTTTGGCACTATATAAATATGCCAAGGAGAAAAATGTAACTGCAATAGTCTACGAAGAGATGAAGCAAGTAGCCGAGTCCTTTCGAAAACTTCCGGATTTACAGAAAGTTATGTCAAATCCGTTTGTTTCTCGTCAAGACAAGGGAAAACTCCTTATGCAGGCAGCCGGCGATAAGCTTGAGGACGCATACAAATCTTTTGTAAAACTAATTCTCGACGCCAATCGTGAGCAATTCGCTTATCAGATGGCGCTGGCATATCGGGATATTTATAGAAAAGAGAACCGCATCGCTCAAGTGATCATTACTTCTGCCGTTGCCCTAGACAAGGAGCAGGAACAGAAGATTAAGGATATTGTCCACAAATCTTACAAGGATATGACACTTGAATTCTCATTTAATACGAATCCTGATATTATTGGGGGATTTGTTATTACTGTGGATTCCAATCGTCTTGATGCCTCTGTAAGTAATGAACTTCAGCAAATTCGTAAAAAACTATTAAGAAGCAATTAATACAATGCTTAACCCAAGCGAAATCTCTGATATCCTGAAGCAGGAACTCGAGAACGTCGACTCTAAGGTCAAGTTTGAGGAAGTAGGCACCGTCCTTGAAGTCGGTGACGGCGTAGCTCACGTCTATGGCCTTGAAAATGTGCGCTCTAACGAGCTTGTCGAGTTTGAAAACGGCGTCATGGGCGTCGCACTCAACCTCGAGGAGAGCAACGTGGGTGTTGTACTCCTCAACAATGTTAACAAAGTGACTGAGAATATGTCGGTGCGTCGCACGGGTGAAATCGCATCCATTTCGGTCGGTGAAGGTCTGCTTGGCCGTGTGATTAACATCCTCGGCGAACCTATTGATGGGAAAGGAGCCATCGAAGGAAAATTGCTTCGCCTCCCACTTGAACGCAAAGCTCCCGGTGTAATTTTCCGTCAGCCGGTGACGCAACCTCTTCAGACCGGTCTTAAGGCTGTTGATTCAATGATTCCTATCGGCCGCGGACAGCGCGAGTTGATTATTGGTGACCGCCAGATTGGTAAAACAGCTATCGCTATTGATACAATTATCAATCAGCGCCAGAATTATCTTGACGGCAAACCGGTATATTGTATCTATGTAGCAATCGGTCAAAAAGCATCATCTGTAGCATCGATAGTAAATACATTGGAAAAGCATGGTGCCATGCCTTATACATGTGTAGTTGCGGCTACAGCATCAGATTCTGCATCAATGCGTTATTGGGCACCGTTCGCCGGAGTGGCTATTGGTGAATATTTCCGTGATACCGGCCGAGATGCACTTATAGTTTATGATGACTTGTCAAAGCAGGCTGTCGCATACCGCGAGATTTCTCTTATTCTTAAGAGACCTTCAGGACGTGAAGCATATCCGGGCGATATTTTCTATCTACATTCACGCCTGCTCGAGCGTGCTGCTAAGATTATCGATAGCCAGGAGGTGGCATCTACAATGAATGACCTTCCTGAGGTGCTCAAGCCAATGGTAAAGGGTGGTGGATCGCTGACCGCACTTCCTATTATCGAGACTCAAGCAGGAGACGTTTCGGCATACATTCCTACCAATGTGATTTCAATTACAGACGGACAAATCTTCCTTGAGAGTGCGCTTTTCAATCAGGGTATTCGTCCTGCAGTAAATGTTGGTATTTCCGTGTCACGCGTAGGTGGTAATGCTCAAATTAAGTGTATGAAGAAAGTTGCCGGTACACTTAAGATTGCCCAGGCACAGTTCCGTGAACTTGAATCATTCACCAAGTTTGGTGGCGATATTGACCCGGTGACTGCTAAAGTTATAGATACCGGTCGTAAGAATCAGCAATTGCTCATTCAACCCCAGTATCAGCCGTGGCCTGTTGAGAATGAGGTGGCTGTGATATATTGTGGTGTCAAAGGACTTCTTGAAGATGTTCCCTTGGAGAACGTAAATGAGTTTCAACAGCTTTTCATTCAGCTTCTCAAGACCAAATATCAGAAGGAGGTGCTCGACGTTCTCAAATCAGGCCAGCTCACACCTGAGGTGGAAGCACTTCTTAAGCAGACAGCTCAGGAGGTTGGTGCAAAATATAAAGCATAAAAAAGTGGTTCGTGTGTCGCAAGTAATAATTTGACTTGCGACACCCAACCTCTCATTTAGTTAAAAGCTCAAAACAGAGACGTGAAGATATAATCGCGACTTATAAAGACAAAACGAAGTAACCACACATGGCTACATTAAGAGAACTCAAAACACGAATAGGCTCAGTTTCCTCTAGTGAGAAAATCACCGGAGCCATGAAGATGATTTCATCAGCGAAGGTGCACAAGAACGAACAGGCCCTTAAACGCCTTGTGCCGTATAAGGATCAAATCAATCGTATTATGGCACACATTTTGGAAACGGGACTTAATTTCTCGTCACCGCTCACTATGGTACGTGACACAAAAAAAGTCGGTATTGTAGTTTTTGGTAGTGACGATGGACTTTGTGGTGCTTATAATGTAAATATTTATAAGCGTTTGCTTGAGATTCTAAATGACATGAGGAGTAAGTACGAAAATGTTACATTCAACATTTACCCTGTTGGTGGAAAGATTGCTCGTATTGTCAAAAAGATGGATGCTTCCGATGTCAGAATAGAGAATATAGAAGGTGTAGATTCCAAGATGGAGGGTGAAAAGGTTAACGAATTCACCAGAAGTCTGGAGAACAAATTTCTGAGCGGTGAGGTTGATTCAGTTCATGTGGTTTATATGAACTTTATCTCAATGAGCCGTCAACGTCTTCGTAATGACCAGCTGTTTCCACTCGAGGCTGAGGCATTAATGGCAAACGCTGAGCAGAGTCATAACGTAAAGGAATCTGAGAAGCTATACATCTTCGAGCCTGATGCAAACAGGATATTCAATGTAGTCTTACCTATGTTTGTTTTGAGTAGTATGCAACAGATTACAATAGAGAATCGCGCGTCAGAGCAGGCTGCAAGAGTGATGGCAATGCAGAGTGCCAATGATAATGCCCAGAAACTTCTTGGCGAGCTTCAGTTGGAATATAACAAATTGCGTCAGCAAAGCATTACTACCGAACTTCTTGATATTGTCGGAGGACAAATTGGCAGGTAAGCTGAATTATATTCATCATGGTTTTTTATGATGAATGAAAAAGGATAGGAGAATGGTCGAGGGAATATTATTAAATCCCTTTGCAACATAACGGCACTGTGTCATTGTCGGTAAAATTGATTTTAATTAAAGAATCAATACGGCACAATACATATCGGAATCGTGTCAGCTTATACCATCTTATTATAGAAGAGAGATAGTGTCCGAAACATGAAACGATATATCCTCGAAGGAACGAGGAATTGAACTGACAAACATAAACTCATCTATGAGCAGTATAAAAGAATATTTCACCTCAGTGGGCAAAGGATTGTCAAGTCTTGTCCAAGGAATGGCAGTGACGGGAAAGGAACTCGTCACACCAAAAATTACTGAGCAGTATCCGGAAAATCGCGCTACGCTCAACATATCGGATCGTTTCCGTGCTGAGCTGACGCTTAAGTATGACGCGGAAGGTCATCACAAGTGCATAGCATGCGGTATTTGCCAGATGAATTGCCCAAACGGGACTATCAAACTCGTTACAAGAATGGTAGAACTTCCCGATGGAAAGAAGAAAAAAGCTTTGGTAGATTATTTCTATGACTTGGGAAGCTGTACATTCTGTATGCTGTGTGTCACTACATGCCCACAGAATGCAATCGAATTCGACAATGATTTCGAGCAGGCTGTCTTTACAAGGGATAAGCTGGTAAAGAAATTAAACTATCGTCCGGAGCCTGATTATCCGACAGCAGCTCCAACACCACGTCCGGCAGCATCTGTATCAGCCAAACCTGCGCCGAAAGCAGAGGCTTCTAAAGCCAAAGCGAGTGACAGCGAAGCAACGCAAATAGATTCGAAAGATAGCGAAGCTACACAAATAGATTCAAAAGATAACAAATAAAGAAATGGAATCAATAGGAAACATAATTCTGTATTTCATCGTTGCAATCAGCATGGTGGTGTTTTCCTTCATGACTGTACGCACGACAAAGATTCTACGTTCGGCCACTTATCTTCTTTTTGTACTACTAAGCACAGCGGTATTCTATTTCCAGCTTGGATATCAATTCCTGGGCGCAGTGCAGATAGCAGTATATGCGGGAGGTATAATGGTGCTGTTCGTATTTGCTATTTTACTTACCAGACGTCCTGATGATGCATCGAATGATTTGACGCATCATCGTCGTGTGATAGGTTGCATTTGTTCAGTTACGGCAACTGTTCTCTTGCTCTTTGTCGCATGTAAGATGCCAATGCTCAATGGTCTGTCACTCACTCAGGTACTCAGTTGTCCCGAAATAACGATGCATGATATTGGACATGCCATGCTCGGCACGGACAGATTTCAGTATCTGCTTCCGTTTGAGTCCATTTCAGTGCTTCTTCTTGCATGTATAATAGGAGGCGTAGTTGTCGCCCGCAAAAGATAATTTGATATGGATTTAAGCATTTTATGGTATTTAGTGCCCAGCGTACTGATGTTCGTCTGTGGTGTATTCGGGTTTGTTACCCGCAAAAACATGATTGCGATCCTCATTTCGCTCGAATTGATTCTTAATTCAGCTGATTTGAATTTTGTGGTCTTCAACCGCTTTTTGTTTCCCGGCCAGATGGAGGGAATGATTTTCACCCTCTTTTCAATAGCAATAGCCGCGGCCGAGACAGCAATCGCAATCGCAATAATAATCAATATTTATCGCAAGATCGGCAATACCGACATTCGCGAAGTAACTAAAATGAGATTCTAAGTTATGGATTACACTCTGCCACTTTTGATTCTTGTTATTCCCATCGCGATGTTCTTGTTGCTGGGAATAGGCGGTGTCAAGATGACGCGCAAATGCGCCGGCATTTTAGGTATCTTAGGAATGGGTACCACTATGACACTTGCTTATATTGTGGCCTTCAGCTATTTCTTTTCTGCAGAAGGCAGCGGTTTCATAATTGATGGTATTCGTCAACAGATACCGGTTTTCGATGTAACATGGCTTCAGTTTACTGAACGACTTGTGGTGAAGCTCGGATTCCTTCTTGATCCGATTTCAGCAATGATGCTTATTGTCATTACCACTATTTCCTTCATGGTGCATTTATACTCATGGGGATATATGGAGCATGAGCCGGGATTCCAACGTTATTATGCATTCCTTTCATTGTTCAGCTTCTCGATGCTCGGTCTCGTAGTCGCCACCAACATTTTTCAGATGTATATATTCTGGGAGCTTGTAGGTGTATCATCTTATCTTTTGATTGGATTCTTCTATAAACTGCCATCAGCAGTTTCGGCATCCAAGAAGGCATTTATTGTGACTCGTTTTGCAGACCTCGGATTCTTAATTGGTATCCTCTTCTTGTCATACTATTCACATACCTTCAACTTTATTGATTTGACGACGAATCCGGGTAGTGTGCTTGCCGATTTCGGTGGAGCATCCTTCATGGGGGCATCTTGTCTGACATGGGCTCTTGTCCTTATTTTCATAGGAGGTATGGGTAAATCAGCGATGATGCCGTTACATATATGGCTTCCTGATGCGATGGAAGGTCCTACACCGGTATCAGCACTCATACATGCTGCTACAATGGTCGTAGCCGGTGTGTATCTCGTAGCAAGAATGTTCCCATTGTATAGCATTGAACCAACATCATTGACGTTCGTTACAGTGATAGGAGCTATCACGGCATTCTATGCAGCGGTTGTAGCCTGTGCGCAGATTGATATTAAGAGAGTACTTGCATTCTCTACTATATCTCAGATTGCATTCATGATGGTATCGCTTGGTGTGGCTCGTACAGAGATGCCGGATTGGCATTATGCCGGTCTTGGATACATGGCTTCAATGTTCCATTTGTTCACACATGCAATGTTTAAAGCACTTCTCTTCCTTGGAGCCGGAGCATTGATACATGCGGTTCATTCAAACAACTATACGGCTATGGGTGGACTTCGCAAATATATGCCGATTACACATTGGACATTCCTTATCGGATGTCTTGCTATAGCCGGTATTTATCCATTTTCAGGCTTCTTCTCAAAAGATGAGATGCTTGCCGCAATGTTCCAGTCACACTGGTTCTGGGGAGCATGGATGACAATGGTAGCCGGACTTACAGCTTTCTATATGTTCCGCCTTTATTACTTGATATTCTGGTGGGAAGAGAATCCTCATTATAAAGAGCACAAGCCCCATGATTCACCATGGCAGATGTCATTACCTCTAATCATATTGGCTGCAGTATCGTGTGTGGCCGGATTTATACCCTTTGGTGAATTTGTGACATGGAATAGAGCACCCTACCATATCCATCTCGAGGCACCGGTAGCTGCGACGTCGCTTACAGTTGCAATTCTTGCAATTGTGCTTGCTACTGTGATGTATCGCAAGAAGAATCCAATGCCGGAGAAGATGAAGAATCTTTGGCCTGCGCTATGGACTGCAGCCAATCGTAGATTCTACTGGGATGAGATTTACATGTTTGTGACTCATAAAATCATTTTCAACGGAATCTGTTCAGCTATTGCATGGTTTGATCGTCATGTAATTGACGCAAGTATGGATGGATTTGCGAAGATGACACATTATGCATCTCTCAAAATTAAGGGTATGCAGAGTGGAAGTATACAGATGTATGTAGTATGGTATTTACTCGGAGCATTGCTTCTTGCGGCCATCACATGGATTTGTCTGATTTAATAATCGTGTATCGCAGAAAATAAAAGACTATGTTTGGCAATATTCTAATCTGGTTTGTAATCATCCCGGTCATAATGATGGCGGGATTGGGGCTATGCCGCAACAGCGGTGTCAACGCGATACGCGCGGTGATGGTATCATGCTCCACAGTCCTTATGGGGCTGGCAATATGGCTATGTTGCGCTTTTTTGGAAATGAGGGGTGCAGGAAATACCGATCCAATGCTCTTTACCGGAGAATGGACATGGTATGCACCACTTAACATAAAACTGGCAGTTGGTGTGGATGGTATCTCAGTCTTTATGCTGATGCTTTCTGCAGTGATAGTATTTGCCGGAACGTTTGCTTCATGGCAAATCAATCCGCTTCCCAAGAATTTCTTCTTATGGTTCGCTCTTCTTTCTACCGGAGTGTTCGGATTTTTCATCTCAATAGACATTTTCACAATGTTTATGTTCTATGAGGTGGCACTTATCCCTATGTATCTTTTGATTGGAGTGTGGGGTACAGGTCGTAAGGAGTATTCAGCCATGAAGCTTACATTGATGCTTATGGGAGGTTCTGCTTTCTTGATGCTCGGTCTTCTAGGAATCTATTGGCATTCTTCTGCAGATGCCAATCAATTGACATGGAATATCCTTGAGATAGCAAACAATAATGCAATTGACCCGAGTTGGCAGAGAATACTCTTCTTCTGTACATTTGTAGGTTTTGGTGTGCTTGGGGCGATGTTCCCATTCCATACTTGGTCACCTGATGGTCATGCTTGTGCTCCGACTGCAGTTTCTATGCTTCATGCCGGAGTTCTTATGAAGCTTGGCGGGTATGGATGTTTCAGAATAGCCATATATCTTCTTCCTGCAGCTGCCAACGAGCTTGCTTGGATATTTATCATATTGACCGGTATAAGCATTGTGTATGGTGCATTTTCAGCTTGCGTACAGACCGACCTCAAATATATTAATGCGTATTCTTCGGTGTCACACTGTGGAATGGTATTATTTGCAATATTGATGTTGAACGCTACAGCCATGACGGGTGCAATCCTTCAGATGTTATCACATGGACTGATGACTGCACTTTTCTTTGCATTGATTGGTATGATATACGGACGAACCCATACGCGAGATATCCGACAGATGGGAGGCTTGATGAAGATAATGCCATATTTGGGTGTTTGTTATATGATAGCCGGTTTCGCATCATTGGGTCTTCCGGGGCTTTCCGGTTTTGTTGCCGAGATGACTATATTTTTCGGGTCATTCCAAGATGCAGATTTGTTCCATAGAATATTTGTCATCACGGCCACATGTTCAATCGTCATCACAGCGGTATATATCCTTCGAGTGGTAGGAAAACTGCTACTTGGACCTGTGCAGGATGAGCATCATCTATCTTTAACAGATGCAACTTGGTTTGAAAGACTTTCAACAGTGACGTTGATAGTTTGCATCGCCGGAATAGGTTGTTTCCCGAATTGGATAAACGAGGCGATACATTACAGCTTTGGTCCGATTATGGAGGCCGTTAACAATGCAGTATTATAAAAACGAAAATATCAAGACAATAAAATGGACTATTCACAATTTGGACATATGATTCCTGAACTGATTGTTCTTGGGATTTTCATGGTGGTCTTGCTGTTTGATGTGTTCAGCTCAGACAAAAGCTCGAAAAAATTTCTTACACCACTGACCACAATATTATTTGGTCTCGGAACAGTGGCAATATGGTTGATTCCCGCCACCGGACAAGAGGTATTCAGCGGAATGTTTGTAAACAACACTGCGACAAATGCGCTTAAATCAATTTTGAATATTGGTGTGTTTATCGTATTCCTTCAATCCGCGAAATGGGTTGAGAGTGATGAGGTAGCTGTTAGAAAGGGTGAATTTTATGAGTTGATTCTTGTGACGCTTTTCGGTATGTATTTGATGGTGTCAGGCAGACATTTCCTTCTCTTTGTTATCGGACTTGAGGCAGCATCACTTCCGCTCGCAGCATTAGTGGCCTTTAACAAGAAATATTATGAAAGTGCCGAGGCAGCTACAAAATATATATTAACAGCAGTGTTTTCTTCAGGAGTATTACTGATGGGTCTGTCTTTCGTATATGCTTGTTCTAACGGCTCACTTTATTTCAACGATATTGCACAGACGTTTGTGGAAGGTAATATGAGTGGTATGATGATATGCGCGTTGGCGTTTGTGATTGCGGGTATCGGATTTAAATTGTCACTTGTACCATTTCATCTATGGACTGCGGATGTATATCAAGGAGCTCCCACAGCAGTGACAAGTTATTTGTCTGTGATCAGTAAAGGTTCTGCAGCATTTGCATTCTTTGTAATCTTTGTTCAAGCCTTTGGGCAGGTATGGGCAGATGCTTGGGAATGGATGCTTTATGCTGTAATTATCCTTACGATTACAGTTGGTAATTTGTTTGCGATTCGTCAACGTAATATCAAGCGATTTATGGCTTTTTCGTCTGTTTCACAGGCCGGATATATAATGTTGGCAGCAGTCGTAGGTACTAATCTCGGGCTTGCAGCGATGTTGTATTACATCATCGTGTATATAGTAAGTAACTTAGGTGCGTTCTCAGTAATTGCAATGGTTGAGAATCAGACAGGTCGTCTTGAGATAGAAGATTATAACGGGTTGCATAAGACTAATCCTCGTCTATCATTTGCAATGACGCTTGCGATGTTCTCGTTGGCCGGTATTCCACCTTTTGCAGGTTTCTTCAGCAAGATATTGATGTTTACATCGGTGACAGCATCTAATTGTCCTGCACTATATGCGCTGGTATTGATTGCATTGATTAACACTATAATCTCGCTTTATTATTATCTGCTTGTAGTTAAAGCGATGTGGATTAGCCCGGAGGAACCTAAGATTGAGAATATTAAGGGGCATTTTGCTGACAGATTAGCTCTTGGATTGTGTGTCTTGGGCATAATATTCTTCGGTATAGTTCCATTTATTTATCAGTATTGCTACGATGCAGTTCAAAATTTGATTTGTATGGTAGGATAATAGAGAAGATTAATACATAATCATATATAAGGGGTTTGAAGAAATTGCTTCAAACCCCTTATATGATGTGTAACGTCGGGAGCGTTTTTGCGTATTCTTTCGTTAAAAGGATGTCTTTTAACGAGTGGTTTTCATTGCTAACTTTGTGGTAAAAAAAGCGTATTTGTACAAAAATGGTCGACTGCTATTTTATAGTATGCTTTTAAATTATAGGCAGAAGTCCTTTTTAGTTGACTGTCATTCATATTAGGACTTATATGACAAATGTAATAGACGGATACTGTTTCAAAAAGTGTGTCTGAGATAGACATTAAAACAAACCGACCAAATTTTGAGCGGTCTTTACAGGTTCGTAATTTTAGGATAACAAAAAACTTAAAATTCCAAACTATGGATTTATCAAATGTACGACTTTCTGATGTGAGGCGCATGCATGCCTCCAAAGAAAATGGTTTACAAGATTTGGAGATATAATCTTTGCTTTGATAAATAAGTAACCCCACACTTGGATGCAAAGCATTCTTTATGTGGGGTTTGTAAGTCGTTTACTTTAGCCTCTTGGATGTATTTTATTTTGAGGAGGCTTTCTTTGATGTTTTCTTTGCTGTGGCTTTCTTTGTTGGTTTCTTTTCTTCCTTTACGGGTAATTCCGTGTTGAGGTTGTCGCGATCGGTGTGAAGACTTTTAACTTCTTTTTTGAGCTCGTTGATTTCAGCTGCTTGATTTTTAATAGTAAGAAGAAGAGAGTTTAGTTCTTCGTTTTCGACATCTTCCGGGAATTGTTCTTGGACTCTTACGAGGAAGTCGGCAAGGACATTCATATAGTTTGTAAAAGCGGAGAATGGTGAATCGTAAGGGCTGAAAGCGGCATGAGAAGCACCGTCAGAGAGATTTTTAGTGCTCATATAATAGAAATGGTCGCTGCTTTGTAGTCTATGCCAATCCATCAATAGTCTTCGGTCTTGGGCAAGATTTACACGTTCACCTACGGAGTAAAGTTTTTGAAGGGCTTCACGTTGCAGGTCGTTACCACGCCAGGCAGATACGTCACGTGCTTCATCTACGGCAGATATTGGGAATGGAATTGAGAGAGAGTCCACGGGATTATAGTTGTTGATTATCTCAGTGGGGAGTTGGAATTTGATACCTTTTTCTTTAGCAAATATCGGAAGAGCTTTCAGGAAATCGAAGATACCGGATTCTGCGGGTATGAAATTTCCGAAGTTCTCCATGCTGAAATAAAGGTTGACGCATTGTTGATCAGCCGGGAGCTCGTTAATCCAAGATATGTATTTGTCAGCTGTGAGGGGATATTCACTCCACGATGTGTTGTTGAAGTTTTGAGAGATATCTTCAGATAGTTTATCGTTTACTAAAAGAAGTTTGAGATTAGGGTTAGAAGCTGATTGGTAAACATAGTTGGGAGATTTCCAACCTAAGATGTGTTTAGCACCTTCCGTTAGAAGTCCTTTGAAACCAATAGACCCGATAAGGAGTGCGATATCGTCATCGAAGATAAGTTCGGTGTTTTGAAATACAGTGGGAGTTAGGCCGAAATTTTCTTTAATAACGTCGTCGTGGAGTTTGATTTGTCTTATGAATTCTTCCGGGTCTTCGATAGAAGAAAGGTCATGAGAATATGTTTCACTAAGGAATTCCACACAACCGGTATTGGCGAGTTTTTTAAGGAGTTCGATAAATTCCGGAGCTGCTACTTGGAGTTGTTCGAGAGCCGTGCCTGAAATTGATATGGCACATTTAAAATCATTACCGTTTTTTGCAATTATTTCAAGAAGAGCTTGAGCCGTGGGGATATAAGAGTTATGAGCTATTCTTGTGATAATATCATCGTTTGCAAAATCATCGTAATAATAGTGGTCATTACCGATATCGAAGAATCTGTATCTTTTAAGGCGGTAAGGTTGATGTATTTTGAAATAAAGTGCAATAGTTTTCATATCAGTTTCTTGAATTGATTACTTTGTTGTATATGTCTATAACTTTTTCCCCGGCTTTTTCCCATGTTATTCCGTGTATTTCTTCCAAACCGTCTCTGCGGAGAGTTTCATGCAGGGCCGGGTTTGATATAATAGAATGTATAGCGTCTGCCATTGCGTCAATATCCCAATAGTCAGTTGTAATGACATTGTCAAGGATTTCGGCGCATCCACTTTGTTTAGATATAATGGATGGTACGCCCATTTCCATGGCTTCCAGAGGGGATATGCCGAATGGTTCAGATACAGACGGCATGATATAAACATCGCTGTCTCTGAGCATTTCGTATACTTGTTTTCCTTTTAGAAATCCGGTGAAGTGGAAGCGGTCGGCTATGTCACGTTTTGCGACGAGCTTAATCATCTTTTCCATCATATCACCGCTACCGGCCATTACGAATCTGACATTTTTGGTTTTTTGAAGTACTTTTGCGGCAGCTTCGACGAAATATTCCGGACCTTTCTGCATTGTGATTCGACCTAAGAAAGTCACTACCTTCTCATCGGTTTTTCTTATGCGGGGGAGGTTGATAATATCGTCTGATAGCGGAATTACAGCGTTGTGGACAGTTGTAACTTTTTCCGGATTTATACCATATTTTTCGATTACCGTTTTGCGGGTAAGGTTAGAAACGGTAATTATATGGTCAGCATTCTCCATGCCATCTTTTTCTATTGCGAAGACAGTAGGGTTTACGTTACCTCTGGAACGGTCGAAGTCGGTAGCGTGTACGTGAATGACAAGGGGTTTCCCGGTTACATTTTTGGCATGAATACCCGCCGGATATGTTAACCAGTCGTGAGAGTGAATAATGTCGCAAGGGACAGTTCGGGCGATTACGCCGGCAACAATTGAATAATTGTTGATTTCTTCAATGAGGTTGTCAGGGTATTTGCCTGAAAATTCGATGCAGCCGAGGTCGTTAAGCTTCATGTAGTTGAAGTCGGCATATATATGGTCTCGCAGGTCAAAATAAAGTTGCGGATTCATATATTTCCCTATTCGAGATTCTACGTAATCCCAGTTGACGTCTCTCCAGGCGACGGGTGTGTTACAGGCACCGATAATATTGGCAAACCCTTTTTCTTCGTCGCCCCAAGGTTTGGGAATGACAAAAGTTATATCCATGTTGCCGTTGGCATGCATTCCTTTGGTGAGGCCGTAGCTTGCCGTTCCGAGGCCGCCAAGGATATGTGGTGGGAATTCCCAACCGAACATTAGAGCTTTCATATTTGAATTTGGAAATCGTTGAGAATTGGTTATTGTTTAATTAAATCTTTAGAGAGGTTTTTGACGGTACGTATAGTACGAAGGATTTCTCCGACGTTTTTTGCGGTGCTGACAGCTCCGTGACCGGAATAAGGTGGATTGCCGTCATAAAGCTCGGAGAGGGATCCGATGCAACCTTCAGTCATTTCTTCTTCGTACCCTATAAGCATTCGTTCTATAAACCCGATTCCGGATGCTCCGAAGACAGACAGGTAGGCATGAGCATAAAATCCGAACAACCAAGGTCTGGCCGGTCCTTGGTGAACGGCGAGTTCACGGTCGAGTGGGCCTCCGACGTAGCTTGGTCTGTACGCATAGCTTTTGGGACTAAGTGATCTTATTCCTTTGGGTGTGAGGAGTTCACGAGTTACAAAATCGAGTACTTTACGTCGTTGACGTCTGTCGAGTGGTGAATGAACGAGTCCGACAGCAATAGCAAGATTTGGGCGGACTTCAACGTTTTTGTTGTCACCGTCTACAAAGTCGTAGAGGTAACCGGCCTCATTGAGGAATGTGGTGAGGAATGATTCTTTAATATCTTCGCTCAGTGTCTCAAGTCCGGCTAAGAATGCTTTATCTTTGGTGTGTCCGGAGAATATGTCATAAGCGAATGCTATAGCGTCATACCAAAGGGCATTGAATTCAAGAATATAACAGGTTCGTGGAATAATAGGTTTGCCGTTGATGGAAGCGGAAAGCCATGTGACGGGGGTGTTTTTCCCGTTTGACGAGAGAAGACCGGTGTGATTTAGACGTAAATTGGGGATTTTGTCTGTTTTGATGGCATCGATGAGGTATCGGATGTTATCACCGTATTTTTGCCTACATTTGTCGTAACCTTGCGATCTGGCGTATTCCTGCAGAGCCCAGAGAGTCCATAGAGGGATGTCGGGGAGGTCAATTTCACCAATTATTCTATTTATTCGTCCATCCTCAATAAATTCATGTAGAGCTTTGAGGAAGGTATCCATAATAGTTTCGAAGTCTTCGTGACGATGTATGGAGAGTGTGCAACCGGGAAGAGCGATCAATTCGTCGCGGGCTCTTACATTATACCAGGGATAACCTGCCATGATGTATGTGCCTGATTTGTCTTTAAGATAGAATTGAGTGGCTGAATTCTTAAGACAGTTGTAGAAGCTTGTTCTCGATGTGCGAGTGGCGATTTCGTCGATGTATGTTTGCTCGAACTTGTCCGGATTACATTCAAAAGTGGATGCTGAGAATATAATCGATTCCCCCTTTTTGATAGGGAGTTCGAAATATCCGGGTACCCATAGGTCTTCGGAATATGGAATACCTCTGTCTTTATCTTTGAAATATTCGATATTTTTATTCCAATGAGCGTCATCAACCCATTTCACGGGTTTATTGAACTGCATGAAGAGTTCGGGATATCCGTGATAAAGGCATGTTGCTATACCATTTTTAATGTCGCGGTGAGTTTTATTGATAACATCGTTTTCCATGCATAGGTCGTTGGCATTACGGAATGCAAGGAATGGACGAAATTGGAGTGTCGTAGGGGAATGGGCTTCAAGGAGTGTGTATTTTATAAGGATACGGTTTTCATGGGAAATGAAAACTTTTTCTTTAGATAGCACTACTCCACCGACGCGGAAAATCAGAGTAGGAACGGTCTCGCAATTAAATTCCCGAATATATTTATGTCCGTTGGGGCTGAAAACATTTTTGGGATATTGATGTAGCCCGAGATTAAAAGGTGCATTATGTTGAATCACGGTTTCGTCAAGGGAAGAGAGAAGAACATGCGCTTTGTCGTCCATGTCCGGAATCGGGATAACGAGGAGTCCGTGTTGTTTTCGTGTGTTGCATCCCACTATTGAAGTGCAGTGGTAGGCACCTGATTTGTTGGTTCGGAGCATTTCTTTGTGGAGAGATTGCTCCAAGTTAATCATTAGACTTTTGTCAAACTTTAAATAATTCATTAGTAGAGGTTTATGTTATAATGGGCAGTTCGATTTCAGAGAGAGGGGAATAATAGTAAATTATATATAAATAAGTAACAAAATTTATAGAAAAAAGTTTGGAATAATGTTACAAAGATTATCAATAAATTATTTTGAAGGAGCCGGAGTTGTGATTTTGTTAATTTGACTGACAGATGGGATTTGTAAATCTTTAATCAATATATTGTCAGCGACAGAATATGATTTATCAATTAATTTTGATGTTGTACTGATTATGTTTGAGTATATTTTATCAAAGTTAGGAATGAAATTTTTTTCACCTTCGTCATCAATACTTCTTAGTACGTCTGCTACGGTAAGAGTGTCAATATTTTTTGCCGGGGTCATTCCAATTGATTGTTTTTCACCATATACGAAATATATTATGCCGGATTTATAGAGTTTATTGGCCATACGGTTGATGAGTCGAATCGGAAGGTCATATTCCATTGAGATGTCGTTGGGCGAAAGAGGTTTTAATCCTTTGTCAAATCTTTTGACAATAATTGCGGTCAGTACAAGGACTACTCTTTGCATGTAGGAGTAAGAAACGTTATTAAGGTCACCCAGGAAATTATAGGCGAAAACATTTTGTAACGAGTAGGTAAGGACACATCCGAACAGAAGTATCAACCATGAAAGTTGTAGCCAAATTAAGAGAAGGGGGAGAAATGCGAAAGAACCGTAAATAGCATTGTATTTTGATACGTATATCTGGCCATTAACAAATAGAAGCTGAAGGATATTGAAGGCAATAGCGCAGAGCAGACCTGATATTGCGGCATATTTGAAATCTACTTTGGTGTTGGGAATCAGATAGAAAGAAAGTGCAAAAGCGAGCCAAACGAGGAAAATAGGAGAGAGTTCGAGCGAGATATTTACAATTGGAGTGATGAATTGTGCTCCCGGCCCGTCTTGAGCTATTGCCGACATGAATATAGAGACGCCCGATGAGCAGAGCATCAATAATGGGATTATGAGGCAAATGGCTATGTAATCAGTGATTTGTTGAAAAAAAGCGCGGGTGCGTTTTATGTCCCAAATAAAATTGAAGGATTCTTCAATGGAAGACAGCAGCGAAATAAGAGTCCAGAGCAGTACAATTATACCAACACCGACAAAGACACCTTGTGTAGCTTGATTCAGATATCTGTCCACAAATCCGAGAGCTGTCTCAATAGCTTCAGATTGGGATGGGAAGTAGATGTAAAGTTCTTGAGTTATAAGATTTTGGAGTCCGAAACCACGTCCTATTGCCACAAGCAGAGCGAATGCAGGAACAATTGCAAGGACAGTGGAATAAGTTAGAGACATGGATTTTGACTGCAAATCCCGGTCCAGAAAAGCTCTTACAGAAAGATTGAGTGTTTTAATTAGTCTGACAGAGAGTGTGTTCTTTGGAGAGGACCATACGCCATTGCTGCAATATTCCCAAATAGCTGTAGCTTTGTCAAACAATCGGGTAAAAAAAGATGTGTTTTTCTTTAGTGGGCTCATGTTAAACAGTTAAAAGGGCAATTTCAGCCGGGTATTGAATTGAAAATAGGAGAGGGAGAGAAGCAGAAGCGCTGTAAGCCGGGTTATGTATGGTTATAGACCATGTCTGTCATTTATCTTCGCTTGCGGATTGCTCCGTAAGCTTAAGCAGCCTACCCCCCGGCAAAGGGCGAGCCACCCTTAAATCACCGGTATATTTGGCCTTGCAACGCATCGGATGTACAGCCTCACGGATTCCGCCGCGAGCGGTGAGCTCTTACCTCGCCTTTTCACCCTTACCGATAAGAATCGGCGGTTATTTTCTGTTACATTGTCCTTGCCGTCACCGACAACTTTCCGTTAAAAAGGATGCCGCTCTGTGTTGCCCGGACTTTCCTCTACGCGTCTTTTCCAATGAAGGAATCGCGTAGCGACAGACTGCGCTTCTGCTATTTTTTTAACAAGTAAACATTGAGAATGTTTTTCTTGATTAGAGTTTGAGAGAGGAAATAGCCGCTTGAATGATGTCTGCCAATTTTTCTGTGGTGAGGTCAGAGGAGTCAATAGATAGATGATAATTACTGCAGTGTCCCCAATTCCTCCCTGTAAAATAATTGTAATAGTCGCGACGAATCTTGTCCCTGTCTTTAGCAATGGCGAGAGCTTCAGAATTCGTTTTTGCATCGCCGCGGTCTAAAATTCTTTTAGCACGGATTTCCGGGCGAGCATGGATGAATACAGAGAGGAGATTTGGATTTTCTCGTAATATATAGTCGGCGGTGCGACCAACGATTACGCAAGAACCTTCCTGAGCGATTTGTCGTATTACTTGACTTTGTGATGCATAAATGGCATCAGCGTTCATCGAAGAGGATGTGTAATGCCCGGTAGGTGAGTTATAGTTGAAATTAAGGAGGGCATGAAGTAGAGAGGGTTTTTTTTCATCTGCGTTGATGAAAACTTCCTGTTTGAACCCTAATCGTTTTGCGGCCTCGGAAAGAAGCTCTTTATCGTAATAGGGGATTGAAAACCGATTGGCGAGTTCATGTCCTAATTTTCTTCCTCCGGCTCCGAATTGACGACCGATAACAATGACCATATTTGATGGTAAATTTTGGGGCATAGATAGTGGATGCGATTATGAAACGCACAAAATTACAAAAAATGTTTGGAATTGAAATAATTTTTGTTAATTTTGCCACAAATTTAGTTGTACATGCGCGAGGAAATTAAGCAATTGGAGCAAGACCCGGATGGTCTTCAGACGTATGAATATATAGTTAATCATGTAGATGATGTGGAAAATGAGCTTACAGAGTTGTGCTCAATGATGCGTTGTTGTGATAAGTCCGGTCAATTTCTTGCAAGCACAGCCCGTTTTTTGTCGGCGGTAGACAATGAGAAATTTTCGCCGTATATAGGAGGTTTTATTGAAGGTGCGATGGAGCGTGATCGTGAACGTAAATATATAGGATCTTTGCTGGAATCCATATGGGGAAACGATTACAAGGAGAGAGCTGAGGAATTGAGCCATGAAGATGATTTGTTCAGACGTATCTATAAACGTATCTATGATAAAAGTATAATTTAAGGGATTGATTGTATGAAAAAGATATTTACACTCATAATAATGGCTGTCTTGATTATTGGTACGTCAGAGGCAAAGCCGGCAAAAGTTGTTAAAAAAAATACTTTCGCTAAAAAGGAGATTGTGAAAGATATGGGAACAGTGAATGAGGAGGTGAGGAATCCGGAAAAAGACAGTGTAGTGGTAGATGTAAAAACCACATTGGGAGATTTTAAGGTGCTTCTATATGATGATACACCTATTCATAAGAGTAATTTCCTGAAACTTGTGCGTGAAGGATTCTATGACGGAGTGTTGTTTCACCGCGTAATTAAAGATTTTATGGTGCAGACAGGTGATCCAGACAGCAAAACGGCACAACCGGGGCAGATGCTCGGAACCGGTGATCCGGGCTATACACTCGAAGCAGAGATTTTGTATCCTACCCATTATCATAAATATGGAGCACTGGCAGCTGCGCGTACAGGTGATGCGGTAAATCCTGAGAAAAGAAGCTCCGGCTCACAATTTTATGTTGTAACCGGAAATAAATATGGCACATCACAAGTGGAGCAGATGTTGGCTCGGAAGAGTATGGCTCCAAGGCAAGCATATTTCCGTAAGTTAGTGTCTTCTCATAGAGATGAAATAGAGAAACTTCAGGCTGCTAATGACCAGGAAGGTCTAAAGGCGTTGGAGCAGCAATTGATAACGGAGACAGAAAGTAACGTACCGCTTGCTGAGCCAAATCCCCAAATGATACAGGATTATACTACAATAGGAGGAACCCCCCATCTTGATGCTGATTATACAGTTTTTGGTGAAGTTATCTCCGGCATGGATACAATTGAAAAGATTCAGCACGCTGAAACATCATCCGGTGATCGTCCCAAAGAAGATATTCGTATAATATCAATGAAAGTTGAAGAATAGTATAAAGAAAATCTTAAATGATTCACAAATTGTTGAATTTTAGCGATAGTTTTGTGGAACAAGAGAAAAAATATTAATTTTGAAATTTGAAAATGACAGTTTGATTCCTTGATGTGCGAATGAATATTCGTTAATGGAATCAGATTTTGAAAATCAATATAAAACCCGCTTATGAACGAGCTTGAAAAGACGTTATCCAACGAGGATATCGTGAATCCCGCGTCCAACGCTGATGTTGAGGCAAACCTTGAGAAAACTGATATGACAAACATTGAGTGCGATGGGAATTCGGATGTTTGTGCAGAGAAAGAGTCCCCTGCAGAATCACTCTCTGAGGCTACTGATAAGTTGCAAGGAGAATCTGCAAATTCGTGTGAATCCCATACGGATGAATGTGTTGAAACAGAATCACCGTCAGAGTCGCTTTCCGAAGTAACCGATTCTATTGAAGGTAAATGCGCAGCTGAAGGAGTTTGCGCTGAAAATGTATGTGTTGAGACAGAATCACCTGCAGATGCCATATCAGAAGCAACCGATGTTATAGAAGGAGCAGGTGCCGATGATGATTCGAAGGAAAAAGTTTCCGATGTGCGTCGATTTCACAGCATGAATAAAGAGGAGCTTGTAGCTGCATTAGCAGATATAGTGAAATCCGGTAATGTAGCGGCATATAAGGATGTCGCAGCCATCAAGACATCATTCTATATAATACATAGTCAGCAGGTGGAAGATGCCTTGATGAAGCATATAGATGCCGGAAATTCTCCGGAATCGTTCACTTCTCCGGCTGATCCCATGGAAGTAAAGCTCAAAGAGCTGACCGCGGAATTTAAGGAGAAAAGAAGCGCACATCTTGAGGCAGAGGAAGCTCGGCTAAACGCGAATGTAGACAAAGCAAAGGATATCCTGAGCAAAATGAAAACGCTCAGTGATGATATTGACAATATAAATCTGAATTTTAATAATTTCAGAGAATTGCAGCAGCAATTCAGAGACATAAAAGAATTCCCGCCAACTGCGGATACTGACTTATGGAAAGAGTATCAGAGAGCAGGTGAGGAATTCTATGATCGTCTGAAGGTGAACCGTGAGCTTCGCGATCTCGATTTCAAGAAGAATCTTGAAGCAAAAGAATTGCTTATAGCAGAGGCAGAGAAGCTTACAGAGATGGAAGACCCACTTCAAGCGTTTAATCGACAGAAGGAGCTTCAGATTCAATGGCGCGAGATTGGTCCTGTGCAAAAAGAGCTTCGTGATGAGGTTTGGAATCGTTTCCGTGAGGCATCCACAATCATTTTTAAGCGTCATCAGGATTATTTTGCAGCTCGTAAGGCAGAGGAGTCCGCAGCTCAGTCACGCAAAGTAGATTTGTGTGAAAAAATGGAAGGAATAGATTTGAATCAAATCAATTCGTATACAAAGTGGGAAGAGGAAACAAGGAAAGTTATTGCTCTTCAATCTGAATGGAAGGAAGCAGGATTTGCATCTCGTAAGGTAAATAATCAGTTGTTTGCCAGATTCAGAGAAGCTTGCGACAAATTTTTTGCTGCCAAAACGGAATATTACAAGGCGATGAAAGCGGTGCAGAGCGAAAATCTTGCCAAGAAAACAGCGCTTTGTGAGAAGGTGGAAGCCTTGAAAGAAAGCACAAACATGGAGAATCTTGACTCACTTCGTTCTGCATGCGATAAAGTTGCTGCGGCTCAAGCTGATTGGCGGAAAATAGGCGCTGTCCCACGAAAGCAGAGCGATGTTGTCTGGAAAAGGTTCTGTGATGCTTGTCAAGTGTTATATGAGAAACGCAAAGAGTTAACAGTCGGCCAGCGTAAGGAAGAAAGTGCTAATCTTGCAAAGAAGAAAGATATTGTGGCACAGCTAAAAGCGATTGATACAAAAGCTGACCGACAGGAAGGAATTTCACGTCTTCGTGAACTTCAGGCTGAATGGCAAGCTACCGGTCATGTGCCGTATAAAGCAAAAGATGCATTGCAGGAAGATTATCGTCTCACTGTCAAGAAACTTTATGATGAGCTTGATGTTCACGGGCGTAAAGAACGCTTCAACAAGTTTGATGAACATATCGAAAAGCTATCAGGTGACGACAATCAATTAAGCAGGGAAAGAGATCGTCTTTATCGTGCATTAGATGGAAAAC
The DNA here is from genome assembly GCA_023665145.1 of Bacteroides sp. Lineage (GTDB taxonomy): Bacteria > Bacteroidota > Bacteroidia > Bacteroidales > Muribaculaceae > Lepagella. The sequence continues at coordinate 53,749 of JAMPEM010000009.1, forward strand.
GAAACGAACTCAAAACTGCCGAAAATAATCTTGGATTCTTTAATATAAAATCATCTGCAGGCAATTCTTTGCTTAAGGGGGTGGAAGGAAGAATCGAACGCCTTAAAGAGGAGATTAATGAAATAAAGAATAAAATTGATCTTCTAAATTCAAAAATGTCTTGAAAAATTACGGGAGCTTCGCGATAATGTGAAGCTCCCAATTATATAATTACCGACAGACCGCGATTACCCTTATCTGCGATAATAATCAGTGTTTTATATATTCAGATTCTTGTGAAAAAGGATACGGGATTATTAATGGAACCGAAAAATGTAGCAAGAAATGAGTAGTGGATTCCGATTTGGGAGGTATCTTAGGGGTGCTCTTGTAACGGGAGACTTTCTAGTCCTCAATCTTGCATACGTCATAACAGTATGGATAGCACAGGATCATCTTGTGTTCTCCTCTCGTTGGGTATGGCTAATCGCAAATATTTCATTTGTAATACCTGAATTACTATTTTCAGACATACATATTAAGAGAATCCATTTTGCAGACAAAGTGGTTATTGATGCGCTACGATGCACTTTGGTGCAGATAGGCGTAATGCTTACTCTCCTTTATATCTCTGATATTTTCGATGTCAGTGTCAAGGCCGGGTTTATTTTCGGGTTTCTGCTGTTTTTCCTACTCTCTCTTTGGTGGTTGACATCAAGAAGAGTTCTGAAATATATCAGGCGTCTTGGTTTTAATTATCGCAGAGTTGTGATAGTAGGAGGTGGTATCACCGGTAGGGAAGTGATACAGGAACTCATGAGTGACCGAGGATATGGATATAAATTGTTTGGCATTTTTGACACATCATTAGACAAAATTTCAGATATCACCGATGTGCCTAAAACCGGATTACTCTCTGATATGCCTAAATTTATTAGAGATAATCATATAGATGTGATTTATTATACACTTGATGCAGACAACGAAGAGCTGATAAGAAAAATAATACTTGTAGCTGAGGAAGTTGGAGCAGAACTGGTGTATGTTCCCAAATTTCACAGAATTCTTTCCGGCCATTTTGAACCTACATCAGTAGGAAATCTTCCGGCTCTTGTAAATACGACAACACCATTGATGTTGCGACGCAACAGAGTGGCAAAACGGTTGTTTGACTTGTCAATAGCCATTCCTTTCCTGATTGTTTCTCCACTTATATTTATACCAATCGCTATAGCAATCAAAGCAGGTTCGAGGGGGCCGGTGTTTTTCCGACAAAAGCGTACCGGAATACATGGTACAGAATTTGTATGTTATAAATTCCGTACTATGAAGGTAAATACAGAAAGCGATAAAAAGCAAGCAACTCAAGACGATCCACGCAAAACTAAATTAGGAGATTTCTTGCGTAAAAGTTCTATCGATGAGCTTCCACAATTCTATAACGTTTTATTGGGAAATATGAGTGTTGTCGGTCCACGTCCGCACATGGTGAGCCATACTGAGGAGTATTCCGCTCTTATTGATAAATATATGGTGCGCCACAGTATAAAGCCCGGTATAACCGGTTGGGCACAGGTAAACGGCTATCGCGGTGGAACAAAACATCTATGGCAGATGGAACGTAGAGTGGAATATGATGTGTGGTATATTCGTAATTGGAATATATTTCTCGACATGAAGATTGTATTACGCACCATGCTCAATGCTTTCCGAGGTGAAAAAAATGCCTATTGATGTAATTTAACGTCACCGCGATGAAATAAACTGTAGTCTTATACGTTACAGTTATATAGAAACTTTGAAAAACATACTATCAATGGAAATTAAGGCGAGATTAAAAAATCTCTTGGTAATCGCGGCATCACTCTTTGCCGGTTTTTCTGTATATGCTTCTGAGAATACAGACAGTGTAAAAGTCATCACCTCATCAGATTTTAACAAATATTTCATGCTTGCCGAAAATGGTGACGATGAAGCCATGCGCATAGTAGGTATATGTTATCAATATGGCACCGGAGTGGAAAAGGACGAATTTAAGGCTCTTCAATGGTATGGAAAAGCAGCCAAACAAGGGAATGCCGAGGCAGAATATTATATCGGTGTGTTCTATCGCGATGGAATAAGCGTCAAACCAAGTGCGGAGGATGCTGCTTATTGGTTCAGAAAATCTGCATCTAACGGTAATGACAAGGCCATGGTAAATATAGCAAGAATGTTTGCTGAAGGGAATGGTGTACTTCAAGATTGGCGTATTGCCGCAGAAAATTATTGGCGCGCAGCAGAGCGGGGAAATCCGGAAGGTATGTATCAATATGGATGTTTGCTCAGAGATGGAAAAGGTGTTAAAAAAGATAAAGTTAAAGCCAAATCATATTTTGAGCAGGCAGCAAAACTAAATTATAAGGATGCTGCTGCACAAGCCGGCAAACTTTAATAAATACATCTTTGTAATTGTTAAGAAATATTAACAATTTTCATTTTGCTGTATAATAGTATTTTGTAACATTGATTATGTTCATAGAGCCTTTTCGTGTTAAAATAATTTGGAAAACAAAGCAAAAGGCATTAACTTTGCATACGTAAATAACACCGCGGGGTGGAGCAGTGGTAGCTCGTTGGGCTCATAACCCAAAGGTCGTAGGTTCGAGTCCTGCCCCCGCTACTAAATAGAGTTGGTAGTTCACCAACTCTTTTTTTATATTTGCTTATTATTTATTTGGCAGGAATTATTGATGTATGTTACCACTCTACGAAGATAATCATATCATTATAGTAAATAAATATCCCGGTGAAATAGTGCAAGGAGATAAAACCGGTGACAAACCTCTTTGTGAAATTTTAAAAGATTACCTTAAAGAGAAGTATAAAAAGCCCGGAAATGTGTTCTGTGGTGTGGTGCATCGTATTGATCGTCCGGTGGGAGGTGTTGTGGTTTTCGCCAAAACTTCCAAGGCTCTTTCCAGACTTAACGATATGCTCAGGAAGGGTGAAATCCATAAAACATATTGGGCGCTTGTGGAAGGGCATATAGAAAAGCCTTATGGTGTTTTAGAGAATTATATGGTCTCGGATGGTAGAATAAATAAAAGTTTTATTACCAATTCGACTACGTCAGGAGCGAAAAAAGCAGTGCTGGAATATAAAGTATTGGCTTCGGGCGATAAATATACTCTTTTGGAGATTAATCTTAAGACAGGGCGTAAGCATCAAATTCGACTTCAATTATCCAATATAGGTCATCCTATTAAGGGAGATTTGAAATATGGAGCGAAACGCAGTAATAAAGACGGTGGAATTTCATTGTTGGCTCGAAGAATTGAGTTCATACATCCGGTTTCCAAAATGAAAATTGATGTATTGGCACCACCTTTTGCGGAGATGGAGAAAATATATAACACAGCACAAGAATCTCATACAAATAAGTAAACTTATAATTCTATAACATAGTTTAACATTCGCTCGAATTTTTGCACAGTCACTATAAGGAGTGTGCAATAAACAATAATATTATTTGCGCATTTCCATTGGGAGGTGTGCAATTTTATTCTAATTTTATTCCAATTTGCAAATTCAAAAATGTAAATTTTGATTAATTTTTGACACTTGTATAGTCTAATTTGGATAAAGTAGGTATTGTGTGGTATCTTTGTATTACAAACGTAAAGATAACGGTTGGATAATGACAACATTCACTCAGCCGGTGTTTAACATAATCCAAATTAGACAATATGATAAAAAAGATATTATTTGCAGCGATTCTATTTTTGACCACAATCTCGGTTAATGCAAAAATTACTTCCCATAGAGGAGAAGTGAAAGACGGTTACAACTTTTGGCTCTCTACTCCGGATTCTGTTGGAGTGTCGGAAAAAGATGCAAAGCCCGTAATCATATTCTTGCATGGTGCAAGTTTGTGCGGAAACGATCTCAATAAAGTGAAACGATATGGCACAATAGATGCGATTGAGAAGGGACGTTATTTGGATGCATACGTCATCGCTCCTCAAAATCCCGGTGGTGCATGGAAACCCAATAAAATTATGAATGTGCTTGATTATGTCTCAAAATCAGCAAATATTGACCATAATAGGGTGTACGTGCTTGGAATGTCACTTGGTGGATATGGAACTATTGACCTGGCAGCTACTTATCCGAATCGTATAGCGGCAGCTATTGCAATGTGTGGCGGTGGAAGCGTCAAAGATCTTAGTGGTCTTTCTCAAGTGCCTCTGTGGATTATTCATGGCACTGCGGACAGGGCTGTAAGTGTGGCTCAATCTGATCGTGTGGTGAATATCCTTAAATCTTCCGGTGATGACAGACTCTTTTATGATCGTATCCACGGGATGAATCATGGGCAACCGGCCAGAATGTTCTATCTGAAAGAATCATACGATTGGCTTTTTTCTCATTCATTGCTGGATAAAGACAGATCTATAAATGATACCTTTACGGTTACTCAGGATCGCCTTCGTGCTGCTTACAAGGATTTGAGATCCTCACGCCGTTCAAATACAGCATCGTATAAATCAGGCAAATCAAGCAAAACCGCTTCAACAAACCGCAAAAAAAGATGATTTTTCATAGAATAAGATAACATTATTTAGAAATTCCACTTTCTCGTGAGTCAGATCGAGAAAGTGGAATTGTATTCATTTCATACTGCTAATCAGTACTTATGGTCAGAGACTGCAAGTTCTTGCGGGGAGATTTTCTTACTATCCATTTTTCGCCATACATACCATATATATCCAACCACAAACGGAACAAGTATGGAGACGTATGCCATCACGCTCAGAGTGAATTCTGATGATGAACTGTTGCGAATTGTAAGTGAACAAGCAGGATCTGACAGCGATGGATAATATGCAGTATTACCGTAACCGGCTACCCAGAAAAGAGAAAGCACGGCAAGTATTGTACCCAAACCGGCCCACCATATTCCCTTCTTGTATGTTGAAGAGAAAATTGTAGCGGACAATCCTGTTAAAACAAGGATTACACCTGTCACAAGAGCCACCAACGGCCATATGAGATGCAAGTAATTGTTGAGATATTTGTTCGCTTCAAGGGTGACGATTTGACCTGTCTCTGTAGTAACCACATTGTATCCGCTCGAAGTAAACAAAACTCCGAGAAACCATAAAAAGAAAATTACGAATATACCTCCATTAAACAAGGTCTGTTGCCTCAGTTGTGCTTCAAAATTTGAATCGTGGATTGTCGCATTTATAAGATAAAGACATGCAAGTGTCCTTGCCAAAAAGAATACTGCCACTCCCAAGACAAGATTATGCCAATCACATATTGCCTCAAGTCCTCTTGTTGCCACCCAATGTGAAATAACAGGTGAAGAAGAATCAAGGATATTACCGCGTGTGACTGTAAATTCTCCACCGAAAAACATCATCGATACGGCTACACCAAGTAAGACACATCCCATTAATCCGTTTATTGCAAGGAAAATATCGTAAGTGTTAGTGCCATAAATATTCCCTTTCTTGCGTCGGTATTCATAGCTGACGGCCTGAAGAATAAAGCTGAATAATATAAGAATCCACAGCCAGTATGCACCACCGAACGATGTGCTGTAAAATAGAGGGAATGCTGCAAAAAATGCGCCTCCGAAAGTGACTAAGGTCGTAAATGTCAATTCCCATTTACGTCCCATGGCGTTAACTATCAGTTCTCGGTCACTTTCATTCTTCATACCGAGAATCATGGATTGCCCTCCTTGTACAAAAAGAAGGAAAACTAGCAAGGCTCCGAGGATGGAAATTATCATCCACCAATAGTCTTGTAAATATTCGAGTGTCATGTCAATGCAATTTTTTAGTTTGATTTAACCTTATAAGAATTCATATTTTGCTTCTCAAAGGCGTTTTATGCTCTCTTTGCTGATTTGTCTGCACATTATACTGATTTCAGCAATGAGCAAAATCGTAAATATGACCGCAAACATCCAGAATGTAATCATCACAGACGAGGCTGATACTGCAGATATCGCTGCTCGTGTAGGAAGTAAATTTTGAACAGTCCATGGCTGTCTTCCTACTTCTGCCACAATCCATCCGGCTTGTGAACATAGATATACGAGTGGGATGGTGAACATTGATATCCATTGAAGCCAAACAGACTGTTCAAACCATTTTTTACGATATACTCCGATTAATGCTACAACGAAGAAAAGCATCAGAAAACATCCTATGCCTACCATTACTCTAAATGAGTAAAATGTCAAAGCTACAGGAGGAATTGCTTCCTCTACATTGTCGAAATAACCATAACCGAAATATTTGTAATTTTTCTTTAAATCGGTTTGGGCTTTCTCCATTCCCGAGACATCTCCGGATACCCTGGCTTTGTCGTATTCGCGAAGGGATTCATGTGCCTTTCGTCCCATTTCAATTCTTTGAGCATAACTTACGGCATTGATTGTATCTCCGTTGTTATTGACTGCAACACCATTTATCAAATCCGATATTCCGGGTACAAATGAATTGGGATCATGTGTCGCGAGTATGGAAAGTCCGTATGGGATATCAAATGAACATAGATATTCGTCATCATTATTGTCCCAACGTTTATCAGGATTAAGGATGCCGACAGCAGTCAGAGATTGAGATGTCGAACCATTGTATAGCCCCTCCATGGCGGCAAGCTTCATTGGCTGTTTTTCAGCTACTTGAACAGCTGACCCATCACCTGTGTACATAGTAAGCATCAAGCCGGCAAAACCAATCCATCCTCCCACTTTTATCGATCTTAAGGCGAAGGTTATATTTCGTTTCTTCCATAAAAACCATGAACTTACCCCAATAACAAATACACCGCCCAGAGCCCATCCGCTGAATACCGCGTGCAGATACTTATTGACAGCAATCGGTGAAAAGAGTGCCCAAAAATCTGTCATGACATTTCTCATCTGCTCCGGGTCAAACTCCATTCCTACCGGGTATTGCATCCATGCGTTTGCCACAAGAATCCACAGGGCTGATATTGACGCTCCAAGCCAGGTGAGCCAAGTTGATGCAAGGTGGAATCCTTTGCTGACACGATTCCATCCAAAGAACATAACAGCAATAAAGGTAGATTCCATGAAAAAGGCAAGAATACCTTCTATGGCAAGCGGTGCTCCGAAAATATCACCGACAAACCATGAATAATTGCTCCAGTTAGTGCCAAACTCAAATTCAAGAATCAGGCCTGTGGCTACTCCTATAGCAAAATTTATTCCGAACAGGAGCATCCAAAATTTTGTTGTTCGAAGCCATTTCTCCTCTCCGGTTTTAACATAAATTGACTCCATCACAGCCACAATAAGAGAGAGCCCGAGTGTCAGTGGAACAAAGAGCCAATGATAGATGGCCGTTAGTGCAAATTGCCCTCTCGACCAGTCGACTACGGTTATCAAATCATTCATATTAATTAGATATAGCAAGTTATTTGTTTACACACTAATGGAATGAAGGTAAGAGTATTATCGTCGGGTGGTGAGCTGTTCTCTTACATGATCAGCCCGTTCTTGGTCATTAGAATAATCGCGTTGAAGCAGATTAGGGAAAAATATCCATTTTATAATGACAAAAAAGATAAAAAGCTTTAACAAAATAATAAGCCATAATGTCTTTCCTATCGTCATGGAACGAAAACCGTCACAGTAGAAGTTAAATACCTTATGGGGAAGGGTGAAAATTTTCATAGCGTTTATGTTAAGGCTTGTTAATAAAGTAACCAAATAAAATGACTTTTTGTTCCAAATTTTTTATTATCTTTGCAAAGAATTATATCCATTATTAATGAGTGTGATTCCACACACGTGATTGATTTTTAAACAACATCTTAATATAATAAACTATATTAAAGCATAAAATGAGTGATAGAATAGCTCTTATTACCGGTGCGACAAGCGGAATTGGTAGGGCGTGTGCACGAAAATTCGCGCGTGCAGGATATTCCGTGATTATTACAGGAAGAAGAGCCGAGAAATTGGCTGAACTTGAAGAGGAATTAATTAATGACGGTGCAGAAGTTCTGGTGTTGATTTTTGATGTAAGAAATAGAGAAGAGGCTACACGCGCTATCGAAAATTTGCCTGAACAATGGCGACAGATAGATGTTCTTATTAATAATGCCGGACTCGCTTTAGGATTGGAGCCTGAATATGAAGGTGATTTTGATGATTGGGATACAATGATTGATACTAACATAAAAGGCCTTCTGACAATGACTCGACTGATTGTTCCACTAATGGTGAAACGAAATTCCGGACACATTATCAACATCGGGTCGGTAGCCGGTGATGCAGCATACGCAGGAGGAAATGTTTATTGCGCCACAAAGGCAGCGGTTAAGACAATATCCGATGGCTTGAGAATAGATGTAGCTGATTCAGAAATAAGAGTCACTAATGTCAAACCCGGGCTTGTAGAGACGGAGTTCAGCAAGGTGAGATTCCATGGTGACGGCAATAGAGCTGATAACGTCTATAAAGGTATTAAACCTCTTACCGGGGATGATATTGCAGATGTTGTCCTGTACGTTGCTCAAGCTCCCGCTCATGTCCAGATTGCAGAAGTGCTTGTGCTTGCTACAAGACAAGGCTCCGGATCCGTGATTTGTCGTCATTGAGAGTGGTTGTTGATTATTAATGTAAAAGATTTAAAGTATTACCGATTATAAAATGGCAATTTGGTTTGAATGTAAAGTGCGTTATGATAAACTGCAAGAGAATGGTACCTCTAAAAAGGTAAATGAGCCGTATCTTGTAGATGCAATCTCTTTTACAGAAGCAGAAAAACGTATTATTGAAGAAATCACCCCCTTCATGTCAGGCGAATATTCTGTTTCTGCCGTAAAGAAAACCAAGATATCTGAAATATTTTTCAATGAACGTGGCGATAAATATTACATGGTTAAAGTGGCATTTATCACCGTCGATGAAAAAAGTGGAAAGGAAAAAAAATCAAACTCATTCATTTTAGTGCAAGCTAATAGTGTAGCCGATGCCCTTGATGTTTTCAATGAAGGGATGAAAGGTACGATGGGCGATTATGAAACAGTGTCAGTGACTGAAACACCACTGATGGATGTATATCCCTATAATCATTCTTCCGAGGAGTAAAATCTATGAGTAAGATTGCTAAAAAAATCAGAGAACTACATCAAATGCTTCCACCGGGAGTAGAGCTTGTAGCAGTCTCAAAATTTCATCAACCGGAGGAAATTAAAGAGGCGTATGATGCAGGCCAGAGAATATTCGGAGAAAGTCGTGCGCAGGAATTGATTTCCAAGATTGATGTGCTCCCGCCCGATATTCGTTGGCATTTCATAGGACATTTGCAGACCAACAAGGTAAAACAAATTGTTGGCAAGATTTCAATGATAGAGAGCGTGGATACAGAAAAATTGCTTGATGTTATTGATAAAGAATCGGTTAAGGCAGGAGTCTGTACTAATGTTCTTATGCAGCTTCACGTGGCTAAAGAGGAAACTAAATTCGGATTTTCACCCGATGAGCTTAAAGCCTATTTCCGTGATAAAAAATATGAAAATCTCCATGCCTGTCATATATGCGGTGTTATGGGGATGGCTTCAAATGTTGATGATGTAGATCGTATTCGTGCTGATTTTAAACTAATTGCCGATACATTTCATGAAATAAAAGGTGATATATCTCCTGAACTGAGAGGGTTTGACATCATATCTATGGGAATGTCCGGAGATTGGGAAACTGCCGTGGATGAGGGTAGCACACTTGTTAGAGTAGGTACAGCAATCTTCGGTCCCAGAATCTATTGATATGGTTGGCAATCCAATGAAATATATGGTAAGTAAGATTTTTAATAAAATTAATTATGTCTAATGTAAATTTAGCAGGGCAACGGGCCGGCAACAGAACACTACCGATTATCGCAATGTTCCTATTGTTTGCGATGATTTCATTTGTGACAAACCTCGCAGCTCCTATTGGAACAATTTGGGCAAATACATACCAGGGTAACTCCTTCCTCGGTATGTTAGGTAATATGATGAACTTTCTTGCTTACCTATGCATGGGTGTGCCTGCAGGAAATCTTCTTGTGAAAATCGGGTACAAAAAGACGGCACTTTGGGCAATGTCCATTGGTATAATAGGTCTTTTAGTGCAATATTTGTCAAGCATCCTTGGTACAGAAGTAATAATACATCAAGCGGATGTGACATTGACAGAAGATATTGCAGGCGTCGAAATGGAGGTCTCCCGTCATTTCAATGTCACTCTTAATTTTATTATTTATCTTCTGGGTGCCTTCATTTCAGGTTTTAGCGTCTGTATGCTCAATACTGTAGTTAATCCCATGCTTAACACCCTTGGGGGCGGTGGCAATAAAGGTAACCAATTGCTTCAGATAGGATCATCTTTTAATTCGCTCTCCGGTGCCTTAACCCCTTTCCTTGTAGGTGCCCTTATCGGCCAGCTTACCCGTCAGACTACAATCAGTGCTGTAGCTCCATTGCTCTTTATTGCGATGGGAGTATTCGTAGTGGCATTTATAATAATTTCATTTGTTAAAATACCGGAAAATAATATCGGGAAAGGGGAAAAACGCAAATTCCGTTATTCCCCCTGGAATTTCCGCCATTGTGTGCTTGGTATAATTGGTATCTTCATCTATGTTGGTGTGGAAGTAGGTATTCCGGGAACACTAAACTTCTATCTCTCTGACCAGAAGATAACGGGAGCCGGAATCATCGGAGATGCATCAGCTATAGCCGGTGCTATTGTGGCAATTTATTGGCTTCTTATGCTTGTCGGCCGTTTATGCAGCAGTGCAATATCTGCTAAAGTTTCTACTAAGTCCCAGCTTGCTGCCGTTTCAGGTTTGGGATTGAGTCTTGTTATTGCCGCTATTTGTATTCCATCTACTGTCAGAATGGAAGTGCCGGGAATGGTATACGATTCCACCGCAAGTGTTAAATCCACTCTGCAAAATGCAGGTATGCCTGATGCGGAAGTTGTGAAATTCCTCAACAATCCTTCTGTAGAAGCACTCTCAAACTATACTGTATCAGAAAAAATAATACTAAAAGATGGCTCCGAGACACCTCGTGAAGTTGTAAGTAAAAGCGAGAAACAACCTCATGAGATAGTTTCTGCAGTCAAGTCCAGACCCACGATTCCAATTTCAGCAGTCCTTTTAGTGCTATGTGGTCTATGTACTTCTTTAATGTGGGGAGGAATATTCAATCTCGCAGTGGAAGGACTCGGTGTTTATACAGCCAAGGCATCCGGACTATTCATGATGATGGTTGTCGGTGGTGGTGTCTTGCCTCTTGTTCAGACCTGGATTGCGGATAATGCAGGATATATCGCTTCGTATTGGCTAATAGTGGTATCTCTGCTTTACCTTCTCTTCTATGCACTCTTCGGTTCAAAAAATGTCAATACCGATATACCGACCGACGAGAATGACCCGCAATTGTATTTGTAATATAATTTAGACAAATATTTAAAGATTAATTTATATGTCTACCATGTAAATGAATGACGGGTAGACAACAGACCCTTAGAACATATTGTTAACCTGATGTGTTAATTATAGGTGTCTGATATTTAGTATATCAAGTACACTAAAACATATATCTATTATCTATGAATTCCAATTTGTATACACGCGCAGCCGACAATCTCCGTGTCTTAATTGCGTCAATGGTGGAAAAGGCGAAATCCGGTCATCCCGGTGGCGCAATGGGAGCGGCAGATTTTGCAAATGTTCTCTTTTCAAGCTTCATGGTTTATGATCCTGAAGATCCCATGTGGATAGGGAGAGACAGATTCTTCCTTGACCCCGGACATATGTCAACGATGCTTTATGGCGTTCTCGCGTTTACAGGAAGATATTCTTTGGCAGAACTTCAACAGTTTCGTCAATGGGGGAGTGTTACCCCGGGGCATCCGGAGCTCGACCCTATTCGAGGTGTTGACAATGCTTCCGGTCCATTGGGACAAGGACATGTTATGGCAGTCGGATGTGCTATAGCCGAACGTTTCCTTGCTCATCGTTTTGGTGAGACAATTGCACATAAAACCTATGCCTTCATATCCGACGGCGGTATTGAAGAGGAAATCTCTCAAGGAGCCGGCAGAATAGCCGGATATCTCGGTTTGAATAATCTTATCATGTTCTATGATTCCAACGATGTGCAATTATCCACAAAAGTAGAAGATGTGACATGTGAAGATACAGCTGCAAAATATCGTGCGTGGAATTGGAATGTTATTGAGATTAATGGCAATGATCCCATTGCCATATCCGATGCACTTACCCGAGCTAACGCAGAGAAAGAGAAGCCAACTTTGATTATCGGACATACAATAATGGCAAAAGGTGCTGTAGCAACAGACGGCAGCTCCTTGGAAGGAGCGGTTTCCACACATGGACAGCCTCTGAGCAAGGCCGGTGCCGATCTTGACGCAACATTCAAAAACCTTGGTAGCGATCCGGAAAATCCCTGGAAAATATTCCCTGAGGTGGAAAAATTGTATTCGGACCGATGTGAGCAGCTAAAAAAGATCGTGGCAGAACGTAAGGCTGCACATGCCAAATGGCAAGATGAGAATCCATCGTTGGCCAAAACATTGGATGATTATATGTCAGGGAAGATGCCAAATCTCGATTGGGACTCAATTGAGATGAAACCCAATATCTCCACTCGCGCTGCATCAGCCACAGTGTTAGGATTTCTTGCCGAAAACGTCAAGAACATGATTGTTTCAAGTGCCGACCTTTCAAACAGCGACAAGACTGACGGCTTTCTTAAAAAGACGCATTCCTTCACTTGGAGAGATTTCAGCGGTTCATTCTTGCAAAGTGGAGTCTCGGAAATGACCATGGCTGCAATAATGAATGGAATGGCATTGCATGGAGGAATAATGGAGGCATGTGCAACGTTTTTCGTATTCAGCGATTATATGAAGCCGGTAATCAGAATGTCTGCTCTGATGGAATTGCCGGTTAAATATATTTTCAGCCACGATGCATTCCGTGTCGGAGAAGACGGTCCCACTCATCAGCCTGTAGAGCAAGAAGCGCAAATCCGCCTGATGGAGCAACTTAACAATTTTAAGGGAAATCCTTCAGTGCTTGTGTTAAGACCGGCTGATGCAGCCGAGACAGTAGAATGTTATCGTCTTGCAATGAATAATACATCAACACCGAGCGTACTTATCCTCAGCCGACAGGATGTAGAGGATTTGCCCTCTGATAATAGGAGAGAGGCTGCAAAACTTGCGTCTTTGGGAGGATATATCGTAATTCCGGCGGAAGATCCACAGATTGTGCTTGTAGCTAACGGAAGTGAGGTGTCATTGCTTTGTCACGTAGCTGCAAATCTTGCAAAAGAGGGCATACGCGCTCAAGTTGTTTCAATGCCATCTCTTGGTCTCTTTAATTCGCAGAATGAGGAATATAAAGAAAAAGTGCTTCCTGCAGGTGTTAAAACATTCGGACTCACTGCAGGACTGCCCTCTACCCTGTCTTGGATAATGAGAGGAAATCATAAAATTTACGGATTAAACAGATTCGGAGCTTCTGCACCGTATAAAGTGCTTGATGAAAAGTTTGGATTTACAATAGATAATATTATGGGTGAGATTAAACATTTTTTAGATTTATAATGTTTATTTAGAAAAAAAGTGTTATCTTTGCACCCGATAACCCAAATAGAAAAAGAATTATTAATTAAAATATTGTTGTTCTATGAAGAAAATGGTATTACTTGCACTTGCATCTCTTGCAATGTGTGGTGCTTCTCAAGCTGTTGCTCAGGAAGTTACTTACGTTGAAGACTGCTCACAGGGTCTTCTTTTGAACCGCAATGTTGACAACTGGTTCATCACTGCACAAGGCGGTGCAAACGTTCTCGTTGGTCATCATGACATTAAGGTTCCCGATTTCAAAAATCGTATTGGCGCAAATGCTGCACTTTATGTAGGTAAATGGGTTACTCCTACTTTCGGATTCCGTGTTGGTGCTTCTTGGGTACAGCCTAAAGGTGCGACTACCGCTAATGGTACTTTCCGCAAAGCCGATGACTTAAACGGGTTCAAGAATGGCTACTATCCCGAAACTTTCATGGGCATCGGTGGTGAGTTTGATGTATTGATTAATCTTACCAATTGGTGGTGTGGCTACAAACCCAACCGGGTTTATAACGCAGTTCTTCACGGTGGCGCAGGTGCTCGTTGGAATCTTAGACGTGCATATAAAGGAGAAGACCTCAAATGGAGAGCATCTCATGATGATAATATGTACATGAACATCGGTTTGCAGAACAATTTCCGTGTAGCAAAACACCTTGATGTTTTTGTAGATGTACAGGCCGAAGTTATTGACTTCAATTCTGCAAGCCTCCTTCCGAGCCTAAACGCAGGTATCACTTACCACTTCGGCAAAAACGAATGGAATTGCCCCGTTACTGCAGTTTGCCCGACTTGGAAATATACAGATGCTGAAGGCGACGCTCTCGTAGCTAACCTCAATGCAGCTCAGAATGAGATTGGTGCTCTTAAGAAAAAACTTCGCAACTGCGAAAGCGGTGAAGGTGAATATGCAGGTCGTGACCGTGGTAGCCGTGTTTACAACGACTGCGAACGTATCGCAACTGTATACTACCCCATCAACCAATCTTCACTCTCAGCACGTGAAAAGAACATCCTTCGTTCTGTAGCAGGTGTGATGAAACAGGATACTAACAAGCAATATGTTCTCACCGGTTGGGCTGACAATTATACCGGTAACGACGAAATCAACACTCGTCTCCGTGAAGCTCGTGTAAATGGTGTCAAGAATTATCTTGAGGCTTGTGGTGTAAACTCTGATCAGCTTGACGCTACTATCAACAATGGTAACCTTGAAGATCAGTATGGCGCAGAAGGTGCTCCTCTTGATCGTGCCGTTACAATTCAGCTCAAGAAGTAAAATAATTATTTAGCTCGGCTACTGTGAGATGCCGCTGCTATGATAATTAAAGATAAAAGTGGTTCGCATTTTGAATGCGGGCCACTTTTCTAAATCATATAATGGTATTGTATTTAGAGATTGTTTAATAATAAAACCTAAAAAGATTAGTTCACAAAATCGTTAAATCAGTTGTTTCCAAACGTTTAATAATTTTATTTACTCAATAAATTTTAATTGTCATTCTAATTGGACTTCTTTTTGGATAATTTCTGCAAATTCGTAAATCTTGTAGAGAACTACACTCATTCCTCATTTACATAAATTTCTTTAAAAATTATGCCGAAATCAATTAACATTTATTTTTTATCAACCTCTTTAATGATTGTTTTAGCATAGGATTAGATTTGTAAGAATATTTTCAATGGACAAAAAGATAAAAGATGGGGAAGTGTGTCAATACTGTATGTGTGATACAATTGTGCAACATAGAGGAATGGTAAGATATAGGGTTTGTCCGAAATGTGGTGCTTCTGTGAGATGTCATGACGGTACAGAGAGGGGTATGGGGTCAGTGGCAGATAGGGCTACCGGCAGGAGCAGGAAGGAGGCTCATAGATGGTTTGATGCTATATGGAAAAATAAGTTAAAGAAGTCACGTTATAATGCTTATTCGTGGCTTGCTCTTAGACTTAAAATGAATAAAGATGATGTGCATTTTGGATTGTTTGATGAACATAAATGCAATGAGGTTATAAAATTGTGTAAAGCGTATATTTTTAAGCATGATATCTCATTGTATAATTCACTTATGGAAGAATCTTGATAAATGCAAGATTAGTTAAGTGGATACCGGAATTAAAGGTTAAACAATCGTTGGTGAGTTAATGTGGATTAGATTTCTTTTAGGGAGATAAATTTTAGATTATATTGATTTTTTTGTAATTTTGCAATAGATGCAAGCAGAGGAATCCGTCATACGTTGACGGATAGATGTCTGATATTATTAAATATATTTAATTTATTGATTTAGTATTTTTCATGGCTTATAATGATTTGTTTGAAGCTCTATTGATGGTCGTATATCTTCTGAAGGATGAAAAAGGATTGGCCAGACTGAGTGAAGTTATTGAACAGTTACATCAGAGAGGGTTGTTGAGTTCATTTGCTGATGATGATGTTTCGTTTAAGGATATAATATCGTCTGAAGAATTTTCCTCCTATATAGAGAAGGTAGAGGTTGAGGATGAGAAAGTCGGTGATGATGATGATAATATAATAGAGACGGTAGAACGGTATAGCGCAATTCGTCTGACTGAATTGGGGATACATAAGGCAGAGGAATTGAATAGGGCTCGATATGCAAATCCACAGTCATTGTTTAATTGGGGATTTATGGCGGGGTTTGACAGCAAGTTGAAAATTTTGGCTGATATGGCATTGCCGGAGAATTGGTCGGAGGGGGAGCAGCCCTACGGAATATTGCGGGCTTACATTACAAATACGTTTAAGCGGTTGTTACACATGCGAAAAAATGGTGACAATTATGCTATAGTGGAAGCGGGGAAATGGGCAGTATTTAACACAGGGTTGGTGGATAGGATGTATGATCCGATATATGCACTTTTCAGTGTCAATAGGAAGGAGGGTATGCAAAAATGGGTGTTTAATTCATGGACCACCCCCGGAAGCAGACGTTCGGGTCAGATTTTGACAAGACATTTTGTTAGGTTGCCGCGTAGGGCAAGTTATTTTGATAAGCCTGAGGATTTACTGTATGATTCAGCCGCCGGAGTTCCGACATTGCCATTTGAACATATATTAGAGCGATTGGATCGTCTTCCTCTTTCATATCTTGCGCAATTTGTGCCTTCTGGATTTGATTGGCCGTGTGAATTGCATGAGCCGGATGAGAAGTTTTATGATGATTTCAGAGACAGTCTTTATTGTGATGATTTCACCAGGATGCGTTTTAAGGATGCATTGGAGTTGTCATTGCGCAGGGCAGTAAAGAAGGTGAAGTGGAATTATAGAATGTTGATTCCGGTGTATGATACAAAACGTCGCAAGTTGATGCAGTTAATACCGATGTCGCTCGATTTTGCCAATAGTAACAAAGTGGATATTGCTTTGATGGTGGAGAAAGCGAAGTTGAGTGGAAGGTATGTAGGACATACGATTTTAACTCCCGGGATGGCATATAGAAAGGCTCGAATGGTTATGACTCAGGATTCAGATTGGCTTTCACCGTCTTTGATAGATTTGGAAGTCAAGAGTCGAAGCTCAGAAGATGAGGAGTTGGATAGGGATATAATTGAATCGGATGCAAATGCGATAGCTGTGACATCCGTGAAGGAGAGGGAAGAAGCTGAGGTGCAAACGAATGTGGATGATGAGTTGTCGTTTGGCTTCTTGACGCAGCATGATGATGATGAGATATTCCGTCCTGAGACGGAAAGGATAGGCCCTAAGGTTTTGGGTAAGGTTGATGTGAGCAGTTATAATAAATCCTTCCTGTTCAGGAATACTGAAAAGAGTGAGGAAGTGCCAATTGAGAAGATATTCGAAGAAGATGATAATGAACAGCCGACAGATAATATCTTCAATCAAACAAAATTCCAGCCGGAACGTAAGAAGGTAATTAAGATAGGTAGCCAAAATGGTGTTTCGGATAGTGATTATGATATTCCGGGGATTTATAAGTATAATTATGGCAATCCATATATTCAAGTTGGCAAGTTCAGGTATCAGGCCAGAGAATTCACAGATGAGGATTTGATAGATGATGATGAGGTAATATTCGATGTCAGAAAGGAACCGAATATGAGAAATACCGGCACTTTCTTCTATGCGGTCAATATTAGATTGGCCGATGAGTATGAATTCGAATATGATGATGAATGATCTGAATGGTATGCGAATGCCGGAAAAGAAGATACGGAGAGGTAGCGACAAAATATTGTTGCAGTTGTTTTTGTCGTTTTTTAAGATAGGTGCGTTTACTTTTGGTGGCGGTTGGGCAATGATTTCTATTATAGAGCGGGAGATAGTGGACAGTCACCATTGGATAGAGCGAGATGAATTTTTGGACTTACTCGCAGTGGCTCAGAGTCTGCCGGGTATTCTGGCTGTGAATATAGCCACGGCCGTAGGTGATAATTTGCGCAAAGGTAGAGGAGCAGCAATAGCTGCTTTCGGGACGATATTACCATCGTTTTTGATAATTCTTGCGATTGCCATATTTCTAACTCCGGATATGATAAAGAGTAATCATGTGATATCTTCTATCTTTATGGGAATACGTCCGGCTGTGGTAGCATTGATAATTGCTCCGGTGATTACTTCTGCCAAGGCTGCCAAAATAGGATTACGAACACTATGGATACCGACGTTGGTTGCAATAATGATATGGTTAGACATGGGTTTTGTATCTAATCCGATTCTTTATATACTGCTTGGTGCTTTAGGTGGATATTTATATTTTCGTTATACCCAAAACAATCTCAAAAAACGAAAGGGATGAATAATATTTATATTCAATTGATATGGGCCTATATAAAAATAGGTATATTTGGATTTGGTGGTGGGTATGCTATGTTGTCTCTTGTAGAGAAGGCAGTAGTGGGTCCGGGCTGGATTTCAGAGACTATGTTTACGGATATAGTGGCGATTTCGCAAATGACACCGGGACCAATAGGGATAAATTCGGCAACGTATATTGGGTATGTAGCACCGGGAAGTGTAAGTACTCAATTTTCAGGAATGTTTTGGGGGATATTAGGTTCTTGTGCAGCAACATTGGCCGTGGTTATACCATCTTTTTTCCTGGTGTTGTATAGTTCACATTTTATCAAAAAACATCATGAGAGTGGATTAATAAAGGGGATTTTTATGGGATTACGTCCTGTTGTGGTCGGGCTTATAGCTTCGGCTGCTATAATGCTTATGAACGAAGCAAATTTTAATCCTAACAAGGATAATATAGAATTAATAATCAATGTTGTCATTTGTATAGTGTCATTCTGTCTTGTATATTTTCCTATAAGATGGAGGGGCGATTTGAAGAAAATACATCCGATAGTAGTAATAATAATTGCCGGGATAGCCGGCTATTTGATATATGGATTATAAGGAATCGATAGAATATTTGTATAGTCAGCTTCCGATGTTCTCTCGGGTGGGAGCTGCGGCCTATAAACCCGGACTACAGACATCCGAGCATCTGGATGAATTTTTCGGGCATCCTCACAAGAAATTTAAATCCATTCATATAGGTGGAACCAATGGAAAAGGGAGTACATCTCATCTTCTTGCAGCAGTGCTCCAGAGTCAGGGGTATAAAACAGGATTATATACGTCCCCGCATCTTGTTGATTTTAGAGAGAGGATGAAAATTAATGGAGAAATGATACCGGAGGTTGCTGTAGTTGATTTTGTAGAGCGTTTTCGGAAATCGGGTTATGATGGTCATCCGAGTTTTTTTGAACTGACGATGATGATGGCTTTTGATTGGTTTGCGAGAGAGCAAGTGGATTATGCCGTGATAGAAGTCGGCATGGGAGGACGACTTGATTCTACCAATATTATCAGTCCGATAGGGTGTGTTATTACAAATATATCATCTGATCATACGCAATTTCTTGGAGATACGTTGACGGCGATTGCTTCCGAGAAGGCCGGAATAATAAAGAGTGGGATACCGGTGACCATAGGAGAGGCTGAGGGAGAAATAGAGGATGTATTCCGTAAAAGAATAGCCTCAGTTGGTACGAAAAGTTTTTTTGCACAACAAAATCCTTGTATAAGTGAGCTAACGGTTAATCCTGAGGGCGGGATAGAAGGATTGTCAGAGGATTACGGAAGATTTTCAACAGGCCTCTCCGGAGAGTATCAGGTAAAGAATCTCAATACGGTATTTACAGCAATCCGGATGCTTCGAGAGGCAGGGGTATATATAAGTGCTGAATCGGTAAAGACGGGTGTAAAAGATGTAGAGCGGTTAACGGGATTTAGAGGACGTTGGACACGATTGAGTAATCGGCCGTTGGTAATATGCGATACGGGCCATAATGAGGGAGGCCTTAAATATAATTTTCGACAGTTGGAGAGAATAATGCAGGGAAGGCCTGAGGGATCTAAATTGCATATAGTAGTAGGATTTGTTGCAGATAAAGCAATTGACAAGATATTGCGGATGTTCCCTCGTGAAGCGGTGTATTATTTCACACAGGCACAAATACCGAGAGCTTTGGATGTAGACATTTTGGAGCAGAAAGGTAGAGAGAATGGATATTCAGGTCATAAATACCGAACGGTGGAATCGGCGTATCGAGGTGCGATGCAAAATGCCGGAGAAGATGATATAGTGTATGTGGGTGGTTCGACATTTGTAGTAGCAGATCTTCTTGCGGCAATAGAATAGTCAGAAATTAGAACTAAAGGAATAGCGGATTGGTTATATTATTGTAATCGATTCGCTATGACTATGAATAACACTAATCAGAAATTAAATAATAGTGAGGGCGTGGGCATAAATTTCACTTTCTTTATTATTTATATGGCCGGGCTTAGTGCGTTTGGTTCGTTTGTAAATGATATGTATTTGCCTTCCTTGCCGGAGATGACAGGTTATTTTGACTGTTCAATCCCGATGGCACAAATGGGATTAACAACCGGAATGATTGGTCTTGCACTTGGGCAGTTGTTGATGGGTCCAATCAGTGATAAATATGGTCGGAAGCCGATTTTATTGAGTGGATTGATTTTTTTCATAGTTTCGGCTGTGATTAGTGTATTTTCGCCTACTATTCATTTTTTTCTTCTGATGAGATTCTTTCAAGGTCTTGGGGCTTCAGCGGGATATTTTTTAGCTCGCACAATTCCGGCAGATGTCTATTCCGGACGTGCATTGGCAAAGACAATGGCAATTATAGGAGGTATCAATGGATTTGCTCCGGCGTCGTCACCGGTATTGGGAGGACTTGTGTCAGATAGATGGGGGTGGCGTGGTGTATTTGTGGTTTTGGCATTATTTGGAGTATTGTTGCTTGTTATGTCGCCCAAATTAAGGGAGACGCTTTCTATGGACAAGCGAGATACCGGGAGTGTGTGGAGTGCGTTTAAAAAATATTGTGTTCTGCTAAGGAACAGGAAATTTATGGTCCATGTGTTGTTGAAGGGATCCGGACTTGGAGTTTTGTTTGCATATATAAGTGGCGGGCCATTTATATATGAGCATGATTTTGGTTTTTCTGAATTGGACTTTGGATTAATTATGGGAGGTAATGCACTTCTTGTGGCATTAGGATCGATGCTTGCATTGCGGTTTAAGGTATTGAGGAATGCGGCAATATATGGGAGTTGTGGTCTTCTTGCTTTGTCGGTGCTCTTGGTCGTTTTGGTTTATAGAATAGGCGATTTTTGGAGTTTCGAGTTAACAATTTTGCCAATTTTATTTTGCCTGGGAATGATATTTACAGTAGGGAATACGTTGGCTATGGATGAGGGGAGAGATATCGCCGGAGGAGCGTCAGCGATACTTGGAATTTGTGGGTATGTATTTGGTGCGGTTGTATCACCATTGGTAGGAAGGGGAGTGGTTATACATTCCACGGCGATAACTATAATGGCAGTATCGTCAATAACATTTATATTTGCTATGATAACGAAGAATCTAAGTTTGGATGCAGATATGCAGAAAAGTTAGGAAAAAGTTTGTAATACATAAAATTATTATTAATTTTGGTGTTAAGAAAGAATTAAATAAAATAAAAACATAAGATTATGTATCAAAGACAGGTAACGTTTACTGAAGCAGTGAACAGGGGAATTAACAATCTATTTAATTTTTCGGGCAGGTCGAGCCGTTCGGAGTTCTGGTGGTTCTATTTGTTGATGTGTATTATATCATACGCAATATCTTTTCCATTGATGGCTATGGGTAAATTCGGTGCCGGGAGTATATTATTTACGATGTTAGGGTATTTAGTGTCATTGGCAATCAGTATATGTATGTTAGGGATTATAGTACGTAGATTGCATGATGTTGGAAAGGGTGGAGGCTGGATATTCATAGCTTTGATTCCATTGATAGGGGCAATATGGTTGTTGATATTGGAATGTCAGCCATCGGAGCCGCAAGAAAACAGATTTGGTCCTGTGCCGAATCTTGAACAGAATACATGGCAATAAGCAATATGAAACAGAGCATCGAAGTTTTAAAACTTCGATGCTCTGAAATTAATGTGGAATGTAAATTATTAATTCCAAAGAAATGCGAAAGCTCGAGAGAGCAAGCTGTCGGTCATATTCTTTTCTTCATTATCTCGATATTTCTAAAAATTTATAAATGGATAAATTTCAATTGTCTCTATTTTTAATTTTAGTTTGAGACTTTGAATGGCTGCTGCTGACGTCGCGTTCTTCTTTGAGGTCAATTTCTTGACTTGAGGAGTCGAGGACTTTATACTGAAGATAAGCGAGCGATTCATCAGGTACGATTTTGAAATTTCTGCCGAATTCACGTCTCCATTTACCATAGATGGAGAAAACCCCTTTTTTTATGTATGCATCGACAAAGGGGTGTATAAACATAGTGAATTTTTTTACTTTAAGATGATTGACAAGATAGTCAATTTTCTCTTTAAGAGTGTCAGTGAATAGGAGAGAGGGTTGAATTTCACCTTTGCCAAAACAGGATGGACAAGTTTCGTTGGTAGTGATATCAAGAACCGGTCTTACGCGTTGCCTTGTGATTTGCATTAGCCCGAATTTTGAGAGAGGGAGGATGTTGTGACGAGCTCTGTCATTAGCCATTATTTGCCTCATGTGGTCAAAAAGAGCCTGACGGTGTTCTTGTTTGTTCATGTCGATAAAATCGATGACAATGATTCCGCCCATGTCTCTGAGTCGGAGTTGTCGGGCTATTTCATCTGCGGCACGAATATTTACTTCAAGAGCATTGGTTTCCTGATCATTGGAGGCTTTTGATCTGTTGCCGGAATTGACGTCAATGACGTGAAGTGCTTCGGTGTGTTCGATGATAATGTATGCTCCGCTTTTGAAGGAAACGGTTTTCCCGAAGCTGTTTTTTATTTGTCGTGTGATATTGAAGTGGTCAAAGATGGGTACATCTTTGTTGTAAAATTTAACAATATCTTTACATTCCGGGGCAATTACCTCAATGTAGTCTTGGATTTGATCAAATGTTTCTTTGTCGTTAACGTAGACTGCTTCAAAGTCGGGGTTAAAGATGTCACGGATGATACTTACGGCTCTTGATTCTTCTTCGTAGATAAGGCAGGGAGGTTCAGAGCGTTGAAGTTTTGCTATGGCGTCTTCCCAGCATTTTAGTAGTGTTCGTAGCTCGGCATTAAGTTCGGCGACACGTTTGTTTTCAGCTGAGGTTCTGATAATAACTCCGAAACCTTTTGGCTTAATGGAACCGATGAGATGTTTAAGTCTCATTTTTTCTTCGGTAGACTTAATTTTCTGAGAGATAGAAATTTTGTCACCGAAGGGAATAAGAACCATAAACCTTCCGGTAATAGAGAGTTCGGTGGTCAGTCTGGGTCCTTTGGAAGAGATTGGTTCTTTAGCTATTTGAACGAGGAGTGATTGTCCTTGTGTGAGGACGTCAGAAATGGTGCCCTGTTTAGGGATTTCCGGTTCGCGATTGAATTTGGAGATATTCGGGACTTTCTTCTTGTTTTCGAGAGCTTCTTTAAGGAATTTCGAATAGGTGTTGAATTGCGGTCCCAGGTCGAGATAGTGAAGAAAAGCGTCTTTTTCGTAGCCTACGTTAATAAAGGCTGCGTTGAGTCCCGGCATAAGTTTATGTACTTTTGCGAGATAAAGATCACCCACGGCGTAAGCTATGTTCCTGCTTTCCTTTTGTAGTGATACAAGTCTGGAATCTTCTAGGAGCGCTATGGAGATTTCTTTTTGCTGAACGTCAACAATTAGTTCGCTTTTCATTAAAATAATACGATTGTATTAAATGGTAATGGTATATGATTGGGTAAAAGTTCCCAAGGTTATATTGAATAAGGATTTGCGTTCGTTAGTAAGGAGTCGCAAATCAAATTCTTATTAAAAGAAAAAGAGACAAACTACGGTGAGTAATAGTTCTCACTTTCGTTTGCCCTTAATTCTTTAAAGATTAAATCATCATTAAGATGTCAGGGCATAACCCCGGCATTATTATTTCTTCTTGTGACGATTCTTTCTAAGTCTTTTTTTTCTTTTGTGAGTAGCCATTTTATGGCCTTTTCTCTTTTTTCCGCTGGGCATAATAGTATATTTTTAGATTAATTTTGATAATTCGAAGAGAATTATTTAACTTTCTCAAGGAAAATTTTAGCCGGCTTGAAAGCCGGAACTTTGTGTTCGGGAATTCTGATTGTTGTATTTTTGGAGATGTTCCGAGCTGTTTTTTCGCGGCGAGTTTTGAGAACGAAGCTGCCAAAGCCGCGAAGGTAAACATTGTTTCCGTCTGCCATGGAATCTTTAACTACCTCCATGAATTTTTCGAGGGTGAGGAGAACTGCAGCTTTCTCAATGCCGGTGCTGCGAGAGATTTCGTTTACAATATCTGCTTTTGTCATTTCTAAATTGATATTTTGTCTAAAATAAAAATGCAATGCCTGTCAAAATGTCACTTAATAGATAGGTGCATTTAGATTTGGCACTGCAAATATCGTAAAAAAAATTGGAATAGGAGCAATAATTGTAGTAATTTTCGTATTTTAGGTGCAAATTTTTTTTATTTACCGGTTGAAACAACCTCTTAATAAAAATTCGTTTAAAATTAAATTAAGTGGATGTTAATTTGGCAGAATAAAAAAAATTGTGTAATTTTGCTCACAGTTAGAAAAAGTGTGCATTTTACCCGAAATGACTGACATATATGGTACGTAAGACACGAGACAAATTTATAGAGGTGGCTCGACAGCTCTTCGCACGAAAGGGTGTGGAGAATACGACTATGAATGATATTGCGTCTGCGTCAGATAAAGGTCGTCGCACCATATACACATATTTTAAGAGCAAGCGAGAAATATTCAATGCTGTCATAGAGAGTGAAACTGATGAATTACTCGGACGGTTGCGCTATATTGTTCATAAGGATATCGAGCCTGATGAGAAGCTATATGAATATGTGGAGTGTAGATTTGAGACAATGCGAGAGATTGTGAAGCGCAATGGCTCACTTCGCGCGGGATTTTTTCGTGATGTAAGAAAAGTGGAGAGGGCGCGCAAGTTGTTGTCGGCCAGAGAGACTGAACTTCTTGCAGAAGTCTTAAGAGAAGGACAAATTAAGGGAGTATTCGACATTGATGATGTGAAACGTCTTGCAGTGGTGATAAATTGTGCTTTAAACGGTCTTGATGTTCCATATATTAATGACAGTCTTTCAGAAAATGGAGTTGATAAGGCAATCTTGAAGGACTATATCAGCGAACTTATAATCTATGGCATCCGAAAAAGATAAAGCTGAAAGGAATCACACATTCTTGACTGCGACCCAATACTGAACTCTCCTACGAAACTAACTAAACTGAAAAGATTTGGCTATGTATATCAACGCAACGGGTTATTACATACCCGAGAAAAGAGTGCCGAATGAATATTTCGAGCAGGTAAACGGATTGACCCCGGAATGGATAATCCAACGCACGGGAATTTCCACTCGTTCCAAATGTTCTCCGGAAGAGAATGTCAATACAATGGGAATGGAGGCTATAGACAATGCTCTCCTCAATTTGCCCTACGACATAAAAGACGTTGATTTGATTGTTGCCGCACATTATTGTTGCTATGATTCAGTAGCAACTCTTGCGCATGAAGCTCAACGCGAATACGGTATACATGGAGCCAAGGCGATATATATATCCTCAGCTTGCTCATCATTTATAAACGGGCTTGAGGCAATAGAGTGTTATTTCAAAGCCGGTAAAGCTAAGAAGGCTTTGTTAATATGCAGCGAACATAATACATATTATTCGAATGAGTCGGATCCCAAATCCGGACATTTATGGGGGGATGCCGCTGTCGCATATTTTTTATCAGCTGACAAGGAGTCTGAAAATGATATAAAAATATTGAATGTTTATACTGAAGGTTTGGGTGATTTGGGACGTGGCCCGGGAGGTGTACGGCTTCGCCCGAAAGAAGATGGAATAAGCATGCCCGACGGCAGAGATGTTTTCATTCATGCGTGTAGATATATGATTCACGCACTTCGTAAATCGCTTGACAAGTGCGGCCTTGATGTAAAGGATATAAAATATTTTATCACACATCAGGCTAATAAGCGGATTGTGGCACAAGTGGCACATCAACTTGACTTCCCGATGGATAAATTCATTAATAACATTGAAGAATATGGGAATACCGGGTCAGCATCCGCACCGCTTGTGTTTGCACAAAACAGGGACAAATTTGAATCCGGGGAGCGAGTTGCCTTGATGGTGTTCGGAGGTGGTTATTCATGTGGATGTTTCATTGTGGAAAATTAAATAAACAGAAGTTTGTCAAGTCGAACCGTGTCTTGAAAACTTGTGAAAACGGAATAAGAAAATAATTAAAGCATATAAAGACATGAAATTATTAGAAGGTAAGACAGCACTGATCACAGGAGCTGCAAGAGGTATAGGGAAAGGGATTGCTCTGAAATTCGCAAGCGAGGGAGCAAATATCGCTTTTACAGACCTTGTAATTGATGAGAACGGACTTGAAACACAAAAGGAGATAGAGGCACTTGGTGTCAAATGCAAAGGATATGCATCAAATGCAGCTAATTACAGCGACACAGAAAAGGTGGTAGCTGAGATTAGGAATGATTTTGGATCAATCGATATTCTTGTAAACAATGCGGGAATCACCAAGGATGGTCTTATGCTCAGAATGACCGAGGCTCAGTGGGATGCAGTAATTGCTGTTAATCTTAAATCAGCGTTCAATTTTATACATGCCGTGCTTCCCATTATGATGAGACAAAAGCACGGAAGCATCATAAATATGGCCTCAGTGGTAGGAGTACATGGCAACGCGGGCCAGTCAAATTATGCAGCTTCAAAGGCCGGATTGATAGCACTTGCAAAGAGCATAGCGCAAGAGGTGGGTTCACGCGGCATTCGTGCTAATGCTATAGCACCGGGCTTTATTGAGACAGCGATGACTGCAGCGTTGCCCGATGAGGTTCGTGAGGATTGGAAGAAGAAGATTCCATTGCGTCGTGGCGGACAAGTTGAAGATATAGCAAATGTAGCTACCTTCCTTGCTTCAGATCTTTCCGGATATGTCACCGGACAGGTGATACAGGTAGACGGCGGAATGAATATGTAATAATCTTCAGATAGACTTAAGAATATGGAGCGGATGTTTGCACTATGACAAACCCCCGCTCTTTTCATTAGTAATAGTAAGATAAGATGTTGAAATATTGTTTGATAATGGCTGGAGGTGCCGGTGTTCGAGCCGGAGGAAATGTTCCCAAACAGATGCAGTGTGTAAATGGTGTGCCGATGTTATTATGGAGTATAGCAGCTTTCAGACGTGAGGATGCCAATGTGAAAATTATTGTAGTCCTCAATAAAGATTGTCAAATGCTTTGGGATGATATTTCGACAGATTATGTGACTGCAAGGGGGGTAGAGATATGTTATGGCGGTAAAGATCGGCTACAATCCGTCATCAACGGATTGGAATATATTCGAATTAGGTATGGCGTCTCAGACGACAGTTATGTGGCCGTACATGATGCTGCAAGGCCAATGGTTCGTGAAAATGTGATAAAACGAGGATGGGATATGGCGATTAGGAATGGTTCGGCTATCCCGGTGGTGACTGAGGCCAATTCACTCAGGTTTGTGGATGGTGAAGATTCGAGTTCGGTGGATCGTAGTAAATACAGAATAGTCCAGACACCGCAGGTTTTCAAGGTTTCCGAATTATTGGATGCGTATAAAGGGATGCTATTGCCGGAATATACAGACGATGCATCTGTATATGAGTCATCGGGGCGTAAAGTGTCGTTATATGAAGGAGATCCTGCAAATTTCAAGGTTACTACTCCTGTGGATTTTGTTTTGGCAGAAGCAGTATTGAAAAATAGAGGGAAAGATGGAGAGTCTTGAGAATAGAGATGTTAAATTTATCAAGGGCGTAGGTGAGTCACGAGCCGGAATCCTTGCCTCGGAGCTTTCTGTGCATAACGGAAGGGATTTGATTACATATTTCCCCTTTCGCTATGTAGATCGCAGTAAATTTTATTCGGTTAGGGAGTTTGCCGGAGAAATGCCACAGGTGCAGATACGTGGTGTTTTTGTGAATTTTGCAGAAGAGGGTGAGGGTGCAAAAAAAAGATTGATAGGTGCTTTTCGAGAGGGGCACAACATAATAGAGGTTGTATGGTTTGCGAGGATAAAGCAGATAAGGAGCACTCTTAAGATTGGACAAGAGTATGTTCTGTTCGGTAAGCCCACATTTTTTCATAATGGATATCAGATTTCCCATCCTGAGGTAGAAATATATGATCCGACACGGCCGCCTGAGGGACTTCGGGGTGTTTATAATGTAACCGAGAAGATGAAAAAACGGGGTTTTACATCGAGAACGTTGCAACAGATTTTTAGGAAAGTTACTGAGAGCGGTCTTTTTGACAATATTAAGGAAACTCTGCCCCCGGAGGTTGTTAATATGTATCACCTTATGCCGCTTGGAGAGGCATTGAAAAATATGCATTTGCCCGGAAGTGTTCAATCTCTTCAGAAGGCAAGAGAAAGGATGAAGTTTGAGGAGCTGATGTATGTACAGATTCATATATTGCGGTTTTCGAGGGAACGTAATGTGAAAATCGCCGGTCATGTTTTTCATCATATAGGGGGGTATTTTAACGGATATTATCATAATTGTTTGCCGTTTAATCTGACCGATGCACAAAAGCGTGTGCTTAGGGAGATTCGAGCCGACATGCGAACAGGACACCAAATGAACAGACTCCTTCAGGGGGATGTTGGTTCCGGTAAAACAATGGTCGCTTTTATGACGATGCTTATGGCATTAGATAATGGATTTCAAGCGGCAATGATGGCTCCAACAGAAATTCTTGCCACTCAGCATTATGAGACAATATCAGAATGGTGCAGACAAATAGGGGTAAGTGTGAAATTGCTTACCGGAAGTACGCGTATATCGGAACGTAATGAGATATATGATAACCTGCAAAATGGGAAATTACAGATATTAATAGGGACGCATGCTTTAATCGAGGAGAAGGTGAAATTCTGTAAATTGGGACTTGCCGTAATAGATGAGCAGCATCGATTTGGTGTAGCCCAGAGGTCACGTTTGTGGCTAAAGAATGAGACTCCTCCCCATGTGCTTGTAATGACAGCTACTCCGATACCGAGAACGTTGGCTATGACGGTGTATGGGGATCTTGATGTAAGTGTTATAGATGAACTTCCTCCCGGAAGAAAACCTATTCAGACATTGTTAAGATATGGCGGTGTGAGGTCAGGTGTTGACAGATTGATAAACCATGAGCTGTCCAAGGGACGACAAATTTATATTGTTTATCCATTGATAAGTGAAAATGAGAAGCTTGATCTTAAGAGTTTGGAAGAGGGTTACAGACAGACGTGTGAAGCTTTCCCCGGTGTCAATGTGAGTTGTGTGCATGGTAGGATGAAGGCTGATGTCAAGGAGCGCCAAATGAACAGATTTGTGAGTGGCGAAGCTCGAATATTAGTGGCGACAACGGTGATTGAGGTTGGTGTGAATGTACCTAATGCTACTGTAATGTTGATAAATAATGCTGAAAGGTTTGGATTGTCTCAGCTTCACCAGTTGCGAGGTCGTGTGGGTAGAGGTGCTGAGATGAGCTATTGTATATTGATGACGAAACAGAAGATTTCAAAAGACACACGTCGCCGACTTGAGGTTATGACAGAGACGAATGATGGTTTCATAGTAGCCGAAGAAGATATGAAATTGCGAGGGCCGGGAGATATAGAAGGTACACAACAAAGCGGAATAGCCTTTAATTTCAAAGTGGCGGATATAACAAGAGATTTCCAAATAATGGAGGCAGCACGTCAAGCAGCTTCTGCTCTTTTGGATGCAAATCCCATGATTTACTCGGATGGCAGAGGCCGGACAGAGCCTAAGGTTGTGACGGATTTGATTCTGTCGCAGGAATCATTGGGGATACTCTCACATGAGCTTGGATATCGCTTTTCCAAAAGTATAGATTGGTCACAAATCTCATGATATTAGTATAGAGGGAACTTATAAGCAGATAATTTGTTGTAAAAGCATGAGGGAAAAAGAATTTCTTCCACTTGTAAAGGAAAAGCTGAATATAGAGCATTTAAATGAAATGCAACTTCAGATGTTAAAAGCATCCGGAGAGGCAAGGGATATAATACTGCTGTCTCCTACGGGGTCGGGTAAAACACTTGCATTTGTTATGCCGGTATTGAAGATGTTGAAGCCGACAACGGGTAGAGTGCAGGCAATTATAATTGCACCCTCTCGAGAGCTTGTTCTCCAACTTGCCGGTGTTACGCGAGATATTGCACGGGGATATAAAGTTACAGCTCTTTACGGGGGGCATAAAGTGGAAGATGAGGTTAATTCACTGAGTGTGGTTCCGGATATAATAGTAGCGACACCGGGGAGGCTTCTCGATCATATCAACCGAAGAAATGTAGATGTGTTGCCAACCCGAATTTTGGTGCTTGATGAGTTTGACAAATCGCTTGAATTAGGGTTTGAGGATGAGATGAGAAGAATTCTTAGAAGACTGAAAAATGTTAGCAGAACTATTTTGACTTCGGCTACTGATTTAGATATTCTTCCCGACTTTCTTTCGTTGAATGAGGCAAAGAAACTTAGTTTTTTATCCCACAATAAAGGATTGCGAGATCGCCTTAAAGTGCACAGGGTGGACTCTGATGGCAAAGACAAACTTGCTACATTGAAAACACTTTTAGCCAATATCTATAAAGAGAATACGAACTACAAGAGTGTCATATTTGTTAATCATCGTGATAGTGCAGACCGGGTTTCGGAATATCTTGAGTCAAATGGCATAAGAACATCATTGTATCATGGAGGTCTTGACCAACAAGACAGAGAGAAGGCTTTAACGTTATTCAATAATGGATCGCGACCGATACTTGTATCTACAGACTTGGGGGCGCGAGGTCTAGATATAGAGAGTGTCAGCAATATTATACACTATCATCAGCCGCTTACATCCGAGACATATACTCACCGGAATGGACGAACTGCCAGAATGAGTAATGAAGGGGATGTTTTCATTCTTATCGGCCCGGAAGAAGAGGTGAAAGAGTATATCGATCTTAATGACACTTATCATCTTGACAGAAAAATTGATATGCCTACTATTAAGAATTTTGAGACGCTCAGATTCAGTGCCGGTAAAAAGGAGAAGCTCTCCAAGGGAGATATACTTGGCTTTCTCATAAAGACCGGTGGATTGGAATCATCCGACATAGGAAAAATAGCAGTATATGATCATTATTCACTTGCGGCTATCTCTTCGGAAAAGGTATCTTATGTTCTGAAAAGAATACATGGGGAGAAGATTAAAGGGAGGCGAGAGAAAATAGAAATTATATAAAAATACAAAATCAATCTGCATAAAATAAAAAGAGAGAAAAACATAAAAACAAAACGGAAAGGAATTTTTGCGTAAGACGTAAAAATTTATTAATTTTGCAATTTGCAAGTGTGTAGACGTTATACCCTTGTAAAAAGCACTATAATCTAAGGTAAAAAATTTTATTCCGCATCCTGTCGGATTAGAGGTATGGTCATAATCATACGATTCGAAATTTAAGGATGGAATGTATTAAAAATCTAACGAATAGAATCCTATGAGCAAGTCAAAGCAGCACTTGACATGTGATGGAAATCAGGCAGCGGCTCACATAAGCTATATGTTTAGTGAGGTAGCAGCCATCTATCCCATCACTCCTTCATCTACTATGGCAGAATATGTAGATGATTGGTCAGCGGCCGGAAAAAAGAATATTTTCGGCGAAACAGTATTAGTACAGGAAATGCAAAGTGAGGCAGGCGCGGCAGGTGCTGTCCACGGTTCACTTCAAGCAGGTGCATTGACATCTACATACACAGCATCTCAGGGTCTTCTCCTGATGATTCCTAATATGTATAAGATAGCAGGAGAACTTCTTCCATGTGTATTCCATGTATCAGCACGTTCGCTTGCCACACATGCGTTGTCAATCTTCGGGGATCACAGCGATGTAATGGCATGCCGTCAGACAGGATTTGCGATGTTAGCTGAAGGATCAGTGCAGGAGGTTATGGATCTTGCAGGAGTAGCACATCTTTCCACAATAAAGACAAGTGTTCCATTCCTTAATTTTTTCGATGGATTCCGCACCTCACATGAGATACAGAAAATCGAGGCATTGTCGCAAGAAGATCTTGCGCCATTGCTTGATTATGAAGCAATAGCACGTTTTCGTCGCAGAGGATTGAATCCTGATTCACCTGTAAGCCGTGGAATGGCAGAAAATCCGGATGTATTTTTTCAGCATACGGAAGCCGCTAATAAATACCATGAGAATGTGCCCGATGTAGTTGAGGCATATATGGCTGAGATAAGCAAAATCACCGGTCGAGAGTATCATCTTTTCAATTATTACGGAGCAGAGGATGCTGATAGAGTTATTATAGCGATAGGTTCGGTGACGCAGACCATTCAGGAGACTATAGATTATCTTCGTTCCAAAGGAGAAAAGGTCGGTTTAATTAGTGTGCATCTTTACAGACCATTCTCGGCCAAGCATTTCTTAAGTGTTCTTCCCAAGACTGTTAAAAAGATAGCCGTCCTTGACAGAACCAAGGAGATTGGAGCTACGGGAGATCCGTTGTATCTGGATGTAAAGGATTGTCTGTATGGCACAGAAAATGCGCCTGTTGTGGTAGGTGGCAGATACGGACTTTCTTCAAAAGATACCACACCCTCTCAGATTGAGTCCGTTTATGAGAATTTAAAACTTGAAGAGCCTAAAAACGGGTTTACAATAGGAATTGTGGATGATGTTACCTTCAAGTCGTTACCTGTCCTTCCTGAGTTAATTCTTGGTGGTAAAGGTATATTCCAAGCAAAATTCTATGGTCTTGGCGCGGATGGAACAGTGGGTGCCAATAAAAATTCTGTCAAGATAATTGGAGATAATACCGACAAATATTGTCAGGCATATTTTGATTACGACTCAAAGAAGTCCGGAGGGTTCACTTGCTCACATCTCCGTTTTGGTGATGAACCGATCAGATCTACGTATCTAGTAAATACGCCTAATTTTGTGGCATGTCATGTGCAGGCATATTTACGAATGTATGATGTGACCCGCGGCCTACAGGATGGTGGTACTTTCTTGCTTAATACTGTGTGGGAAGGTGAGACTCTTGCCAAGAATTTACCGAATAAGGTGAAACGCTATTTTGCAAAACATAAAATTAAGGTATATTATATCAATGCATCAAAAATAGCACAAGAGATTGGTCTTGGCAATCGTACTAATACAATCCTACAGTCGGCGTTTTTCCGTATTACAGAAGTGATACCGGTGGAACTTGCTGTAGAGCAGATGAAGAAATTTATCGTCAAGTCATACGGGCGCAAAGGTGAAAATGTCGTCAATATGAATTATGCTGCTGTGGATCGTGGGAGTGAATATCATGAGTTGACCATTGATTCTACATGGTCGGATTTGAAGGACGAACCGACACCAAAGAATGACGATCCCGCTTTCATTAATGAAATAGTAAGACCGATAAATGCCCAGGATGGCAATTTGCTTCCCGTAAGCAAATTTGAAAATATGGCAGACGGTACAATGCCTCCCGGAACGGCGGCTTATGAGAAACGTGGGGTGGCAGCATTTGTCCCGGAATGGCTTGAAGAGAATTGTATCCAGTGTAACAAATGTTCGTTTGTATGTCCTCATGCCGCGATTCGTCCATTTGTTATGACTGAAGCAGAACAGAGGGAAGTCGGATTGAGTGACAATCAGGTAATCCCTGCAATTGGAAAACAATTTACCGGAATGAAATTCCGTCAGCAAGTTAGTGTGCTTGACTGTCTGGGTTGCGGCAATTGTGTAGATGTATGTCCGGGCAAGCGAGGTGTGAAGGCTCTTGAGATGAAACCTTTAAGCACTCAGCTTGAAGAAGCACCGATTTGGGAGAAATTGATTAAATGCGTAAAGAGCAAACAGGATCTTGTAGATGTTAAGCTTAATGCTAAAAACAGTCAATTTGCCCGTCCGCTATTTGAATTCAGTGGAGCATGTTCCGGTTGTGGAGAGACTCCATATTTGAAACTGATGACTCAGCTTTTCGGAGATCGTCAGGTGATAGCTAATGCCACCGGATGTTCATCGATTTATTCAGGCTCTGTTCCTGCTACACCTTATTGCAGCAATGATAAGGGTAACGGACCGGCATGGGCAAATTCATTGTTTGAGGATTTCTGTGAGTTCGGTCTCGGTATGTATATTGCGTATGAAAAGATGCAAAGTCGTCTTGTAGATATGATGAACGATGCAATCAAATCAGACAAATCTTCCGAGAATTTAAAAAAACTCGCACAGGAATGGCTTGATAATCGCAATGATGATAAACTTTCTCGCGAAATTGGAGAGAAGATAGTGGAGGAAGTAAAACCCTATGCCGACAAGTGTGAATTTGCGCAAAGTGTTGTCAACCTTAGCCATTATTTCACAAAACGCTCACAATGGATTATCGGTGGTGACGGTGCATCTTACGATATCGGTTTCGGTGGTCTTGACCATGTAATTGCATCAGGAAAGAATGTCAACATTCTTGTTCTTGACACAGAGGTTTACTCGAATACAGGTGGTCAAGCATCCAAGTCCACCCCTCTTGGAGCTATAGCTAAATTTGCGGCATCAGGCAAAAGAATCCGAAAGAAAGATCTCGGTCTCATTGCTACGACTTACGGATATGTATATGCCGCTCAAGTAGCAATGGGAGCTGACAATGCACAGACATTAAAGGCTTTCCGCGAGGCAGAGGCGTACAATGGACCTTCAATAATAATAGCATATTCACCTTGTATCAACCACGGACTTAAAGCCGGAATGGGACATAGCCAGCTTGAGGAACAGAAGGCGGTAGAGTGTGGATATTGGCAGTTATGGAGATATAATCCTGATAATGAGTTGAAGGGTGAAAATCCGTTTACCCTTGACAGTAAGGAGCCGGATTGGAGCAAATTCTCAGATTTCCTTAAGGGAGAGGTGAGATATGCTTCAGTATGGAAAGAATACCCTGATGAGGCAGAGGAACTCTTTAAGGCAGCTCAAGAGAATGCTCAATGGCGCTATAATAATTATAAGCGTTTAAGTCAGGCTCAGTGGGGAGTTGACCCTGAGATTACACCGGAAGGGGAAAAGCTCAGAGATGAGTAATTAATACATAATATAGTTATTCCAGAATTAATTGACGGCTCGGCTAAATATTGCCGAGCCGTCTACTTTACAATGACAAATTGATGACCTAAGTGTCTGAAATTTTTCTGTATTTGCCGATGTCTTTTAAGAGGTTGTTTAATAATAAAACTTAAAATGATTCATTCATAAAATCATTAAA